>DATLVR010000015.1:0-43840 GCA_035577265.1 Verrucomicrobiia bacterium | reverse complement strand
TCGAAGCAGTTGGAATTTATATTTAGACAGCCAGCCCTGGCGCGGGCCGTCACGCAGCGCGGGCAGACGGTATATCGCCGCGAGTGCTGGAGCCAGGCTGGAAAGAAATTCCTTAACCGCGTCGATGAACTGTTGCAGCCGCGCCGTTGAATTTTGCGATGATCTCCGTCCTTACCCGCGAAGCGGACCACCCGGTCGTCCGGGAGTTCTTTGAGCTCTTCAAGACGCCGTGGCGCTTTCATACGGCGGACGCACCCGCTCAAGTTTTGCTGTGCGCCGGCCTCGACGTCCCGGCCAACCACGCGGCGCTCGTGATTGTTTTCGCCGGGGAATTGATTGCCTCGGACGTGAGCACGGGGATCCGGTCCGAAGCGCCAGCCGAACCGGGGCTTTTCAAGCACGACGGCGTCGAGCTTCCAGTCTATGGCCGCCGGCTGGTGGAAAATGCGTCGCTGCAAATCGTCTTCCGTCGCCGCGAAACGGATGGCCGCCCGGTCGTGCGTGTGGGGTTTGATTTGTTTGCGGAGGTGCGTCACTTGCTGGTGACCGGCCAGCCTGCGGAGCACGCCGCCAGTCCCACGCTGGAACGGCACGTCGCCTTTTTGCGCGGATTGATTTTGAGCCATGCGCTGCCGCTGGTGGAGATTCCGCCGCGTCCCGCCGGTCATGAATTCATCGTCTGCCTTACCCACGACGTGGATCATGTCGGCATTCGCAATCATAAGTTTGACCACACGATGTTCGGTTTTCTGTATCGCGGCACAATCGGCTCGGTGCTGGACGTGCTTTCGGGAAAGAAAACCCCCGGCCAGCTCGTGAAGAATTTTTTCGCCGTGCTGCGCCTGCCGCTGGTCCATCTGGGACTGGCGGGAGATTTTTGGTATCAATTTGACCATTACCTGGCGTTGGAAAATGGACGGGCTTCGACGTTTTTTTTCATTCCCAAAAAAGGTGAAACCGGCCTGGACGCGGGCGGCCGCCGGCCGTCAAAACGCGCGGCCAGCTATGATGCGGCAGACTTGCGCGACATTTTGCGCCGGCTCCAGGCGGCGGGCAAGGAGATCGCCGTGCACGGCCTCGATGCATGGCGCGATGCCGTCGCCGGTCGCGACGAACGGGCGCGCATCGGCGGACTTGTGGACACCGACGCGCCCGGCGTCCGCATGCACTGGTTGTATTTCGATGCCAACGCGCCGGCCCGGTTGGAAGCGGCCGGATTTTCTTATGACTCCACGGTGGGTTACAATCACACCGTCGGCTATCGCGCGGGAACGAGCCAGGTCTTCAAGCCGTTGGCCACGCAAAATCTGCTGGAACTGCCGATGCACATCATGGACACCGCGCTGTTTTACCCGTCCTATCTGAATCTTTCACCCAGGCAGGCCGATGTGACGGTCCTTCCCCTCATTGAAAACTCGGTCTGTTTTGGCGGGGTGCTGACGGTGAACTGGCACGACCGCAGTCTTGCTCCGGAACGACTCTGGGACAATTTTTATTCGCACTTGCTCGAAAGATTGTCTGCCAGAAATCCTTGGTTTGCCACCGCCGCGCAAACGGTCGCGTGGTTCCGACGGCGCCGTTCGGTAACGTTTGAGGTGGACGCAACGGACGAAAACCGTGTGAAAATCAAAATGCCGGCGGCCAGTGATGCCGGTTTGCCGCCGCTGCGGGTCAGCATTTTCCAGCCCGGAAAAACCGGTGCAACTTTTTCCGAACAAACTGTTCGCCACGAATGCGAAACTTGTCTTGCTGCCTGAAACAGGATTCAATTAAACAAAAACCAAGGTGATCCATGAAAGATAAGTTTGTCCTCGCCCAATTCGGCTGCGGTTATTGGGGTCCGAACCTGCTCCGTAATTTTTCGGCACTGAAAAACTGCGGGGTCAAATATGTCGTGGACGGCAGCGCCGAGCGGCGTTCGTTCGTGGAGAAAAATTTTCCACGGACCAGGGGAGTTGAAGACCAGCGGGCGGCTCTCGACGACCCGGAGATCGACGCGGTGATCATCGCCACGCCGGCTGGCACACATTTTGAACTCGCGCTGGCGGCGCTCAAGGCGGGCAAACATGTTTTTGTGGAAAAGCCGATGGCCACCCGGGCGTCTGAAGTGGATGAACTCGCGCGCGTCGCCGGTGAAAAAGGTCTTGTCGTCATGGTCGGCCACACCTTCATCTATAATTCCGCCGTGCGTTATGTGAAGAAGCTGATTGATGACGGCGACCTCGGCGAGGTCCGCTACATCTACAGCCAGCGCCTGAACCTGGGCCGCATCCGTTCGGATATTGACGCACTCTGGAATTTTGCACCGCACGACATCAGCATCATCCAATACTGGCTGGGCGATCCTTCCCCGCTTTCCGTTTCGCGCCGGGGCATGGCTTATATGCAGGATGGCATCGAAGACGTGGTGTTTTTAAGCCTGACCTATCCGGGAAAGATCATGGCCAACATCCACGTCAGCTGGCTCGATCCGCAGAAGGTGCGCAAGATGATCGTCGTCGGCTCGAAGAAAATGGTGGTCTATGACGACGTGGCCGATGACAAGATCGCCATCTACGACAAGGGCATTGACCGGCGCGCCGTGCTGGGCGAGAACATGGACTTTGACCATCCGCGTCCGCAGGAATTTGATTATCGCAGCGGCGACATCCTGCTGCCGCAGGTGAAATTCGTCGAACCGCTCCGCGTGGAGGCGGAACATTTCATCGAGTCGATCAAGAACCAGACCACGCCCTTGACCGGCCTGGCGCACGCGCGCACGGTGGTCTCCATTCTGGAACAGGCGAACAACGGCAAGGCCCACTAATATTATGGCGGAACCGAGACTGAAAAAAGCCGGCATTGTGGACGTGACATTTGGTGAAAATGTCACGGTCGTGGAGCCGGTGAACCTTTACGGCTGCACCATCGGCGACGGCACGTTTGTCGGTCCGTTTGTCGAAATCCAGCGCGGCGCGGTCATCGGCAGACGCTGCAAAATCCAGTCGCACGCCTTCGTCTGCGACCTGGTGACGATCGGTGACGACTGCGTGATTTCTCATGGCGTCATGTTCATCAATGACCTGTTCAAAACCGGCGGGCCGGCGAATAACAACCGAGATTTGTGGGCCGCGACGAAGATTGGCAACCACGTCAGTCTCGGCACCAACTCGACCATCCTGGCCGTGAACATTTGCGACTACGTCGTGATCGGCGCCGGCTCGGTCGTGACCAGGAACATCACGAAACCGGGAATCTACGCGGGGAATCCGGCGAAATTTTTACGCGCGCCTTGAGTGCGAATCAGAATTGAATCATGAAAATACCATTTGTTGACCTGCACGCCCAATACCTGACCATCAAGCCGGAGATTGATGCCGCCATCCAGGACGTCATCACCAATTCGGCCTACATCCGCGGCCCGCACGTGGACAAGTTCGAAAAAATCTGGTCGGCGACCCAGGGTGTGAAGCATTGCGTCTCCTGCGCGAACGGCACCGACGCGCTCTATATCGCCATGCGCGGCCTGGGCATCAAGGCCGGTGACGAAGTCATCACCACGGCGCACTCGTGGATTTCCACCACGGAAACCATCACGCAGGCGGGAGGCAGGGTGGTCTTCACCGACACGGAATACGACACGTTTAATATCAACGCCGCACAGATCGAAGCCAAAATCACCCCGCGCACCGTTGGCATCATCCCCGTGCATCTTTACGGCCAGCCGGCGGACATGGACGCCATCATGGCCATCGCCAAAAAGCACAAACTGTGGGTCATTGAGGATTGCGCCCAATCACACCTGGCGCGTTTTCAGGGCAAACTCGTCGGCACTTTCGGCAATGCGGCGACCTTCTCGTTTTATCCCGGCAAGAACCTCGGCGCATACGGTGACGCCGGCTGCCTGGTGACGAATGACGACGCGCTCGCAGATTGGACGGCCACGTTCGCGCGGCACGGCGGCAAGGGCGAACACATCATGGAGGGAATTAACAGCCGGCTCGACGGTCTGCAGGCCGCGATCCTGAATGTGAAAGCACCGCATCTGGCGCAGTGGACCGAGGCCCGGCGCAAGGTGGCGGCACGTTACAACGAGCTGCTCGCCGGGGTGGGTGATATTGTCACGCCGAAAGTCGCGTCCAATCGCGACCACGTTTATCATCTTTACGTCATCCGCACGGAGCGGCGGGACGCGCTGAAAAAACATCTGGCCGACGCGGGCATCGGCACGGTGTTGAATTATCCCAAGGCGCTGCCGTTTTTCCCGGCCTATGCCTATCTCGGCCACACGCCGGCGGATTTTCCGGTGGCCCATGCGAACCAGTCGCGTATCCTGTCGCTCCCGATCTTCCCGGAGATGACGGGTGAAATGATTTTTTACGTGGCTGACCAGATCAGAAAATTCTTTGCAAATCGCCATGTCTAAAATCGGCGATTCAGCTCCATTAATCACCGCGAGTCTTGACCGCGTCCAGAACTGGGTCGAGGCGCGGAACTATCGTGGCTATGAGCCGTTTGACGGCTTGTCGTCCTGGTTCCGGCCGCTGACCTGTGGCAATCTATTGGCCGAGCGCCTGCTCTTGCAGTTGATCCGCCAGTCACCCGTCAACCTGCGGCCACTGATGCGCGTCACCCCCAAGGAATCGACCAAAGGCCGAGGTTACATGGCTCATGGATATTTGTTCCGCTACCAGACCACCGGAAACGCGGAATACCTCCAGAAAGCCGAAGCCTGCCTCGATTGGCTGGATCAGCACAAGGCCCGCAAGTTCACGAAGCACAGCTGGAGCAACCATTTCGATTTTTCCAGCCGCGGCGGTTCCTACACCAGCGAGGATCCCATCATCGTCTGGACCGCGTTGATCGGCTTCGCTTATCTGGAAGCCTACGAGGTGACCGGGAACGCCCGCTGGTTGAACATTGCCGACAGTGTTTGTGGCTGGATCATGGATCTGCCGCGCGAAAAGACCGACCGGGGAAATTGCCTGAGTTATCTGGCCCATGTCCAAAGCTCGATCCATAACTCGAACATGCTGGGTGCCGCCATGCTCGCCCGGACGGCGAAACACACCGGCAACCAGGACTATCTGGAAGTGGCCCGGTCCGCGATGGAATACAGTTGCTCGCGCCAACTGGCCGACGGCGCCTGGCAATATGGCGAAAATCTCAAGTATCACTGGGTGGATAATTTTCACACTGGCTACAACCTCGATAGCCTGAAATGTTATCTGGAATGCAGCGGCGATGAGACGTGGCGCCCCAACTTCCGCCGCGGTCTGGACTATTACAAACGCCATTTTTTCGAGGCGGACGGTTGCCCCAAATATTACCATGACCGCCGCTATCCGGTGGACAGCCAGTGCGCGGCCCAGTCCATCGAATCGCTGGCCGCTTTTGCGGGTGAGGATCCCGAGTGCCTGGAGCTTTCCGTGAAAGTGGCCCGCTGGACCATCGCCAACATGCAGGGGCGCGACGGACATTTTTTCTATCGCATCTATCCCCTGATGAAGGCGAGAACCCCGATGCTCCACTGGGCCCAAGCGACGATTTTCAAGGGGTTGGCCCTGCTCGAACTCCGGTTGCAATCGGGCGGCACTCCCGTGCCCGGCCGGCGGCCTCCCGTTGCGCCGGAAATGGCAAAAGTATGAATCCCCCGGCACTGAAATACCTGCTCATCACGGCGGCCCGGAACGAGGAAGAGTATCTGGAGATCACCATCCAATCCGTCGTGAACCAGACCGTCCGCCCGGTGCGCTGGCTCATCGTCAGCGACGGCTCCACGGACCGCACGGATGAGATTGTGGCCTGCTATGCCGCGCAACACGACTGGATCAAGCTGTTCCGGATGCCCGAGCGTCAGACGCGGGATTTTGGAGGCAAGGCGCGCTGCTTCAACACCGGTTATGGCAAGATCAAAGCTCTGTTGCATGATGTCATCGTGAGTCTTGATGCGGACATCACGGTTGATCCGGGATTCTTCAAGTTCTTCATGGAGAAGCTCGCGCAGGACCCGCAACTCGGCATTGTGGGCGCCCCGTTTTCGGAGGATGGTCAGACCTATGATTACCGCTACAGCAGCGCCGACCACGTCTCCGGTGCCTGCCAGATTTTCCGCCGGGAATGCTTTGAGGCTGGCGGTGGTTATGTCGAATCGAAAGGCGGCGGCATCGATGTGATCGCGGTGCTGACGGCCCGCATGAATGGCTGGCGCACCCATACCTTCACCGAAAAGACCTGTGAACATCACCGGCCGATGGGTTCAGCGAACAGCGGGCACAAGATGGCGGTCAACTTCAAACTGGGCGAGCGCCAGTATCGCCTGGGCTTTCATCCGCTCTGGCAGTTGTTCCGGTCGGTCTACCAGATGACCCGCAAACCCTATGTCGTCGCGGGCGCAGCAATTTTTGCCGGGTATTTCTGGGCCCTGCTGCGCCGGGTTCCACGTCCCATCAGCGCGGAGTTGGTCGCCTTTCAGCGCCGGGACCAGATGCGCCGGTTGCGCGCCTTCCTCCACCTCGGAACGGGCAGCCGTCCGACCGCGACCCAAACGACCGAATTGAGTCCGGCGCAAAACCGGCGGGTGGCCGTGACCACCAAGGAAAGTGTCCATCCGGTTTCCAAATAGAAGCTCCAGACTCCAAGCTGGCTGCCGTTTTCATTTCGCCGGAATCAACAAGCTCCCACGACCCTCACCATGAGAACCGAATCCGTGCATACGTTGATTCTCGGGGCCGGCCCTGCCGGGCTGGCCGCCGGTTACACGCTGGCCAAAGCCGGCCACCCGCCGGTCATCATTGATCGCGAAAAAGGTCCCGGCGGATTAATGCGCAGCGTTCATCACGGCGACTTCGTGGTGGATGTGGGGCGTAAGGAATTATACAACCGGCTGGCCCGGGTGGACGAATTCTGGGCCGGAGTGATCGGTGCGGATTACCGGCCCTACCCGCACCGCGGCGGTTATCTGTATGCAGGTCACATCCTCGAAATGTCCCGCAGTTACCAGGGCTTCCGGCGCGGGATGCCCTGGTCGATGTTTCTCGGCTGTGCCTTCGGATTTTTGGGGAACAGGCTGAATGTGTTCACTGGCAAACCCCGCAATGTGGAGGAATATTTCTACCGCACGCGTGGACGGCTGCTCACGCGGGTCGTGTCACAGGGCTTCCAGGAAAAACTAACCGGCAAACGCTGGGCCGACCTGTCGCTGCCGGAAAATTATTCGAATGGCGACGAGGCTGGGTTGATCGCCACGTTACGGGCGGCGGCGAAACGCGCGTTTTCCACCCGCGAAGTCAACACGTTCGAAGGCGTCTGGCGTCATCCGGCCCGGGGCACCGGCCAGATCTGCGATGCGCTGGCGCAGGGGATCACGGCGGCCGGCGGATCGTTCGGATTCGGCGCCAAAATCCTGGAAATCAAACCGGGTGAGGGGCGGATTGAATCGGTCACCGCGGAGATCGGGTCGGAGACCGTCTGTTACCAGCCCCGTTTTCTGATCTCCAGCATTCCGCTCGAAATCATGATCACGCTGCTGGGGTGCAAGGTGCCGGCCGCTTATACGGCAGCGCAAGGGACCCCCGCGCAACGCAAGACCGTGGTGCTGGTTTATCTGTTCCTTGACGCGCCACCGGAATTTCCCCACGCGTGGCTGCAGGTCACCGATCCCAAATCGCGGATCGGCCGCATCACCAACTATTCCGGCTTCAACTCGGACATGGTTCCGCCCGGCAAAGGCTGCCTGTGCTGTGAATATTATGCTTTTGGCGAGGATCCATTGCTGGCGCTGGATCCGAAGGAGTTGACCCGGCAGACCATTGACTTCTGTGTGCAGTCCGGCCTGGTGCGCCGCGAGTCGTTCATGGAGGAATGCGTATTGAAGTTCCCCGGCGCCGACGCTTCACAAAACCGGCACAACTGGATCACCTCAATGCGACTCGGCCTGTTTAACGAGGTCAAAGCATTCGCGAATCTATATCACGTAGCCCGCACCGATTTGGACATCGCCACGCTCGCCGGTCTGGATTCCGCGGATGCAGTCCTGTCCGGCGACCGGACCACGTTCGACCGGCATTTTGATCCGACCGAAATCGGTATCCGGAGTGAGCGCAAGGCTTTTGAGTTTAAGATTCCGGCCTCCGCTGCTTGATTGGCTGAAATTTCCCGCGGCTTTTTTCAATGCTGTTTAATTCCATCCATTACCTCTTTTTTCTGCCGATCGTCGTTGGACTATATTATTTGGTCCCGCAAAAGTGGCGTTGGTTGTTATTGCTGGTTGCCAGTTATTATTTCTACATGTGCTGGAAGGCCGAGTATGCCATCCTGCTCCTGTTTTCAACGGGCGTGGCCTATGCAGCCGGCTTGGGCATCAGCCGCACGGAAGACGAGCAAGCCAAAAAAAAATATCTCTGGTCCTGCATTGCCGTGCTGCTGGGGGTTCTGTTCAGCTTCAAATATTTCAACTTCGCGAGCGCCAGCCTGCGCGGATTGTGCGCGGATTTGAGCATCCCGCTGGACATCCCCGTTTCCCACCTGCTGCTGCCGATCGGCATCTCTTTTTATACCTTCCAAAAGATCAGCTACGTGGTCGATGTCTACCACGGCAAGGTGAAGGCGGAAAAACATTTTGGTGTTTTCGCCGTCTATTCCTGTTTCTTCCCGCAACTGGTGGCCGGCCCGATCGAACGCGCCCAGCACCTGCTCCCGCAATTTTTCAAGCGGCACGATTTTTCCTATGACCTGTTCGCTTCCGGCCTGCGGCTGATTTTGTGGGGCCTGTTCAAGAAAATTGTCGTGGCGGACCGGCTGGCGATTCTGGTGAATGCCGTCTACGACAATCCCCATAGTTATCCCGGTTTGCCGCTGGTTGTGGCCACAGTTTTTTTTGGCATTCAGATTTACTGTGATTTTTCAGGTTATACCGATATTGCCATCGGGTCGGGACGGCTGCTGGGATTCGATCTGATGGCCAATTTCCGACAGCCGTATTATGCCAAATCCATCCCCGAATTCTGGCACCGCTGGCACATCTCGCTGTCCACGTGGTTCCGGGACTACTTGTATATTCCACTGGGCGGCAGCCGGGTGGTAAAATGGCGCTGGTATTACAATCTGTTCATCACCTTTTTCATCAGCGGCCTCTGGCATGGCGCCAACTGGACCTTTGCCGTATGGGGAGCGCTGCACGGCTGTTTCATGGTTCTTGATTCTCTCTTTGGACCGGCCCGCGACTGGTTGCGCAGCAAATTAAAGGGTCAAATTGTCGTGGCCGGCTTCGACGGGCTGAATATCGCTCTGACGTTTGCCTTGGTCACCCTGGCTTGGATCCCTTTCCGTGCGGCGAATTTCAGTGACGTCTGGTTTATCTTTACCCACATGTTTTCGGGCGCTGGCGACTGGCTTGATCTGAATACGGTGGCCCTCCAATTTCGCGGCATGGGCTTGAAATTACCGTATTTGATCTACGCCGGAGTCTTTGCTGGACTGGTTTTCCTCTACGATATCATCGACAGTCGTCAGGGCGTTTGGGAATCGCTCAAGTTCTCCCCGCGCCCGCTGCGGTGGGCGGTTTACTACGCCATTCTGGTTCTCGTGCTCTTCTTTGGCCATTATAACCAGGCCCAGAATTTCATTTATTTCCAATTTTAGCGCATGGAATTTCGGCGTTTCTTAAAAAGGGTTTTGATCTTTGCTTCCCCGCTGGTGGTGTGGGTTGTGGTGGTCATTACGGTGGACCCGTTTGATTACTTTAACTGGTCACATGCTTTTTCCGAGCAGGTCAAAAAAGACAATGCCGCGACGTTAAACTCCATCCTTTTCAACATGCTCAAGGAAGTGAACCACCCCTGTGAAAATCTCATCATCGGCGATTCACGGGCGGAAGATCTGCCCGTGGAACAGATAAGTCAGATCACAGGGGAGAGGTATTTTATCCTGGGAGCGAATGCGCTCAAACTCAATGAAAGCATCGACCTTTTTTATTTTGCGAACCGGATCAAACCGCTCAAGCGCGCGGTGTTCACCCTCAATTTCAATGAGTTCAATGAATACGCGTTTGCGGATCGGGTGACGAGCGTCGAAGCCATGATCCATAACCCGTTGCTTTACGTGTTCGATACGAGTGTGGCCCAAGCCGGCTACTATGTCGTCAAATCTTCTGCGACCAAAAGACAGGCCGTCAGTTCTGTCCCGCCAATGAGCGAGGACGAATGGTGGAACTATATTGTTAGTGTTCGGGGCCGTGAGCATTATGAACGTTTTCGCTATCCGGCCGCCTTATATCAGCGGATGCAGAAAATGGTTGCTTTCGCCAAAGCACAGGAAACCGAGATCACCTTCATCATTGTGCCCAATCACGCCGATTTTCAGAAGCGGGTGCGGGAATTCGGGTTGGACGATCAATACCTGGAATTCAAACGTGACTTGTGCCGGCTCGATGTCCGGGTCGTTGATTATGATTTTGTGAACGACATCACGACGAACCGATCTGATTTTCGTGATCCCCTGCATTCCAACGAAAAAATCGGCCTGCTGATTGCCAATGAAGTGTTCCATGGTCCATTGGTTAAAGGCAAGCTTCTCGATGCAGCCTGGGCAGACCAGTGTTCCAAGTTTCTTTTCTAAACGTTTGAAAACCCTCTCAGGGGATGGTCTGGGAACGGTTTGTGCGGCGCACTTCGAAAGAAATTAAATTCACATGAGTCATCTGAACGCCTGTTTGCCGAATTGACGCAGGCTGCAAAATTGACGGCGTTCTTCAGAGGTTGTTGGGAGACGATTTTAAACACATCAAAGAGATATGATAATTGAGGACACCGAAATCGATGTCAGTGGCCGACTCTTCAAAATATCGAAGCTGCATAATGAATATTATGAATACTTGGGTGATCCGGCGGGGTTCGTGGCCAAGATGCGGGACTCCGGGGCGAACATCGATCTGTTCAACTTTGTTCCCGAGATTCACGATCGCGATCGTCTGCTTGCCTTTCATTCGGAGCCCGACCGCATCGCGGTGATTCCATTGACCACCTATGAGCATTGGTGGAAGAACCAGATTTCTGACAAGACCCGGAACATGGCCCGCAAGGCGACCAAGAAAGGGGTGGAAGTCAAGGTGGTTCCATTCGATGACGAGTTCGTTCGCGGTATCCAGTCGATAAACGATGAAACACCCATCCGGCAGGGAAAGCCCTACTGGCACTATCAGGAGGATTTTGCCACGGTGAAACGATTGAACATTACTTTCGTCGAGCAGTCCGAATTCATCGGCGCTTTCCTGGGGGCGGAATTGATCGGATACATCAAGCTGGTCAAGGGGAATGGAAAGGCCAGCATTATGCAGATCTTGTCCAAAATCGCCCACCGGGACAAGGCGCCCAACAACGCCTTGATGGCCAAGGCGGTCGAGATCTGCACGGAACAGAAAATCCCAGCGCTGCACTATGCCTATTGGGCCCGCCGGGGCTTGGGCGATTTCAAAATCAGCCACGGGTTTGAATGTGTGGAGATTCCCCGCTACTACGTGCCGCTCACCTGCAAGGGCGCGTTCGCCCTCAAGTTCCGGCTCCATCACAAACTCAAGGACCGCGTGCCGGATAAATGGATGGACTTTTATACCACTTGGCGGGCAAAGTATCTCGCTTTTAAATACAAGCCGCAATCTTAGATGGGGCAGTAGCTCAATTGGCAGAGCATCACGGTTAAACGTGAGATGGAAGTTCAACCCTTTCCTGCTCCACTTCCTTTGGTGAAAACACTGCGGGCGTAGTTCAATGTTAGAACGTGAGCTTTCCAAGCTCAAAACGGTGGTTCAATTCCATCCGCCCGCTCCATTCAAGAACACACTTCGGCATGGCTGATGTTTTGATTTATAAAATGATCATGCCTTGCAATTTTTGCGATTCGGTTTTTGAAATAACTCCATGAATCATCATTCCGATGCGAATGCACGACCCGAAGCCGTGGCTGGCTTGGAAGATACCATCCTGGTCACGGGTGCAGCCGGTTTCATCGGCCAGCGGGTTGTGGCCAGCCTGCTCGAACGCGGCTTTCGGAATGTGCGCTGTCTGGCGCGGCGACCCGGGGCGCGGCTGCCTGGCTCGGACGATGGCAATGGTGGTCAGCCCGCCGTCCAGATGATCCACGGCAATCTGCTCTCACCGGAAGACTGCAAACAGGCCGTGCAGAATGTGAAAGTCATTTATCATCTGGCGGCCGGCAGCGGTGAAAAATCCTTTGCCGACGCTTATCTCAACTCGGTGGTCACCACCCGGAACCTGGTGGTGGCAAGTCTGGCGGACGGAAGTTTGCGTCGATTTGTCAACATCAGTTCGTTTGCGGTATACTCTAATCGGAACAAACCCACCGGCGATATTTTGGATGAGTCCTGCCCCATCAAGTTGCGCTCGGAGCGGAACGGGGATGCCTACACTTACGCCAAGATCAAGCAGGATGAACTCATCATGGACTACGGCGCGAAGCAGCGTCTTCCCTATGTGGTTCTGCGTCCTGGCGCGGTCTATGGTCCCGGCAAACGGGCGATCACCGGACGGGTCGGCATCAGCACCTTTGGGATCTACCTGCATCTGGGCGGATTCAACCAGATTCCGTTTTCCTACGTGGACAATTGTGCCGACGCCATCGTGCTGGCCGGACTCAAACCGGGAATTGACGGTCAGATCTTCAACGTGGTGGATGACGATCTGCCCTGCAGTTTCGATTTTCTGCGGTCGTTCAAAAGGCAGGTGAAACCTTTTCGTTCCCTTTATATGCCAC
This sequence comes from Verrucomicrobiia bacterium, assembly GCA_035577265.1. Classification (GTDB taxonomy): domain Bacteria; phylum Verrucomicrobiota; class Verrucomicrobiia; order Limisphaerales; family UBA11358; genus UBA11358. The sequence continues at coordinate 31,093 of DATLVR010000015.1, read as the reverse complement.
GGTTCGCCAGTTATCTCCTCTGCCATTTGTGGGAAAAATACGCGGACTTTTCCCAAGGTCAGTTGCCGCCGGTGTTCAACCGCGCCCGCTGGCACGCGGAGTGGAAGGGGAGTGGCTACAGCAATGAGAAGCTCAAGGAAAAACTCGGCTGGCGTCAGAACATTTCCACCCGGGAAGGCATGGAACGATATTTTGCCGATTGTCGGGCAGGGGGGGGGCTCCATGCTTAAGGTCGCCATTGTTGGTTGCGGCAAGATTGCCGATGCGCACGCGCTGCAGATCCAGCGCATTCGCGGTTGTGAAATTGTCGGCGCGTGCGACCGGGAGGAACTGATGGCCCGTCAGCTACAGGAACGGTTCGGCATCGCGCGGGCGTTCAATGATCTGACGGACCTCTTGCGGGAAACCCGGCCGGACGTGGTGCACGTGACCACGCCGCCCCAGAGCCATTTCGCGATCGCCTGGCAATGCCTGGAGGCGGGGTGTCACGTGTATGTAGAAAAACCCTTCACCCTCTACACATCGGAAGCGGAGGAGCTGGTCGTCTTGGCGGAACAAAAAGGGCTCCGTTTGACGGCCGGCCACGATGAACAATTCAGCCACGCCATGCAGCAGATGCGTCAGCTGGTGCAGGGCGGTTATCTGGGCGGTCCGGCCGTGCATGTGGAGAGCACTTGGTGTTATGAGCTGGGGGAGGGTGCCTACGTGAGTGCCTTGATGAGCGACAAAAATCATTGGGTTCGCAAATTGCCGGGTCGTTTGCTGCATAATCTGGTCAGTCATGGCATTGCCAAGATCGCCGAATATCTCGTCGGTGAGCGGCCCGCTGTTCAGGTGGTGGGATTCCCGAGCCGGTTCCTGAAAAAATATGACGAACGGGAGCTCGTGGATGAACTGCGGGTCATCATCACCGACGAAACGGGCACTACCGCCTATTTCACCTTCTCCACGCAAATGCGCCCCGGCATCCATCTGTTGCGGGTCTATGGTCCCAAGAACGGACTGGTGATGGACGAGGACCAGCAGACCCTGATCAAATTACGCGGAAGCCGTTACAAGAGTTATGCGGAAAAGTTTATCCCGCATCTGACGCTGGCCGGACAGCATCTGCGGAATCTGCTGCGCAATGGCCGGCTGTTTCTCGCGAGCGACTTCCACATGGATGCGGGTAAAAAATATCTCATCCAGGCTTTTTATCGTTCCATTCTGGAGGGTGCCCCGGTGCCCATTCCGTATGACCAGATATTGCGGACCTCGCGGATCATGGATGCCATCTTCGAACAGGTGGCCATCCCGAATCCGTCAGTGGTGGCTCCGCCGCCTCCCACACCGGTCGCCGAGTCATGATCATTGTGAATGCCGATGATCTGGGTAGGTCGCGCCCGGAAACGGACGCCGCGCTGGCGTGTCATGCCCGGGGCCGGATCACCGCGGCCACGGCCATGATGTTCATGGCGGACTCTGAAAGGGCGGCCGGGGAGGCGCGCCGCGCCGGTCTGGATGTCGGGTTGCATTTGAATCTGGATGAAGCGTTCACGGCTCCCCATGTGCCGCCGGCGCTCGTGAGTCAGCATGCCGCCATCGCCCGTTTCCTGAAACGGAAAAAATACGCGCTGCTGCTCTACCACCCGCTTTTAAGATCCTGCTTCCGCTCGGTCTATCAGGCGCAGGAAGCGGAATTTATCCGGCTTTACGGCCGGCCACCCTCCCATGTGGATGGCCATCGGCACCGGCACCTGTGCACCAATCTGCTGATGGACCGGATCATTCCGGCGGGCTATCAGATGCGTCGGAGCTTCACTTTTAATCGCGGCGAGAAAGGGTGGCTCAATCGCACCTACCGGCACTGGGTGGATCAACGGCTGCAACGCCGGTATCGCGTGACCGACGGTTTCTTTTGTCTCCGCCAATCGTTGCTGGCAAAAAAACTGGACCGGGTATTGGAGATGTCCAAAGTCGCCACAGTCGAACTCATGACACATCCGCACAATTCTGTGGAATATGATTATTTGATGAGTGACGATTTTGTCCGGCAATTTGCGGGCGTGAAATTGGCGACTTTTTGCGGAACCGGATTGAACGACACAGCCGAATGACTTTGACGACCACAACGATCCCAACGGTATCTGCCGGAGCAGCAAGCACGGCGTTCTCGTCCGCCGTGGACACGCTTGATGCGGAGCAATGGAGCGGGATTCTGGCGGAGTTTGCCGACGCCAATCTTTACCAGACCTGGCCTTACGGGGTGGTGCGGAGCGGCCGGGCCAACGTCAGCCGTCTGGTGCTGAAACGGGGCGCGCAGGTCGTGGCCTTGGTGCAGGTGCGCATCGCCAAAATCCCCGGGCTGCCCCTGGGTGTGGCTTATATTCTGTGGGGACCACTGTGGCGGCGGCGCGATGGGGTGGCGGATGTGGAAATCTTCCGGCAGGCCGTCCGGGTCATCCGTGCAGAATACGCGGTCCGGCGGGGACTAGTCGTCCGCCTCGTGCCGAATCTAAATGAATCCGATCATTCCGGGATTCGCAGTCTGCTGGCGGAGGAGGGTTATACCCTCCGCGAGAAGGCGCCGCAGCGCCGCACCATACTGATGAATCTGGAACCAGCCCTAGATGAGCTGCAACGCGGGTTCCATCAGAAATGGCGTTATCACCTTAATAAGTCGCGCAAGCAACCCTTGGAGATGATCGAAGGCGAGAGCGATGAATTGTTCGGAGATTTCCGGCGCATCTTTGGCGAAATGGTGGATCGCAAACAACTGGTCAACTTTACGGGGCCGGATCAATGCCGGATCGCCCAGGCGACGCTGCCGCCCACGGAGAAGGTGCGGGTTTTTCTGGCAAAAGTGGAAGGCGAAGTCTGTGCCGGCGGCATCTGCTCGGCACTCGGGGATACTGGGATTTATTTATTTGGGGCCACCAGCAATCGTGGGATCAAAACCTACGCCTCCTATCTGACGCACTGGCGGATGCTGGAATGGGTCAAGGCGCAGGGTTGCCGGTGCTATGATTTGAACGGCATCAATCCGCTCAAAAATCCGGGTGGCTACCAGTTCAAATCCCAGCTGGCGGGTGTGCATGGACGCGAAGTTCAGCTTTTGGGCCAATTTGATGCCTATCCGAATGCGGTCGTGCGCTGGCTTCTGCCTCTTGGCGACCGGGTCCGGGACACTTTGAAACGCCACCATGGCTGACACGGTGGCGGCGCTGCCCGCGCTGCCGTGGAATCTAAAATTCTGAACTACGAATGGACGCGGATAAACTTGGATGCGGAAAACAGGGATACCCGCGGAGTTTGAAGTGCGGCGGGAAACAAAGAGCCACGCCGCTGTGCGTCGTCACCGGCCTCAAGGACTATTGAATGTTGGCTGTTGAACGTTTCAGTTAAAGCTCCTCCGCCCTCAGTCATACGTGTTCATCAGTATTGATCGGTGTTTGATTTCCAAGTCTTAAGATAAAATTCGATATGCCTCCCATTCTGGCAACTGTTGTTTACCTTGCTTTCATTGTCTGGCTCTTACGTCGTCATGCCAAGGATGCGGAGGGAGTTTCTCGGGCACTTTGGATCCCATTTATTTGGGTCGGCATCAGGGCTTCGAGGATGGTGGCCTTTTGGCTGGCGAGCGGGAGTGCAGCATCGTCATCCAGCGATGCTTCAGATGGAAATGCCATTGATCGGAATATTGATCTGATACTTATGGCAGCCGCAATGGTGATTCTAGCAAGGCGGCGCATTGACTGGCCGGTTGTCACTAGAGAATGCCGGTGGTTGATCATCTTTTACCTCTATCTGCTGCTGAGCACTCTCTGGTCCGATTATACCTTCATTTCGTTTAAGCGGTGGGTTCGGGATGTGGGCGATGTGGTGATGGTTCTCGTCATTCTGACCGAGGCTGATCCCATTGAAGCCTTTCGTTGGGTCCTGCTACGCGTTGCCTATGTGCTTGTTCCCCTTTCGGCTCTTTTTGTTAAGTATTATCCCGATCTGGGCCGCTATTACAATGAGTGGACATGGGAGACCGGTTACTGTGGGGCGACCAACAATAAGAATTCGCTCGGCCTTTTGGCCATGTGGAGCGGCTTGCTGTTGCTCTGGCAAATAATGGATGTTTACCGACGCCGGGGCCGGTCCATGACTTTGCGGCTGTTGTGGCCGGATTTGCTCGTGCTTTCAATGTCTCTCTGGCTTTTGTCCCTTGCTCAAAGTTCGACCTCTCTGGCCTGCTTTATTTTGGGAGTCGTGATCCTCTTTGGCAGCCGGTTGCAAATGGCCAAGGCTAATCTCAAAAACGTTGAGTGGTGCTTTGCCGGGATTGCTGCCGTCATGTTGATTATGACCCTGAACCCAGGATTCCGGGGGGCAATTGCCGGCACCTTTGGCCGCGACGCCGACTTGACCAATCGGACTGAAATCTGGGATTGGGCGCTACACTTGGGCACCAACCCTTTGTTTGGCAGCGGTTTTTCCAGCACCTTGCTGACCTTTTCAAATGAGCCGCTCGTTGCTCAAAGTCATCTCTCTCACGTTCATAACGGGTATTTACAAACCTACGTGGACAGCGGGATGATTGGTGTTTGCCTTCTTCTGGCTATCCTGTATTCAGCGGGTCGAAACGCCGTAAAGCAACTGTCGGGACATTCCGCTTTTGGTCATCTGTTCCTGGCGCTTTTTTTTAGCTGTCTTTTCTATAATTATACAGAAGTCGCATTTGACCGGTCGAATACCGTCGGGTTCCTGATATGGATTATGGCGGCTTACGGCGTCGCCGCCAACGCACCGTTCCTCCAGAAGGAAGTGACCGAAAAATTAGCAGATGATTGCGCGCCAATGGCTAACGGAATCTGATTGGCATCTGATTCGGGGGAAGGCCGCTCTAGGGTTTTGGTTTTTCTCGGCAGAATTCATGCACATCTGCCGGACACAAAATATGCAGGACTGGCTAGAAATGAATCACCTTTATTTTAGGACCTCTCATTATTCGTTGAAAAATGTTAAAGAACCATGCAAATATGAAGCTTCTGGTTGCGTGGCATCTGTTCTGCTGTTAAGATAAAAATCTGATATGATTCCATGAGAATACGAGATTTACCCAAATTGTTTTTCCCCATTATTTGTCTTATCGGCTTTTCCTCACTGGCAGTGACGAATAATGTCTCATGTAACTATGCTGCCATCACAAATGCGCTGGCGACGGCAAACGAGGGCGACACCGTGTTGATTGGCCCCGGTGACTGTGTCATCAATAACAGTATTCTCATCAATCGCAACATCAGCTTCACCATTGCAGGGTCGGGAACCAATCTAACCACGTTGCGTTCAGCAAATGGGCTGGGTGCAATGATTTGGGTCATTACCAGTTCGACAAACGTGTTCGTCATGCGCGACCTGAACATCGTTGGAGCTACCGGAAATGGTCAGGGAGGCTGTCTGATGTTTGGCCATCCGGCTTATGATTTCGCTGGAATGTTTCGTATCTACAATATCCAGATGACGAATGTTATTGGACGGGGCATCACCGCCGGAGCGGGACGGACTCACAATTCTTACGGGCTGATTGACCATTGCAATTTTGTAGCTGCACCGGGCTACGCTCAGATGTTTAGTCCCGAGGGGGCGGTGGCGAATGCCTGGACAAACAGCAATCCAATTGGAACACTCAACGTGTTGTGCATCGAAGATTGCACGATGAAGACCACTGCCGAGGGCAACGGCTACTTTGATTCTTACAACGGTGCTCAAGTGGTTTTCCGGCACAACTTTTGCGATGGCTATTCCCCCATCGGCGGGCATGGCTATGACTCCGGCGACTCATCGATTCGCACCTGGGAGGTGTATGAAAATGTGTTCACAAACTGGGGCAACGGTGCGGCCTTTGCAGTCTGGCGTGGCGGGTCGGGTGTGATGTTTTCAAACAAGGTTTACGGTGGCATAATCGGCACCTTTATCGGGTTGGGTTATTATCGCGCCTGTCCTTTCCAACACCCATATCCGTCTGTCACCGGTTGTCTCCCGCTTGGTGTTCCCGGCGACCCTTACATCATTAATTTCAACGGCACCACCAATTATCCGCTAGGTGAAGGGCAAACCTTCAGCGGCAATCCGACGGATGGGCAATATGCCGCGCTGGGGTTCTCCACTTATTATTTCAAAACCAGCATCATCGGACTGCCATATGGCGGCAATCGGTATGTTAAAATCGGCGCCACCGCCGCGCAGACCCTCACGAACCTTTATAATGCTGTTAATCTTGGGCCGGGAGCGGGCGTGACTTACACCAACGCGAACATGTTACCATTCACCTTCGGCCATGAGTTTATCGCCACAGGTTTGAACGCGACCACTCTTTACCTTCGCAACGCGCTGGACGGAACCAATGCGTTTGGTTATCCGGCCAACCAGCAGGAGGGCGTTGTCATCTCTTATCCGCTGACCGCCACCAACTTTGTAAATAATCCAGTCGTGTGGCCCATGTATTTTTGGGGCAACACCCTGAATGGATTGCCACGGAATTTTGACGACTTTGTCACCGCGCCGGAGTGTGCCATTAACCTTATCAATCTGGTCAAGGCGGGCCGTGATTATTTCAATAACACCATCCCTGCGGCAAGTGTGTATAAGCCGCTGGTCTATCCGCATCCGTTGCAGACGTTAGCAGGTGGAAGTGGTTCTACGCCGCCAACTATTGTTCTACCACCAAGTAGTTTAGTTGCGATTCCGCCTCGGTGATTTTGTCACTCCGGCAAAAGACCATTGCCGCTGGACTAGTCCTCTGGTAATGATTCCTTGGTATAAGTGAAACGTTGCCCGGTTGTGGCCGGGCCAATTACCGAAGAGCAGGGCTGGGTTCAGACTGCTTCTCGGTGCGAAGCCCAGCGAAATATTTTTAACCGGATGTGACCGATGATTTGGGAACCAAAGCAGAGCAAACGCCGTACTCCATCTTCTAAATTCACCTTCATTGGTCGGATAATGATAAGCAGACGCTGAATGCCTTGAACTTTGATTCAAGTTGCGTTCGTTCATGTAAAGGCGAAAATTCCAACGCGCGTTGGACCCGCAGCGTGCATTCTGAAACAGTTGTGCGGGCTTATGGCAAGCCATCTTTGTGAAGATTGATTGTGGCTGTCACGGGCCAAGTGTGATGTGAGGATTGAAGTGTGCGGTGAAATATCTGTCGTTTGAGGTGTTCTGGAAAACACCCATTGTCGTTAACGGCAAGTCAAGTAAGGTCAAAACCAAGCGTTTGCATGATTAAACGTCTAATAAAGAAAGCGGTCGCACAGCTGGGTTATGAGATCCAGAAAAAAGGAGCGTCGCGCAGTCTGGGTTTCGACATGGAAAACGCTGCGGAAGAGTTAATTCGCCGGGTTCGAGCTTACACGATGCTATCTCGGGAACGGCTGGTCACGCTCTATCAGCAGGTGGTGCATTGCGAACGAAACGCGATCCCCGGTGATTTCGTCGAGTGCGGAGTGTGGAAAGGTGGAGCGGTCGCTCTCATGGCTTTGGCGAATCTAGAGTCGGGAATTCGCCCAGGAATATTCATCTCTTTGATGCGTTCACTGAGATCTGTGAACCCGACGCCGAAGTTGATGGCGAGAAGGCAATTCGCGAGGCAAGAGAGTGGAGCCAGTCGGGCGCAGCCGATGGAAAACTGAGGCCGCTGACTGGCATTTACGACTCGTTTGGCGGCCCGGGATCGCTCGAAGGGAATCGGGAGTTGCTGACAAAGGAAATTGGCTACGACCCTGGATTCCTGCATTTTCTTAAGGGCTGGTTTCAGGAAACCATGCCGAAAGATAGTTCGCAGATTTCTCAGATCGCCATTTTGCGATTGGACGGAGACTGGTATGACTCGACCCGGGTCTGTCTGGAATTTCTCTACGACAAGGTCGTTCCGGGTGGATTCGTGATTATTGACAATTATGGCGCCTACGAAGGTTGCCGCAAAGCGGTTGCCGAGTTCAGGCAGAAAACATAAGATCTCGGATTATCTCCATCACATTGACCAACCGGGCCGATATTGGATCAAGTCCTGAAGGGCAACCTGCTCAATCTAAGTTGTGAATCCGCGTGAACTGATCAACAGTTCGGGCTTCCTATGGCTGCATCAGTAATTATGAACTCGTTGACATATCTGCTAAAGTTTTTGCGTCGGCCCTTCGCAGGTCATACGCGGTCTCTGCTGAAGGAATATTTTGCAGTTCGCGGCCTGGTGCCGGACGAGCGCCGCGGAGAATTTGCCTACTGGAGACATCTTACCGACAGGCTGCGAGGGCAGATCAATGAGCAAACCTCGCCCTTCTATGCTTTTCACACATATAGGGACGTTGATCAGATCCTGCGCCGGCACCAAGGTTGTGCCCGTCGCGTCCTGGAAATTGGCCCCGGATCCAATTTGGGAGCCCTGTTCTGTTTTCTGGCGGGCGGGGCTGACCGGGTCGTAGGGGTGGACATAGCTCCAGTTGATCCCAATCCAGAGTTTTACCGCATCCTTAAGAACTACCTCGCCTGCGTGGCCGGGTTCAAATGGTGGATGCCTTCCGCCATCCAAGACAGTTGCCCGGACGTGCGTCAGATTGATTTTTGGGAGGAGGTTGATGCTGACGCCTTGTTCCGAAGAATCGAGTATCATGCTCCCGTTTCTGCTGATAAGCTGCCCTTTGGCAAAGATGAATTCGACCTGATATACAGCTGTGCCGCGATGGAACATTTCGACCGGCCGTTGGATGCGGTGCGGGAGATGTGCCGCGTGCTAAAACCCGGAGGTCTGACCGTGCATAACATCGACTTGCGCAATCACGCCGGAACACATCCTTTGGACCACTTGCGTTGGAGCGAGGCAGATTACCGGCGTAAGACGGAAAAATACGGCGACGGGCGCGGTATCGACCAGATACTTCAGGGGGAATGGAAGAGCGAGGTGTTTTGCAACCGGTTGCTCGCCGGGTCTTGGAAAGAAATCTTCATGCAGGCCGGTTTGCGAATACTTCAATTCGACGTGCTTAGCAGGGTAGCGCCCACGACTATTGATCCGGCCGTCTATGCGGCACCATATCGAGATCATACCAGAGAGGAGTTGGCGCCATTGATCATTCGGGTGGTGGCCCAACGTCCTGCTGCCTAATACATGAACGTGCATTGCGTTGCACCTTGTGAGTTGCTGCCGTGGGACACCGAGTTCTTCCACTGTCGCATCGCCCGCGTTTGCCGCGAAACGCTGAACGAAGAGCAGGTGCGCAGATTGATGACTGGAACTGCAGTCATCAGATTCGGGGCCTGTATTTCCTCGCCCGGGCGGATGACACGGTCACCATCAAAACGGCTGAAAAATTTGGTTTCGCGCTGGTGGATATCCGGGTCACCTTTGAGTGTGGCCTGAATAATTCGCCTCTCCCGGCTCCTTCCGATGCATCGGTAAGCATTAGTCTCCGGCCCTTTCAAGCCGGTGATCTGGGTGGATTGCAGACGATCGCTCGGACAGTGCATGAGGATGCGCGTTTTTTCAAAGATGCAAATTTTCCGCGACAACGGGCGGAAGACCTCTATTCGACTTGGATCACTGCGGATACTCAAGGGCGTGCCCAACATGTCTGGGTGGCCGCTTCGGAGACCGATCAGCCGGTGGGATATATTTCCTGCTATCGGGATGCGGCCCGTCGGCAGGGGCAGATCGGTTTGGTCGGTGTCAGTCCGTTGGCCCGTCGTCGGGGCATTGGAAAAAATCTTGTTTTGGCCGCCCTGCGCTGGTTCCGGAGCCAAGACATGGATGTGGTGACGGTCGTTACTTCGGGAGATAATGTGGCCGCCCAGCGGCTTTACCAGCAGTGTGGCTTCCTCAGCCGGGACCGGCAGCTCTGGTATCACAAGTGGTATCCGACTCTACGTTAGCGGCCAGGCCAGAACGATAAGCCAGAATCAAATGAACGAACATCATTCAATCCCATTCAACCGGTCTTCACTGCTGGGCCGGGAACTGGAATATATTTTTCAAGCAATGACCGTCGGCCAGATTGCCGGCGATCAGACATTCTCCAAAAAGTGCCATGCATTGCTGGAGCAGGTGCTGGGCGTGCCCAAGGCGATGGTGACCACCTCCTGCACGCACGCGCTCGAGATGGCAGCCCTGCTGCTCGATATCCAGCCTGGTGACGAGGTAATCGTCCCCTCCTTTACCTTTGTCACCACGGCGAATGCCTTCGTGCTGCGCGGCGCCCGGATCATCTTCGCCGATATCCGGCCCGACACGTTGAATTTGGACGAGCGGCAACTGGAGGGACTCATTGGTACGCGGACCAAGGCTGTGGTGCCGGTGCATTATGCCGGGGTGGGTTGTGAGATGGATGCGATCGGCGAGATCGCCGCCCGGCATGGCGTGGCGATGGTGGAAGACAATGCGCACGGGTTGTTCGGCAAATACCGGGGCCGCTGGCTGGGGACGTTCGGTTGCCTGGCCACGCAAAGTTTTCACGAAACCAAGAACATCACTTGCGGTGAGGGCGGGGCGCTGCTCATCAACGATCCGCGCCTGCTGGAGCGGGCGGAGATCATTCGTGAAAAGGGGACGAATCGTAAACAATTCTTTCGCGGACAGGTGGACAAATATACCTGGGTGGACATCGGGTCGAGTTATGTGATGAGCGACGTGCTGGCGGCCTTTCTCTATGCGCAGTTGGAAGAATGGCCGGCCATCCAGACGCGCCGGCAGCGCATCTGGCAATATTACGATGACAACCTCCGTGGCTGGGCGCAGGAACGAGGAATTGGCTGTCCCGTGGTGCCTGCTCATTGCGAGCAAGCCTACCACATGTATTACCTGCTCATGCCCTCGTTGGAAGAACGCCAGGCGTTCATCGCATTTCTGAAGTCGCGCGATGTGCTCAGCGTATTTCACTACGTGCCGCTGCATCTTTCCCCCATGGGCCAGCGCATGGGTGGCCGGGTGGGGGCTTGTCCGGTGACCGAAGACAAGAGCGACCGGCTGGTCCGTTTGCCCTTTCACAACCGTCTGAGCCAAGGTGATCAGGATCGGGTGATCGCGGCCGTGCGCGAGTTTCAGTACGGAAATTGACCGAAACTTCGAGAATCATCGAAGCGACTGGCAGATTGCCGGATTATCGGGTGAGAGATGGAAATGTTTAACTGGAGGAGCAGCGAACAACCTCGGATTTAGTTTTGATAAGCCATCTGCCGATTGACAACTTGCACGGTTTTGTATGATGTAAGCCATTAACTTGAAATGACCAACCCGCAACCAGTTCACGAATCTCTGCCGCAAACCGCTGCGGACTCCCCGCCACCTTTCATGCCCCGTGCCTTGCGATTTCTGCGGCGAAGGGGACGCATGGCGCTATGGCAGGCGCAATCTCTATTCGGCAAATACCACTGCAATGTCTGCGGTCACCGTGTCGGCCATTTCTTGCCGCTGTCGGCAGTCCATCCGGGAACGGTGGCCAACAAACTGAAGCATGGGTTTTGCCATGAACAGGAGACCTTTAATGAACGGGAATACTCATGTCCCTTCTGTGGGGCGACGGATCATGACCGGCTCTATGCCCTGTATCTGGATGAACTGCTGGCCAAGAATCACGTGGCCGATCGGATCCGGATCGTGGACTTTGCCCCGGTGCGTTGCCTTTCCACCTATATTCGCAGGAAAATGCAAACTCATTCAGGAACCTATCGGACGGCGGATTTGTTTGATCCAAACGTTGATGATCAAGTGGACCTGATGGATATGCACATTTATCGCGACGGACAGTTTGATTTTTTCATCTGTTCGCACGTGCTGGAGCATGTCAATGACGACCGGAAGGCACTGCGGGAATTGTTTCGCGTGACCAGCTCCGGCGGATCCGGAATCGTGATGGTGCCGGTGGCATTGGACGTGGATAAGGTGGACGAGGATCCGTCCGTCACGGATGAAGGGGAACGTTGGCGGCGATTTGGCCAGCACGATCATGTGCGGCTTTACTCGAAGAAGGTTTTTTTGGAGCGGCTTCAGGAAGCCGGCTTCAAAGTGACCGAGTTGGGAGTTTCCCATTTTGGCGCCGAAAAATTGGATCCGTTAGCCATCCTGCGGGAAAGCATATTGTATATTGTGACCCGCCCCGTTTGATCCCTCGATGAAGTTCTCACAAACATTCTTGGGGAAGCACTGTCCTTCGTCACTCCTGACTGGCTTCCGACTGTTGCTGCGTCCGAGCCAGCGGCGGAGATTTGTCCGGGAGAAACATATCCGCCGAAATCAGGATGCGCTGATCGGCGAGCAATATGATTCCAAAGGTCGCAACGTGGTCGTTTATATTGTCGATGGTGCCGATTGGATCACTGGCAAGGAAAAGATCAGCGGCGGTCTGATTTCGATCGCGTCCATGTTTGAGGAGGCGAAAAAGCTGCCTGAGTTATCCTCCTATCAGGTCATCATGGTGACGCTGGATTCGACCCCGTTGATTTTGCAGCACACTGAATTTGAGAACGACATCACGGTGTTTCGCTTGTCCCAGGTTTTTTCGCATTTCAAACAGGTGCAACATCTGATCATCAACGTCCCTGAGTTGCTCGTGACGGAATTGCCGGCGGAACTTCGTCGCGCCGGAAAAAAGCGCCTAAGTGCCATCGACAAGCTCCATGTCAACATTGTCAACCAGAACAACCAGAAGATGCCGGGGCCGGAGGCGGTGGACGAACTCAAACGGCTGGTGCCGCAAGTGACCATGTGTATCGGCCACAAGCGCTCCTGCACCGAGGAGGTGGCGCGTGCATACCGGATCCCGCTGCACTACCTTTCCACCCGCTGTAGTCCCGAGTATTACCGCCGCCGGGCTTTTGGTGACAAGATGGATCTGCTGACTGCCTCCAAAGACGAGCACCCCATGAAAGCTGCGATTCTGGCAGAACTTCAGCAACAACTGCCGGCCCTGCAAATCCAGGTGATCCGCGATCTTACCTATGGCCAGTATAAAGCCACCATCGAACGGGCCAAATGGCTGGTGACGTTTGGCGAGGGATTGGACTGGTATTTCCTGGAAACCGTGTTTTCCGGCGGCATCAGTTTTGCCGTTTACACCGACGAATTTTTCCCCGACGAATATAAGCAGCTGCCGACGGTCTTCGACAGTTATGAACAGATGCAGCGGGATCTCCCCGGGATGCTGGAACGACTCAATAATCCGGAGGCGTTTAATGAATGCCAGTGCGCCCTGTTCAACTTCCTCAAAAAGCACCACCGGTATGAGGAGTATGCCGAAAAAATCCGGGCGTTTTACCGCGGCAACTACGACTTCAATTTTCACGTCGGTTGATGGCCGGATTTTTCAAGTTTGAAATGGAGGACAATCTAAAAGCAAAAGCGATTTCCGGTTTCGGCTGGCGGGCGGTGGAACGTTACTCCGTGCAGGCGGCGCGATTTTTAGTCTCCATCATTCTGGCCCGGATCCTCACGCCGCATGAGTTTGGGTTGATAGCGCTGGTGTTGGTGTTTGTCAGTTTTGGCCAGGTGCTGATTGACGGTGGATTCTCCAACGCACTCGTGCAGGGCGAGGAGGTGGATGACGTGGTTTGCAGTTCCGTTTTCTTTTGCAACATCATCGCCGGAGTGAGCTGTGCCATCGCGTTATCATTGTGCGCACCATTCGTGGCGGACTTTTACCACGAACCGCAATTGCTCCATATCATCCCGACCCTATCTCTGAATTTCGTCATCAGTTCCTGTGGACTCGTCTATAGCGCGCTGTTGCTCAAGCGGCTTCAGTTCAAACGCCTGGCCCATATCAGCGTGTTCAGCACGGTGGTGTCCGGCATGGTGGGTGTGGTGCTGGCGCTCAATCAATTCGGGGTCTGGAGCCTGGTCGGCCAGTCGCTCGCCGCGCAGTTGACGGAATTATTCAGTCTTTGGGCTTATGCCGTTTGGCATCCGCGCGCCCACTTTAAATGGGCCGCCATCAAAGTGGTCGCGCCTTTCGGTTCCCGGGTGCTGCTGGCGACCATCACCGAGAGTCTATTCAGCAATTTGAATGTGATGGTCATTGGCAAACTTTTTACACCCACGATGCTCGGCTTTTATTCCCGGGCCGATAGTTTGTGGAGCATGACCATGTCCAATTTCTCGTCCATTGTCAGCAGCGTGGCTTTTCCTGTCCTGTCCACCATCAAGAACAGCCCGGAACGAATGCAAAGAGCGTTGAAAAGCGCCGTGGAAATGCTGGCCTTTGTCAGCTATCCAGCGGCGGTCGGTTTGATTGTCGTCGCGCATCCGTTGGTTTTGGCGCTGCTGACCGAGAAATGGGAACCGTGCGTTCCTTTCCTGCAACTGTTGGGCGGGGTCTGGGTGCTCTACCCGATGCACGCCATCAGTGGCAGTGTGCTTTTGGCGCAGGGGCACTCCAAACTTTATCTCCGGTTGCTGCTGATCAAGAAGGCGGTTTGCTTGTTGGCTCTGCCCCTTCTGTTCGTGGGTATTTATCCATTCATCTTTGGCCAAATTGCCATGGGGTTGGTCAGCTATGGCTTAAATTGCCACTATATCGGCAAACCGCTTCGGTATCCGCTTAGCGCGCAACTGCGCGACAGTTTCCCATACATCGGCTGCGCCTTGCTCATGGGATTATTTATTCTGTCCCTGAAATTCCTGTCGATTACCCACCCCGCTCTGGAACTGTGTCTGGATGTCGGTTTGGGAATGGCGAGCTATGTTTTGCTGTGCTGGTGGTTCCGGTTGCCCGCCCTGACCAAAGCGTGGGACATCCTCCGGCGATATCGAACTCAAAAGAATGCCCTCACCCCAGTGGTAGAAAGTCTATGATATGGCCGCGCTCGTATCCATCTTGATACCCGCCTACAACGCGGAGCGCTGGGTCCAGCAGACCCTTGAGGCTGCCATCGGTCAGACCTACGGCAATAAGGAGGTCATCGTGGTGAACGACGGCTCCCGGGATGGCACCTTGGAAATCGTCAAACGGTTTGAATCGGCCCGGGTGAAAATTGTGGATCAACCGAACGCCGGCGGCGCGGCGGCCCGGAACACGGCGTTGGCGCATGCGCAAGGCGACTATCTGCAATGGCTGGATCATGACGATCTGCTGGCGACCGACAAAATCAGCGAGCAGATGAAGCACGTTCAGAAAATCGGTGATGAACGGCGGCTGTTCTCCGGCAGCTTCAGCACTTTTTACTTTTGCCCAGATCGGGGCAGGATCGCAACTGGGCCACTCTTGCGGGACCTGAGCCCCTTGGATTATTTCTATACAAAATTTGAACAGGATGAATGGCTGCACACGACTTGCTGGCTGGTCAGCCGCCAGCTGACGGAGCGGGCCGGGCCGTGGCTGGACCTACGTTCGCCGGATGATGACGGGGAATATTTCTGCCGGGTGGTGGCTGCCTCCAGCGGAATCGTTTTTGTGCCCACCGCAAAATCCTATTGGCGGGTCGGCAATACCGCGAGCTTTAGTTACAGCCGGGAGAGTTCGGTTGCTTCATTACGTGCCATGCTGGAATCAACGCGTCGGTGCATTGCCGTATTCAGATCTTTGGAGGAGTCGGAACGGAGCCGGAAGGCGTGCGTGACATTCCTGCGCAACCGACTCATCTATTATTATCCGGACCAAAAAGAGATGCTGGCACAGATTTATGCCATGGCTGAAGAACTGGGCGGAACCTTGTCCAAGCCCCCATTACTTCCCCATTACGAAATGGTCCGGCAGATCCTGGGCTGGAAACTGGCCAAACGCACACAGGATTTGATTCCCAACATAAAGAATAACGCCATTCGGACCGTTGATAAATTTATCTATGACTGGTCGAGGAACAAGTCCAAATCCCCGGCGATAGTTTAAACAACATATGAACATATTGATCATCAAACTCGGCGCGACTGGTGACGTGGTGCGGACCACCCCGTTGTTGCACCGGCTGGACGGTATCGTGACATGGATCACCGCCGCCAAAAACCTTTCCCTGTTGCACAGATTGTCCCGGGAGGTTCGGGCGTTTTCCTGGGAAGAGCGTCAGCGGGTTGCGGATACGGAGTATGACCTGGTCATTAACTTGGAGGATACGTTGGAGGTAGCCCAGTTTCTGCCGCAGGTGAAGTTCAAACAACTATTCGGCGCCCGCTTCGATGGTTCAGGGGCGCTGGTTTATACCGACGATTCGCGGGGCTGGTTTGACTTAAGTCTCATCAGCCGGTTCGGCAAAGCGGCGGCGGATAAACTCAAACTGGAAAATCACCGCACCTATCAGGATTTGGTTTTTGACGGTTTGGGCCTCAAGTTTACCGGCGAAAAATATCTGCTCCCGGAACCGGCGAAGACATCTCTGGTTGGCGATGTGGCCATCTCCCCCAAAGCCGGCGCGGTGTGGCCGATGAAGAACTGGGCTTATTACACCGAGTTGCAAGCCGAACTCGAGAAAAACGGCCTGACCGTGAATATGCTGCCCGAGCGCGCGACGCTGCTCGAGCATCTTGGGGATGTGGCGCAGCATCGGTTGCTGGTAAGCGGCGACAGTCTGCCCATGCACTTCGCCCTGGGGACGGACGTGCGCTGCGTGACGATTTTCAACTGCACGAGCCCCTGGGAAATATACGACTACGGCATCATGCGGAAGATCACGTCACCGCTGCTGGCGGAATTTTTTTTCCATCGCGGCCTGGATCCGCGCGCCACGACAGCCATCAGCCTGGAAGAAGTTTGCACAGCGGTGATGGATCAACTGCGAGCCGCCAACAACGCGGCAGTGGGAGTCTAATCGGTTGGAGCCGGGCAGGGGGCATGATTGCCGCCGTTCCCCCCAATATGCGGACATCTGGAAATTTTGAAACTTGAAAAATTCAAGCTTGTTTTACGCAACGGGTTCTCTAAGGTGGCAGAAAAGCAGCGGGCAGGTAATCGTTATGAAAATCAGCAAGTTGTTACAGAATGTCATTTTGTTGGCAATCGCGGGTGGATTTCAATCCGGCGGGCACGCCCAGGAGAATTTGGTGAATCTCTATGATTGGACGCCCCAAACGCTGAATGGTCTTAGCCCAAATCAAGGTGTCAATATTTGGTCTTCCAATTCTGTTGGTTTTGACGTTCAAAATGGAGCAGTAATATTTTCTCACACTACTCCCAGCCTGACTGGGAACCTCGATACTACGCCGGGCGCAAGCTACCAAATAAGTTTTGACCTTAGTTTTAACGCGCACACCCCCTATGTAGATTGGTTTTCTGTATCTTTCGGCGATAACAGTTTTGGATTTGATCCGTTTGGTCTGATTTTTTCTGATCCAAATTTTTACAGTGGCACTATTGATTTCACTGTTATAGCCACAGCTCCTATCACTGCGATGCAATTAGCGGCATATGGTGATAATGGCGAATCGTTTTATGTGTCCGACCTCATGGTGACCGCCGTGCCGGAAGTTTCGGTCAACCGGCTGCTGGGTTTGGGCGGGGGTAGCCTGCTGCTCGCGCATCTGTGTCGGCGCGTAATTCCGGGACGGAAGCGAAGCTGAGCCACGGCCTTCAACCGAAGCCGCCGGGGTCAGAAGGCCCGTTCCAAAAAACGGAAATTGAATGGAGCCTCGTCACTTCGGCTGCCTTGGCAAATTCTCCTCCTTTATTTCTACCACCAACTTGATGCCTGCCACGCACGAACCTTCCAGACCTCCATCCAGCGGCTCCGCTGGCCAAGGTCAAGTGCCCAGAGATATGCCGAGTCAACCTGACATGGTCAAACCGTCCTCTCTCAACCCTCAACCCTCAACCGCCCATGTAGCCATCCTGACCGCCGGACGGGACCGGCCTTACGCGCTCGGACTGGCGTCCGCGTTGATTTCCCAGGGACTCATGTTTGATTTCATCGGCAGTGACGAGGTGGACAGCCCGGAATTGCACGGCCAGCCACAGGTGAGGTTTTTGAATTTGCGGGATCAGCGCGAGAATGCCGGCCTGCTGCAAAAAATGACACGGGTGCTGATTTATTATTTCCGGCTGCTGCGCTACGCGGCAACCGCGCAGCCCAGCATCTTTCACATCCTCTGGAACAACAAGTTCGAGTATCTGGACCGCACCCTGTTGATGGCGTATTACCGGCTGCTCGGTAAAAAGATCGTGTTCACGGTGCACAATGTGAACATCCGGGCACGCGATGGCGGGGATTCGTGGCTCAACCGGGCGACCTTGAGATTTCAATATCGCTGGTGCGACCATATTTTCGTCCATACGGAAAAAATGAAGCAGGAGTTGTTGACGGATTTCGGCATCCCGGCCGACCGGATCAGTCTCATTCCCTTCGGCATCAACAACACGGTTCCCAACACTATGTTGCCGAAGGATCAGGCACGTCGTCGGCTGGATCTGGGTGAGCGCGACAAAACGCTGCTTTTTTTTGGCAATATTGCGCCCTACAAAGGGCTGGAATACTTGGTGGCGGCCTTTATTGAAGTCGCCGGGCAATCTGCGGATTATCGCCTGGTCATCGCGGGCCGGCCGAAAGGTTGTGATGAGTATTGGGCCCGGTTGCTGGCAACCATCAACGCCTGTCCGGTGCGCGATCAGATCGTTTTGAAGATTGAATATGTGCCGGATGCGGAGACGGAGATTTATTTCAAGGCGGCGGATGTCTTGATCCTGCCTTACACGCACATCTTTCAGAGTGGGGTGCTGTTTCTAGGATACAGCTTCGGTCTGCCGGTCCTCGCGGCTGACGTGGGGGCTTTGAAACAGGAAATTGTCGAAGGCAAGACCGGGTTCGTGTTCAAGCCGCAAGATTCGTCCGACCTGGCAGCGGTGATTAAAAACTATTTCGCGAGTGATCTGTATCGGGATTTACCGGTCAGGCGCAACACGATCCGCGAGCATGCGAATGAACGGTATTCATGGACCAAGGTGGGCGAAATCACGCGGCAGGTGTATTCTGATTTGTCTGCCTGATAATATTCGACGTTTGGCTGCGCAACGGCCGCTTTGTGGTGTCCGAACCTTTCCGTTTGGTCTTGTACCGCCTGCATCTTTGAATTTTTGCCGCCGTATCATAGCTAATGCACCTGCCGCTCCACACTGCGTCTTCGGCCTCATCGTCCTCCGGGGAGTTGGGGCACAAGTTTTTTGGTCTCCTTAACCGCAAACCGCGCTGGGGATTCTCGTGGAAGGGCTGGCTGACGTTGATCGTGGGCACAGTGGCGTTGGCCTTGACGGTGTTTTTCAATCTGCATTCATTTCTGGCCGTGACACAACCGGTCGATTCAAAATTGCTCGTGGCCGAGGGCTGGGTGCATGATTTCACCTTTGAGGCGGCGGCCAAAGAATTCAACAATGGCCGCTATATCAGCGTGTTTGCCACCGGCGGACCTATACAGGGGCAGGGTGGGTATATCAGCGATTCCCACACCTATGCGAGCATTGGCGCGGACAAACTGGTGCAGTTTGGGGTCCCGGCAGCGATGGTGCATATGGTGCCGTCGCGTGTCATGGCCCGGGATCGGACTTATGGCTCGGCGGTCGCCTTGCGGTCATGGATCCGCGAGCAGAAGATCGCGGTGACCAACCTCAATGTGTTGACTGAAGACGCTCATGCCCGCCGCACCTGGCTGCTTTTTCAGAAAGCACTGGGCCCGGATGTCAAGGTCGGCATCATTTCCATTCCGAGTCCGGATTATGACGCAAAACATTGGTGGCGTTACAGCGAGGCAGCTCGGGAAGTAATTGATGAAGGGATCGCTTATATCTACGCCCGATTCCTGTTCCGGCCGGCGGAATAGCCAACTATAAGCGCTGCCTGTTTCATGTCCTCGTGAGGTCTTGCGAAGATGTCCGGGGCATCATGCCTGGCAATGACAAGCTTCGGCCCGGAAGAACAGCTCCAACCCCGGCCACGATTGCTTCGTCACGGTCAATGTCCTTTTGGAGGTTGCGGGCGGACAGCGTGGCTGGGTGGCTTCCAGTTTTGGTGGCGGAGAACTCGTCGCCGCACGATGGCAGTGAGAGTTCGCCGAATTTTTGGAAGGTGCCGCGTCTGTTTGCGGCAGGGTGTCGCAGCCACCGACGCCCATTTCGCAAACGAAATTCAATTTCCCTGTCGGTCAGGGAACAGGAGGAACAGAAACCGAACGATAGTAGCGCTGACTGAATTGTCCCGCCTTGGTGTCCGTGAAGGTGAAGGGGGCGCTGTTGGTGCAGACTGGAACCCAGTTAACCATGTCGCTGGAGGCTTCGATGATATATTTTGCCCCGGAGGTGCCCGTGATGTCCAACGCGAACTGGCCATAGGTATGAACGGCCGTTGTCAACTTGGCCGGCGCGGCCTTGACCAACGCGGACTGCAAGGCTGCGGCGGTGGCGAAAACCGTTACTTTGAAAGTCCTTGTCGTTATGTTGTTGGTCTTTGCGCCATTGTTGACCGTGACCGTGACGGTCGCCGACCCGGTGGCGTTCTTCACGGGTTTAAAGGTCAGGCTGCCCGTAGATGATCCTGCGGAATAGTGGACGGTTGGATTCGGCAGCAGTTTGGTGTTGCTGGAAACAGCAGTGATTTTGACAACCAGCTGTTGGGACGTGCTGGTGGATAATGTTCTGGTTCTGGAGGTCGTGGAGGTCGTGGAGGTCGTGCTGGAACTGACGCCCGCGGTGCCTGGACTGATGCCGGTCAAGTTCACCGTTTGAACGGAGGCATTTTTAGTCAGGTAAAGATCGCTGATCGGGTTCAGCGTCGGTGGCTGGCTCACGGCATTGACGGTGACCGCAAAGGTGCGGGTCACGATATTATTGCTCTCGCTGCCATCGTTGACGTTGACGGAAATGATTGCCGTTCCGGTGGCGCCACTCGCGGGTGCAAAGGTCAGGGTTCCGATGGCGCTCGGGCTGGTGTAGTTGATCGTGGGATTGGGGATCAAAGATGGATTGCTCGAAATGGCGGTCAGGGTGAGAGTTTGATTTTCACTGGCCGCACCGGAAGAGATGCCGCTCAAGTTGACGGTCTGCAGACCCGAGTCCCGGTTGATAGTCAGATCGGCAGGGGCATCCAATGTGGGCGGCTGATTCAATGCCGGCGGTTGATCCGCACCATTGACGGTGACCGTGAAGGTTTGTGTCACAAGATTATTGGCCGCGCCGCCGTCGTTGACGGTGACGGAGATGGTCGCGGTTCCACTGGCGTTGCTCGCCGGAGCAAATGTCAAATATCCCACGGTGTTTGGGCTGAAATAGCTGATCGTGGGATCGGGGATCAACGCCGGGTTGCTCGAAACGGCGGTCACCGTCAGCGTTTGATTTTCACTGGCGGAACCGGAAGAGATGCCGCTCAAGTTCACGCCTTGCAGACCGGCGTCTTGGTTGAGGGTCAGATTGCCGATGGCGTTCAAAGTCGGCGCCTGATTTACGGCGCTAACGGTGACCGTGAATGTGCGGGAGACCGTGTTGTTCAGGGCTTGTCCGTCATTGACGGTGACGGTGATGATTGCCGTGCCGCTGGCGTTGTTAACAGGAGTGAAACTCAAGGAGCCGGTGGTGCCCGGGCTGGTGTAGCTGACCGAGGGGGTTGGGATCAAGCCTGGGTTGCTCGAAACGGCGGTGACGCTGAGCGTCTGATTTTCACTGGCGGAACCGGAAGTGACGCCGCTCAGGCTCACGGTTTGCAATCCGGAATTTTGATTGAAGGTGAGGTTGCCAATCGCGTTCAACGTCGGTGCTTGATTTACGGCATTAACGGTGACCGTGAAGGTTTGGGTCATGGAATTGTTCAGCGCCTGACCGTCGTTGACCGTGACGGTGATCATCGCCGTGCCGCTGGCGTTGCTGGCGGGTGTGAAGAGCAAAGTGCCGGTGGAGTTTGCGCTGGCGTAACTAACGGTTGGCGCGGGAATCAAAGCTGGATTGCTCGAAACGGCGGTGACGGTGAGCGTTTGATTTTCACTGGCCGAACCGGAAGTGATGCCGCTCAGGTTCACGGACTGTAATCCGGCATTTGCGTTGATGGCCAGATTGCCAATCGGGCTCAACGTCGGCGTTTGGTTTGCGGCAATGACGGTGACCGTGAAGGTTTGGGTGATGGAATTGTTCAGCGCCTGGCCATCGTTGACGGTCACGGTGATCGTTGATGTTCCACTGGCGTTGATGGCGGGAGTGAAGTTCAAGGTTCCAGTGGAGCCGGGGCTGGTGTAGCTGATCGTGGGTGTTGAAATCAAGCCAGGGTTGCTCGAAACGGCGGTGACGGTGAGCGTTTGATTTTCACTGGCCGAACCGGAAGTGATGCCGCTCAGGTTCACGGACTGGAATCCGGCATTTGCGTTGATGATCAGATTGCCAATCGGGTTCAACGTCGGCATTTGGTTTGCGGCAGCTTGTGGAACAGCATAGGTTGCCTCATTTGAAAAAGGACTTTCCACACCGGAGCTATCATAGGCCGTGGCGGCAAAATAGTAAGTGGCACCATCGACCAGTCCGGAAATCGTGGTGTTCGTCGTATTGACCCCCCGAATGATGTTGGTATAGATTCCGCTCGCTCCTCCGCAGTATAAATTGTAACCCACAACATTGCTATCCGCACTGGGCACCCAGGCCAGAGTCACGCTCCCGGTGGCGAAGGCGCAAACCTGCGTTAACCCAAATAATGCGACGATGACACGAGGGTGGGAAAAGATGCGCCCCCGCCGGAAAAGTGCTGCTACTCGATAAATCACATTTGTCGCTTACGCATAATCCTTGCCAAGGCGATGGAATGTGGCATGAGAATTTTTTCGAGTTTTGAAAAACGTCGCGCGGCTGGGGGAAATTTGAATATCAGCAAAAACCCAATGATTTCGAGGTTTTTAAACCTGCGGTTGCACAATAATTTTTTAGCATCTGTCCTGATTGATGACGTTACCTCGGGCCCGGGCAAAATCCATGCGATCTGCTGAAAAATTGTTTAGGACAGGCTTGTCTAAAAACACGGCAAACGGCACCGGTCGCCGAGTGTATTCCCTGGTGGGCATCCTAATCGCCAGCAGGCCATCTGCGATGAAGCAAAGCAACCACACCAAGTCCGGGCTTCCCAGACGTTGTGCTTCGCCCCGATCATTGCTGGCATCCTCATCCACAGAGTCGAATATACCCCGCGCGCTAGAACGCAAATGCGTCCGGCAAAATGCTTCCGGGGAAGCGAAGCGCGGGGATTTTTAAAAATTTCTTTGCTTGAAAACCGCGATAGACCCCAACCTGCAGGGCTGTGTGCGGCAGGACACGAAAATAACCTGGGTTGGTCGCCGCCGTGGGTGCCGGCCGTTATCCCGGCCGATTCGACCCGGGTTGGGGTCTCGGATCGCAGGTTCTGCCGTCGTCGTTTTACGGTTGCTGACATGATTGAGTTGCATCAATTGCCAATAACCTACAAATTCTCACGCAATATATGAAGATAGCCGTTGTTGGTCTGGGATATGTCGGTCTGCCATTGTCGCTCCAGTTCGCGCGCTCGGGCGTGGAGGTTTTGGGGCTGGACATCGACCCGGCCAAAGTTGAATCACTTAACCAGGGACGGAGTTATATCAAGCACATCGAATCCGCGACGATCGCCGAGCACGTGAAATCGGGCAGACTCTCCGCGAGCAACGATTTCACCCGCGTGAAGGAAACCGAGGCGGTCATCATCTGTGTGCCGACTCCCTTGAACAAAAACCGTGAGCCCGATATTTCCTACATCCTCGAGACCGGCAAAGCCATCGCGCCGCATTTAAACAAAGGCACGCTGGTCGTGCTTGAATCCACGACGTATCCCGGCACGACCGATGAAGATTTGCGCGGGGTGCTGGAAGCGGGATCGAAACTCAAGGCGGGCACGGATTTTCACCTCGCCTTTTCACCTGAGCGCGAAGACCCCGGCAACGTGCAAAGCAAGGTTGAAATTATTCCGAAGGTCATCGGCGGTTACACGCCGGCTTGTCTGGAGCACACGAAGGCGCTCTATGGGCGCGCCATCAAAACACTGGTGCCGGTTTCCTCCTGCCGCGCCGCCGAAGCGACGAAGCTTTTGGAGAATATTTTCCGCAGTGTGAACATCGCGCTTGTCAATGAATTGAAGATGGTTTATTCCGCGATGGACATTGATGTTTGGGAAGTGGTCAATGCCGCAAAGACCAAGCCGTTCGGGTTCATGGCATTTTATCCCGGCCCCGGACTGGGTGGTCATTGCATTCCGATTGATCCATTCTATCTGACGTGGAAGGCGCGCGAATTCGGCCAGAACACCCGCTTTATCGAGCTTGCGGGCGAGATCAACACCGCCATGCCGGTGTATGTCGTGAACCGGACGGCGGAAGCCCTGAACGCGAACCGCAAGCCCGTCAACGGCAGCCGCGTGTTGATCGTGGGTCTGGCCTACAAGCCGAACGTGGATGATGAACGCGAATCGCCGAGCTATACGTTGATGGAGCTGCTCAAGTCGCGCGGCGCGGAGGTGGCGTATTACGATCCGTATGTGCCGGTCATCCGCCCGACGCGCGAACATGCCCATTGGGCGGGCACACGCTCGGTGGGCTGGAATCGCGAGACGCTGCAAAGTTTTGACGCGGTGATCATTTCCACCAATCATCAATCTGTCAGCTGCCAGGAACTGGCCGATTGGTCGTCTTGCATTGTGGACACACGCAATGCGATGGGCGGGGTGGCAACCAGGCCGGGACAAGTTTGGAAGGCGTGAACGGATGATACCTTCATTTGAGAAACCCAGCACTGCACCTGTGAAATTTAATTTGAAACGCCGGATAATTTTTGTCGCTGCGACGAAAAGCAAACGGCGCCTGGTGAGGTTTTCCATCCTTGGCCTTGTCGCGCTGTCCGGCGCCGCCCGGGCGCAATCGGTGATCACGCCGCCGCCGCCGTCCGTTTCGACGACACCGCCGGCCATCGAAGCCCTTGGGCCCGGCGAGATGCAGGTGTTCCCGCCGAACAGCGTGGCGGCCAATTTAATGGATGAGTTGCACCCGTTGCAGTGGGGGCCGGTCACGTTGCGGCCCCATGCGAACTACCAGTTCACTTACGGCACGGGCGTGCGCTTTAGCACCAATCAGCCGCCGGCCGACACCATAGTCCAGACTTTTTCCCCGGGGATTTTGTTTGAACTGGGCGAACACTGGACTTTGGATTACACGCCTTCGTTCACGTTTTACTCGGATAAAAATTTTAAAAACACCGTCGGCCAGGCGGTGACGTTGACGGGCGGCACCGTTTACGAAGACTGGGTTTTGGGTCTTTCGCAGAGTTTCAGCTACTCAAAATCACCCCAGGTTGAAACGGGCACGCAGACGGAAGAGCAAACATACGTCACCAGTCTCACGGCTTCGCACGCGCTCAACAGCAAAGTGTCCGTAGACCTGTCGGCAAGCCAGAACTTGAGCTTTCCCACCGACTTCCAAAGTTCCAAAGAATGGTCGACGATGGACTGGGTTAACTACGAGTTCTGGCCGCGTCTGGTGGTGGGTGCGGGGGTGGGGATTGGCTATACGGCTGCGACGCCCGACTCGCTCAATGAACAGTTCCAGGGCCGGGTCAACTGGCGCGCCACGGACAAGATCAGCTTTGGGGTCAGCGGCGGCGCGCAATTGATGCAATACACGGAGGGCGGCGAATCCCCATTGATCAATCCGATTTATAGCGCATCAATCCAGTATCAGCCCTTTGAGCACACCCAGTTTTCCTTCACGGCCAGCCGGGCGGTGAGCACCTCCTCCTATTATAAAAATCAGGTCACGGAAAACACCACCATCTCTGGGATGGTGAGCCAACGGCTGTTTCAAAGATTTACCCTGAGTGTGAACGGAGGATATATCTGGACCGATTATGTCGGGGCTGCCGCCGCGACGGACGTCAACCCGCCGATTGATAACTATTATGTCACCGTTAGTTTGGGCACGAGTGTTTTCAAACGCGGCTCGGTCTCGGTCTTTTACACCTACAACCAGACCATCACGGATCAAGTTGGGCAGGCTTATGTCAGCAACCAGGTCGGGTTTAATCTTGGCTATGCTTTCTAGGCAACCGCCAGCATTGTCGATGGGAAAATTTACGAATTGAAAAACGAACGACAGGAAATTAACGTTTCGAATTTGGCACCGGCCACCAGCCCCGGCGGTGTGCGGGGATTTGTCTGCATGTCCATAGTGCTGGTGCTGGCGTTCAGTGTGCCGCTTTATGAACTGGTGCGGTTCGCCGCGGCGAGCGAATTGTATTCCTATATTTTGCTGGTTCCGTTTATCAGCGGCTATCTGGTTTGGTTGCAGCGGAGACAATTGCCGGCGTGTTCCGGTCCGGCCCGGCTGCCCGCCGCCCTTTTTTCTCTGGGCGGTCTGGCTGCGCTCGCCGGTTATGGGCTGGCCCGGCATTCGGGCGGTGAATTAAAGGCGGACGATTTTCTGGCGTTGATGATGACAGCCTTCGTTCTGTTTTTTGTGGCTGGCGGCTGCTGGTTCCTGGGAAAGGAAGTGGTTCGGGCCCTCGCCTTTCCCATCTGTTTTCTGGTTTTTGTGGTGCCGCTGCCGACATTTTTATTGGATGGAATCGAAGTATTTCTCCAGCAGGGTTCCGCCCTGGCGGCACAAGGCTTTTTCCAATTGGCGGGTGCGACCTTCTTTCGGGAGGGCTTGATATTCCAATTGCCCACGATCACGCTGCGCGTCGCGCCGGAATGCAGCGGCATCCATTCCACCCTGGTGCTGGTCATCACCAGCCTGGTTGCCGGCCAGCTTTTCCTGCGATCACCGTGGAAGCGGACGATTTTGGCGGTGGCAGTAATTCCGCTCGCGCTCCTGCGAAATGGATTTCGCGTTTTTGTGATCGGGGAGCTTTGCACGCACATCGGTCCGGAAATGATCCACTCGCCGATTCATCACCGTGGCGGTCCGCTGTTTTTTGCCCTGTCCCTGATCCCGTTTTTTTTATTGATTTTTTTCCTGAGGAAGTCGGAGCGGTTCACCAAAAATTCAAAACCACAATAAACAGTCTGCACTATGAAAAAAATCATTGGATTGACGCTCGTTTTGCTGGCCGCCGCCTTCCTGGCAGCGATTGGCACCGGCTGCTCGGCGAAGGCAAAAGTGGCTTATCACCTGCAAAAGGCCAACCGGTTTTTTGACGCCGGAGACTACAGTCAGGCGGAAATCGAATACATGAACGCCCTCCGCAATGATCACGAGAACGCCCAGGCCATCGGACGATTGGGCACGATTTATTTTAATCAGGGGAGAATGTTGAAGGCGGCGCCGTTTCTTTTCAAGGGTTGCGAAGTGGACACCAATAACCTGGATTTGCGCCTGAAGCTGGGGAGCTTTTATCTGGCGGCGGGAAAAGCCAAAGAAGCCCGCGCCGAGGCCGATTTCGTCCTCGCCCGAAGACCCCTGGACAACCAGGCGCCGTTGTTGCTGGCGGCAGCGGTGGACACGCGACAGGCGCTTGCGGATACGAAACTGCGTCTGCAGGCCCTGTCGCAAAAAGCCGATGGAGCCGCCTTGGAGGTTGCGCTGGCGAGCATCGCACTGCGTTCGGGAGATTTCAAAACAGCCGAAGCCGCGTTGAAGCGGGCGCAGGCGCTTGACTCCAAATTGAGCGCGGTCTGGTCGGTTATGGCAGGCTTTTATCTGGCGCAATCGAATCTCGTCCAGGCGGAGTCTGCACTCAAAACGGCGGCGGACCTTGCACCGGACCGGTCGCAGGAAAAAATTCAATACGCGGAATTCAAAGTGCATGCCGGCGATGTGGCGGGTGGCAGGCCCATTTTGGAAGCAATGGTTCAGAAAACCCCGGATTATATTCCGGCTTGGTTGGCGCTGGCCAATGTGGCGGTGCTTGAAAAGAAATATGACGAGTGTGCCGATTTGTTGGCCAAGGTTCTGGCCCGGGAACCGGATAATTTCAATGCGCTCATGACCGACGGACAATTAAGGTTGTCCCAGGGTAAAATTGCCGAGGCGACCGTGATCTATGAACGCATGGCCAAAATGTATGCGCAAGTTCCGGTCGTCCACTATCAGCTGGGAGTCGCTTATCTGGCGGGAACCAATTCGGGCAAGGCCATCACCAGCCTGAACAAGGCCATTGCTTTGAACACAAATTACCCGGAAGCCATATTGTTGCTGGGTCAACTCGAAATCCAGCGGGGCAATGTGGAACCGGCCATTGCTTCTCTCAAAAGTCTTGTTCAGAAAAATCCGCAGGCAACGCAGTTGCAGTTGCTGTTGGCGGATGCTTATCGCCGGCAGGGAAGTCTGGATGAAGCGCTCGGAATATACCGCCAGCTTGCAACCTCGTTTCCCACCAATTCACAGATTCCGTCAATGATGGGCGCCATACTCCTCCAGCAAAAAAAGAATGGCGGGGCGCGAACGGCATTCACCAGGGCATTGGAGCTGGCACCGGACGACTTCGCGTCGTTCGAACAACTGGTGAATTTGGACGTGATGGAAAAACAATACGCGGCGGCGTTACAACGGGTGCAGGCGAAAATGGCAAAGAATCCCACGCTGGCGGGGCCGCAGATATTGCGGGCGCAGGTTTTCCTGGCGCAGGGTGATAATAAACAAGCCGAGGCGGCACTGTTAAAATTGATCGAAGCCCAGCCGGACACCGAAACTGCTCATATGCTGCTGGCCCGTATTTACATGGATTCCAAGCAAAACCAGAAGGCGCTGGCGGAACTGAAGACCGTGTCAGCCAAAAATCCAAAAAACGAGGATGCGCTTCTGGTCACCGGAATGATCTACGACGATGAGAAAAATTATAAGGCCGCACGGGATGCCTATGAAAAACTATTGCTGATCAATCCAAAAACGCTCCCCGGTCTGAACAATCTGGCCTATCTGTATTCCGAATTTCTTGATGATTTTGCCCGGGCGTATGATTTGGCGCAACGCGCGCGAGATTTGAATCCCAACGATCCCTCGTCGTCGGACACACTCGGTTGGATTCTTTGCAAGCGCGGGCAATATCTTTTGGCTGTCGGATTGCTGCAAGGCGCAGCAAATCAATTGCCGGAAGAACCGGAAGTCCAGTTTCATCTGGGGTGGGCGCTTTACATGACGGGACAGGAAAGCGCTGCGAAGCAGGCTTTTCAACGCGCCCTCCAATCTGGCAGGACCTTCCGCGGTCAAGAAGAATGCAATCAATGCATCGCGGTGCTGAAGGTGGATACCAAAACCGCCGGCGCGAATGCGATTTCAGATCTGGAAAAAAGGGTGTCAGCACAACCGGCCGATTCCATTGCCATGCTTCGTTTGGCGGCCATCTATCAACGTGATGGGCTGGTTGACAAGGCCGTTGCGATGTATGAAGCCGCTTTGAAGGCTGATTCCAAAAGCGTTCCGGCGCTGATCAATCTGGCTGAACTTTACTCCGCGAAAAAGAACCTGCCAAAAGCGGTTGACCTGGCAAAGGCTGCATACAGATTGGCGCCTGATAACTTGAGAGTTTCGCTGATCTTGGGCCGTCTGGCCTATGAAACCGGCGATTACAAATTGTCTTTTACCTTGCTGCAACAGGCTGCACTCAACGACTCCATCAACCCGGAGGTGTGGTTTGATTTTGGCGAGGTTGCTTATGCTTTTGGAAGAGTGCCGGAAGCCCAAAACGCCATGCAAAAGGCCCTGCAAACCGGTGGTGCTTTTTCTCAAGCGGCTGAGGCCCGACGATTTCTGAATCTGACGGCGCTGGCGACCAATTTTCCGCAGGCTGCGGCCGCTTCTGCGCAAATTGAAGCCATTTTGAAATCCGAGCCTGATTATGTCCCCGCACTCATGGTCATGGCTGCCATTCAGGAGCAAAAAAATGATGAAGGTACAGCGAGGCTGAATTATGCGAAGATCTTGAGCCGTTATCCGGATTTTGGCCCCGCCTATCGAAGATTGGCGGTCCTGGGTGCAAAAAGCACTAAAAACGATCCGCAGGCCTACGAATTCGCCACCAAAGCCCGTGCGGCGTTTCCTGACGATCCTGCAGTTGCCAAGGCGTTGGGCATCATCCTCTACCGACAACCGGACTATGCGAGAGCAGAGAGGGCTTTAACCGAAAGCGCTTCTGTGCTGACCAACGATTCTGAAGTTTTCTATTACTTGGGGATGACGGAGTATCACCTGAAGAAATCCACTGTCTGCAAAAAAAATCTCCAGCAAGCCATCAATCTCAACCTACCCGCTAAATTCGATCAGGAAACTAAGGCGGTTTTGGCAGAGCTGAAGTGATTGTTGGCATGGTTTCATATCGTAAGGCATTATCGTGATGATGTTATGTTCAATCCTGAAGTTTATGCGGTTGAAATCGGTTCTACTCTTCATCAATGCCCAAACGTCGGAATGTTTTACGATTGTAAATACTTTGTAAAACGCTATGGATAACTTACTTGTGACATGGTTTCCACTCTTTGGTTCGGATTCCAGTGTTTATAGTCGGATTGCTTTACGAATTCTTGCTATGCTGAGAAAACGAAGCCAACAAAAAATACTTTAAAAGACATTAAGTAATAGCTATTTACGATTCATTAGAAAAACGGTTTTCATGTTGGCACTACCCCTGCTGAAATGACTTACGCGGGAATCAAGTGGTGCGGCGGAAAACACGAAGACCTACAGCTTAAAATAAGGAAAAAAATGAAAAACAATTGGTTAATAATGACGGCGGCGGTGGCTCTCATGGCGTTTGCCACAACGGTTCAAGCAATTCCCATCACCGGTTCGGTGACATTCGCGGGTGGTGTCACTCTGGATACAGGTTCGGTTGGGACTGCGACAAAGGTGACCGCATGGAATGGTGGTAATGGTGGTCCGGCATTGCCTTTCGTTCTATCTTCTGGAGGTAATTTAACGGCACCCTTCGGGACGTCGGTTCTATTTGCCACGCCTTGGCTTTTGGGGACGCAAGCTGCCTTGTGGAGCTATACCGTGGCGGGCACAACCTTCACGTTTGACCTGACTGCGGCAAATCCGAAGGTGGTCAGCGGCAGTCCCTTAACATTGTCGGTGACCGGCAGTGGCGTCATTCATGTCAGCGGAGTCAATCCTTTGGGGCTTACTGACACAGCCGGAAGTTGGGCGTTTTCAACCCAGGATCCTTCGGCCGGAACCCCGGCCACGTTCTCCTTCTCGGCTGCCAGTGGCTCT
>DATLVR010000014.1:0-3733 GCA_035577265.1 Verrucomicrobiia bacterium | reverse complement strand
CGAAGTGCGGCGTTACGGGATCATCGGCGGCGAGCATGATGACGTGCTCAAACTCGCCCATAAACTTCAAGCCGCTCATCCGGGGACGCGGTTGAAGTTTTGTTACGAAGCCGGGCCGCGCGGCTTTGCCCTGTGCCGCTGCCTGCGGTCGCACGGACTGGAATGCATTCTGGTCTGTCCCTCCAAGATCCCGCGCAAACCCGGCGAACGGGTCAAGACCGATCGCCGCGATGCCGACGACCTGGCCCGGCTCTATCGGGCTGGCGAGTTGACCGGACTGTATGTGCCCGAACCGGTGGATGAGGCGATGCGGGATTTGATTCGCGCCCGGTTTCAAGTGGGCAGGCAGCAGCATCGGGCGCGGCAGCAACTCAAGATGTATCTGTTGCGGCACAACCGGCGTTACGGCGGCCAGTCCAGTTGGACCCCGGCGCACCTGCGGTATCTGGCCAAAATCAAAATGCCCTTTCCCACGCAGCAGATTGTCTTTCAGGAGATGCTCGACGTGATCAGCGAGGCCACCGCACGGCTGGAGCGTTATGACCGGGAGATTGAACGGGCCGTGCCGGGCTGGCGGTGGGAACCGGTGGTGCGGGCGTTGATGAGTCTGCGGGGCATGGCGTTGCTCCATGCCGCCACACTGGTGGCCGAACTGGGCGACTTCAACCGCTTCGAGCATCCCGGCCCGTTGATGGGTTATCTCGGACTGGTGCCCAGCGAACACACTACTGGTAAGGATCGTCAACAAGGCGGCATCACCAAGATGGCAACGCCCCCGCCCGCCGCGCCCTGGTGGAAGCGGCGTGGCAATATCGTGCGCCCGCCCGGCTGAGTCCCCACTTGAAAAAGCGGCAGGAAGGTCTGCCCAAAACCATCACCGACATTGCTTGGGAAGCCCAACGCCGGTTGCATCACCGCTACACCCATCTGACGCGCGTCGGCAAAAAGAAGTCGCAGGTAGCCGTCACCGCCGTGGCCCGCGAACTCACCGGCTTTGTCTGGGCCATTGCCCGCCAAGTCAAACCACTGGCAGCAATCCCTTGAACGCACCGGCACGGAAAAACCAAAACCACTGATAGAGGAAAAGAATGACAGCGCCCATGAACTTATTCTGAACCAGCGGCAGGGACCCGGTCAGGCGTGACGCTCGTTCGTCGTTAACAGGTGCCTTTGGCAATCCTTGAGCCTAGACGGAGATACGCGCCGCCTCGGACCGTGACCTGTCGATAACTTCGCCTGCGGAAGCAGGCGAGTGGACTCACGCATCTCAGCATTGAAACCGCAGTCATGGCGTCCCTGCTGCTGACTCAGAATAGTTCGTGGTGAAGCCCAACCGGAAAATGAAAATGAGTTTTCGGAAAGTAGACTGCTGCCCGCTTGACATTATTAAGCCATATCAACGACAAAAGCTCAGCGACCCGGCGCACGGGACGCAACGATGGCAACCGCGACGCTCCCGCCGGGTTCGCTGCAGCGCATGGTTAGCGTTCAATTCCATTTACAAACTTGTCGAATTCGCGACGATCCAGTGTGTCCGCAGACCACTGCGGCTCAATCGCTCGGACTGCCTGTTGAAATATCAGTCCCGTGGCATGTGCCTGATGAATCGCTTGTGCCTGCCAAAAACTGTGCTCGTGGACTCCGACCTTCTTGTCAAAAATTGCACGTGAGACTTCGAGAAAAACACGACTCCAGAACTTCTGCTCCACGGCAGACGGAAAGTCCTGCTCAATCCAGATGCCTCGCCCAGGAAAGAAACTCTCGTCACGCAACTTCTTCATGTGCTCAATGAAGGGACGATCTTCCGCATTAGACAACCGCTCTGCAATCTCGACGCCGAAATCAATAAGACGTGCGAACTGCATGTTGTTCAGTTGCACGAATCCGTCTTTGAATCTGATTTGGCAAGCCATGCTCGTTGAACGCTAACGAATGGAACTCAGCCACGCCGGGCCTGCGATGTCAACCGCGAAAGCGGAACCAAGTGCGCCATCCGGCGTTGGCTCCAGTGAATGGTTAGGCGTAATCGGCATAGGCAAAGTGGCTTCAATCCGTGCAACGATAATAGAAAATCCCTCTTTCCAGATCGATCAATATCGCTGGCATGTGACTACTAAGATCACCCCATGCCTCTCCTTTTTGGATCGCATCAGAATCGAACCAAGCCGCTTGCGATTCCTTCTCGCCTTGTTTTGCGCTTTGTGCAAATGCCTTAGCGCGCTCTTCACTCAGTGGTTCAGAAACCACGCGGACGCGCAGAGACCCCGTTGCCCAGGAGTTGTGCTCATTTAGAATTAATCGTGCGTGCTCGCTGCAAACCGCTGCGGGGGCTTCAAAACGCACATATCGGGCGAACCCACCAAATCCAGCGTAGAAATCGACGAACTGAATGTTCTTGGCTTCTGGCGGCAATGAAATGGGGCAGTGTCCGTTCGTTTTAGCTTCCTGATAACTCAGAGGCTTGTCGGTTCTCCAAGTTGTATTTGCATCCTTTGGATCATTGACTGTGTATTTGACGGGCGACGACTTCTCCTCACACCCCACCAATAAGCAGGCAAGTCCGAAGGTCACAAATGCGCGTGGTAACATAATACGCCTAACGAAAAAAGCTGAGCCACGTGGGAACGGTGACGTAGCGAACCGAAACGCTCAAGCGCAAAACGGAAGCGCCCAACCAC
The DNA here is from genome assembly GCA_035577265.1 of Verrucomicrobiia bacterium. GTDB lineage: Bacteria > Verrucomicrobiota > Verrucomicrobiia > Limisphaerales > UBA11358 > UBA11358. The sequence continues at coordinate 1,055 of DATLVR010000014.1, read as the reverse complement.
GTTGGCTCCGGCGAATGGTTAGGCAGCATTGGCATCTGACCAAATAATATCTGGCTCATCCTTGTATCCCGCGTTGAATCCTCCGCTCCAAATACTGCCAAACCTCAACCAACAGGAACGCTCTCGACCTGAATCGTCCCGAATGGTCACGAAAAACACCATTGCTTATGCGAGGTCGTCCATGGCGGAAACAGCCCGCAGTAAAAGCAGCGCTCAAAGTGCAAAATCTCGTATCGCTTGCTGGAAGCCCATCGCTGCAAAACCGAACGTGCAAAAGCTGGCCGACGGAACAAATAAACAAGGCCAAACGTGAGCATAGCCAGCGGCAACAACCAAAACCAAATTGGTGGCTCAGAATTATTCATGCGCTCGATGCTGCCTAACGCCAGAACTCGCACACGCCGGACCAATAGGCGTCGCCCGCGAAGCGGAACTGCGACGGCCATCCGGCGTTGTGTGCAGTGACTTGTTGTGCAATCCGCTTACTCATAGAACTTCCCGGCGGATAAAATCTGCGCACATCTTTGCCATGGGTTTTCAATCTGCTTCGAGGCTGGATCTTTTCCAGCGGTAACCTGTCCCCACGCTGAAGCCGCATCCAAAAAAGCTTCTATCGTGCCGTTTTCCCATCCGGCATCATCCTTACGATCCGCCGCCAAAGCATCCAAAAACGCCAGAAAGGACTTTTCGTCTTGAACCCGACTCGCAATATTGAACATGTCGTCTTTCATGCTCTCTTTGCACAACGACAAAAGCTGAGCCAACCCGAACCAACGACTGGGCACGCAACAGGCGTTCTCGAATATCCCAGGACGCCACTCGGGTTTGGCTCCGGCGAATTGATACTCCCCTCCAAGCCCTTTGGGTTTTTTGATAGCATAGTTTCAGGGCGAGGAAGTGTTAAGAGCACTTCCTCGCGTAACCAAACGTATTAACCGGGGTCTCGCGACCCCACCACGAATGATCGCCATGAAGTATTACACCTCCACCACACAATTCAACTGCGGAATCGACCTCCACGCCCGCCAGATGTATGTCTGCGTCATGGACCGCGA
>DATLVR010000013.1:0-5878 GCA_035577265.1 Verrucomicrobiia bacterium | reverse complement strand
GCGAACGGGAAAGTGAAGCGGAGGCGGAGAGACGGATGGACCGGAGCCGGAGCTGAACGACCGTTGCGGAACCGCAGGCGGAAAGCCCGCCGATCCTTCGGCATTAGAATTGCCGCTCGTGACGGACGCGCTTTCTTGCGGGGCGGAACCGGTGCGGTCGTGAGGGGATCTGGCCGAACGGCGGCCGGTGAAGAGCAGCAAGAAAGCGCGTTGGTCACGGCGGACTTCAAAATTCTTTTTCCAGGTGGAAAAAATCAGGAATCTGCAAACCGTTTTTGGTCGCTGATAAAAAAGTTCAACTATTTTTCGCTTGGAAAACATTGGGTGAAACCGATGCCGATGTCCAAAACCGGCAATGTTGCCCCGCGTAAAACCAGCGTGCGATTGTGTCAAGTGCGGTCGCTGACGATGATTTGGTTCAATGTTTACAATGGATCAATCGTTGATTTTGCAGTCCGTCAAAACTGCGCCTGATAAAATAGTCATGTCGTTGAATGAATCAGCGACAAAACCAAAATTATGAAAACAACCGAAACGAGTAACACGATCAAGATCATCAACACCACTCCGCATCTGTGCCGGAGCAGGGTGAAACAAACCGCACTGGAGCTTGCCGCCGCCATCCGACCGGCCAATAAATTTCAGCGGTTTGGTATGAGCTTCGTGGAACGCATCGAGGCCAAAGTCCGCGCCGCCATCCGGGAGGAGGTCAGGATTCATCCCAGCAAGGGCAAGACGCTTTTGTGATAGGGCCGAAAAATAGCAGCTTCGGACTGATGCGTATGGCGCTGCATAAAAATTTATCTTTTGTTCCGGGCTGAACACCCCTCGGAAGTGCGTTGAGAATGTTCCCTGCATCGCTTGCGAAACGGATTGTGGTAGGGACGCCACAGCCAAAGGCACAGTCGATGCAAACCAACCCCCAATGCTTTCCATTTTTGCCTGCGCTGACGATCTCGACCGCTCAACATTCCGTCACCTACCCAATCGAATCAATCCTCCAGCCGCAGGGAACACCATGAGTGCTGACCAGGTTTTATATTTCAGGAAAATATTACCGCAGTGGCCACCGCGAAAGGACGAGGGATTAAAGATTTTGCCGGATTATGGCGCGCACCCGGTCGTAATCAGGGCGGTCTGCGGTTGTGACTGGCATTGGATTGCTTTGGGCAATCTTCGGCACCGTCCAGCGCCAGAGTTCCGCATGACTGTCGGCAAAGGACAGATTGGATCCTTGGCCATGCCGGTTCGCGGGCATGTCCCACCATTCATTGGTGTTGCCATAATTCGCCGTCGGCATTCCAAAATGCGCGTCAAGCATGGTATTTTCATTCTCGTCCAGGAAGACCAGACATTGCGCAGGGTCTGGCCGACTGATCTGGGAAAATTTATTGAAATTCGGAATATGCGTCGACAGCCAGGCGGTGGGGGCGCCGTTGACTGACTGGCTCAAGTTGTAACTTCGGTTGCGCAACTGTGAAAGCTGGGTGCCGGTTGGGCTGACCACCGTCGAAACGTCGGCGGGACAACGATACAAAGCCGTTGATCGGTTGTAGCCGAAGAGCAGGCCGGATTCGATGACGGTCGTGTTCGTCTCCAAAATACCCGTGCCCTGGCACCAGGAAGGGCCCGGTGCGCCACCGGCGATGTTATCGTTAGGCACCATCAGATCGTTGTAATCGCCGGCATAAAGATGCCAGCAGGTGGAAAGTTGCCGGAGGTTGTTCAAGCAGGCGATGGACTGGGTGCGATCTTTCGACTTGGACAGTGCGGGCAAAAGCATTGCCGCTAAAATGGCGATGACGGCGATCACCACCAGTAATTCTGTCAAGGTGAACCCGTTTTTCTTCCCGCTGCTCATGGCTCCTGTTGGTTTGCTTGAAAATGCGCGCCGGAACTGTTGGAAACAGCCCGCCCGCCTCGCGCACAAGGCTCCGAGACTTCAGCAAGATTAACTCTGTTTCGGATATTATCCAATCATGCGAAATCCAGCCAAAAATTGGATCATCAAAAAAAAGGACTGCGCCGGTGATACACATTCAACTTGAATTTCGCATTATCAAATGATATGAAAAATTTTATTGGAACTAAACGAGGCCGAGGTGGAGATTCATTCCGTTTCAAGGTGTTGCAGTCCTAAATGCTGGGGATGTTGTCTTATGAAAAGCCATATTATCTATGCATTACGGCTCACGGCATTCATCGCGTTAGCGGGTTCTCTATTCAACCTGCCTGCGCTCGCCGCACCCAACATTTATACCAACACCTCTTCCGGCAGGTGGGAAGTTTCGTCCAATTGGTCGCTCGGTGCGCCAGGTGCCACCGATTCCAGTTTCATCACCAATCCCGCTGCGACCACTCCGATAACGGTCAGCATAGATGCCACCACCTCGTCCAGTTTCACCAACACCATGACCGTTGCAAATCTCACCATCAGCTCGCCGGCTAATTCCTACACCAACACACTCTTCCTGAACAACGCTGGAACCACCACACCCTTGCATGTGATTTCCAACCTTACCATCCTTCCCGGCGGCGCGCTGACCATCTTCGGCTCCGCGCTAAAGGTGGATAATGGAACAACGCCGACCACCACAGATACAGGCAGCGAAGTGGAGTTGGATGGGAACAACGTGCTGGCGGTCAACTCAACCATGGACACGTCGCATGCAATGTATACCACGGTTGGCGGCCATATTTTTGGGGGCGGGGGACCGGGCAACTTGAGCATGAGCAACTGCACTTTTACGCCGCATAACTTCTATGTCGGATATCAGTTCAACGGCACGGCCACTTTTGAGAACTGTTCCAACGTGTTTGGTTACGGACTCACGATGGGGGGATCTGTGCTGGCGGTTGGAAACATGTTCTTCAATGGCGGGACGTGGATCGCCACCAATACGTATGTCGGTCCAGACAGCCCATTGATCAACCTGGGTGTAAACGGAACCGGCAACCTGACCATCTCCAATGCCAGTGTGCAACTCGGAGCAACCGCCATCGGCAACTCCGGCGCCGGTTCACTGATCGTGCAGTCCAACGTGGTAATCACCCTCGGAAAAACCTTTCTTGCCCTCGACGACCCGAATTCAAGCGGGATTTTTTCCATTGATGGAGCCCAAGTCTCAATGCCTGAACTCCACATTGTGCAAGGAGCGGGCACGGTGAACATGGCCAATGGGACACTCAGTGTGCCGATGGTTTCGATTGGCGAAACCAACACTGCAACCGGTGCGCTCAACATCACCGGCGGCACCACTTTGATCTCAACCTCGCTGACGGTCGGCAGCAATGCCCTCGCCAGTGCCAGCGTTTCCGTTTTCGGCGGCGCGTTATACATCACCAACGACACGCATACCGCCGCGACCATCATGAACGGCGGTTCACTGTTCTTGGGCACAGGTGTCTTTCAAGCCGACAATTTCATCCTCACGAACGGAGGCAGCGTCATCGCCATCAGTAATTTTCTGGTTGGCGCGACAACCGGAACAACCAACACACTTGATCTTTCAGGTGGCAGCAGGCTCATCCTCACCAACGCCGCACTCGGCTTGGGCAATAACGGCACGACCAATGACGCAGGCACCGGCATCGCCTCGATCACCGACGCCACGATCGACGTCACCACCCTAAATCTGGGCAGCCCCGCCGGCGGCCTCGGGTTCCTGACGCTGCAAAGCAACGCCCTGCTCAACGTCCAGTCCAACCTCACCGTGGTCAGCGGTTCGCTCGTGGCCACGAGTTCCATCACGTTTAGCGGCGGCTCCTTCACCGCCACGAATGGCCTGACGCAAATCGGTTCCTCCGGCAACGGCTTGCTCACCATTTCCGGCGGAAACCACATGTTCCGTCAGATCATGCTTGGCTCGACCAACGGTCTGGGTTCGGGCGGTTTTCATTTCCTGGGAGGCCACGTCACCCTTCTCGGCACCGGCACCGGTCCGGGACAGGGACTTGATTCCAATTGGATTCTCTGGGAAGGCGGTGATCTGGACGGCAGCGGGACCTGCCTCACCATCGCCAACGGCGATGACTCAAATGTTTTGATTCCAGCCTATGCCTTCAACGTCCGAGGCCAGCTTGACTCGATGTATGTCGGTTACAGTGCCGGCAACATTGGAACCTTCACGCAGGCGGCCAGTAGCAGCGTGGTGATCATCACCGACCAGATGATTCTGGGGGGCGAAGATTGCGTCAATGGCGCGCAGGGCAATGTCATCTTGAGCGGCGGCACGCTCTATGTGACCAATGCGACGCATACGGCTAATCTGGAGGTGCGCAACGGCACGTTCACCCTCGGCACGGGCGCAACCCTGGTCGTGGATAATTTGATTCTGAATAACGCCTGTGGCCATTTCGTAAAGCAACCTGGCGGCATACTCATCACGAACAATGCCCCTCAACTCAGTCCCGATCTTGACGCTGACGGAGATGGTCAGAGCAACGGATCCGAAGCGCTTGCCGGAACCGACCCGTTGAATCCCTCGTCCACGTTCCAAATGACGAGCGTGGTGAGAACCAATGGCGACAGCATTCGGGTGGATTGGACGACCGTGGGCGGCCACAGCTATGTTGTGCAGACAAATGGCAATTTGGGCAGCGGCACATTTCACGATTTGAGCGCGCCGATTGTGGTCCCCGGCACGGCCGAGGGCACCACGAACTATGTCCACACCGACGGCGCGACGGACCGCGCAAAATTCTACCGGGTGAGATTGGGGCCATGAAAATCCACGGAATATTTTTGCAAAACGCGATCCGAAATTTGCATGAGTGAAATGCATCCACGCGAGGAAGTGATCTTCGACGGCATGTTGGAACTGTCGCTGGAGCAGCGGGAGGAGTATCTCAAGGCCGCGTGTGGCGGCGACGTCACGCTGCTTGAGCGGATTCGCGACCTGATTCGTTTCCATGAAAAGGGTGACGGCCCGCTCGAAATACCCGCGGTCGCTCCACCACCGAAGGCGACCATCGTCCCCAGCTTGCCACCGGGTGAAAAGCCGGGTGACAAAATCGGAAACTACAGAATCCTCCAGCTCATTGGCGAGGGCGGTTGCGGTTCAGTCTTCCTGGCCGATCAGGAGCAGCCCGTCCGTCGCCGCGTGGCGCTCAAGGTCATCAAGCTGGGCATGGACACCAAGAACGTCATCGCCCGGTTCGAGGCCGAACGACAGGCGCTGGCGCTCATGGATCACCCGAACATTGCGAAAGTTTTTGACGCGGGCACGACGGAAACCGGCCGGCCTTTTTTTGTGATGGAAATGGTGCGCGGCATCAAGATCACCGAATATTGCGACCAGAACCATTTGTCCACCAATGAACGCTTGAAGCTCTTCAAGGAGGTGTGCCAAGCCATTGAACACGCCCACCAAAAGGGCATCATCCACCGGGACATCAAACCGTCGAACATCCTCGTTACCCAGCACGACGGCGTGCCGATGCCGAAGGTGATTGATTTCGGCATCGCCAAGGCAACGGACCAGCGGCTGACGGACAAGACGGTGTTCACGGAGTTGGAACAATTCATTGGCACACCCGCTTACATGAGCCCCGAACAAGCGGAGAGGAGCGGGTCGGACATTGACACGCGCAGCGACATCTATTCGCTCGGGGTGCTGCTATACGAATTGCTGACCAGCCGCACGCCATTTGATCTCAAGGAACTCATGAAGGTTGGGCTGGACGCGATGCGCCGGGCAATCTGCGAAATGGAACCGCCGAGGCCCTCGACCCGGCTGAGCACGATGCAGGACGCAGACCTCACCACCGTAGCGCGCCAGCGCCACGCGGCGACGCAAAAACTCATCCACCTCATCCGGGGCGATTTGGATTGGATCGTGATGAAATCGCTCGAAAAGGACCGCACGCGCCGCTACGA
>DATLVR010000012.1:0-50033 GCA_035577265.1 Verrucomicrobiia bacterium | reverse complement strand
ACCAACAAAAGGCGGAACTGGTCAAATTGCGTTACTTCACCGGGCTCACCATTAACGAGGCTGCCGAAATTCTTGGTGTTTCAGCGCCGACGGCCAAACGCTGGTGGGCGTATGCCCGCGCCTGGCTGCACAAGGAAATCGAAGACCAAAAAAACGGTCGCACTTAAATTGGCTTGGTAGCGAGCATTCATCTGGTCGAAACGATGTCCGGGTTGATTGCGGTGATCTTGGCGAGCGCACGGTGCGGGTTGGGTGCGATCATTGCCGAACAGCGCCGCGATTTCTCTGACCTTTACGTTTTTTTGGCTTCAGCTAAAAGCGTGCTGCAAGGTGCCCTTCACCTGTTTTAATTTTTAAATCATTAAACGCAGACCTTCAAACGGAAACCACCAAATCTGTTTTGCCTGACGGTTGGAGGATTTTGCTCGCACGTGCACGTCATCTTCACTTTTTTGGCTCCTGGCCGAGGGTCACCAAATAAACCGGCCCAAATTGCTATGGAAGAAACCATCCTTTTCACCGTTGTGGCTTCGGTGTGCGGCCTTCTCCGATTCTTGATCCGTCCGGCTCGGGAATTTCGCACTACTAAATGAAATGATTCGTTCACCTGCATCTTGCAACAAATGCCAGCCTCGTCACGACGAACCGGGTGACAAGCGGCTAAACGATGATCATTGGGTTCGGCACGAACCCCGTCACCATCATGCCCCAGACAGGACCTTTATTTTTTCGACCGAACACTGAACCGGAATCGGCACCAATCCTATGAAGGATATTCAATTAACCCACATTTTTCAGCAGCCTCGGGGCCCACATCTCGTGGCGCCCTTTAATTTCAGTCGTGACCAGCTTCTTCCAACTATCAAACGCCAGCGAGTCTCGGCCGACAACTCGATGAATAATTAACCACCATAAATGAAAACTGATTCGTGTAAGAGCTACGCATCTCCCGGCATAAACAATGTATGAAGCACACCAGGAATTATGCAGCACGATGCCAATCTCATCGGAAGGAAGATTGCCAGGTTGCGTTACCAGAAGGGGTGGACGCAAGACATGCTTGTGGCAAAACTTCAGATTTTGCAATGCGACATCACGCGGGACATTCTCGCGAACATTGAGCTGCGCCGTTGCAGGGGCACGGATAAACACTGCCGCTTCATTGCCAAAGCATTGGGTGTAACTATTTACGAATTGTTCCAGCCATGAGGCTATCCGTAAAAACTTTCAAAAAATCAACGCAAATCAAACGGCCCCGCAAATCTATTATCGCGCCCATTAGAAAAATGGCTGCCAGCAGCGGAATTTCAACCGAGTAGTGCTGGAGTAATTCTGGAGTTTCAGATGGTTAAATCCAAGTCGACCAGTGAAGCAGTTAGCCCCGGTCGTTTTGTGCAATCTTTACACAAAAAGAAGGCCGGGATTTGGGAGGCTGCTTTCGTGCGGACGGCCAAGGCCCAATATAATTTGACGAACGCCAGGGAATACTTTGAGGAACGCCTGTGCGTTGGCGATTATGGAAACAACCGAAACGAGAGACACGATCAAGAGCATCAACACCACTCCGCATCGGTGCCGGAGCAAGGTGAAACAAACCGCACTGCAGCTTGCCGCCGTCATCCGACCGGCCAATAAATTTCAGCGGGTTGGCATGAGCTTCGTTGAACGCATCGAAGCGAAAGTCCGCGCGGCCATCCGCGAGGAAGTCAGGATTCACCCTAGCAAGGGCAAGACGCTATTATGAAGCAGCAAACGATCTCGAACCAGCAGCCAGTTGCTCTCCTGGCCGACATTCGCCAGTTGATCCTTGCCACACGCGAGGGCGTTGCGCGTTCCGTCAATGCCAGCCTTGTGATGCTCTACTGGCAAATTGGCCAGCGCATCCGCAAAGACATTCTTCAGGACAAGCGCGCTGAATATGGTGAGCAAATCGTCCATGCATTGAGTGAACAATTGACCGGTGAGTTTGGCCGGGGCTTCACCCGGACAAATATGTTCAACATGGTTCGTTTCGCCGAAACTTTTCCGGACGCCAAGATTGTCCACGCGCTGAGTGGACAATTGAGTTGGACCCACCTCCGCCAGATTATTTACCTCGACGAACCACTCAAACGCGACTTTTATGCCGAGATGTGCCGCATCGAACGCTGGAACACCCGCACCCTCGGGCATAAAATCGGCGCGATGTTGTTTGAACGAACCGCGCTTTCCCGCAAGCCCGCCAAACTCGGCGAGATGGAGCTCAAAACCCTCCGCGAGGAGGACAAACTCACGCCGGACCTGATTTTTCGCGATCCTTACATTCTCGACTTCCTTCAACTCAAAGACACCTACGCGGAAAAGGACATCGAAGCCGCCATCTTACGCGAGATGGAAGCATTCATTCTCGAACTCGGCGTCGGCTTCGCATTCCTCGAACGGCAAAAGCGAATGCAGATTGGGAACAAGGATTATTACCTCGACCTGCTTTTTTATCACCGCAAACTTCGTCGTCTCATCGCGATTGATCTCAAGCTGGAAGATTTTGAGGCTGCCGACAAAGGCCAGATGGAACTTTACCTCAACTGGCTCAAGAAACATGAGCAATCTGCCGACGAAGCCGAACCTTTTGGCATCATTCTTTGCGCCGGAAAAGACGCCGAGCATGTCGAATTGCTCGAACTTGAGAAAAGTGGTATCCACGTTGCCAGCTATCTGACCAAGATGCTTCCAAAGAAGCAATTGGAACGGAAACTCCACAAAGCTGTGCGCCTCGCCCGTGCCCGGCTCGACGAAATTATTAAAACTGCAAAAGCAAAACCCGTTTGACGTTTTCCGCCTGTCATAAAGCCGGGTGGTGGAGTTGGTGGCGTGACCAACTCCTCAGAAATCCCAGGCTAATGATGCTTCACAATGGCTTCGTTGATGCCCGACACAACTCGCTCAATGTAGATTTTATTTTTGGACGTGAGTGCGTGGACTTCGCCCGACGCGCTCGAAAGGCCAACGTGAAACATGCTCTTTGCGCTGCAGATCCAGAGAATCGCGCCGAGAATCATCATCCCCGCTATCACATAAACACCAACCGGCGCGGGGGCGTTTTCCTTTATTGGCATGAAGGCGGCGAGCAAAATCATCAGACCAATAATGAGAAGCAGGATCGGCTTTACAAGTCGAGGTGGCGTGAACAACATTTTGACCGAGGTGATGTGTCGCAGCGCATAGGTTGCTCCCCCGATAATCACCCGCATATTCGTCACGACAATGGCATTGTCAGAATAGATCGTTTCTTCATTCGGCGAAGCGAGAAGCGGCGGCGGCATCGACCGCTCTTGAGGTGCGCCGCACCAAGGGCAGGCAACCGCCTGCGTGCTGACAGTTTCGTTACATTCTCTACATTTAACCAGCGCCATAATCCAATCAGTTGTCGCATGCCCGTAAAAAAATGGCCGAGCGTAAAGAAAAGTCAATCGTGTCGGGCGCAATTTTTGAAAATTACAATTGGCATTTATGCAGCCTTTCTAATCGTGGGTTTTGAAATTGGAAATTGCACCGCATCGCGCCATTGCATCACGTCTTCGACTTTCTCGCGTTGGTAAATTTCATGAACCAATGCCGAAGCGTGATTAACCAGACGCATAGCATCTTCACGGGGCACACCAACTCGGCGCAGGCGGTTGATGTAAGTCACCCGCAGGCAATGAAAAGTCAGATGGGGCTTTTTAAGTTTGATGAAAAATTGTTGCCAGCGCCGAGATGGTTGGAACGGAAATTCCAACGTGTTTTGCTTTCCCGCCGTTTTAAGCTGTATGAGCGATGGTTTCAAAACGGACGGCATCGGAATTGAAAACGCGCGCTCCTCGCCGCCTTTGGGAGCGGGGAATGTGATTTTGTTTTCGCGGAAATTTACACAGCGAAGCGGGATTCGTGTTTCGCGCAACCGGCAACCCGTATGCAAGCCGATCTGAAAACAAATTTGCATCCATTCAGGTTCTTGTTTTAACGCCTCATTAATCCCGATGATTTCTTCATCCGTCATTTCCGGCTTCTTGGCCGACTTCTCTTTTTGAATTTTCAATTTCGCCAGCGGGTTTCCATCGGCATAGCCCAAGCGCACCGCTTCGCCCATGACCAACGCCAGGAGCTTCAATTCCATGATGGCTGTGTTTCGCCCGGCAGTCTTTCCCGTCCGCTTTTTGAAATTTGTTCGCCAGTCCAAATACTCCAGTCCGATTTTGTAGGAGATTTGTCGTGGTGAATGCAGATGACTATGGAGCAGCCATAGTGAAATCCATTTCCAATTGCCTTGATACCGTTGCAGTGTTCTTTCGCACTTGCAGTGGCGTATGAAAAACTTGTCCACCCATGTGTCCCAAGAATCGCTGTTAATGTCCGGCGTGCGCCGATATTCTTTCGCCTCCATTTCCGCGCGGAGCGCTTTGGCTTTTATCGTGTCGTTCGGATCGTCGGTGCGAAGGCCGGTGGTTTTGTCGCGCCTGCGGCCATCCGTGTCTACGAACTGAATATACCAAAAAGGCGAATTCTGTTTCGGGTATAAATATGCCATAATGTTGAGTGCAGGATATGCAGGAAAGCCCCTGCATTTCAATCCAAAAATCCAATGAAATAGGCCATTTGGAACCACTTTAGGCCACTATACCACATACGAGGGTTCGATTCCCTTCACCCGCTCCAACCCTTGTAAACAAATGGGATTGTGAACTTTTGACCCACGGAGCAACAACAATTCGCCTGCGTGCGGGTCGTTCGCTGAACTGGAAATCCACACCATCGGACTTGAAATTCAGATCGTGTGACTTCCAGCAAGTTTGAATCTCAAGACTTGTGCTTATCGAAACAAGCTTAACGGACCTGTAAATCGTGCGATGCTTTGCCGACACACAGGATGAATGCCTTTTGCATTACCTCCGAAATCGCTTCGCCTACGATGTGACCCAATTCGACACTTGGGTAAACGTCAGTCATGACACCAGAGGAAAAGGCCTGCGGAAGATTGACGCACAACTCACTGCGTCAGGCTGGGCTGGGCCAAGCAGCGTCGCCGAAAGGCCGCAGCCAAAAGCCATGTCCGGCCGGATCTCCAGACCTCTCAGCCGCGCTGCGCCATCGTGGCGACCACCGGCGAACATGACAACCGCCGGGCCAGCGAGCTTTGCGCCAATGTTCAAGCGAGTGAAATCATCATCTTCGACAAGGCTTGCCTCGACTTCACCCACCTCGCCGACCTGTCCCAACGCGAGGTCTTTTGGGTCACGCGCGCCAAGGACAACCTGCAATGCCAGGTCGGACGCAAGTTTCAGGACGGGATCAAGGAAAACAGGCTGCGGGATGACCTGGTCGCGCTGACCATTCCCGTGGTGCAAGCCATTTAACCGCAGACTGCCGCCTTGGGGGGAGTCTGACTCCGATAATTTCCTGAGGTTCCACTCCGCTCCAATTCAGCGCCAACGATCCGCTCCGCTGGCTCGCGCTTTCATTCCGCTGCATTCCACCTCTGGAATTATCGGAGAGGGGCGAGAGGATGCTTACCTGTCACGCCTGATGCGTTCGCAGTTAGTCCCGCCAGTTGACACGGATATGGTTTGAAGAAATCCTTGCCGTTTGGACCGCCCTGCTGGCTTATCTGCTCTTGCGCTTCTGCGCCCATTTGGGTCAGTAGGGCCACAGTTTCATCCGGCTCTTGGCCCTGATCCGCTCCGCCCCTCTGGCAAAACTGGGAACTCCGCAGTCCGCTGGAAGTCTATGGGACAGATGGTGGTGGTGGTTGCTTTCTGGGCACGCCACAACAAGCTTATCTCGCGGGTTTCGTCTGATCCTGTGGGACAGCCCGTTCGCCAAGACCATGAAATCTTAAACTGCTTTTTCATTCAGCCTTTTGTTTTTCAAGCAAAAACGCACATGAACGTCGCGGCATCAGTCGTTATTAGCCAACAGTGAAATTGGATAGCCTTCAAAAGGAGATTGAAGCTTGGCGCGAAGTGACATTGAAAACGAATTTCACAAATTAATTTTTAGCAGTTTGAACCAACATGAATGCATCGACATCAGCGATTATTGATATCCCGTGCAATTTTAATCGCCGTTCGGATTTGAACGCGTAACTAATAGGATTGAAATATTATTTCCAGCAGTGGCTTGCACGAAACATCCTTAAGATAACGGCCATTATCCTTTCTCTTGTGAAGCCTAAAGCAGCCAAAAGCCATCACCGATAGATTTTTTCCCAACATTATGACAATTATCGGAGTAGAACCTTTCATCCTTCACGTTCCGCTGAATACAAACTCGATTTCCGATTCAACTAATACAATAACACATTGGGGTGTTGTCGGAACAAAGATTCTTACCGATACCGGCCTCGAAGGCTATGGCTTTACTGGAACCCATGCGCATTTAGCTTCTGATCGTCTTATCACGAATTGCATTCGGGATTGTTATGGGCCAATGCTGCTCGGGGAAGACGCTGCTGATATTGATCGGCTTTGGCTCAAACTTGCACGTTTCCCTGCTATTCAATGGGTCGGCCGTGCCGGTATTACACACATTGCCCTAGCGGCAGTTGACATCGCTTTGTGGGATTTGCGTGCCAAGGCTGCCAGCGTGCCTTTGTGGAAATTACTTGGCGGCGCAACATCAAAAAAAATCATAGCCTATAACACAGATATTGGCTGGCTTTCCATTCCAAAGGATAAACTTGTCGAGGGCAGTAAACGCGCAGTTGAGAAAGAAGGGTTTACACGGATAAAATTAAAAGTTGGCCAGGCTAATCCGAACAGTGACCTTGAACGTCTCGAGGCTGTTAGAAATGCTGTTGGTTCCAACATTGATATTGCGGTGGACGCAAATGGTAAATGGGATCTCCCGACCTGCAAGCGCTTTTGCGCGCTGGCCGAACCACTCAACGTTTTCTGGTTTGAAGAACCGCTTTGGTACGATGACATAAATTCCCACGCGACTTTGGCCCGCGCAACATCCATACCAATTGCACTAGGCGAACAACTCTACACAGCCGAGGCTTTTAATTCCTTCCTTCAGGCTGGCGCCGTCCATTTTGTCCAGCCCGATGTTACGCGTCTCGGCGGAATAACTGAATACATACAAGTCGCGCATACTGCACACAGTTACCGGTTGCCTGTAGCGGCCCATATTGGAGACATGGGACAAATTCATGTACATCTCGCTTATTGGCATCCAGCGACCACCATGCTGGAATATATACCATGGATAAGTCATTGCTTTAGAGAGCCAGCTTGTGTTGAAAACGGCTATTATAAACTTCCGGAATTGGCGGGTGCTGGCAGCACCCTAACAAGAGAAGCCCAGAAACAATTCAGCAAACCATTAATATAAATGGTCTGTCCCCAGTTGAGATTTGGACAGTTTGAAAGGCCTGAATGATCTTATGCAAATGAACCCAGATCCAAACACCGGTCCAGTTTTAACTGGTCACACCATCAATTCGCTATTTGGCGTGTGCTATGGTTCGCTGACGGAAGTCATTTGGAGTGCAACCAAAACGTTTGCGGAAGCAGGTGGCAAAATATTGACTGGTATTAAAACCGCACGTGAACGCAATTTCAGTAATAGATTTGCCTGGTTTTTGCGTTAGCATTTTAGCGGCGAAATCCAAACGACAGCGGTTAAGGAATTCCATTGCTCCAATATTTACAAGTTCGCGACAATACTTTGAAAACGTTGTAATACCTAAGCCACAGTGTTCAGCCATGTTTGACTTGCTCCAACGCTCACTGCAGACTGTTGGGTTGTTTTTCAATTCATTCAAAAATGATTCGATCGTACGGCGCGGTGACGTCAAATCAGGGGATTCCTCTATTTGTTGAGTAGATAATGCGTCGAAAATGTTCAAAAAAAGCCCGTTTAGGTGAGTAACCAAGTGGGAAACTACACGCGGTTGATTCCAAGAATCAACTGCACGTCCAATTTTACGAAAAGATTCAACAATAGCCGGGGTCGCATTCCAAACAGGATTTTCATTGTGACGTAACTTTAGTGTAAAATCGGCGAGATCTTCTTTGGTTAGCATTATCCAATTTGGCCATACCCATTTTTGATGAGACCGCCGCACTCCGACATCGAGGATTAACCAATGTAATAGCCCGGGACCGATATTGGGTGCACCGAGCTTATGAAGTTGCCACGGCCGGGTAATGGTAAATTGTCCTGCTCGAAGATTATATTGGTTGCCATCCGCAGTAAAAACCATGGTGCCGGTTTCGAGAAAAATGATTTCAATTCCTTCGTTTCGATGCGGTTCTTCACCCCAATCTGGCGTGCCATCAGTATCCCAAAACCCAATGGAGTTCAATCCCGGCAGAACATTTTGTGGCATCAACGTGCCAGGATAATGGCCTTTTGTCAGCCCATGCCAACGGACTTTACCTGATTCAATCGCCCGATTTTGGGGATCACAGGTATCAATTTCATAACGCGTGTCGCGAGATTTATAAATCGGTTTTTGCTCCATATTGATCGGCTTTAATCGAGCGTCCTAACTTACTTTAGCAAAAGATTATCCCAAATTATACACCGCAAGCTGATTGTTTCAATTTCAATCATTTGCATAGTGGTGTGCAAAATTGCACGCCGATTAAAATCGAAAGACGGGAATTATTCACTGAAGTAAGGTGTGAATATAACCACTGAGAAACATGTGCGCGAGACTTTCCCTCCCCCCAGCATACTGAATTGCCTTGTTGTTCATATTGCGGTCAGCGCGCGCACGTTTTGCCGCAAGCGAATTACGTAAAATGAAAATTAAACAAAAATTTAAATCGCGTGCTTTCACCTTGATCGAACTGCTTGTGGTCATTGCCATCATCGCCATTTTAGCGGCAATGTTGTTGCCTGCACTCAGCAAGGCGAAACTTAAGGCGATGGGCGCGACCTGCTTGAGTAATCAAAAGCAGCTGGCTATGGCCTGGATGATGTATAACGATGACAATCAAGGCCGGCTCGTTTGTTTTGACCCGAACATTGCGCCCAGTGTGGCCGCAAGCCAGGGTAAGCTGCTTTGGCGTTGGAATAACCCGCCCATCCCGCCAAGCATCTCCCCGACTGATGACGCGGTGACCAAAAGGAAAAAAATGGTTCAAGCAGGCTATCAGCAAGGCGGTCTTTACCAATATGCTCCAAATGTAAATGTGGTGCATTGTCCGGGTGATCTTCGGGCCAATAGTCCTGTAGTTGCCAATCCTCAGACGGCACCAGGAACTTTTGCTTGGGGCAGTTACTCCGGAGCGGGCGGCATGAATGGTGACGATTGGAATGCCAGCATTATGCTTACTAAACAGTCGGCTATTTTGCATTCAAGCCAGCGTTTCTTATGGGTTGAAGAAAATGATACCCGAGGTGAAAGTTTGGGCGCATGGGTAATAGATGCGAAAAATCCGCCAAATTGGTCGAGTTCAACTGCTGTTGATGGACCAGCTGCCTGGCATGGTGGAACGAGCACTTTCAGTTTCGCGGATGGTCATGTTGAAATGCATAAATGGCTGGAATCCGCCACCGTCGATTACGCTTTGGATATGACACCCAACAAGTGGGTGAACGCTCCCGCCCGTGTTAATCTGACGACAGCTCCACGCGACATGATTTATATCTGCAACGGTTATGCCTCCGGGCAAAATCCTTGAATGACCTGTTGATAATTTGCTCCCCGCAATCAAACCACAACCAAAACAACAAATGAAAATACAAAGTGCCATCCACTGCCTTTACGGCAGGCTTATCATCACCGCGGGCCTGACGTTAATGGCCATTGGCTCGGCCCAGGCAAGTTATCAAAGTACTGTTCAGGCTGATAATCCCGTAGCGTATTTTGCGCTGGACACAATAGACCCTGGCGGTAGTGGTGCAGCCACCGACCTTTCCGGAAACGGCAACAATTCATCCTATGTCAATGTTTATCCAATTCCCGGTCCCACTGCATATGTTCCCAACGCCGGATTATTTGATCCTACTTTAGGCTCGACTGTCAACCTGCCTAGCGCTGGAATATTAAACGTTCCAGGTAAAATTACCATGGAAGCATGGGTGCAACCGACCGATCCCGCTCAATCACTGGGTGATATAATTGCCAAAGGATATGATTCTACGGCTAATATTGAAAATGTCCTTCGGGTCAATCAAAATCAATTTCAAGGCGGTGGTTATACCAATGGCGTGTCAAAGATGGCCAATGGGGGAGTAGTCACCACCAATTGGGCGTATGTTGTGACAACATTTGATGGAACTAATTGGAATACATATGTAAATACGATCTTAGTAGCACAGACTGCGGATAATGTCGGCGCCATCTATTCTTCGGATACATGGGCAATCGGAAATGGTACAGTAGACGCGGCAGGCACGCGTAATTTTAATGGTAATATCTGCCAGGCAGCTCTTTATACCAATGCGCTGACACCTGCTCAAATCATCAACCATTATATTGTTGCTGAACTTAATATGCCGGCTGCTGGTGCCCGGCCTGTAATTGCAACGCAGCCACAGTCCCAGGCAAGCTATATAGGTGGCAATGTAACATTAAGTGTTGTTGTTGCCAGTGCCACTTCAACTACAAATTTATGGTTAAAAAATGGCAATCCTATCGGCCAGACGAATTCGACATTGGTGCTCACTAATCTGGCCCTTGGTGATGCAGGCGACTACAGCGTGGTGGTGGGGAATATAAATGGCACGACAAATAGTGCGGTGGCGGCCCTTACAGTGGCGACGCCTTTAAATCTGAAGTGGTCTGGCACAGGCGGGGCTACATGGGACACCGGTACTACGGCCAGCTGGTTGAATTTGGCGAACAGCGCGACGACGGTATTTCAATACGGTGATGCCGTCCTGTTTGACGACACGCCGGGCGTTCCGACCAGCATCACCTTCAGCGGTCTGGTTACGCCTAGCACGATGACGATTAATTCCAGCGTCAATAACTTCAGCTTTGGGCCTTATTCACCGGGCAATAACACGGTCAGTGGTCCGGTTAAATTGATCAAGAAGGGCACCAGCACCTTGACGCTTGGCACTGCTGGCCAATTCAGCGGGCCGGTCGATGTCGAAGCCGGCGTAATTCTTGCCCAAGGTTACTCCTTCCAATCCGTTCCTTCCATCACGATCACCAACAATGCCATGGTGGATCTGAGCGGAGGTAATTACAGCAATCCCAATCAATATATTTATATGTCCGGGTCGGGAATAAATGGCCAGGGGGCGCTCTTTAACAGTCTGTATGGTGTCAGCTTTATCTTTAATATTGTCCTCACCGGCGACGCAACAATCGGTTGTATTGGTGGAACCAGCGGTCTTGGCCTGAATGGCGGTTCGATCAGTGGCCCGCATGTGTTGACGTTGGACTGGCAAAATGTCAACGGCTATAATGAATGGGTTGGACCTATTGCTATCGGCGCAGACGTGATCGGAATTACATTAACCAACGGCACTCTCGGGATGAAGTATTTGACCACGGCATGTCAAAATCCGAATACGGTCCTTACTGCCGGCACCAACACGACATTTGCCTGGTGGAATGGCACCGGTGGGTTTAATGGGAGCATTCATATGCTTTCAAACAGCATTGCGCGTCTCTGGTCTGCCGGCTCGGTTTATAGTGGCAGCACGATTACCCTTGACGGTCCGATGGATTGGTCAACGTGGGGCGATTCGAGCAGCGCCATCACTATTAACAGCGCCGTGGTCTTAAATGGCATCGTTCGTATCATCATTGGTGACCATAATACAGTTTATACGAATGTAATCAGTGGTTCGGGCGGTCTTTTCTTGCACTTCTGGAATAGTGCGATGATCTTGTCTGCATCGAACACCTATGCCGGCCCGACCATTATTGACGGCCCGCAGATAGCTTTGACCGGCAATGGTTCCATCTCGCATAGCTCGCTGATTTTCTTCGGCGGCAGTAATCCAACCACAACGCATCTGGATGCGACGGGACGTCCCGACCAGACTTTGACTCTCGCCAGTGGTCAGACACTGGGTGGCATCGGCGGCGTCAATGGCAGTTTGGCAGTTTCCTCTGGAGCCATTGTTTCTCCAGCGGGCACGAACACTGTTGTGACCATGGAAGGTCCACAGACTTATGCCAATCCTGTTGGCACAATTGCGGCGAGCAGCAGCGTCACACTGAATGGCACGACGGTGATCAAGTTGGGTTCAGGAACGAACGACATGGTTCAAGCCGGAGCGAATATTACTTACGGTGGCACATTGAATCTGGTGAACATCAGCGGCTCACCACTGGCAATGGGAAACAGCTTCCAGGTGTTTAGCGCGGCCACGTATACGGGTTCGTTTGCAAGCATCACGCCGGCGACGCCGGGAGCTGGATTGGCCTGGGACACGACGCAGTTGAACACTGGTGTTATCAAAGTGGCGGTTGGGGCTTCGCCACCGGTTATCGGCAGCACCACGGTGTCGGGCGGCAACCTAATCTTCAGCGGCACCGGCGGAACGGCAAATGCCAGCTACTCGGTTCTGACGACAACCAATCTGGTCACACCGCTGTTGAACTGGACATTGCTTTCAACCGGCAGTTTTGATGGCAGTGGAGCGTTTAGTGTCACCAACGCAATCAGTGCCGGAACCGCCCAAAGTTTCTACACGATCAGAACGCCATAGAAATATTAAAGCCAGCCAAGGCATGTCACTATGAAGATCGGGACCGCCAGACTGAAGTTTAGTCTGGCGGTCCTCTCACAATGTAAAATATTCGTTTGGCCTTGTCCTGATTGTGTGGTCCCGAGCTCACACTGTCACATGGCTCCTGTCCACACAACCGGGGCAAGGCCAATCATTCCCCCGTGAACTTTGAAATCAAGCTCAACTAAAAATACCCATGGCTCATGCATTCACACTCTGTCCATACAATTGGGGCAAGGCCACTATGAAGAAAAATATTATTATCATATTGACTGCTTTTTCTATGAGCATGGAGGCATTTGCCGGCGATTTAGTGCTGTGGTATAAGCAACCAATGGCGCGGGGACATTTTATGGATGAAGCCCTGCCGATTGGCAACGGACGGGTCGGCGGACTGATTTCGGGAGGAGTGGCGCGTGAAAATATCGTATTGAATGAAGATAGTCTTTGGAGTGGCGATGCAAATACGTCGGGCGATTACGGCACGATGGGCACATATCAAATGCTCGGCAATTTGATTGTCAATCTGCCCGGACACGAAAAATTCTCCAATTATCGCCGAGATTTAGATATTGCCAATGCATTGGCCCATGTTAGCTACGAAGTAAATGGCATTAAATTTACACGCGAATATTTTGCCAGTCATGCCGATCATGTTTTGGCTTTTCATTTTAGCGCGGATAAGCCTGGAAGTTACACTGGAAGCATTCAATTGAATGATTCGCGCGACACGGTCACCGCCGCTTCTGACAGCAGGCTTCGGTTAAGCGGCATATTGATAAACGGCTTGAAGTATGAAGCTCAATTGGTGGTTCTAAATGAAGGCGGTGTTGTGCGATCCAACGGAGCGACGCTTGAATTCGCCAATTGCAACAGCCTTACCCTATTGATCGCAGCCGGCACGGATTATGTAATGGAATACAAAAAACATTATCATGGCGAGGATCCCCGCGCTCGGGTCACTGACCTGGTTGATCACGCAGCTCAAAAAAGCTATGATTCTCTAAAAACGGCACATCAACAGGATTTTCATGCTTTATTTGACCGGGTGAAATTTAATCTCGGAACGTCTTCCGATGATCTGAACTCCATGCCAACCGATCAACGAAAGATCAAGGCGGCACTGACATATGATCCCGAACTTGAAGAACTGCTTTTTCAATATGGTCGTTACCTTTTGATTTCATGTTCTCGTCCTGGAGGTCTGCCGGCAAACCTACAAGGACTTTGGGCCGACACCAACAATCCACCGTGGTATTCGGATTATCACACAGACCTCAACATCCAGATGAACTATTGGCTGGCGGAAACTGCAAATTTGTCCGAATGCCATGTGCCATTCTTTGATCTAACTTTAAGTCAGATTCCGGCCTGGCGTTATGTGACCGCCGGTTCTCCCAAGTTTAAATCTCCGTCCGGACAGTTTGCGACCCGGGGATGGGCGATTCGCGTTTCGCACAACATCAATGGCGGGTTAGGTTGGGAATGGGATAAGACGGCAAATGCGTGGTATTGTTCCCACTTTTGGGAGCACTATGCGTTCACTGAAGATAAAAAATATCTCAAGAATGTCGCCTATCCGGTGATGAAAGAAACATGTCAATTTTGGGAGGATCACCTGATAGCTCTGCCCGATGGAAGGTTGGTTGTGCCTCAAGGATGGTCACCAGAACATGGGCCGACTGAAGATGGGGTGAGTTATAACCAGGAAATCGTTTGGGACTTGTTCAATAATTACGTCAAGGCAGCGGAGGCACTTGGCGTGGATAAAGATTATCGCGACCAAATCTCGGCCATGCGGGACAGAATGGTGACGCCGGGCATTGGTAGTTGGGGACAGCTGCTTGAATGGATGACCGAGAAAACCGGCACGAACGCGGTCTCAGGTTCGCCCGAACTTGACACACCCAATGATGGGCATCGCCACACCTCGCATCTGTTCGCGCTCTATCCCGGTCATCAGATCAGCGTAGAGAAAACGCCCACATTGGCGGCCGCTACGAAAGTTTCACTTGAGGCACGCGGAAACATCGGCGATACGCGCGAATGGTCGTTCGCCTGGCGCACCGCGCTCTATGCGCGACTGCGAGACGGGGAAACGGCTCACGGCCAATTGCAGCAATTATTTTCCACCCGCAACACATGCCTGAATTTATTCGGATTGCTGCCACCGATGCAGATTGACGGCAACTTTGGCATCACTGCAGCCATCTGTGAAATGCTGATGCAATCGCAAGAAGAAGAAATCAATTTATTGCCGGCATTACCTAAAATATGGCCCAACGGCAGCGTCAAGGGTTTGCGGGCACGCGGTGGTTTTACCGTGGATCTTCAATGGGCCAATGGAAAGTTAATTTCCGCCGCGATTCATTCACTGAACGGAAGTCCTTGCCGCGTGCAGTATGGTAGCGTCACTAAAGATCTAGTAATTAAAAAAGGCAAATCAATCATGTTGAATGGCAACCTGACGACACCCAATTAATCACACCAACATGGGAAGAAGAAAATCCGAAGGCGGTTTCCGTATCAAGAAATTTGAATGAATAGTTTAATGAGCAGTTTCGACTGGGCGATCATCGCAACTTATTTTATTGCCGTGGTCAGTCTCGGTATTGTGGCTGGCCTTTTACGGCGAAAAAATGAACGCGGTGGCGAGGGCGGTCATTATTTTCTCGCTGGCAACACCCTCAAATGGCCCGTGATCGGTCTGGCAATGTTCGCGGCGAATATTTCCACCGTCCATCTGGTCAGTCTTGCCGAAGCCGCATACAAATATGGCCTTGTTTATGGCAATTTTGAATGGATGGCTGGATTTACGCTTATCCTGCTTTCTTTATTCTTCGCTCCCTTGTATCTGCGTTCGCGGGTAACGACGGCTCCGGATTTTTTGGAACGCCGTTTTAATCGCAGTTGCCGTGACGTCCTTTCTGTAATTTCATTGTTCTCCGCCATCGTCATTCACATGGGCGTGGCGCTTTACACCGCCGCATGGGTCTTGCGCGGAATTCTCGGTCTCGCCCCGGGCACAACAATTTTCGGTATTGATGCGTTGCTATTATTCATAGCCGTCCTCGGCATTTTAACCGGGATTTATACGATGATCGGGGGCTTGCTGGCCGTCGTCTGGACTGAAAGTATGCAGACAGTTTTGCTGCTGGTCGGTGCTGTTGTCATCACAGTTGCAGCTTATGTGAAGATCGGCGGCTGGACGGAACTTGCACATACTCTGGCATCGCATCCACATCCATTGGCGGCCATGACTGACAGCCATGTCACTTGGAACACCGGAAATTTTCTGAATGTAACGCGCGATGGCAAGGATCCCAGTGGTTTGGCATGGTATTCTATTTTGCTCGGTTATCCCGTGATTGGAATATGGTATTTTTGCTGCGATCAAACGATTGTTCAACGTGTGCTTGCGGCGAAGGATGAAAAACACGCCCGGCTCGGACCGCTGTTTTGCGCCTTCCTGAAAATTTTTCCAGTTTTTCTCTTCGTATTGCCGGGTGTGATTTGTGTCGCTCTCGTGCAAAAAAATCTTTTTAACGGCGCTGCGCCACAAACGGCGGCCGACACCTACACGTTCATGCTCACCCATCTGCTACCGGTCGGCTTAAAAGGATTGGTGGCTGCCGCTCTGCTCGCCGCCGCAATGCAGACCTGTTCGGCTGCACTAAATTCAACGGCTACTCTCGTCGCTTATGATATATTCAAACGTTATAAGCCCGGCCTCGGAGATCACGGACTCGTCCGCATTGGGAAGATTACCACCATTGCCGGCACGCTTCTCGCAATTGTTGCGTCGCCTTTGTTCGGTCATTACACCACAATCTTTGAGGGCATCAACAAGTTGATTTCATACGTCTCGCCGCCGGTCACGGCCGTGTTTTTGCTGGGTATTTTTTGGAAACGCGCCTCAAGCAAGGCCGCCTTTATTACCCTGATTTCAGGAATCATTCTTGGTTTCGTCACTTTTTTCCTGGACTGGAACAATATTTATCGCAGCGATTTCATGCTGATGGCATTTTGGTTGTTTGTTGCCTGCCTCGTAATCATGGTGACGACGACTTTTATTTTCCCCGAAGCTCTCAAGGACGAAGCTCGATTGCTTGTTTGGAAAAACTGGCGCGAACCCTTGCGTGGTGAAACGAACGGTCGCGGTTTGGGGAATTACCGGCTGGCGTCCGTCGCTGTGCTGATTGTTTTTATCACATTGTATTTAATTTTTCACT
This sequence comes from Verrucomicrobiia bacterium, assembly GCA_035577265.1. Taxonomy (GTDB): domain Bacteria; phylum Verrucomicrobiota; class Verrucomicrobiia; order Limisphaerales; family UBA11358; genus UBA11358. Next base: position 33,135 of record DATLVR010000012.1, on the reverse strand, counting down.
GAAAATGACATTTCCATGAAACTAGCCCTTGAAAATAAAATTATTCTTCTAACCGGTGGCTCATGCGGCATCGGACGCGATTGCGCAAAATCCTATGCCGCGGAAGGTGCGATAGTAGTGATCGCTGCACTGGATAAGGAAGGCGTCGAAAAAGCCGCCACCGAACTCGGGCCGGAACATCTCGGCATCGTCTGCGACGTAAGTAAAGACGCAGAAGTTAAAATTGCGATTGAAAAAACCCTGGCACGTTATGGTAAATTAGACGCGGTTCATAATAACGCCGGCATTGTCACACCTTCAAAGCCTCTTCATGAAACCACCGACGATGAATGGAATGCGTTATTCGATGTGAATTTGAAAAGTGTTTTCCATACGACTCGTCATGCGTTTGCCGCATTGGTTGCGAGCAAAGGTTGCGTGTTAAATACTTCCAGCATGGTTGGCGTGATTGGCCAGGAAATACACGCGGCATACACAGCGACCAAAGGTGGAATGAACGCGTTAACAAAATCCATGGCACTGGATTATGCAAAACATGGAATTCGCGTGAACGCAGTTTGCCCCGCCGGTGCCTGGACACCTATGCTGCGTCAATGGTGTTCCGAACAGCCTGATCCTGGCTCCACCGAGCGATATCTGAACGAAATTCATCCACTCGGCTATTGTCCCGAAAGCACAGTCATCGCCGATGCGTGTGTATTTTTACTTTCACAAAAAGCGCGCTTTATTACAGGCCATATCATGCATGTCAGCGGCGGCGCAGAGCTGGGTTATCGCCGGATGTTTTGAAACAATTTGAAAGAAGAATCCAGCTAATATGAATGTTCCCACCATCGTTGATTCGCATTGTCATTTCTGGGACCCAGCCCGGTTTCGTTATGCCTGGAATCGCGGTTTTCCTGCTTTGGACCGGGCATTTCTGCCGGCAGATTTTTCGATTGCAAGTGGCAAGGCAAACGTAAGTAAAATGATTTTCGTTGAATGCGATTGTGGACCGGCGCAAAATCTTGCCGAAATTGATTGGGTTTCTGATTTCGCGAACAACGAACCGCGATTGAAGGGTGCCGTTGTTTATGCGCCGGTGGAAAAAGGTGAAGCCATTCGTGCTGATCTGGAAATGCTGGCTGGCCGTCCGCTTGTCAAAGGTGTGCGGCGAAATTTACAAGGCGAGCACGAGGTCCAGTTTGGTCTGCGACCGGAGTTTATCGCCGGGGTCAAGGTGCTCGCCGAATTTGGTTTCACGTTTGACCTTTGCATCCGGCACGAGCAACTGGCTGCCACCGCCGAATTGGTCCGGCGCGTCCCGCAAGTCACTTTCGTGTTGGATCATTTCGGCAAACCAGATGTGCGCAGCAAAACAACGGAGCCGTGGGCAAAGAACCTAAAGGCACTCGCGGCCTTGCCGAATGTTGTCTGCAAAATTTCCGGTCTTACGACCGAAGCCGATTGGGGGAATTGGCAATCCAAGGAGTTAAAGTTTTATTTTGAGCATGCGCTGGAATGCTTCGGCTTCAACCGTCTTATGTTTGGCAGCGATTGGCCGATGGCCACGCTGGCGACTACTTACGAGCGCTGGATCGAAACGGTGCAGGAACTTTTTTCATTCGCAACCGAAGCGGATCAAATCAAATTGTTCCAGACCAATGCGGAAAGAATTTATCGTGTTTAGCCTTGAAAATAAAATTGCCCTCGTCACCGGCGGCGCGTCGGGCATCGGCGCGGCCATCGCGGAAACCTTTGTCCAAGCCGGTGCAACGGTCTGGATTGCCGACCGCAACGAAGCGGATGGACGAGCACAAGCCGGGCGTATCGGCGGAAAATTTATTTCGCTGGATGTCGCGAGTGAAACCGATTGCGCGCAGGCGGCACAAACGGTCGGCGCACTCGATATTCTGGCGAACGTCGCTGGCATCGGCCACGTCGGCACGCTGCTCAACACGAGCGTGGCGGATCTCGACAAGCTTTACGCTGTGAACGTGCGCGGCATTTTCAATGGCTGCAAAGCCTTCGCTTCCGCGATGCTCGAACGCAAATCCGGCAGCGTCATCAATATGGCGTCCATCGGCGGCATCGTGGCCGTGCGTGAACGGCTTGCTTACACGACGACGAAATTTGCCGTCGTCGGTTTGACGAAAGCGCTCGCGCTGGATCATTCGCACACCGGTGTCCGGTTCAATTGCATTTGTCCCGGCCGCGTGGAAACACCGTTTGTGCTCGCGCGGCTCAAGGAATATCCCGATCCGCAGGCCGCTTATCGCGACATGGCTTCGACGCAATTGAACGGTCGCATGGTCAAGCCGGAAGAAGTCGCCGCCGCCGCGCTGTATCTCGCCGCGGACGAAAGCGTGATGGTCACCGGCAGTTCACTGGTAATTGACAGCGGCTGGAGCGCGGGGAAATAATTTATGCACATTATTCGTTATCAGGATAAGCAAGGCACAATCGGCCACGCCGCACAACAAGCCGACGGCACGGCTTTAAAACTGGCCGGCGACATTTTCAATTCGCCAAAAGTCACGACTGAAAAAGCAGTGGTGACAAGATTACTCGCGCCGATCCAGCCAAGCTCCATCATTTGCATCGGATTGAATTACCGCAAGCACGCCGAGGAAACCGGCGCGAAATTTCCTGAATATCCCGTCGTGTTCTTCAAAGGCATCAACACGCTCTTGAATCCGGGCGAGCCAATTCAAATTCCAACGCACATGCGCAGCGACGAGGTGGATTACGAATGCGAGCTGGCGGTGGTCATCGGCCGCGCCTGCAAAAATGTTTCGCGACAGAATGCGCTCGATTATGTCCTCGGTTACACCTGTTGCAATGACGTGAGCGCGCGCGACTGGCAGATCAAGCGCGGCGGCGGACAGTGGTGTCGCGGCAAAAGTTTCGACACCTTCAGCCCGCTCGGTCCGGTTTTGGTGACGCGTGACGAAATCCCGAATCCGAACGCGCTGAAAATCCGCACGGTGTTGAACGGACAGGTGATGCAGGATTGGAACACGAACGACATGATTTTTGACGTGCCGACGTTGATTGAGTTTTTGAGCGGCAGCACGACACTATGGCCCGGCACGGTGATCCTGACCGGCACACCACACGGCGTCGGCATGGCACAAAAGCCGCCGCGCTGGTTGAAACCTGGCGACAGCGTGACCATTGAGATCGAAAAAATCGGCGCCCTCACCAATTCCGTCATGAATGAAAATTAACACGCGTTTGGTCGGGAGCCATCAGCCATAAAGCAATGAGTTCTTTAACGATTGAACTTATTTCATTGCTCGGAGAAGACCGCGTTTTGAAGGAGCCGGAAGATTTGATTCCATACTCGTTTGACGGCACAGCGGCATTGCGCCAACGACCACATTGTGTGGTATTTTCTAAAACCGCGATCGAAACATCAGCGATATTGCGAATCGCCAAAGCCCAAAAAACGCCGGTGGTCACTCGTGGTTCTGGCACGGGTCTGAGCGGAGGCAGCCTGCCCGTAAAAGACGGTATCGTGCTGTGCATCGTAAAACTGGATCAGGTGTTAAAATTGGATGAAAAGAACCTCTCGTTGCTAGTTGAAACGGGAGTCATAACTCAGAAAATTGCTGAGATTGCGGAGATGGCTGGATTATTTTTTCACCAGACCCCGGCTCTATCAAAATATCCACGATTGGAGGAAATATCGCTGAAAAGTCCGGCGGACTACGTGGATTAAAATATGGCGTAACCCGTGATTATGTAATGGGGTTGGAAGTTGTATCGGCCGACGGCAGTGTCGTCTGGCTTGAACGAACCAGACAACATCGACTCATGAGCCAACACGCTGCGGGCAAGCGAAGCCGTTTGAAGTGCTTCGCATTGCTTTGTTAAGACGATCTAAAAAACCGCGTAAAAAAGGGAAAATTCGCCATTTCACATTCTTGGACAAAAGTTGTCATAATGAAGTAATGCGAACTTTATTTGTCAGGAAAACAGATTCTAATTTGTGCTTGATGTGTTTTGGCGCTGAAATTTCAAATAAAATGTTCCAAGCCACCCGGTGGTAGCGGTTCGGCGTTTTTGTCGGAGAATTGAGAAACCGATAATTCCAGCTGGATCAAGCCTCATGGATTTTTAATCCACCGGCGCATAATTGCCTGGTTTTTTCCGGTTCGATTATTTCATCGGTAACCCAATCGGTGAAGTCGCTCCAGTTGGCAAAGTGGATGGTGCTTGGGTTTTTCCATTTTGTGTGATCAGCCAAAAGAACTTTTCGAGCCGCCCTGGAAATCATGTTTGTTTTCAGCTCGGCTTCAAACAACTCGGTGGTCGAACAACCCTCCGCCGGATCCAGCCCCGAAGCGCCGATGAAGGCGACATCGGCATGAATCAATTTTAGCGCCCCCAAGGCGCCGCCGCCGATCAAGGCCCCGCTGACCTTTCGCAGTTCTCCGCCCAGGCATAGCACGGTGGCTTCACCTCGAAAGGCGGCCAACACCAGGGCCACGGAGTGAGTGATGATGGTCACATCCTTTCTGCCCAGGAGCGCCTTGCCGAGTTCCAGACAGGTTGTGCCCGCGTCAATCAGCACGGTGGCGCCGGCGGGAACCAGAAGCGCGGCGGTGGCGGCAATGGATTTTTTTGCCGGGCTGTTCAGCACCACCCGTTCGTCAAACGACACTTCCGTGCGGACATAACAAGGGTCGAGCACGCCGCCATGGACGCGGATCACATCGCCGGCGAGCTCGAGTTCGGCCAGATCCCGGCGCAACGTGGCGGGGGAGACTTTCACCAGCTGCTGAAGCTGGGCAAAGGTCATCCGACGATGCGTGCGGACTATCTTCCTGATGACGTTGGATCGTTCTTGAGCGAACATGGCTGGATCAGCTTATTGACGTTCCACTGATTGCTCAATCAGCAATCCTGAATTGGTTTCAAAAAAAGGGCGGTCAACATTGAACCAGGGAGCGAAGCCCGAATTTTTTCCCGAGTTCGAGACACCCGTTCAACGGACGAATGCCATCCGACGTTCCTGCGCCGCCCAGGCACGAAGCGGCCGCGCAGACTCCATACCCGAGCGCGGTTTCAATGGGAATTCCTTCATGCAGCCCGTAGAGGATGCCAGCGGCAAAAGCGTCGCCCGCGCCGACCGTGCTGACAATTTCAGCTTGGGGAATGTTCAGGCTGCCTTGGACTCGCAGCCGTCCGTCGTGGCCCAGTGCGCAGCCGCCCTCGGGAAAATGGACGATGACCCATTTTCCCACTCCGGCGTTGAGCAGTTGTTGGGCGGCGGCCTGCAGGGCTGCCAGATCCATGCCGGAGGTTCGCCTTGTTTCAATCCCTGTGGTTCGCCCAATTTCGAACTCGTTCAAAATGCAAAAATCAACATAAGGCAAGGCCGGCAGCACAATTTGCCGGAAGCGCTGGCTGTCTTCGCTCACGAGATCAATGCTGGTCAGGCAGCCGGCCGCCTTGGCCCGTTGCAATGTCCGGGCAGCAACCGTGCCGAATTCCGGGTCAGGGCCGTCCAAACGGTCGAGCAGGAGCAGATAACCCAGGTGGAAAATTTTCGCCGGATGGGAGTTGAAGTCGAAATGCTCGTTGTCGAGGGCGGCGTTCGCTCCGCGTTGGTGGAAGAAGGTGCGGCGGCCCGTTGATTGAACCACCATGACATCCGTGTAGGAGGTGTGCGCCAACGGGTGGATGCGCACCTGTTCCGTGTTGATCCGATGCGCGGCGCATTGTCTGGAAATCCATTCGCCATCCGCATCCGGACCGATCAGTCCCACTCCCGCCAGCGGAAAGGGAGCGCCCAGTCTGGCAAGATCCACCAGGACATTGAACGGGCTGCCTCCATTGCTGGTGGATTCGAACTGGATGTTGGCCAGGGCATCCTGCTGGGGATAGGTGTCAACGAATTTTAACTTGTCCACAATCCAGTTGCCTCCCGCAAGAATGCCGGCGCGTGCGCCCAGGTTTGCGTTCATGCCGGTTTGTCGCCCAGGAGCCGGACGATCGCGGGTTCATCTTCTTCAACCCCGGGATAGCGTCCGACATCGCCATTCGCGAAATAATTGTCGTGCAAATCATCATTGGCGGTTGAAACTTCGCCAATGATGCATTCGTCGGACAAGGGATAAAATTCATGATAGATCCCCGGAACGAGCGTGACCCGCGACCCGGCCTCCAATGCCACCACCTGGTTTGACTGCACCTGCAAAAACTCGTGATTGACGGCAAGGATGAACTGCTCCGGCGGGCTTTTGTCCGGCGGCCCCGCCCAAACCCGCACGGCCAGCCTGCCCCAGCGGCAGATGATGTCTTCTTTTTTCTTTTGATGGCAATGGGCCGGCGTGGTCATTCCCTTCTGCGCATACATGAGTTTTTCACAATACTCCGGCTCCTCGGCAAGATTGACCAGGACCAGGCCGAAGCGCCGCCAATCACCGAGGCCAAAATCGGTGACATCCCAGCGCGGGTTTGGCGGGAGCGTCCAACCATGGGACTGATAGCATGCCTGGGCAGACCGGATGAGGCGGTTGATGACGCTTCGTTTCATGGGCGGTTTAGTTTGAAATGACTATTCGGTTCATGCCGTTTCGTCGAGAGCTATCGCCCGCTGTTCGGTGACGGATTGAAGCGCCGCCGCAAACAGTTGGTGGCTTTCCACCGCCTCTTCCGGGGTGACGCAGCCAAAACGGCCTTCCAGTTTTCCGGCGCGTTCGGCGAGAAAAGCGGCCCACATTTGGAGAAAGCAGTCCGGAAACCCTGGTTCAAAAATGCCCCCCGTGCTGGTGGGAAAAGGACCATGAAAACCAAGATCCGTGCGTTGCCAGCTTTGCTCCTTGCCGCGGTGGAAGGTCCAAAGTGTCTTGGGTTCCTTGGTGCTGAACCTTGCTCCTCCATCGGTGCCGAGGATTTCCAGGAACCAGGTATTGGTCTCACCCGGGGCCAGCCGCTTCATCTCAAAACGGACCGGAACTTCGGCACCATCCATGTTCACGTCGGTATGCAACATCGCATTGTCCCAGGTGTCACAGGCAACCACGCCGCCATGGCCGTCGGGCCGTTGGGGATAAATTTTTTGAAGCTGCGCGTAAACCCGTTCCGGCTTCCATCCCAGCCGGAAGGGGATATGCACCGCATGCATGCCCAAGTCTCCCATGACGCCAATTTCCCCGCAGGTTTTCACCTGGCGCTTCCAATTCGCCGGCTTTGACGGGTCCAAATCACTGCTATGGTGAAAACCGGACCGGACCTCAAGCAGCTTGCCCAGTTTATTCTCACGGGCAATCTGGTGGACACGCTGCGCGCCGGGCAGGAAAGGAAATTCCGAACTGCACCGCACAAAACGGCCGGATGATTTTACCGCGGCCGCAATGGTGCGGGCCGCTTTCAAGTCGATGCCAAAGGGTTTTTCCGCCAGGAGATCTTTCCCCGCCTTGAGCACGTCAAGATAGATTGACTCGTGCAGATGGTGCGGCACTGCGACATAAACCACCTCAATTTCGGGGGAAGCGAGCAGTTCATGATAGTCGGCAGTGAGGAGCTTCACGGTGGGAACCTGTCGAAACCAAGCGCGCTGCTTTTCAGCAAGGTCGCAAACGGCCACGAGCTCGGCTTGGACTGGAAAATTCTCAAGCACGAACCAGCGGCTCAAAGCGCCCGCCACTTCGCGCCCCATCAATCCGCCGCCGATAATGCCTACTTTGACCTTGGTGCTCATCGTAATGATTTATTTGAGAAATTGCGCCGCCGAGCTGGCGCTGGCTCCGTCGTGAACGACGGCCATCAATGCCTTGGTCATTCCTGCCGGGTTGGGATGCTGGATGACGTTGCGGCCATAAACAATGCCGGCGACACCTTGTTTGATCAATGCTTCCGTGCGCTGCAATATTTCCTCGTCGGACGCCCGGCCACCGCCCCGAACCAACACGGGCAGGCGCCCGGCAATTTCGACGACCTTGTGGTAAATATTCACGTCGGTGGTGGGATCGGCCTTGATGATGTCGGCCCCCAATTCAACGGCTTGACGAACCAGCGGAAGGATTTTTTTCGCGTCACCATCAACCATGTAACCGCCGGACTTTTCGTTGGCTTGAAACACCAGCGGCTCAACCATGAGCGGCATGCCGTAATGGTCGCAATCCGGTTTGATCGCAAGAATATTCTGGATGCATTGATCGGCGACCTCGGGTTGGTTGGGAATCTGGAACAAATTCACCACCACGCAGGTCGCATCCAAGCGCACGGCTTGTTCGACCGGATTTCGAATCATGCGGCTGAAAAGAACGCGGGGCAGTGCCTGGCCATAAACATTCGCAACGTCAGTGCGCAGAACCAGCGACGGTTTTTGGCGTCCGGGAAAGGATTGAAGAATGGGGGCCTGACCAACCGTTAATTGAATGGCGTCCGGGCCGGCGGCCACCAGTGTGGCAATGGCTTTCTCGATGTCTTCAATCCCGGATAAAAATCCATGTTCATTGAAAAAACCATGATCCACCGCGACATCAAAGCAGCGGTTGGATTTGGGGTTGAAGAGTCGGTTCAGTCGGGCAGATTTCATATTTTAAAACAGGTTTTGCTTGATTATATGTGATTATATGGTATCAAGTCAACCATATCCATTTTAGCGACGACCAGTGCCGGGTGAGCATTTGGGCTGGGCAGCCTGTGTTTCGCCGTAAAAACAATTAAATTGCGAGTCGCTGATTCCTGCTTGAGATTTTCAAAAAATGGAAAAGCGGGTAGGAATGCCCAGGCATTGGGCGGCTCGCTGCAAAATTAAACAAAATACCCCTAACCGAGGACCGGTTTCAGTTATATGAAGATGAATGTCAATGCTGCAGGAGATGTCGCTATTGCCGGGATTCATCCGATGGATGGATTGGGATTTTGAATTCATTCGTATGAATCAACCTGATCCCTATGTCGAGGGCGCGATTGAGCGAGTCAAAGGCGGTGTGGTGGACGATTATGGAACGGTGGTTCAAGCGTTCCATCAGCGTCTGCGAAATTTTCTGGTGGGTTCGTGTCCGCCCGGGATTGATGCGAATGAAATCGCGCACCGGGCGTTTATTGAGGCTTTTCGGCAGATCCAACATTACCGGCTGGGGACGAACTTTTACGGGTGGTTAAGCGTGATCGCCCGAAATCTGTTGCTGGCTGAATTAAAACGCTATCAACGCCTGCAAAAGAACAGCGCATCCTATTTGGAACACACCCTGGCGCAGGGGTTGGCGGAAGCCGTCGAAGCCGAGCCTCGCTTGAACGAGGAAAGGGTTGCGGCCCTGCGGTCTTGCCAGGAACAACTCTCTTTGGAGTCACAAACCTTGCTGCAGGAGCGATACGACAACCAGACCCCGTTGGAGCAGGTCGCCTTGAAAATCGGCAAATCGGTTGCGGCCATCAAGTTTCAACTGTTTGCCATCCGCAAACGGTTGTTGAAGTGTGTCCGGGGCAAATTGACTGCGAGCCAGTTCACGGAGGAGTGAGCCAACACTGTTTACATGAGCCGAATTGAACAACTCATTTCAGATTATCTGGACGGCCGGCTGAACCCTGCCGAAATGAAGGAGCTCGCTGATCTACTCGAACAAGACAGCGTTTTGCGCCATGATTTTATCGAGCTTTACCGACAGCACCGGCTGCTCACTGAACAATACGCAGCCACCTCGGAATCCTCTTTTGTTCAGCGGGTGCTTGCGGATTTGCGGACGGAGAATAAAAATTTCGTTTCCGGAGTCATTAGTGATCTGCGCCAGCAAAGCCAGCGGGCGGATCCGAAAGAACGTGGAACCAACATTCAGCGTGCCGTCCGGAACTTAACCAGGAAAAGCCAGAGCTTTTGGTCGCAACTTTTCCGGCCTTCGCCGGCGGGATGGGCGGCGACGGCGGCCGGCGTTTTGTTGTTCGTTGTCAGTTGTTTTTTTGTTTTTCGGAACGGCTCCTTGTCTGCGGAGATAACGAAAGCCAGCCCCGGAGTGACGGTGGCCCGTGGCGACCGGATTTTAATCTGCTACGAAGGTTTTCAACTCAAGGTTGGGGACACGGTGCAAACACCCACCAACGGAACGGCTCTGATCCAATATCTCGGCGAACCAACGACGTTGGCGTTGAGACCCGGCACGCAATTGCGCGTTCAAAATTCAAAACACGGCAAACACTTGAATCTGGAAGCGGGTGAAATTGCGGTCGTCGCGGGACACCAGCCCATCAATGCTCCGATGGTTTTGGCAACACCTCAAGCCGAGGCTCGCGTGGTTGGGACACGTTTCCAGCTTGCGGCCCGGCGATTCTCAACCTGGCTTGAAGTAAGCGAAGGCGGCGTCGCCTTCAAACGTAATTCCAGTGCCGTCAGCGGACCAGCGGATGCCAATTCAAAACCTGAGTCCAATCAGGTGCTCGTAAAATCAGGAGAATATGCGGTCATCGCTGACGGCATACCTTTGGAAACCTATCCCGTGACCGACCAATTCAATCTGGGGCATCCGCTTCCGGTCAAGATTGGCTGGTTCAGTTACTATGGGGAGCCTAACTGGTATGTTCATCCGCCCTACGTTCAACAAATTCAACCGGCCAGCATCAGCCGAACCTTTCAACTGCCTCCAATCAAGGGCAGCATCTTGGTGGCAGGAATGGCGACCGTTAATTCGGTGAAGCCGGCATCGGCGCTGACGGATGAAGGTGCCGGGTTTGGGATTGGTTTGTCGTCGGGATCTGACTACTTCCTGGCCTGCGTTCGACAAAAAAATGGCCAGCTGATATTGGAGATAGTGGATCTGAACAAGGTTCCGCTAAGTAACGGCCAGCCCGTGCTGGACATCGCCGGCCAGGAGATGGTTTCGCTGGCCGAAGTTCCATTGCCAGCCTCTTTCTGGCCCGCTTGCAAGGTCAAGTTCGCGCTGGAGCGCAGGCCGGCACAAGCGGCGGTGCTGCGCGCCAAAGTGTGGTCCGGTGGCAATGAACCACAAGAATGGCAGTTATCCACACCGGCGAAACTTCACGGATTATCGGAAGTGTTTGAATTGCGATTGATGACCCTGAACAGTGCCTGCTCTTTCGAAAACACCTCGACATTCCTCATCGAATAATCATCAGGCCATAACCATTGTCGTCCACGACCAACATGTTCAATTTCATCGCTGATTATAAATGTCTTTATGCCAGATTTGGCGTGCAGAGCGCATTTTTCGCGCCAGGAGAATTCATTCCCCACGAATAAGCCGGAATACCCCAGTCCCACCCGAAAGAACCGAACAAAAAAGAACAGCAAATGAAAACAAACATCATGCAAACCGCTCCTTGCCGGAGTTTCAAGCCGTCAACCTTGCCGCGAGTGCAGAGGTTGCAAACATCACCGCATCATTGGTTGCTGGGCAAGCTTACCCCCGTAATGTTGGGTGTGGTTTTGCTATTAACTGCGCTTCAGTCGCAAGCTGCCCTGGTGTTGGAATGGAAATTAAATGAGACCAATGGCAGTCCAACGGTGGCTGACAGTTCCGGCAATGGATATGCCGGCAAAGTCAACGCCAGCTCAAACACCACCTTCCTTGCCACCGGCGGCATATTGGGTGGATGCGTCCAGTTCTCCGGCCTCGGAGATCAACGCATTTTCATGGATACAAACGGCATATTTCCGGCGGCTTTGACAACTGTCCCGTATCAATATCCCATCACCATCAGCGTATGGTCCAAGAACAATACTGCCGGCGCATCCGGACAGTTGTTCTCCTTCGGCGTTAACAATGGGGCCATCTATCATGCGTGCAGGCAGACAGGATTTTTGGACGAGCGGGCCAACGGTCTTGATAATCTGATCGGCACTGGCGCCGCCAATAATACGGGATGGAATAATATTGTATGCATTTGGTCAGCCACCAACAGCCAGACCCTGTATGTGAATGGCGTTCTGAACACCAGTGCAGCCTTGTATGGGGTGACCAATAAAGTGGTTCTATTTGCCATCGGCGGACTCTATCGGTCGGTCGGCGCCGCTCCTGCGAACGCATACGCCGGCCTGATGGATGACGTCGCGGTCTGGACCGATGTTTTAACCGCCCAGCAAGTGGCTGCGATCTATGGCCTGGGCCATTTTAGCGCCGGCAATGCCGGCGACATGCCGCAGTTTCTCAATGCCTTCACTGCCGGGACAAACATAGCTCTCAATGGGATAGTCTGGATGCCAACCAATGGATTGTCCGGCGTTCTCGGTGCGACCGGCGGCGCAGTGGCAACGACAAATGCCTACGTGGTCCTTGACGGCTCTGGAAATGGAATGCAAGTCATCGGGTCGGCGGTGCCTCCGGTAGTGTCAGGCTTTGTCGTGACTCCCAGTCTTATTTTTGCCGGTGATACGCCGATGTTGAGCTGGAGTGTCGGAAGTGCCAATTTCGTAACCATAAATCAAGGCATTGGTTCAGTGGATTTGACCGGTTCCACCAACATCACCACATCGGCTTCGTCCGTGCCTTCGTCAGTTACCTGGACGCTGGTGGCCACAAATAGTTATGGTTCCGTAACCAATTTTGCAACCGTCACCATCCAACCAACTCCGGGGCCGCTGAAACTGGCAATCCATTGGGCATTGGACGAGTCTGGCGGGACCAATGCGTCCAATTCACAGGGAACCTACGCGACCGGACAATTTGTGGTGCAGAGCAACATTGTCAACGGAGTGCCCAACCCTGCCATTGCCCCCGCTTGGGAACCAGCGGCTGGTTACCTTGGCGGCGACCTGTTCTTCACCGATGCCCTCACCACCAATATGGCGATTGTGCGCTCAAGTTTTGTCATTACCAATTATCCATTTGCCCTGGCCGCCTGGGTCAATACGCAGGACGTTATCACCCGGAATGAGACAGTGATCAGCTTGTGCAATTCAAATTCGGCAAGCCAGTATTACTGCCTTCAAGTGGATGCCGGCCAGGCCCGTATGGCGGCCCGCAATGACTTGGAAATAGACCTTTATGGGGGGTATGTCTATGGCAGCGGTGGTTCTGGTGATTGGCACTACATCGTGGCCGACTTTGCGCGCGACAGTGTCCGCAACATTTATGTGGACGGCGCGTTGGTCGCCACCTCTACAAATTCGGCTGGTGGATTCTTTCAACCCAATCGCTTTTCAGGCGGTGCCATCGACCGTTCTGCCAATCCTGGCATCAGCGCCCCCTACACCGGCCGTGCGGATGAAATGGCCTTGTTTACCGGCACCTTGACCGCCGATGACGTAAGCTTGTTTTATGGGGCAATGACCGGACTTAAGCTGAACACCGGCGAAATTGACACGCTGCGAAATGCATTTCTTCAAACCAATTCGACGACGGTGCGCAGCGCAGCCTGGGTGCCCGCAACCGGTTTGAGTGGAAGCGTGGGTGCAACCGGTGGCAGCCTGGATACCCAGGACGCCTATATCGTCATGAATAACGACGGGGGTGGAATGCAAATCTCGACGACGATTCCAGCTGTTTCCGGCCTGAGTCCGTCCAGCCCGGTGACCGGGTCGAGTGGTTCTCAAACCTTGACCCTCCTCGGGGTCAACTTCCAGCCGGGGTGCACGGTCACTTTGACCAACGTGGACACGGGCGTTTCCAGCAGTCCGTCCGTCACCTTCGTCGACAGCTCGAATCTGACGATTCAGGTCAACTTGACGGTTGTGCCACATAATTGGAGCGTGCAGGTGATCAACCCCGGCAGCATCGTCTCGGCACCGGTTCAGTTTACGGTGTCGGCCCCTCCCCAACCCAAGATTGGCAGCATCAGCGTGGCCACGGGCAACGTGGTGTTAAATGGAACGAACGGAACGGCGGGGTTGACCTATAGCGTGCTGACCACGACGAACCTGGCGTTGCCGCTGGTGAACTGGACGCCCGTGGCGACCAACGCGTTTGGAGCCGGCGGTTCGTTTAATTGGACCAATGCCTTGGACCCGGCCAAGCCGCAATCGTTCTATATCATCAGGCCATAGGCCGGCCCCGGCAATTGTGTGAATTGAACTGCCGGGTTTGTTTTGGAATTGCAATATCAGTGTGCGAAACCCGGGCGCGAAGATTTCCTTTGCGTCCGGGTTGTTAAAATATTGGTGTTGTTTTTATCCGTTGGGGCAAGAATTCCGCATTAAACCAAACCGTGAAAAAAAAGTTTCAAGTCCCGTCTAAATTGAGGCTGGGGTTCGGCAGGATGGCGTCAATCGTTCTCATTGGCGCAGCCGGCGCAATCGTCAGTGAAGCCAGCGCCCAACCGGCGGACATCCCCATCAACTTTAATGCTGACCGGTCTGGTTTTGTCACCTTGGTGGTTGAAGACCAGGACGGCAACCGGCTTAAAAACATCACCTTTGACCAACCGGTTCAGCCTGGAAAGAACGTCATTCACTGGGATGGTTCCGCCGTGAATGGCATGGTCAAACCGGGCAACTATCACGTCCGGGGACTCTTTCATGAGGACATCACGCCAGTTCTGGAATACTCGTTTTATTCCGGCGGCAATCCACCCTGGCCCACAAAGGATGGTCGCGGGGCATGGCTGGCCGACCACACGGCGCCGGCCGCCGCCCTGTTCCTGCCGGAGGGTAGTCCCTGGCCGACCAGGGACGACCAGCCGTCAGTCTTGATCGGCGCCGATTCGGCGGAGGCGGGCAGTGCCTTGATGTGGCTGGATCTGGACGGTCACAAGCTGGGCGGAACCAAGATTCGCGGTTGGAACGGCGCCGTAGCCTTGGCTCGCGACATCGGTGCCCATGCCAACGCGAACCATGTGGCCTACTCCGTGTTCATTAACAATCCGAGTCGCGACTTCGGAGTCACGGATCCGGGGGGATTGGAGCTTTACATCATCACGAAAACGGGCTTGGCACCTCTGGGGAAGGTCAAAGGGGGAGTTCAAGTTCACGACGCCTATCGCGAATTGGTGGGGTTGGCGGTCTGCAATGGACTGCTTTTCCTGGCGAATACGGTGGCAGACGAGCTTGTGGCTTTTGACGTTCGTGGCTCCCATGGCGTGCCATACGCCACCATCAAGATCGGGAAACTTGGCGGCATCGCCTTTGAGCCTGATGGCAGGTTACTGGTGATTACTGATGGCGCCGTCAAGCGTTTCACCGTCGAGAATGACTGGAAGTCCCTCAAATTATCCGCCGAACAGATTGTCGTGGCGGCTCCGGCCTTTCAATCGCCCAAGCAGATTATCGAGAGTGGAAACGAGATTTATGTTGCCGATTGGGGTGACAGTCATCAGGTGAAAGTTTTTGACGCGGTCACGGGGCGGGCGGTTCGGACTATTGGCAACGCTGGCGGCCCGCAAATCGGTGCATATGACGAACAGCGCATGGCGCATCCGCTCGGAATGTGCGTGGACTCAAGGGGATTGCTCTGGGTTGCCGAGGAGGATTATCTGCCCAAGCGCCTCAGCCGGTGGAATGCCAAAACGGGGGCATTTGTCAACGCATGGTATGGCCCGACGCAATACGGTGGTGGCGGATTTGTGGATCCTAAAGACAAATATCGCGCCTACTATCCATCCATTGGCAATCCTGGCAGCATGGGGCTGCTTGAATTCAATATTGATTCCCAGACTGGCGAGTCGAAATTGACCGCCGTCCGCTATCGGTTCCCAGATCCGCTGAACGATCTGATCAGTTATGGTGGTTTTCGGAAGCAGGCAATATTTTTCCCGACCGACATGATCCCGATGGGTTCCCACGGCGGCACCTGCCCTGGACAAACATTTTATTTCAAGGGGCACCAGTATTTCACTGATTCCTACAACACCTATTGGTATGGGCAGTCAAATTTTTCCACGTTATGGGTGCTGGAGAACGGGGTGTGCCGCCCGATTGCATGTTGTGGCTGGGTCGGTTCCGGCAATCATCGTTGGGAGACGCTCGACAATCCAGAAATCAAAAAATTGATTCCAGCCGGCAACCCGGATGGCACCTTTTACGTTTGGGCGGATCGCAATCACGATCATGCCGTGCAACCAGACGAGATCCAGTTTGCCCGTCCCGGTGTGGATGGTTATCAAGGGGCGGTCTTTCAACCGGATCTTTCCATCATCAGCGGCGGCCCGATCGAACTGCCGACGACTTTCATAGACGAGAGGGGTGTGCCTCATTATGACTTGAACCAGCTCAAGATTATTTCCAAAACATTCGCCCGGGGTGACGTTGCCAAAAGCCCCGATGGCTGGTTCGTTGTCAACTGCACCGGGTTCAAAGACAGCGAACCGCGTTGGACATTGGCCACAAGCGATGCCAAATCTCCTCCGACCGGACCCGGTGATCTGCAGGATCCAAAACGCATGCTGGGCTATCCGGTCAAGAGCGCCCGGGGTGAAGCCGGCTATCTTATCGCCCGTTACTCGTATATGGGAGAGATCTACGTTTATTCCATGGATGGCCTGTTGGTGACGACACTGGGCGCCGATATCCGGAAGGCAGCGTTTTGGCCATATCCGGAACAGAAACCCGGCATGGCAATCACCAATTTGACCTTCGAAGCCGAGCAATTCTGGCCATTCATGTTTGGAAATGATGATGGCAATGTATATCTGTCGGTTGGCAAATGGCACACTTCGATTGTCCGCTTGGACGGCTTGGACAAAGTCCGACGGTTGGACCTCGGTGAAATCAAGGTCACTCCGCAGATGCTGCCGGCGGCACCGACGACGGAGCGCAGCACCTTTCAATCAGGGGGATCGCGCGACGAACTGAACGTGGTCGCGGTTCGCTCCCGGATGGATGGGAAGCTTGATGAATGGCCCGCGACTGGTTGGATGGCCATTAACGAGAAATGCGCTTTCCGGCTGGGACTGGACGGGGACAAACTTCTCGCCGCCTACCGAACCGATCAGAAGCAATTGTTGATCAATTCGTCCACGGAATTTCCCTACGCCTTCACGCAGGGCGGAGGACTGGATTTGATGCTGCGCCCCGCCACCAATGATGCCACGGGGCTTCAAGCCGGTGACGAGCGGCTGTTTGTCACCAAAAGGAATGGCAAGGTGCTGGCCGTTCTATACCGGCAAAAAACCGATGGCAATGGAAACAAGGCAACCTTTGCTTCTCCAGTGGGACAAGTGACGTTCGATGATGTCAGAGATGTGAGCGAGTATGTGAAGGTGGCTTCAGACGGGACAGACTATGAGTTTTCAGTGCCGTTGTCGGTGCTGGGCTTGAAGGATCCGGTCGGCAAAACCATCCGTGGTGACGGCGGGCTGGTGTTAAGCGATGGGATTCGCGCCCGGGCAAGAATTTACTGGCACAACAAGGCTGACTCCATGTGCGCCGACGTCCCGAGTGAGGCGCGGCTCAATCCCAACCAATGGGGATGGATCAAGTTTTGACGCAAGCAATGAAGCGCATGCGTCAACAAACTACAAACCTACAATCCCGGTCAGGGATTGGGTCACGGTTTGAATCGGCCGTCCGGAGCGAAGCGCTTGGATGCAATCATATCCAACCGTCCTGCCTCGTGCCAATGATCGCCTTTGCGCATATCGTTTTCCATGGATTTTACGGCTATCGTCCTGGCCGGCATTTGACGGCTGTTGTGCAAATAAACGGCTTCAGCTCATAAACTGTGAATATGATTTCCATCCATCCAGCTCGGAATATTCTAAGCAGCGTCAAGCGCTCGGTGGCAGCTGCAGTCCCCCAAGCCAGCAGGTTTCTGTGTCTCGCGTCGTATGGTGTCCTGTCGTTGCTGGCATTGACCGCAGCCGCGCGGGAGGAGTTGCCCGTGGATTATGTCAACCCGCTGATTGATACGCACGACTCTCGTTGGGATTTTTTCGCCTGCGCCTGCCGGCCTTCCGGCATGGTCAACCTCAGCCCCGATACGCGCCTGGGAAATTTTTGGAATTGCGGTTATATCTACGGAGATGACAAAATCCGCTGCTTCAGTCATATTCATGGCTGGCAGCTGTATGGTGTGGCGGTAATGCCGGTGACCGGTGAGATGCGGGGCCAGCTTGGGAATGAGGCGTATGCTTCAGACTTCTCGCACGAGAACGAGGTGGTGCGGCCAGGTTATTACAAGGTCAAGCTGGACACCTATGACATCGCTGTGGAATTGACCTCAACGGCGCGGGTGGGCTTTCATCGTTATAATTTTCCGGCGGACAAGCCGGCCCATGTGATCATCGACACGGGGGCCACACTGATGGGAGATATCGCATCGAGCGAGGTTCATCGTATCAGCAATACGGAGCTGGCCGGGCAGGCCGTCATGGCGCCCATGATGCGGCGCCCCAAGGGCTTCACGGTTTATTTTGTAATCCAATTCAATCATCCCTTCGCCAAGTTTGGCGGATGGACCAATGGAACCTTGTTGCCAGACGGGGTCGAAACGGTCGAAGGGGCCAAGGCCGGAGCCTTTGTCAGTTTCACCTCGCCGCCGAAAGATCCCGTCTTGATGAAAGTGGCCATTTCTTATGTCAGCATTGAGGGCGCGTGGAGCAACCTGCAGGCGGAATTGCCGCATTGGGATTTTGACCGGGTAGTGCGGGAATCACGCGAGGATTGGAACCAACGGCTCAGCCGCATCGAGGTGGAGGGCGGCTCGTTGGCGCAACGAACCAAGTTTTACACCGATTTGTGGCACGCGTTGCTGGGGCGAACCACCGTCAGCGATGCGGATGGCCGCTACTGTGACATGACCGGGGCGCAACCAGTCGTCCGCCGGGTGCGCGTGGATGGGAATGGGAAGCCATTATTTCCGCATTACAATTTCGATTCCTTATGGGGAAGCCAATGGTCGCTGGCCCTGCTCTGGTCCTTTGCCTATCCAGAGGTCATGGATGGCATCTGCAATACGCTCGTTGATATGTATCGTGATGGCGGATTGGTTCCGCGCGGGCCATCGGGCGGCAACTATACCTACGTCATGATTGGTGATCAGGCCGCGCCGTTTATTGCCGCGGCCTACAACAAGGGAATCCGCGGCTTTGATGCAGGCAAAGCTTACGAAGGGCTTCGAAAGAATGCCTTGCCCGGCGGCATCCGCGACCACGCCGGCTACGAACCGGGAACCAACGCTTGTGGCGGGGGCATGAAGTATTACGTCGAGCGGGGCTATGTGCCGCAGGGAATTGAAGGCAACGGGATGCACAAGGATGGGGCTTCGATGACGTTGGAATATGCGTATGAAGATTGGTGCCTGTCGCAATTGGCCCAAGCCCTCGGCAAGGACGCCGATGCCCGATGGCTGCTTAAGCGGTCGTTCAACTACACCAATCTTTGGGATGCATCGGTGAAGTTTATGCGGCCGCGCCTCAAGGATGGAGGGTGGCTGCCGGACTTTGAGCCGGTGGGACCGGAGGCAACCAACGGATTCTGCGAGGCCAACTCAGCAATCTATACGCACTTTGTGCCGCAGGATGTGCCTGGGTTGATCCGGCTGTTCGGCGGGTCTGACAAATATAGTGCCGCGCTCAACCGGCAATTTGAACTGGCTGCGCCCAACCGGTTCGTGGCCGAACCGAACAAGCATGGACTGCAGTGGGTGGATTATGACAATGAGCCATCGCTCGCGATGGCATTCATGTTCAATCTTGCCGGCGCCCCGTGGCTCAGCCAAAAGTGGGTGCGGTCAGTCCAGCAGCAGGTCTATAGCGACACCACGCCCTATGGCGGTTATATCGGTGACGATGACGAAGGACAAATGGCCGCGGTCAGCGCCTTGATGGCCATCGGATTGTTCGATGTGAAAGGCGGCGCGGATGTCAGGCCCGCCTATCAAATCAACGCCCCCATCTTTGACCGGATAACCATTCATCTGGCCACGAACTATTTTGCCGGCGGCAAGTTCGTCATTCGAACGCTGAACAACAGTCCGCAGAATATGTATATTCAATCAGCCAGGCTCAACGGCCGGCCACTCAATCAATGCCAACTGGACCATGCGGCATTGGTGGCAGGCGGAGAACTGGAAATCAAGCTTGGCGCACAGCCCAATAAAAAATGGGGCGCCGCAAACTAAACAACAACTGGTTTTATGAAACAACCTGGCACAAATGGTAGTGAGCGGTTCAACGCGCCTAGCTTCTGTCATTGGATGCTCATTTCAACCGCCTTGGCGGCCAATGTTCTGGCCACCGATGCCGCGTTTCCGCTTCCATCAAGCCTCAAACCTGAGAGCCAGCATCGGGATGCCCGCGTGTATGATTGGGACCATCGCCATCAGGAGATATTGGACCGTAACCGGAGCGTCAAGCCGGATGTGGTTTTCATCGGGGACAGCATCACGCATTTCTGGGGAGGAGCACCCAGCGATTTCCATGGGCGGGGCGAAGATTCCTGGAAGCGGATGGTGGGTTCGCATGTGGCCTCCAACCTGGGCTTTGGCTTCGACTATATTGACAATGCTTATTACCGGGTTCTGAATGGTGAACTGGACGGGATTGCCCCGAAGGTCATCGTGGTTCTACTGGGCACCAACAACCTTGGCCATCGGAAGGATTCTCCGGAAAGTTGTGCGGATAATATGCGCGCCTTTCTGGATCTCTTGAGACGGAAATCGCCCCGGTCGAATATTTTATTGCTGGGTATCTTGCCGCGTGGCGACGCCAGCCTCAACCAGAGGATCGCCGCAACGAATCGTTTTTATTCCAAAATGGCAGATGGCAAACAAATCCACTTCGATGATGTCAGTGAAGCATTTTTGCCGGCTGGTGCGACTGCAGTTTCAAAAGACCTGATGCCCGATGGAGTTCACCCGAGCGCGAAAGGTTATGAATTGCTTGGAGAAAACATCAAGACACAGTTGGATAGACTGGGTATTTAAGCGGCCGGGACCAGCCGGTTGCGGCTTTGAAGGATTGAGGAATACTAAAGCGCAAAGAGCATTGAATAAAATGACCGACAACATGACGGTTCAATTGAGCCATTCCCGAACCCGGCTTGCTTCCATTGTGCGCCGTAGTTCAAGGCCCCGGCGAACCGGCTGGGGGCTGGCCTTGTTGATCTTCACCCAGATTGCGGTGGCGGACGAGGCTTCGCGCCCATTTTCACATCCCAACCGCATCCGCTACGATGGCCAGTGCCTGACGATAGATGGCAAGGATACTTTCATTTTCAGCGGGTCATTTCATTATTTCCGCTGCCCAAAAGCATTATGGCCGGAACGATTCGCCAAAATCAAAGCGGCCGGGTTTAATTGCGTGGACACCTATATTCCCTGGAATGTGCATGAGCGGGAGTCGCCCCGGAATCTGAACGATTTTTCCCAGGTAGATCTGCGAGACTTGGAGGACTGGTTGAACATGGCTGAAACCGCCGGCCTGTATGTCATCGCCCGACCGGGGCCGTTTATCTGTGCGGAGTGGGATCGCGGGGGGTTCCCCGGCTGGCTCGTGACCAAACGTCCGGCGGATTACCAAGCAGGATCCTGGTTTCGAAGCAACGATCCCGATTATATGGCTTGGAGCCGGCACTGGTATGAGGCGCTGTTTCCAACCCTTGTCCGCCATCAGATCACGCACAAGGCTCCCGGCCAAACCGGCATCATCCTCGTCTTTGTGGAAAATGAATACGACCACTATTTCAAGGACAAATTCCAAGGAGCAGTTGCCATAAAAAATCTGGCGGAGGAAGCGCTTGCGCAAGGCATTGATGTGCCCTTGGTGACTTGTGAAACCGATTGCGTCAATGGCAGCCAGGATCCGGTTTTGCGCCACGTGTTCAACGTGCGCAACGAGTATCCCGGTTGGAATGTGAGCAGTATGGCCGGCCATTTGGAAGAGCAACACCGTATTCAGCCGGACGCCCCGCTGATGATCGGGGAAGCCCAGGGCGGCTGGTTTTCATTTGTTTGGGATACTCCGCCGATATTTCCGGACAAAGATTACTACCGTGAAGATCAATCGCCGGCCCAGATCAACAACCTCACCTTGTTCGCCCTGCAAAATGGCGTGACGATTTTTAATTACTATATGTTGTTCGGCGGCACCAATCCGGGCGATCGTGGCGCAAAGGACATTGTAACCTCCTACGACTTCAACGCACCCATCCGCGAATGTGGCGGTGTGGGTGAGAAATACCAGCGCGTGGCCGCGATTGGACAAATGCTTAAAGAATACGGTTCGCGCCTGGTGCGATCAGCGGTTATCAAGGCCAAAGTCACAACGGACCAGCCCGACGTAACGGCAATACTCCGTCAATGCCCGGATGGCGCGCGTTTTTTGTTTGTGCGCAGCGATCAACCTGATCAAGCGCGCGATGGCGTGGCGCATGTCCAGCCGGCTGACGGAGGCAAAGCGATTGTCTTTGAATATCAATTGGAACCATTCGGATCCAAAATTCTTTTCCTGCCGGGCGGCACGGACGATGCCGCCCAGGGAAAATGGTTGCCGGCATCCGGGCCGGCAGTGTCGCGACCAGACACACTGGCGAAGCCCGTGGAAATTCGGCAAGTGCAGTGTAAAGAGGATTCTGGACCGAACGCATGGAAAACCCCGGCTGCCGGAGCATCACTTAATGCTCTGGGAATCTATGACAACCGGTTCATTTACTACCGGGCTGATTTTATCTTAACCGACCGCAATGTGTCCCAGGCACTACGGGCGCGAATCACCTATCCCACTTTGGCAGCGGGATCACGACGTGCCGGCAAGGGCACCGGCGACAATGTCCTGGTCTCAATCAACGGGATCACCTGTGCGGCAGCAGATTCGATGGGCGATGTGTTACTGCCGCGCGAGACGATCCACAAAGGCAAAAATGAACTGGTCCTGCTCTATCAAAACGCCGGATACCTCAAGGAAGGCGACTGGATGGAAAAGGAAGCCGGCGTGCGAAATGTCCGGTTGTTACCCAGTGCCCCGGCAGATGAGATGATTGCCGGCTGGAAAATGCGGGTCATTCAAAAGCCGGAACAAGCGGACAAAATGCCGGAGCTGGCGTCCGACTTTAACGACCATGACTGGAGAACCGTGACCGTAGACAAACCGGAGTCAGAACAGCTTACCAACGGCCAGACCGCTGTGTTCCGGGCAAGTTTCAACCTGTCGCAACAGGATATCAAGAGCGGACGCACGGGATTATTTTTAAGCCAGGCAAGTGATTATGGCCGGATGTTCGTTAATGGTAGAAACCTGGGAGAAAGCCACAGTAAAATCTTGTCGCATACGTTCGACATGGCCGGCGCTGTGAAGCCTGGGAGCAACACCCTGGCAATTGTCGTTTCCTGTGTGGATGTTCTTGGTCATGGAGGGCTGGGGCTGGCGAAACTCACCTGGCCGGAGCAGACTGGCATCCAGCCGAAGGGAATGCTTCAATATTCGGATTGTCCGGCCGGCATTGCTGGTCAATGGTCCCAAGTTTTCCAGAAGGCCCAGGGCTGGCAGACGCGGCTGATTCCAGACCGGTCAACTCCTTCGCAAGCCCTTCTGACCTGGCACCAACTGTCGTTCCAACTGCCATCCGTTCCCTCAAGTGATTGGGTGCCTTGGCTGGCACGGTTGGATGCTTTCGGCGACGGATTCATCTACTTGAATGGCCATGATATCGGGCGTTATCAAGAGTCGGGCGCTCAACATGATTACTATCTGCCGGAATGTTGGTTGAATCCCGGCACGAACGGGCAAAATGTGATCACCCTCTGCCTGCGGCCCGGGAGCCGGGGGGCGTCCATCCAATCTGCTGAAATCATGCCTTACCAGGTTTATGCCGAAAAACATTGAGCTCCGTCCGAACGCAACCGGCGAACCGGTTCCACTGATGACTAGTGCTGCATCAAAACTCCCATAACCAGATGAAATCCATTCCTATTTGTGCCATTGCGGCGTGTGTCCTGACGATGTTCAACCTGTCTTTTGCGGCGGATGTTTCCATTCGCAGCCGCGACTCCTTTAACTCTGACTGGCGGTTTGCGCGGTTTGGCTGGATGCCAGATGGCTCGCGGAAGCCGGAACCAGGGACGCCGAACGGAGATCATGCGACAAATTCTCCGGGCCAGGTGATTGAATCTCCCAGTGCCGTTGATTATAACGATACGGCTTGGCGCAGTCTTTCCGTTCCGCATGACTGGGGCATTGAAGGTCCATTCCGCGACGATTTGGACAACGACACCGGCAAGCTTCCCTGGCAGGGCATTGGCTGGTATCGCAAGCACTTCGTGATTCCTTCGGAAGATCAAGGCAAGCGCATCTTTATTGATTTTGATGGCGCGATGGCCAATGCGGAAGTCTGGTTGAATGGCAACTATGTCGGAACCTGGCCATACGGCTATAACTCCTTTGAACTCGAACTCACTCCGGCCATCAAATTCGGCACGGAAAACGTGCTGGCCGTCCGGCTCGATACCGAACACTGGGGATCGCGTTGGTATCCGGGAGCCGGTATTTACCGCAATGTATGGCTGGTTAAGACCAGCCCGCTGCATATCAGTCATTGGGGAGTCTGTATCACGACACCCTCCATCTCGGCTGAGCGCGGCGATGTGAAGCTGGTTGCGACCGTAGCCAACCAGGGCAAGCAGGAGACCAAGGTGTCGGTTCAAACCGAGATTTACGAAATAAAATCCACCGGCGCCACCGGCAGGAAAGTCGGCGAGTCGCCCATAACCGAGCAAATGATTGCGGCGGAGTCTGCGAGCAACCTTGACCTGGCCGTGAGTGTCAAACATCCGAAGCTTTGGGACGTTGCGTCGCCCGTCCGCTATCTTGCGCGAACCACGGTCAAAGTGGACGGTCGGTTGGTGGACACGTATGACCAGCCATTTGGATTTCGAACGATTGAGTTCACCGCGCGCGACGGATTCAAATTGAATGGGCGGCGCGTGGAGTTGCAAGGCACCTGCAACCATCATGATCTGGGTCCGCTGGGAGGCGCCTTCAATACGCGCGCAATGGAACGGCAGCTTGAGATTCTCAAGGAGATGGGCGACAACGCGCTGCGCACCTCGCACAATCCGCCGGCGCCGGAACTCCTCGATCTCGCGGATAAGATGGGTTTTCTGGTCATGGACGAGGCCTTCGACTGCTGGCGCACCGGCAAACGAACCAATGACTACAGCCGCCTTTTTGATGAATGGCATGAACGCGACCTGCAGGCCATGGTGCGGCGCGATCGGAATCATCCGAGTGTAATCCTCTGGAGCATCGGCAATGAAATCATCGAACAGAAGGGGCCTGAACTCGCGAAGCCGTTGCGCGATATTGTTCATGCGGAAGATTCCACCCGGCCCGTGACCGCCGCGTGCAGCGTGGCGCAGGCCAGCACCAATGGGTTTCAAACGGCCGTGGATGTCTTCGGCCTCAACTACAAGACCGGATTTTATGACACGGCCCTGAATTATCCCGGCAACGAAAACAAACCGATGCTGTCCAGCGAATCGTCTTCCTGCATCAGTTCGCGGGGTGAATATTTTTTCCCGGTCAAGCGCGGCGCGGCGTCGGAGGTGGATTTTCAGGTTTCTTCCTATGATGTGGATGCTCCCAGTTGGGCTACGACCGCCGATGAGGAGTTTTCCACTTTGGATCATCATCCTGCTTTCATGGGGGAGTTTGTCTGGACTGGCTTTGATTACATTGGTGAACCCACGCCCTATAACAAGGATGTCAGCAACCTGCTCAACTTTTCAGACCCGAAGGAGCGGGCCGAGGAGAAGAAACAGCTCGATGAACTGGGAAAAATCAAGGTGCCATCGGTCAGCAGCTATTTCGGCATCCTGGACCTCTGCGGCTTCAAGAAGGACAGGTTTTATGCGTATCAAGCGCGCTGGCGCCCCGAATTGCCGATGGCTCATATTTTTCCTCATTGGAACTGGCCGGAACGGATGGGGCAGATCACGCCGGTTCAGGTTTATACTTCAGGCGATGAAGCCGAGCTGTTCCTTGACGGAAAATCGCTGGGTCGGAAAAAGAAGGGGGCGTTCGAATACCGCCTCTGCTGGAACGACGTGATTTATGAGCCGGGTGAACTCAAGGTGGCGGCTTATCGGAAGGGAAAGTTTTGGGCGGAAGATGAAGTCAAAACCACGGGCCAGCCGGCCAAGGTGACGCTCGTTGCCGATCACCCCAACATCAAGGCCGACGGACTGGATCTCTCCTATGTTACCGTAACCATTGCCGACAAAGCCGGCTTGGCTGTCCCACGTTCCCACAATCTCGTAAAATTCCAAATCCTCGGGCCAGGCGAGATTGTGGCAGTAGGGAATGGCGATGCCACCAGCCATGAACCTTTTCAAGCCGCGCAATGCAGCGCCTATAATGGCCGGTGTCTGGTGATCATTCGTGGCCAAGCCGGCCACCCCGGCCAAATCAGCTTGCAGGCCGCATCAGACGGTTTGAGTCACGCTGCGATTGTCCTCAGGAGCCATTGAACCGTTTGCGGACTTGATGTTCCCAAAGGCAGTCCGCCAAGCACCACTCTGCTTCGGAGTGGTCGCCTCCGTCCATGTTCCGCAGGAAACGATTCCGTCCCGGCGTGAAAGAGTTGCCGTCAAAACAAGTTCACTGATCGCGATTGAGTCTTCACGATAGGCATGGCCGGTTGGCCACCGGACTTTGTTGCGAAGCATTTTCTGAAAACCACAAAAAGGTACTAACCTGCCGTCGATTTTGGCTATTTCGTAATGCAACAACCAACCAGAACCAGATCCACAACCGGCGCATTTGCCATCAGCCATCACAATTATGAAAACGACCTCTTCATTCGGAATCCGCCTGCTCGTCAAACCCTTGTTTTTTGGTTTGGGGATGATGTTGCTGGGTTTGCTGGCGCAGACGGCTGGCGCTGCCACCGGCAATGATACGTGGCTGGGCAACAGCGACGTGAACTGGGCGACCGGAGGCAACTGGAGTCCGGCAGTCAATGCGCCGCCCATCGGGGGGGACTCGCTGATTTTTGGCAGCGCCGGCAGTGCGGGCGGTTTGCTGAACAACAATATCGCGGCCAATACCGCCTTCAACGCGCTGACGTTCAGTTCGGGAGCCGGCGCGTTCACGTTTTCGGGCAATGCGATCAATCTGGCCGGCAACGTCACCGACAACGCCAGCAACACCGAGACGATCAATTTTCCCATGGCCATGACGGCTACGCGCACTTACATCGTAACGAATGGCGGCAATCTGGTGTTGGGTGGAGTCATAAGTGGCGCCGGATTCGGCATCACTTTGAATAAAACGACGGCGGTTGGAAATGTGGCGACCCCGTTTAATACCGGCACACTGACTCTGAATGGATCGGCCGTCAGCACCTACACTGGGCCCACCCTTGTCAACGGCGGCACCCTGTTGCTGGACTTCGCCAATCTGGCGACGCCGACAGATCTCATCAATAACGCTTCAGCCCTTACCTTGGGCGGTTTGGGCGGCGGCACGTTGAGTGTGAAGGGCAAGTCGTCGGGGAGCACCGCCCAGACGCTGGGGAATTTGACCATCGGGAAGAGTTCCGGTGCGGCCATCATTCTCAATCCCAACGGCGGAACCGGCACGACCTTGACGCTGGGCAACACCTGGAGCCGCAGTGGTGGCGCCTGTTCGTTGAATATTGATCTTTCAGCCGGAGGCACGTTGGTATCCGCCCCGTCAAGTGTCGCCGCCAATAACGTTCTGGGTTTTGCCACGGTCAAGGATGCGCTCGGGATTGGTTTTGCTTCGCTTTCGGGAGGAACCATTGTTCGTCTGACGGGCCAGACCACGCTGCCGGCCAGTGGCACGAGCGGCACGACCGATTATATCACTTCAGGCAATGTGACCATGGGCGGAGGAGGGTTCGGCGTTAATTCGCTGACCTTGGACGCCTCGTCGGGACCGGGCGTGCTTGATCTGGGTGGCGCGAGTGATGTGATGCTGATTTCGTCCATCGGGCTGTTGATGTATGGAGCGAATGATTACACGATCACAAATGGGCAGGTTGGGGCTGCCAATGTGGAGGCGATTATTCATCAGATGGGAACCGGCACGCTGACCATCAACGGAACGCTTAGCAGCGGCTCGTCGGGAGGCATAACTAAAAATGGTCCCGGCACGCTGGTCCTCGGCAGCACCAACAGCGGTGCTTACATTAGTATTAACCAGGGCACGGTCCGGCAGGGCGTGGCGAATGCGATCGGCGCCACGAACGCCAGTTTCACCGTGAATTATGGTGGCATCATGGATTTGAACGGGTATGACCTGGGAGTTGGGCTGGTTGCCACCAGTGGCACAGGTCAGGGCATCGTCACCAATTCCGGCGCCCTGGCAAACTTTACCGTTGGCAATGGTAATAACAATTCCTCTTTGGCCAACGCCTTGGTGACCGGCCCCATCAACCTGATCATTACCGGCGGCGGCACCGCCGGTCTTTCGCCGGCCAACACGCACACCGGCGGCACCACGTTGCAAAACGACACCGGGCCGGTGGCCAACTATCGGTTCAACGTGGCCTCGGAATTTGGCACTGGCCCGCTGACCTTTAATGGGGGAGGCATTGTGCAGCACACGGCGAGTTTGACCGTGCCCAATGCGGTTGTGGTCAACGGTGCGGGAAATGGCTGGTGGTTGGATTCAGGCACCTATGGTTCCACTGGTTCATGGACTGGGACGGGCACAATTAACATTCTTCAAGACGTGGGCAAGTCTCCCACTTTCACTTTTGGCGGCGACATGTCCGGGTTTCATGGCACAGTGCAGTTGTCCGGGAATACCAACACCGCTGCAACCGTTTTCACCTATTCGCTTGGCGGTGCCAGCACCTTTGACGGGTCTCATGCCACATGGGATTTATATTCAACCCTTGGCACCTTCAGCAGCAAACCCGTGTTGCAATGGGCGGGCACCGGCAGCCAGACGATCAAGCTGGGCGATCTGAACAGTGTTGGAACCACCGGCAACGGAGTCATGGTCGTCAGCAACAGCGTCACGGGAACCACGGCGACGTTTCAGGTGGGCAATCTGAATAATAACAGCAGCTTTGCCGGCGCGTTTGTCAGCGGAGCGGGTGCGATTGCGTTGACCAAGGTGGGCACCGGGGTGTGGACACTCTCGGGAACCAACACCTACACGGGCAACACCACGATTGCTGGCGGCACATTGGCGTTGCGCGCACCGGCTGGGGCCACGTCCACCATTTCCAATAGTCCGGTCATATCGGTTGCCGGCGGAACCATCTTTGACGTCTCCGGCATGGGTTCCACCTTCACTTTGGGTTCGGGACAGACCTTGTCCAACAATGCTTCGGCCACCGGCATCCTCAATGGTAGTTTGAACACCGGGTCCGGCATCATTTCAGTGAGCTATGCCCCGGGCATGCCGGTTTTCACCGTCACCAACGGGACACTCACGTTGTCCGCCTCGACCGTGGTTAATATCAACAACACGGGTTCAGCGCTGGCGGCGGGCAGTTACGAAATCATTTCCACCAATAGTGAGATTGCCGGGCCAGCCGCCGCAGTGACCGGCACCTTGCCGGCGGTCACCGTTGGCGGCGGCGGCCTCGCTTCTGGCGCAACGGCTTCGCTGCAAGTCAACGGCGGTGAACTGTATTTGGTTGTTTCCGGCGGCTCATCGTCGCCCAGCGCCAACGCGTATCTGGCCACGCTGGTGTTGACGCCGGCGGGGACCTTGACTCCGGCATTTGCCACGAACGTGTTCAACTACACGGCGACGGAAGCTTACGGCAGTCTGCTCACCGTGACGGTGACCGACGCGGATCTGACGGCGACCAACCATTTGACCATCAACAACACTGCACTTGGGCTGCTGGCCTCCGGCGTGGCGAGCACACCGGCCCAGACCTTGAACTCAAATCCGGCGGTGACGAACGTGGTGAGTGTGCAGGTGACGGCGCAGGATGGGGTGACGGTTAACCACTACACTGTGAATGTTGTGCAGTTGCCGAGCCAGACACCACCACATTTGACGAACATTGTCAGTGGAACGACGATGACGTTGAATTGGCCGCTGGATCATCTGGGCTACCGGCTGCTGATGCAGACGAACAACCTGGACAGCGGCGTCAGCGGCAATACGAATGATTGGATGACGGTGGCGGGTTCGTCGGCAACGAACACGGCGACCATTACCATCATTGAGACGAACCTGAATGAGTATTACCGTCTTGTTTATCCATGATGTCAGGCTTCGCGGATGCCGGGCGGGATTTAAAACCCATCGCCCGGCAGTTTTCCATGTCAGGCATCAAACCGGGCTGAAAAGAATGCATCCTGCTGATGAAAGCATGTTGGTGGGGTCAACGTGAACAAGAACAACTGTATGCGCCGAATAAAATCACTGCTCATCATCTCTGCGTTGGTGCAGTCCGCCGTGATGAGCTACGGACAATATAAATTGACGTGGGTGGCCAACACCTATGGGGACAACCCTCATCATGTGAGCAACTGCGCCCGCTCCATGTGGGTGGCCACCAATGGGGTGGTTTATACGGCATCTGATTGGGATGAAAACTTCAGCGATATTGGGGTTTATTCAAATGGCCTGACCATTGGGGCGATGGGAGGCACTTCCGCTGCGATCGGGAGTTGCATCGCGGGCGACAGCGCCAATATTTTTGTGGAAATGCAGGCGCATAACGGACAAGTCGGAAGATTTAATCGTTCCAGCGGGGTGAATGATTTGACGTTCACGGTGACCGCAAGCACCAATACATTGCCTGCGGGTGGAGCCGGGCCGCTCATGAGCGGCATTGCCGACGTCAACGGACAAACGCTCTACATCAGCGATACGGTGGACAATCTGATCCAGGTCTGGAGCACGGCGGGCGTGTTTCAGTATCAATGGAACTCCCCAACGCCGGGAGCAATTGCCGTGGAAACCAACGGGGCCTATCTATGGGTGGCGCAAATGAGCACGGGAACATTGACCCGGTATGGAACCAACGGAATCGCCGGCACTGTCATATCCCTGGGAACCAACTCCCGTCCCTCGGCGTTGTATATCAATCCGCAAAACCAGCTTTGGGTTGGGGACCAGGGGCCGGACATGAACATCAAGATCTATACGAACCTGACGGCCACGCCCGGCTTGAGCGGCACGTATGGGGTGACCGGCGGTTATTTGTCCACCAACGGCGGCGCTATCATGGGGTCAACTGGTGCAAAACGCTTCACCCGGGTGGTGGGCATTGGCAGTGACAATGCGGGCAATGTCTATGTGTTGAACAATCCCTGGGGAGGCACCTGGGATCTGGGGCGAAACGGCGGGACCGATCTGCATTGCTACAACAGCGCGGGCGCAATGATCTGGAGTTTGCAGTCCCTGAACTTCGAGGGCGGCGCCGCTGCGGATCCGGGGACCGATGGCACCAATTTATACAGCGGAGAATTTCTTTTCACCGGGTCGGGCGGGGGCGGCTTCGTCGCCAACACCATCAATCCGTTCCTTTATCCGATGGACGAGCGGCTCGACACGAACAGTCAGAGCCGTGGTTTTGACTTCGGCAACGTGGCCTGTGTCGGCACGAATCGCATATTGGTGGCGCTCGGGCAAAGCGCGGACATCGCCTATACCTATTATTTCAATGCTGCCAATGGTTACATTGCGATCCCCGGCCAGGCGTTTGGCGCAACGGGAGCCCGCATTCGGAATGGCTTCCAACTTGAGCCGACCACGGGGGACATCTGGCTTTCCTATAATGCCTCCGGCGCCATAACCCACTATCCGCTGACGGGTTTCAACACCAATGGTCAGCCGGTATGGGGATCTCCGGTTTCAGTGCCAACACCGGCGACCATCGCGCCGTTGAACCGCCTCGGCTATGTGCCGGGCAGCGATACCATGGTTTTGGCCGGGGGCAGCAGTGACTGGACTTTGATTGGCAACCGGGTGGAAGTTTACAATGGCTGGCTGGCAGGCAACACCACCGCACCCGGCACGGTCATCACCCTGACCCGTGCGCAGGCGAAATCGATGGCGGTTGCCGGCGGTTATCTGTTTGTCGGATACTATGCCACAAACAGCATAGACGTCTTCGAGCTTGATACCGGCGGTTTGGTTCAGACCTTGACCAACAGCAGCTCCGTATATGTGGGAAATGACATAGATTCCATGTATGGCATCACGGCTTACCTTAAATCAAACGGTCAATACCAGATAACCAAGGATAACTATAACGGAAGCTCGGTGGTCATTTATACCTGGCCGTTGACCGGTCCGCCTGATCCACCGGCCGGCTTGGCGGCCACGGCAGTTGGCAGTGACCAAATCAATTTATCCTGGACAGCCAGCATAAATGCCGCGAGTTACAACATCAAACGCGCGACGGTGAGTGGCGGGCCTTATGCCATCATAGCCTCTGGAGTAACTGCCGCCAGTTACAGTGATATTGGCCTGGCCGCAGGCACAACCTGTTACTATGTGGTCTCCGCCGTCAATACCAGCGGTGAGGGTGTCAATTCCACCGAAGCCGGTGTGACGACCTTTGATTCCTCCTGGTTGACGCAGGATATTGGCGTGGCGCAAGCTGGTGGCGGAGTGAGTTATGGCAACGGCACGTATACCGTCACCGGGATCGGGTCGGATATCGCGGGAACGGCCGAACAATTTCGTTATCTGTATCAGGGTGGCGGCGCCAATTGCACCATTACCGCACGGGTCGCCAGCATGACCAATCCCAACTCGGCGGCCAAAGCGGGGGTGATGTTCCGGGAGACGCTCGCCACCAACTCCACCGAGGCTAGCATCACTGTG
Source organism: Verrucomicrobiia bacterium (assembly GCA_035577265.1). Classification (GTDB taxonomy): domain Bacteria; phylum Verrucomicrobiota; class Verrucomicrobiia; order Limisphaerales; family UBA11358; genus UBA11358. Next base: position 543 of record DATLVR010000012.1, on the reverse strand, counting down.
ACACCGGCCAACGGAGTGACGTGGCAGTATCGCACGGCCACCGGAGGCACGACCACCGGCGGCCGGGCAGCCAACCTGGTGACACCGTATTGGGTGCGGTTGGTGCGCAGTGGCGGCACGTTTACCGGCTACGCATCGGCCGATGGCGTAACCTGGACGCAGGAGTTTTCCGTTGGCATCACCATGGCCAACACCATTTACATCGGCCTGGCAGTGACCAGTCGCACTGCGAGCGCTTGTATTGCAAATTTTGACAGCATTGCAGTGTCAGGCAGTCTTCCCACGCCGCCAGCGAGCCCGACGGCGACGGCGGTTTCAACCAGCCAGATCAACCTTGACTGGAGAGTGACCAGCGGAGCGACGGGCTACAATGTCAAGCGGGCGACAGTCCATGGCGGGCCCTATACGACCATCGCCACTGCCGTGGCGGCTGCGAGTTACAGCGACACCGGCTTGGATTCCTCAACGCCCTATTATTATGTCGTCTCGGCGGTGAACGCCGGCGGCGAGGGCGCCAATTCCACCGAGACCAGCACGACGACG
>DATLVR010000011.1:0-9946 GCA_035577265.1 Verrucomicrobiia bacterium | reverse complement strand
GGCTTGAGCATGCAATCCGAGGTGCGGCCTTCGGCCTGGCGGGTCGAGCTGCCGTCAAAGCCCCACATCGGAAGTTCTTCCAGCTTGGGGAAAGCTTTAAATTCCTTGATTTGCGTTTTGCCGCGAAGGTTGGGGACGGGTTCGTAACCGTCGAGCCAGATGTATTCTAATTTATATTTTGCCATGTGCGTGATGGTTATTGTTGTTTTGAACCAGGAATCTCTCGGCTGCTGCACTATGCCCAAGCGTTTAATTTTCCTGTGAAATTGGTTTTTAGCACGGCGGATGCCATGCCGCAAGAACTTTGCGCTAAACGGCAGGCCAAATCATGTTTTCGGCCGGATCGACAAGGGTATTCCGCCGGCTCGCTATATTTTTCCCGGGAAAATCCGGCGCCCGTCTGACTGTTCCGTTTTTGCCAGCATGCGCACAAATCGGCTTGCTCCACGTGAAGCGGCTTTCCAAGCCGGATCGCTTGGGCGATAGTTGAGCCGCTATGTTGAAGGTCAAGGACACTCTCCGCGCCACGGTGCACATGGGCTTCGACGGCCGGGTGTTCAAGGCCTATCACGGCCCAAACGCAGAGGCGCGGTTCGATAACGAGGTGCGGGTGCTCCGTCATCTCGAGGCGCGCGACTGCTCCTTTGTGCCACGCCTGCTCGAAGCCGACCGGGAGCAGCTCAAAATTGTCACCACCAACTGCGGCGGCCGGGTCGAGCACCTCGACGACAAGCGCGCCAAGGAATTATTCGCCGAACTGGAAAAATTCGGCGTGCGGCACGACGACGCCGACCCGCGCAATGTGACCTACCGTTTTTCCGACGGACGCTTTTGTTTGATTGATTTTGAATTTGCCACCATCCTGCCCGAATCCAAGCCGACATGAATCCCGATCTGCCGCGCAAAACTTCAAAACCCGTTTCCTTGAAATGGTCCGGCTGCTCCGATGTTGGCCGGGTGCGAAAGAACAATGAGGACGCCTTTCTCGGCCTCCAGTTCGACGCGCGGGAAATTTTCCGGTTGGGAAAATTCGGCGAGGCTTCCCTGGAGAAAAATGATTTCACCTTCGCGGTCTGCGATGGAATGGGTGGCGCGAAGGCAGGCGAATATGCCAGCCAGATCGCGGTGGAAAAAATCACGACCTTGCTGCCACGCGCATTTCAACAGTCCGCGCGGGGTTTAAACGCCGGCTTTGCCGATGTGCTGACGGAATTGTTCGCGCAAATCCACCGCGCCCTGGTTTATCTCGGCAGTTCTTACGAGGAATGCGCCGGAATGCAGACCACCATGAGCCTGTGCTGGTTCACGCCGGGCTGGATGTATTTCGGGCACATCGGCGACAGCCGGATTTATCACCTGCCGAAGCGAAGGAAAAAGCTCAACCAGATCACCCATGACGACACGCACGTCGGCTGGCTGCTCCGCAACGGGCAAATCAACGGATACGAGGCGCGCACCCATCCCCGGCGCAACGTCCTGCAAAAGGCCCTGGGCGGAACCAACCAGTTTGTGGAACCCCAGGTCGGCGCCGTGGCCTACGAGCGCGGGGATTTTTTTCTGCTTTGCTCGGATGGGTTGACGGAAGGCCTCCACGATGATCGCCTGCTGGAATTACCAGGCATGAAAGGATCGGCCGGAGCAAAAGATAATCTGGCCCTCCGCCTGGTCGAAGAATCGGTAAGGAATGACGGGCGCGACAACACCACGGCGCTGGTGGTGCAGGTGGTGTGAAGTCCTCCTTGTCCTCGAAATCGAAAATAATAATTCGAGGACGAGAGCGACGACGATTTTGAAAAAAACGGCGGGCAACTTGCGTTGCCCGCCGTGTGAATTCTCAAGCTCCTTCAGCGCTTAGCCATGATAGCCGACTTCGCCATGTTCGGACTCGTCGAGGCCGGCTTCTTCGACTTCCTCACTGACGCGCAGACCGACAAGCATTTTAGTGATGTAGGCGATCACAATCGTGCCGACAACGCTCAACACAATCGTGATGGCAACGGCTTTGATCTGCTCCATCACCAGCGGCTGGAACCAGCTGTCCGTGACATAAGCTTTGAGGTTGGTCGCCATGTTGGCGTTGACCGCATTGCGGGCGAGCATGCCGGTCATGATGGCACCCACGGTTCCGCCGATCGCGTGCACGCCGAACGTGTCCAACGCATCGTCATAACCAAACCAGCCTTTGACTTTGTAGCACATGAACCAGCAGATGGTGCCGGCGGCAAGACCGATGTAGATCGCACCCTGGGGTGTGACGTAGCCGCAGGCAGGAGTGATCACGACGAGACCAGCGATGGCACCGGAACAAAAACCGAGAATGCTCGGCCGGCCCTTGCAGAGCCATTCCCACATCGGCCAGACAAACGAGGCAATTGCCGTCGCGATGGTCGTGGTGGTGAAGGCGTTCGCAGCGATCACGTCAGCCGCCACGGCGCTGCCGGAGTTGAACCCATACCAGCCGACCCACAGCATGCCGGTGCCGATGTAGGTCAACACGAGGCTGTGCGGCGCGAAGTTCACTTTGCCAAAGCCTTTGCGCTTGCCGAGGATCAAGCAAAGCACGAGTGCCGAATAACCGGAGGTCATGTGCACCACCGTGCCGCCGGCGAAGTCCATCGCCTTGATTACGGCTTTGGGGTTCCACACGCCGTTCATAAAGCCGTTGATGCCCCAGACCGCGTGGCCCTGGGTAAAATAGACGATCAGCATCCACAGCGTCATGAACACCAGGATGGCCTTGAACTTCATGCGCTCGGCAATGGAACCGACGATGAGCGCCGGGGTGATGATGGCAAACATCAACTGGAACATCGCAAACACGTTTTCCGAGACCCAGTAGGAGTAGTTGCCGTTGGGCGCGGACGTGACGTTCTTCAGCATCCAGTCAATCGTCGGACTGCCAACCCAGCCGGCCACCACGTCTTCCTTGGCAATGTTGTCGCCGCCCGAGCCGCCGAAAATCATGCCGTAGCCGACGAACACCCAGAGGATGGTCACGAGGCCGGTGATAAGGAAGCATTGTGCAAGCACGGACAACACGTTCTTTTTGCGAACCATGCCGCCGTAGAACAACGCCAGGCCGGGCAGCGTCATGAACAGCACAAACGCCGTGCTGGTGAGCAACCAGGCATTATGGCCGGGACCGGGATTACCAATGATGGTGTCTGCAACGACCACGGTGCCGTTGGTGTCTTTTAACGGAGCGGTCGGATCAGTGTTGGCGATGTAAGCTTCGAGCGCCGCCACGCGTTGGTCAATCGAGGCGGCGGGCAATGGCGGCGGCGTGGCCGGCGCGTTGGTCGCGGCTGCCGCGGCGACGGCATTGGTGGCTGCCGCAACCACGTTGGAGTCATCCGCGCGGAGCGACAGCGAGCCGAACGCAGTTCCGGCAATCAAAGCAAGTGTCAGGAAATATTTTTTCATTTTTTTTATTAGTGAGGGTTCAAATTGTTTCAATTGCTCAAACAGCCGCATCACCCTTCTCTTCAGTGCGGATCCGGATGGCCTGCTCAATGCTGGAGACGAACACCTTGCCGTCGCCGATCTTGCCGGTCTTGGCCGCCTTGACGATGGCCCCGACGGCGACTTCGGTCTGCGAGTCGGCGACGACCAGTTCGATTTTAATCTTGGGCAGAAAGTCCACGGTGTATTCGCTGCCCCGATAGATTTCGGTGTGGCCTTTTTGGCGGCCAAACCCTTTCACCTCGCTCACGGTCATGCCTTCGATGCCGAGTTCGCTAAGGGCGTCCTTCACTTCTTCGAGTTTGAATGGTTTAATGATGGCTTCAATTTTCTTCATAGTTTTTCATGATGGTTTAACTGCATTGGCCGATCCAACCCGCACGACAAGTGCAAACCGCTTTCCGCCCCAGACCGCGAACAGAACCCAACTTTCGCTTTGCGTGGTTGCCATCGGCACAGCGACCTTTAGCAACGCCGATGCCAATCGGAAATCCCTCGCAGCGAACTTGATTATTGCCCTATGATTGCAATGCTTTTATGAGATCCAAAAAATATGGCGCTTTTAGACGGCGCGTTCGCCTGACTTGTTTTGCGCAGGAACGGCATATTTAGCCAGCGCCAGCGGAATGAAAAAGAGCGCCAAACGATGAGCTGGTTAATTTTACGCAGCGGCCAAAACCGGCCGCTATTGTCACTGGAAAGGTGATTTGCCGCACGGGGAGGCTTGCAATCAAACCGCATTAGGCTTGAATGAGCCCCATCCGAATGAGCCAGGTGTTGACACGAAAAAAATTCCTGCCGGATTGCCTCCCCCTCCGGCACTTGCTGCTGTTTGCCTTGAGTGCACTGGTGGCGGCCAATGGTGTCGCGATGGAGTGCGCCCCGGGGTGCTGTTGCCCGGCCGCACCCAAACCGAAATGGCACAGCGTCGTCATGCCCGTGCGCACCAACCTGCCCGACATCCATTTTTACAATAAGATCAATCCCATCTGGTGGTTCGGAAATGCAGACCAACCGCACGCTCCGGACTGGTATCGCCCCGGCTCCAAATTCAGGGATGTCGCCTGGCATTTTCGCAATTTCCTGGCGAACTTCACCAATTATGTCATCGGCGTCGGCGACAAGGAGTCGGTGCGTAGCGGGAAATATCCCACCAGCATTTCCAATCCGTGCGGCGGCTGGAATTACGCCGTCACCCGGCGCCATATCTTGTATCTGCCGTTCATCGACTACAAACGAGGCCGGTTCGAATTCTATTTCGGCTGGCGGGAGCGCGGCAATTTCGGCATCAAACTGAACTTTCGACAAGCCCCGCCCAGACAGCATAAAAAAACCAACTCCAATTCATCATCAGCCGTGGCCCGTCCTCCTGAACCTGCATTAACCCGGTGACCACGGAGCCTGGCTCAACTCTTCTCCTCGCCAACTCCAACAATGGACGAGCGCATCGTGACATTTAGTCACCAAGGCGGCGGCAAAATCCGAAGCGGGTTGAAATGAATGCAGTGAAAATCGTCCCTTGCCGGTCACATCTCCACCAAACGAAGATTCGATCTGATTCAGCGGTTCGTCGATGCCGCTTCCCCTGGCCTTCAGCCAGGCCTCCTTGCGCACCCAGCAATAGAAGAAGGCCTCGGTTTTCTTGTCGTCTGCAAGCAATCGCCACTGCGCGCGTTCGGGTTTCGAAAAAATATGGGCCGCAATATCCTCCATTTCGCGAACCGGGCGGATGCGTTCGACATCTATGCCGACTTCATGCCTGCGTGAGACCGCATAGACGACCAGCGAATCCGAATGCGCCACATTGAAGTGCAATGAGTTTTCAGCCGTTGCTGGCATGGCCAGACGTGGTTTTCCACGAACGCCGTATGAAAAAACCGGCGCAGCAGGTTCCACCCCCAGCAGCCGGCCAAGGATTTCTCTCAACATCCCGCGTCCGGCCACATAACGATTTTTATCTTTTCCAAAATGAAAGCGCGCGGCGCGTTGGCGCTCATCCGAAGACAAGGTTTCAGCGAGATGCTCCATGCGCCACAATGGCTGGTCGAGCACGGTGCAGAAGACGTGGACCTCGCGGTCTGTCAGTTGCAGGTTGTCCGGCGGCGGATTGAATCGGATTTTTGGCGTCATGCGTTCTGTGATGCGGTCGAAAACACCCCGTTGTGTTCATTTTTCCGAGCCGGTTCAAGTGGCCGGATAGTGGTGCGTTTATCCTGAACCAGTTTGCCGTAATCCAGTTTGATGACGCGGTCGGCGACAGAGAAATACCGGTCGTCGTGCGTGATGACCACGACGGCTTTGCCGCGCGCCTTCAAGTCGGGAAGGATCTGCCGGTAAAAGATGTCTTTGAACTGCGGGTCCTGGTCGGAAGCCCATTCGTCGAACAGGTAGAACGGACGGTCTTCGAGATAAGCCGTCAGCAGGGCGAGCCGTTTGCGCTGGCCTTGCGACAAATCCACCGTTGAAAGCCGTCCGCCACGCACCTTGACCTTGTGGTCGAGATGCAGTTCGGTGAGATAACGTTGCGCCTGACTGTCGAGGTTCGTCGCGTTCAAGCCCAGCAAGGTTTCAAAAATATAAAAATCCGAGAACACAACGGAGAACAGCTGGCGATAATCGTCACGGTTGGAATTGGTGATCTCTTTGCCGTCGAGCCGGATTTCGCCGGCTTCGGGCGGGTAAAGGCCGGTGATGATCTTGGCGAGCGTGGATTTGCCGCTGCCGTTGCCACCGACGATAAAGACCAGTTCACCGGGCCGGAAGGTCAGGGTCGCCGGGCCGAGGATGAAATGGCTGTCGTCCTTTTCGTGATGATACGAATGCGTGACGCCGATCAGTTCGAGCCGCTCAAACAAGGTCTCGGTTTCCGGTTTGGCGATCGAAAAACTTTCGCTGTTGAAGGTGGCGAGTGAGAAGCCGAGCCGTTCGATTTGTTCCAGCGCCACGTTTGCGCGTCCCAGGGCGGACAGGACGCTGAGCACTCCGGTAAGCGGGCCAATGAGCCAGAGCGCGATGACCACGTAGCCGGTCAGCGCGCGCGGGCTGATATCTTGCAATGCCGGAAGCAAAAACAGGATCAAGCCGAGCAGCGCGAAGAACAGCAACTGGCTCCACCCTTGCGCGAGGATGAAACGGCTTTCCGCCGCGACATTGTGTCGTGCAAAATTCCCCGTCGCAGTCTGGATGCAGTCGGACAGAAATATTCCCCGGCGGTTGCGGTGTAATTTGAGTTCCTTGACGCCCTCGGTCAGCGCCCGGAAATGGGCGAAAAGTTTGTCCGCTTCCTCGCGGGCAAGGCGCAGGCGCGCGAATCCGTTGGCGATCAGGAGCCGGTAACCGATCGCACCGAATAAAATGAACAGGAACATGCCCAGCGCGATTTTCCAGGAATGCCAGCAGAGGTAAACCGCGCCGCCGCAAAGCGTGGCGATGTTGACGGTGAAATTCGGGATCATCAGCAGCGACTCCGCGACGGCCTTGACGTCTTCCGTCAACGCGACCATCAGCCGGGCTGCCCCGAGTTCCTCCAGATGACGCAATGGCACGGCGAGGATTTTTTGCGCCAGGCTCCGCCGCAGGTTCGCAATCGCGGCCTGCGAGTATTTCGCCAGGATCACCTGCGAAATGAAGCTGGTCACCGTTTTGCCCAGGCCCAACGCCACGAAACTCCAGATCATGATGACGGTCGGAATCTCCGGGCGATTCAGGATGGCGTTGACCAGCGCGATGAGCCCGGCGTTGCACGCGCCGCTCAAGAGCGCAGCCAGTCCGGTGAGCAGGGTCAGTCCGCGCGCGCTGCGAAACAGGAATCGTAGCAGGTTCATTGTTTTCCTCCTTTTGGTTCAGCTGATTGTATTTCGGTCAAATGTCGTTTCACGATTTCGGCGAGAGCCTGCACATGCGGTTCATCCAGCGCGCTTTCATGCGCACCCGGGATCAGCTTCACGATCACGCCGCCGCCCGCGAATTCACGCCAGCCAAGTTCGTCGTCGAAAGAACAAACCATCGGGTGCCCGCGCGTGCGGAACAGCGTGATCTCGCCCGCATAAGGCTTCGCGTGGTGCACCATGAGCGCACGCACATGCGCCTCCCACAACTTGCGGCGGTCTGCCGGCTGCGCTGCCAGATCCACGATTTCTTCCACGTCAATCTTCGACGGCCGGAACAGACGTCCGATCCGCTTTTTGAGCGCCTTGATTTTCCAGATCAAAACATCGCGCCGCTGCCGGCGGTTCATTTGCCGGAAACAACCGGCCCAATAGCCCATGTTTATCAGGAATTTGAGGCAGCTCTTCGGCGTGAAACGAAAATGCGCATAGCTGCAATTGGGCGGCGCGCAATCAATGATGGCAAGCAATGAAATTTTTTCGCCCTGCGCCTGAAGCTGCCGCGCCATCTCGTAGACAACGTTGCCGCCGAAACAGTAACCGCCCAGTTGATACGGCCCGTGCGGCTGGAAGGTGCGCAGGTCGGCGACGTATTGTGCGGCCATCTCTTCAATCGTCCCGAACTCCTCCAACCCGTCCATGCCGCGCGACTTGAAGGCGAACACCGGCTGGTCCGCGCCGAGATACTTTGACAGATTCGTATAACCCCAAAACATTCCGCCGCCGACGCCATGCACAAAAAACAATGGCGGCTTCGAGCCTTTGGGCTGGATCTCGACAATGCTGGTGGTCGTGGCCGACTCTTTTTTCAGCCGCAGCGTCTCCGCGAGCTGCGCCACGGTGGGCGATTGAAAAATTGCCGCGACTGGAATTCTCCGTCCCAAAATCTTTTCAATCCGCGCGACGAGCCGCACGGCCAGCAGTGAATGGCCGCCCAGATCAAAAAAATGATCTTCAATGCCCACGCACGGAAGCTCCAAAACTTCCTCCCAGCTTTTCGCCAGTTGAGTCTCCAGATGGTCGCGTGGGGCGACAAAAGTCTTCGTCAGCGTGACCATTTGCCGATCCGGCGCTGGGAGTATTTTTCGCTCCACCTTGCCGTTGCCGTTGAGCGGGAGGGAATCGAGAGGGACGAAGGCGGCCGGCACCATGTAGCCGGGCAGTTTGGCCTTCAGAAAGTCGCGCAGGTCGCCGGCGGTGACGCCCGCCTGGTCCGGTTCCCCGACCACGTAGGCCGCCAGCCGTTTGTCCCCCGGCGTATCTTCCCGCGCCAGCACCACGCATTCCCGCACCGCCGGATGCCGGGCCAGCGCCGATTCGATCTCGCCCAGTTCGATGCGGTGCCCGCGGATCTTCACCTGGTTGTCCAGGCGCCCCAGATATTCGATGTCGCCGTCCGCCCGCCACCGCGCCAGATCCCCGGTCTGGTAAAGCCGCGCGCCGGGGGTTTGATCAAACGGATTCGAGGTGAACTTTTCCGCCGTGAGTTCGGGCCGGTTCAGGTAACCGCGCGCCACCCCGGCTCCGCCCACATACAGTTCCCCCGGCACGCCGATGGGCATGGGCTGACGCTGTTCATCCAGGATGTAAATCTGCAGATCCGGGATCGGCACGCCGATGACGCTGCCGGCTTCCAGATCCTGGATGCCGATGGGCCGATACGTCACATGCACCGTCGTCTCGGTGATCCCATACATGTTCACCAGTTGCGGCGACTGGTCACCGTGCCGGTCGAACCACGGCTTCAGACTTTGCATCTCCAGCGCTTCACCGCCAAAGATGACGAGGCGCAACGCCAGTTCCACCGGCTGGCCCATGCGTTCTTCGGCCTGGATCAACTGCCGGAAGGCCGAGGGCGTCTGGTTCAGCACGGTCACCCGTTCACGCGCGAGCAGCTCGAGGAACGTCTCCGGTGAACGGCTCGTCAGATACGGCACGACCACCAGCCGTCCGCCGTAAAGCAGCGCGCCCCAGAGTTCCCACACCGAAAAATCGAAGGCATACGAATGGAACAACGTCCACACGTCCCGCGGACCAAACCGATACCACGGCTGGGTCGCGTAAAAGAGGCGCGCGACATTTTGATGCGTGACCAGGACGCCCTTGGGCCGGCCGGTCGAACCGGAGGTGTAAATGACGTAGGCCAGATTCTCCGGGCGCACTTCGGTTTGGGGATTTTCGTCGTGCGCCGGATCTGGTGACTCGAAGCCGTCGTCCACGCAGAGCAGCTTTAACCGGGGATTTTCCAGTTGGTCGCGCAACGATTGCTGTGTCAGCAACACCGGCACCTGGGCGTCTTGCAGCAGGAACGCCCGCCGCTCCCGGGGATGCGCCGGTTCCAGCGGCACATAGGCACCGCCGGCTTTCAACACGGCGAGAATGGCCACCACCATTTCCACGGATCGTTCCAGACACAGCCCCACCATCACCTCCGGCCCGACGCCCAGCGCACGCAGCCGGTGCGCCAGCCGGTTCGCGCGCCGGTTCAATTCGGCATACGTCACCCGCTGATCCCCAAACGTGACCGCCACCGCCGCCGGCGTCCGCACCACCTGCTCCTCAAACAACTCATGCAGGCTCCGCGCGCCAGGATAACT
>DATLVR010000010.1:0-31849 GCA_035577265.1 Verrucomicrobiia bacterium | reverse complement strand
ACCTGAAACAGCGACGCGCTCTCCTAGAATTTCACAGCGTAGCGATCTGACAGCCACTGAAAGTCAGTGTAACCGTTGTTTGCCACAGTAAAGGTTGGTGGATAATAAGTAGTGGTGGTAACCGCATGCTTGGTTGTGCTGCTAAGCCAGCGGTGACTCTCTGCATGACCGTCGGCAAAGGACAGGGAACACGAACCATTATGGTAGGAAGCGGGCAAGTCGCCCCAAGAACTGGTGGTGCCGACATCAGGATTGTTGTCAAGCCAACCGTCGTTGATGGTATCAGCGTTTTCTTCGATGGTGACAAATCGTTGGGAAGCCCTGTCAATCTGCGTTAACTTGATCCACTGCCGAAAGGCAGGATGGAAGTCGTTTCGTCCTTGTTGCCATGCCCCCGCAGGGTTGTCCGCGCCCATGTAACAATTCATGGAAAAGCTGCGGGTGCGCTGTGTGAACCCGGCTTGCTGCTGGGCTGCGCTTAGATTGTTATCTGCCGGGCATTTGTAGAGTGCCGCGCTATTGCCAACATAGGACGCAAATATGCCAACTTTCAGCAAATTAACATTGGTAATTTGTTGATCTGTGCCCCACCCCATATTGTTGTTGGCCCAAGTGCGGTAGGTTTGGTTGTTGATCTCGTTTTGGATGTCGAGCGCGTCATAGTTGTTAACCAGCGTGTCGTTGTTGTCATTCGCATACATATACCAACCCAGGGCAAATTGCTTGGTGTTGCTCAGGCACGTGATTCCCTGGGCCTTCTGTTTGGCCTTGGACAATGCAGGCAGCAGCATCGCGGCAAGAATGGCAATGATGGCGATGACCACCAGCAATTCGATCAGGGTAAATCCTTGGGCTCGGATCTGGGGCGGCCATCCCGTCGCGCCCGGAGAAAATCGAGGATGGGTTGTGATTTTGTCTGGTTTTAGTTTCATATTTTTAAAGTTGATAATGATTTGATGGTTCCAATGATCACCCATCATGGATAAACCAGCCGGACACGGTAGAAACGGTCGCAGGCGGGGGAACCACCGGTTAGTGAATCGTTATCGACAAAAGAATTGGTTGTCTGGACACCCGCAGCCACGTTGGTTTCGGTTACAATCAATGCTTGGACAAAGGAACTCCCGCCACCGGTCAGGTTGCTGGCATATTCAACAGCATAGGTCTTTCCGCCGACGGAATTCCAAGTGATGGTTGGATAGGCGGCAAGCGGATGAACGCTGGCATGAACCCTGAAAGTAGATGCGGGGTCCAGCGGGTTTAGGCCGAGCCAGTAACATTGTAAATTGCTGAAACCATTGGCGGCCGCAGCCGGCGCCAGGGCGTTTGTGCGGTTGCCACAGTAAAGGCTTTCCCACCAATCGGGCAATCCATCCCCGTCGGTATCAAGGGTGCCATTTTGATAATCAATTACAACGCCCGAAACGAGCAGCTTTTGGCCAGCCTGGCTGACAACACCCGTGGCGAAACATTGCACCAAGACCACTGCGTTGTCTGGCAGGATGGAAATGGAGGCATTCCCCGTCACATGGGTGGCTGCGAATGTTCCGGTGACCGCGTCATACAAGTCAGTTGCATTCGAGCCAACATTGACAGTGACCGGTTGTGTGACGCTGTAAGGATTGTAAAACAGGAAAGTCGGACTGGCAGGAGGCGGCAGCGTTTCAGTTGCCAGGCAGTCCACTTTCAAGATGCCGGGGACACTTGAGGTTTGGAAGAGAGCAGCCAGGAAGCCGCTTCCCCAGGCGCCGTAGGGATTCAAGTCTTGGATGGGGGCAGCGGCATCCCCGGTGGCATATGGCGTGGTCGTCCCCAAGTTGCGGACCCCTTCATAAGAAATATTGGTCACACCGGTTTGCTGAACCCAGGCTGAACTTGACTGCATGTCAGTGGTCAGGGTCCCGGGATAGAACAGGTTTGCATTGGCAGCCACATGCAACAGCCAGCGGCCCAGTAGCCGGGCATATTGCGGTTGATAACGAACCACCGGCGTAATCAGCCCGGCGGCAGAGTAAGTGTTCATCGAGAAAGTGTATCCACCTGTATCGGTGGTGCTCCCCATGAGTCCATAAGCGTCTTGGCCACCCCAGCTGCCGCTTTCGCAGCCCCAGCCAGGCCGGACATCGGAGGTGGACGCAAAGATCCAATTCAGGTGCCTGGAGACGGAGTAACTGCGGCCTAATTCCGCATCCATGCGGGCGGCCAGAACCGGGCCGTAAAATCCGAGCGTTTCATAGAACGGATTCAACCCATTGGTGTTCATCTGCGTCATGCACAGATCCGCGGCGGCAAGATAGTTGGTGTTTTGAAATTGCAGATAGGCCATATATTCGAGCCACGCAATGCCGATGGCCATGTCCGGCTCAACATGTCCCGAATCCACCGTCGTCATGGTTTGAAAATTAAATCCCGTGTGTTGCCAGTTGTTGCTGAGAACCGGCAGGGCAGACCGCCAGCTTTCGGCGATGGCGAGCAGGTTGCTTTGAAACAAAGCGCGTCCGGGGTAGCGCGCGCCGATCTGGTAAAACAAGGTGCAGGGGAAAATGTCATACCAACCCGAGCCGGAACCCTGGGAATTGATGTTGTTCAAGACCAGGCCGTGGCCATTGACGACCGAGTAAAACGCCTCGCACTGCGCAACGCGATCAACGCCATTCAGCGCGGCCATGTTCAGGCCGGCCAGGGTGCCGCCGAGCACCGCGCCCAGGGCGGTGAGCGCCTCGCCGCCATCGCGAGGATTCCCCACATAACTGGGCAATCCGAAAGCCGGCCCGGAATAACCCGCCAGCGTGGCTACGCTATACGAGTAGAGCAAAGGCAGATACTGGCCGGTTGCCGAAGGGTTGAATGCCAGCTGATGATAACTCGTGGCGGTTTGTTTCCAATCACGAACGACCAGCGGCGTCGGCATGGCTGGGAATCCTTCGATGTAGGGAATCAAAGACAATGACGCGTTGGTCTGAAGGGCCAGCGAGATATCATCCAGATAAGCCACGCCGGTGACGGCCATAGTCCCGCCCGACGTGAACGTCAATCCCAGCTGGGTGGCATTGGAAGGAACCACGAGTGGTTGCGTTTTCTCCTGCCAGAAATCATTTGTCCCGGAAAAAGTAAAGTTAAGTCCTGACAGCAAGGTATTGCCGGCATTGTAAAAATTGGCTGAAACGCGCATTGTGCCATTGCTGGAAATCACATGGCGGAGATTGTAACGCAGCAGGTAGCTGGTGCCGCCGGTAACCGGAAGCAAATTTGAATACCACTCGCCATAGTCAGTGGTGCTGCGGTCATTTAACATGAATGCCTGCGTGGGGCTGACAAACATCGAGTTGGTCCACGACTCAATATTGGGATTCGAGCCGCCTTTATTCCAGAAATCCGGCACGCCATCGGAACTGCTGTCCGTTTCCAAAGTCGGGTTGGGCCAGAGGTTGCCCGGCAGCAATCCAGCCAAGGACGGCGAGGCGAACAGCAAACCAGCACCTAACCAAGACCGGTAAAGCCTCCCAGGCGTGACCGACACGCGCCGGAGAGCGCAACGCGTGTGGCGCGTGATGGCCATAACCTTTGACTGAACACTTGCCTTCAAGCTGATTAAATTCGTGTCTTGACTGGAAAGGCTGCCTGGATTGTATCAGACAGCCTTCCCTTTGGTTTGACTACTACAACTTCATAAAAACCCTGGTATCATTCCTGTTCAACACGGTAGAATCCTTTGCCGCCAGGATGAACCGTGATGTCGAGATTAGTAGTCGTGAGACCGGCTCCGGGCAGGTTCGTGACTACCGCGCTCCAAGCCGCGCCAGAACCCAGCGCGCCACTGTAGAGCACCGCATATTGCTTGCTGCTCATGCTGTTCCAAACCACGGTATTGGTGACCCCTTGGGACGTAAAGCCCGTGATGGCCGGCAGACTCAACCTCATTGACAGATCGTCAATCACCATGACGCCGTTGACGGTTGAAGCCCCGCCCGACGCGAAGTTGACGCGAAGTTGCGTGGTGCCAACGGGCACGGCAAAACGTTGATTCATCTGTTGGAACGGTGACGTGGAAACGCTTCCGGTCCAGCCGGGGCTGTTGGTTGATGTTCCGGTGTTGAAATCCTGAGACCACAGCGCGTTGTTGCCGCTGTCCAGGAACGCGAAGGAGAGGCGCATACTGCCATTGGTGACGCTATACAACTGAAACCATTGGACATCCACCGCGTCATTGTCGCCGATGAAGCTGGTGGTGGGGAGGAACATATACCATTCCCCGTAGTTGCCAGTGTCATTGTCAACCAGTGCCAACGCATGCCTCGGACTGACGGAGTTATTGGTCAGCACCTGGTCAATGGCCGCGCTGCTGCCGCCCCGCTGCCAGCCGCCCGCCGGAAGCCCAACCGTGGGGTTGTCCAACGAAACGCCGCTTTCAAAGGTTGGATTGGGGAAGAAGTCATATGACAGCACGGTCGCCGGATAAGCCGCCTTCGCCACCGACAAGTCATCAATCACATAGACACCGGTCGCGGTTTGCGGGCCGCCGGATACCAGCGCGATCCGCAAGAAGACCGCGTTGTGCGGAATCATCACCTGCAAGTTGCGGAGGGTGAACGTTGAGCCGACGATCTGGCCCGCCCAGCCGCTGCTGTTGCCGGAAGAGTTGTTATCGGTTGCGGTCAAGACGTTGGTGTTGACGTCGAGGAAAAGCACCGTCACGCGCATCGGGCCGTTCGTGATGGCATACAACTCGGACCATTGAACGGTGATCGTGTCGCCAGGGCCGGCGTTGGCTCCCAGATAAAGGTCGCCGTCCCATTCACCGTAACCAGTCGGGGTGTCATTATCAATCAATGCCAGCGCGTGAGTCGGACTGGAATAAGCATTGGTCGTCACCTGGCAGATGCCGGTGTCGTTTCCATTGGCAACCCAGCCGGTGGGAACTCCGTTGGTTTGATTCAAATTGGAACCTGATTCAAAGCCTGAATTCGGCCAGAAGTTGCCGGCCAAGATGGGCGGCGCGGGCGGCGTAGCCATGGACAAGTCATCAATCATCATGATGCCGGTGGTGGCGCCGGGACCGCCGGAAACCAATTGAACCCCGATTGTCACCGCGCCCGCTGGCACTATCAGTGCAATGTCGCGTTTGGTGAAGCCTGAACCCGCCACAGCACCCTGCCAGCCTGAACTGTTGCCGTTGACCGTATAATTAATGTCGCCCGCCCCCACACTACCTCCGCCGGCGTTAAAGAACGTGAACACCATGCGCATTTCACCGTTGGTGATGCTGTAAAGTTCAAACCACTGTATGTTCAAGGTGCTGCCCGCAATCGCAGTGTTGGTCAGCGCGGCATGGTCTGAATACCACGAACCGTAATTGCCGGTATCGTTATCAATCTGGGCGAGCGCGTGGCCGGCACTGACGTAATTATTGGTCGTAACTTGACAGATGATGGAGCTGCCGCTGTTAAAGAAGTTCCAGCCGGTGGGGACTCCATTGGTCTGATTTAAATTTGACCCCAACTCGAAGCTCGGGTTTGGCCAGAAGTTGCCGGGCAACAAATAGGGAACAGGCTGCAAGGCCACCGAGAGGTCATCAATCACCATTGTGCCTACGGTTGCACCCGAGCCGCCGGAAACCAAGGACACGGTCATCAGAACAGCACCCACGGGCACAATGATAGTCTCATTGAACTTAGTGAAAGTGGACGAGGCAATGGTGCCACCCCAGCCAGCGCTGTCGCCGTTGACCACCGCGTGGGTGTCGTTGATGTGGTTGGTGTTAACATCAAAAAAGCTAACCGTCACCCGCATCTCGCCGCTGGAGATCGAGAAAAGTTGATACCATTGCAAGTTTATGGAATCACCAGGGTTGGCAAGGCCGGCGAGCGGGAGGAGGTTGGAATCCCACGCGCAATAGTCAAATGTGCTGTCAATCACACAGAGCGCATGGGTGGGGCTGATGGAATTATTGGTCGTGACTTGACACATAGTCGGATCACCGCCATCTGCGTTCCAGCCGGTGGGGACTCCGTTGGTTTGATTCAAGTTGGTGCCAAGTTCGAAGCCCGGGTTGGGCCAGAAGTTATTGGGGAGATAGTCTGCTCTCGCAACCCAGCAGACCGACATGCCGAGCAACAGGCTGGCCATGGATTTGAACATGTGTTTTGTTATTTTCTTTTTCATATGGGTTATGGTTTTTTTGGGGGGTGGAAATTATCAAATCGAAGTGAATTATTGAATTGGCGCATATCGGGATGACACGGTTATTGGGCTGGGACAGGTGGGTGATGAGTCTTGACCGGCCCTTCAAATTTCGCAAACGGGTCGGGCAGCAACGCGCACCCCGCTTCCACATCACTCAAGCCGGCGTAGAGCGTGGCCGTTCCGTTTCCATGACGAAACAGCCCGCCACTGAACATGACATCCACGAGGTCTGGCCGCTTGGCGGGGCCGTCGGGAAAATCCGAACGGCTGGCGATGATCTCCGGCGGAGAGGCCTGGCCGGTGCGCGGATCAACGCAAAACACCATCGCGTAATAGTGCCGATGCTCCTGCTCATCAAAGTAAGCGACGTGACCCAGCACCCCGATCAGGCCATTCTGGAGGCGATGAGCCTCGTTGGCCCCAAGCCACTCTTCATCCCGGCACTGGCCCGCGAACAGGGGAGCTTCTTGAATTGCCTCGGCAGTGATGGCTTCAAGGCTGGGCGCGGCGAGAAAGCCGATTTTTCCGCGTCCTCCTTTGGCTCCTTGCGGACGCGTCAGGACGCCAATTTGTTCGTCCGCCAGTTCGACCAGGCGGATATCCTTCATTTTATCCGGTCCTACCAGAAATAACTTCAGTGTGTTCAAGGAACTGCCCCGGTAAAAATCCATCCGCCACCCCACGCTGCCATCCGCCACCGTGACCGGAAAGCGAACGCCACCGAGAACAAGTTCGCCGCCGATGAAAGCAATGCAGGGGTCTTGCAGGCCGGGGAAGGTGGCGACCGAAGGTATCGGCTGCCAGGAGCCGTTGTGGGATTCAAAGAAAACAATTTCTGAATGCTCCACCTCGCGGCTTTCTACGCGACCGGCGATCACCTGCCGGCCGTCCCATTCAAAAGGTGCGGAAATATTGTAAACATCCCGCTGGCCGATGCCGCTGAAAACCAGCTTGTGTGCGCTCACCGGCACGGAACGGGCCATCCGGGACAACAATTTAATACAGCCATCCGGTGCATGCGTTTGCTTGGGGAATGTCATTTGGTTATGCTCGATATTAACCTTGGAGCGGCGCAGTGGCGTTTGATTCACGCTATTGGCGCTCCTCAAACAAGCGTGAAGCGAGTGCTTGCGAGGCGCTTGGCAATCACTATCATTTTTTTATGCACCAGAAGCGGATCTCGGAACCGCCGATAGTATCTGACCCGTGGGCGATGTCCACCGGGCAGCGCGGCTATTTGCGCGAGACTTACGAAGGTCCCACCCAGTTGCTGCCCGAACTGCCGATCTTTGGCTGGTTGAGGTTTCATACCGCCCTGCCCGGCGCCTTGAAGCCCGACCGGCATCCGGATGAGTTTGAGATTCACTACATGGTGCGCGGCCACCTGCGCTGGCGGGTGGAACAGGAACTGCACGAGTTCAGCACCGGACGGGTCTTCATCATCCGGCCGAACGAACTGCATGGCGGCGATGAGGGATCCATCCAGCCATGCGAACATTATTGGTTGCGCATCCAGTTCCCGGCGAAAGGTGCGCTCCCTTCGTTGACGGCGGCGGAAACGCAGGCGTTGCGCGATGCTTACGAACACCTGCGCCATCCCACCTTCGCCGCCTCGCCCGAGGTGAAGGATTTTTTGGAGCGGCTGTTGGAAGAACACCGGCATGGGCGGTCGGAGCAGGCGGTATTGATGGCGCGCTCGATGTTGCACGCGCTGTTGATCACGATTCTCCGCGACCACCACCGGCACCACCAGGCCGCGAAGCAAAAGCCGCTGGTCACCTGGCATGTGCGGCGCACCCTCGAATGGCTGGAAGGCAAACTGTTCGAGAGTGAAATGCGACTGGATGCCGTGGCGTCCAATGTGGGATTAAGCCGCGCCGGTCTGCGCGCGCGATTCAAGGCCGAAACCGGTTATACCTTGCACGAATACTTGATCCACCGCCGCGTCGAGGAAGCGCACCGGCGTTTGTCCGGCACGGATGAGGATATTACGAACATCGCGCACGCTCTGGGTTTTTCCTCCAGCCAATACTTCGCCACTGTATTCCGCCGCGAAACCGGCATGACGCCGGGCGAGTATCGCGACAGCCATCGCAAGGGTTAGACGAGCGACCTCAACACCCCGGCAATCGAAAACCGGGCGGCGCAAATGACTCTGTCGGAGGCGCCATAGTAGAGTGTCAGACTATCGCCCTGCAGCAGGTGACCGTTGGTAAACACGACGCTGCCGAAAAAGCCGGCTTGTTCATAAGGAGCGGACGGTTCCATGATCGGCTCCTTCGAACGGGCAATGACTTTCCACGGCTCCTCCAGATCGAGCAACATGGCACCCAGACAATAGCGATTATGCCCGTCAGCGCCGTGGTAGATCTCCAGCCAGCCGGCCGGAGTCCGAATCGGGGCGGCGCCGGCGCCGATGCGGGCGCTATCCCACATTCCGGGCCGGGTCCGCGCCACGCAGATGTGTTTGCCCCAGTGCAGCAGGTCAGGCGACTGGGCGAGCCAGATGTAGTTGCCACCGATCTCCGGACTGGAGGGGCGATGCAACGCCAAGTAGCGGCCGCCAATTTTTTCTTCAAACAACGCGCAATCCTTGTTGTGCGGTGGAAGGATGAGGCCATGTTCGCGGAACGACTTCCAGTCCGTTGTGGAACGCATGCCCACCGCGACACCGTTGGGTGAAACCGCAGTGTAGGTAAGGTAGTAAGTTCCATCAATTCGGGAAACCCGGCAATCCTCAATGCCAAAAGTCTCGCTTCGGCCGAGACCATGAAGCGAAGGACTGGCTTCGCGTTCACTAAACGAAATACCATCCTCACTCGACATCAACCGCAGATGCGAGAGGGTCGTCAGATAATGCACCCCGTTGTAGCGGAGAACGCGCGGGTCGGAGACGTCCAAAAGCGGATCGTTCAGTGCGAACTCCAGCACGCGGGCTTCTCCCGTTTCGCCAAGTATGGGAAATGAGATATATCCCGGTCGTTGCTGCGGGCGTTCGGCCACCCGGGCCAATAACCAGATGCGTTGGTCAAAGTGGAACACCCCCGGATTGAGCAGACACTCGATCTGCCAGCCGGGCTGGCTCGGCTTCAAGTCGGACGGACGGAGCAGCGGATTCTGCGGCAAACGCCCGACCAGGTTATTGGTGGCGGGTGTCATTCAATAAGTCCTCCAAATTGCAGCGGGCGATGACATACATGATCGCAGATTCACCGCCCTCGTTTGGATTAGGGCCGCTTTCCGTGAGACCATCGCGACAGCCGCCGGATTGAGCGTCATACAGAACCGCGTGCCTGGTGTTGTTGCCCAGGAACCACTCGAAAGCCTTGCGGGCCCGCCGGGCATACTCTGGTTTTCCAGTGAGGCGCGCCGCCAGCACACAGGCCTCGACCATTGCCGCGGCGTCAATCGGCTGCTGGTCGAACTTCGCCGGGGTTTCTCCTTTTTTGAACCAACCCTTGTTGCCGACCAATGCCAGTTGTGTGTCCCGCTCATCGAAACAGGTCGCCATTAAAAAATCAAGGCTCGCCAACCCCGCATCGCGAAATCTTGAATCACCCGTCGTCTGAAAGGCGAGCAGCAGTGAGAGGGGCAGCCGGCCGCTGTCATAAGTCATCGTCTCATCAAACCATTTCCATTTTTGATCACTGTGCTTGCGAAAGGCCAGGAGGTTCATCTCGGCGCAGCGGAACAGGGCGGCGCGGGCCTCCGGATTTGCATGACCTTTCAAAAACGCGGCCAACCCTTGCATGGCGCAGGCGCGGGCGATGGGATAGTTGCCCAGCTTCTTTTCCCAGCCGGGTAAAATACTTTCGAAGAGTCGGGTGGCGGATTCGCGATTGGTTTGATCGGTTTGGAAACTGGCGGCATAGCCCAAACCCCAGAGGATCCGCCCATAAGCATCGCCGCTGGCAATCGTCTGATCCTGGCGATTCCACATTTCACCATCCTCACGCAAACTCTTTTTCAAATAGGCGAGATAAATCCTTGCCAAAGGCCGGCCATCGGTCCTGCCAGTGACTTGCCCGTAAAGGGTGACGGCCGCCAGCGCGCGGCCAACGTCCTCGGCGCAATAACCATTTTCGTGCCAGGGAATCGTTCCCTGCGCGAACTCATGAATCCCGTTTGTGTCGGTGAGCGTTTGCAGATGTTGGAGGGAGATTGGCGGCGGCGTATAGACTATGACTTGCCTCTTCCCTGTGGTTTGTGCCGAGGCGGTGGCAGGTTGAGCTGACCGTGAAAACAAGAGCAGAATCAGGAAAATTGCCGGGAAAGCGGCTGCAGCCACGACGTTTTGACCACAGTGCATGGCCGTCCGCGAGGCGGACTTGGCCGCGAACGGGATGGGTGGAACGGTCAGCATTGGTTTCATTGTTGGTGCAATCCGGCGCGGCGTCGTTCACTTTACGCGAATGCCAAAAATCGAACGATTGCGAAACAGCACTCTCGTAGCTTAACGGCATGTCCCCGCGTTCCACCAACCCCAATATCCTCGTTTGACCGAGATGAACCAATCCTCCAAACCCTCCGGGCAGACCGAAGAAGGCCATTTTCATTGGCAGGGCAAGCATGTGGTGCCGGCGGAAGCCCGGGTATCCACGTGGCGCAAGGCGGCCTACGGTTTCGGCGGGTTGACGGATTTCTTTTTCCTCAACCTGATCCTGGGTCTCGCGATGCCGATTTACACCATCGGTTTGAAAATGGATCCGGCGTTGCTGGGCATCGCCCTGGCCATTCCGCGGGTGGTCGGGGCAGTCGCCGACACGATTGTGGGACCCCGTTCCGACAACTCGCATTCGACCTGGGGGCGGCGGCGGCCTTACATCCTGCTGGGCGGACTGGCTGGCGGGTGCCTCCTGCCGTTGATGTGGTGTTCTCCCTCCCATTCCCAATGGGGCATGTTCGTCTGGGTGACCGGCATGGTATCCATCTTCTCCATCGCCTACTCGGTGTTCACGATTCCCTACAACGCGTTGGGTTATGAACTCAGCACCGATTACGATGAACGGACCCGCGTGCTGGCCTGGCGCGGATATTTTCAACTCTTCGGGACGTTGGCTTCCGCCTGGTTTTATTGGTTCTGCCTCCGACCCGTGTTTGGAAACGAGGTCGTCGGAGCGCGCTGGCTTAGTGTTCTGATCGGGGCGATCATGATCGGGGGAACACTCTGGACTTTTGCCAGGTGTCGCGAACGCCGGCTGGAACGTCGCCAGCCTTCAATCCCCATCGGGCAAGCCCTCAAACTCACGATCAAGAACCGCCCGTTTTTATTGCTTCAAGGTGGGCAGCAAATGTTGGCCCTGGGCATGGGCATCACCGGCGCCCTGGGCACTTATGTGCATATCTATTATGTCTGCTCCGGCAGCAAGCAGACCGCTTCCTGGCTGAGCGGTTGGGGCGGCTCGCTGACGATCTTTACCAGCATGGCGGCGATTTCCTTTGGTGTCTGGCTCTCCCGGCGTCTCGGCAAACGTGAAGCCTGTCTGGTCGCCATCGGCATTGTGCTCTCGAGCATTTGCCTGTTGCCCTTCCTCCTGACCCCGAAGCATCCGTCGTTATCCGTCGTGGCGTGGCTCATTGCCGCGCTGGGCATGCCCTGCTGTTCGCTGATGTTCAGCTCGATGATCGCCGATGTCTGCGACGAGGACGAACTGACGACCAACCTGCGCCGGGAAGGAGCTTACAGCGCGGTCAACAGCGTGGCCAACCGTGTGATGCAAATCGGCCTGGTGCTCATCGGCGGCTTCCTGCCCCGCTTGGTGGGCTATGTCAACCCCAGTGCTCCATTGACACCCGAGCTGCTGGAGCGGATGAAATGGCTGCTCATCGGGGTTCAATTCGTCACCGTCTGCGCCGCGGCGGCAATTCTGTGGTTCTTTCCCATCAGCCGTGCCCGCGCGGAAAAGACCCGGCAGATTCTGGATGGTCGAAAAAACCAGACCCGTTTGGCAGATGCCGCGGCATTTTCCATCAAGAATGAGAGCGCGGTAAGCGCCACGTAAGGTTCCTGGCGGCATGCATCACCACTGCCATCCCCGGGTTGGTGCCCGGGCAAAAAAACCACCATTAAAATGAATCCCAATGGGTTAAGCGGAACGGCTCCCAGCACCAACAGCTTCACCGTAGATATCAAGCGGGGGCGCGGTTACGGTGACTGGCTCCAGGCGGTCAACGATGTTCAGCTTCGCCCAGCCTTTGGCAATCGCGACTGACCAGAAGCTGGAAAGAGAAGCAACCTGTACGTGCGCTTGGTGGACGGACTCCAAACCAGGGCCTTCGTTTTGCCCGGCGAGCCAGACCTTCAAATCGCTCGCCGGGATCTCATGGAGATTCTGCCTCTCCCGGCCGGAGCCGAATCGCATCAAAAAGTCTCGGGTGTTTTCAACGTATCGCTCGGTCTTCTTGGCATCCAACTTCCTTCGCACGAACTCCTTTACGACGTCCTCGTAGGGCATTGGCGTCGTTGTCACCTGGGAATCAACTTCCTTTTTGACTGACTGATATCGCTCCCGGACATGCGACACAGTCAGCCCGGCGGCTTTGACTTCTTGCAAAACCGACACAGTCGAGGATCGCTGGACATTCGAATCCAGGACTCTCCGTGGGATTTTTCGGTCTTTTGACACTTGGTTATCCCGGCGTCGGCCAGATCTTCGGTCTCGAAAAATTTTCCACGTTTCTTCCCCATCGCGTCCCGGCCGAAATCCAATTCCCAGCGATGGTTGCCGTGCTTTAAAACCCTCCTCTTTTTCGGTGTCATCTGGTGACAGTTTGGGCGTCATCCGGTGGCTTGCCAACTCCCATGCACCCCCCGAAAACTCCCAGCTGCTCACGATTGCGGACCTGCGGTAAAAACGAAAAAACCCCCGTATTTACGGAGGATTTTCACGATTTACCAGCGAAACGGATGGTGGAGCCTAGGAGGCTCGAACTCCTGACCTTCTCATTGCGAACGAGACGCTCTACCAACTGAGCTAAGACCCCATCCGTTTCGAACACCCATAGGATTGTCACAAACTTTGACGGCGCGCAACCGAGAAGTGAATCCACCGCCAATTGAGAATTGGCAAGCCACCCCGCCCCTGCTATTTTCGCGTGAATGTCCGACGCTGTCGCCGCAGTCCAAGCACCCTCGAAGGGAAAAATCTTCCTCCGCCGGTTGACCTCCACGGTGGTGCTCTGGACGGTGATTCTCACGGCCATGTTCTCGGGCTACCGCCTGATCTCCGACGGCGTTTTCCTGCTGCTCATGGGGCTGCTGGCCTTTACCGGCCTGGCTGAATTCTACGGCCTGGCCGAGAAACGCGGTGTGGTCTGCTTTAAATGGTGCGGCCTGATCGGCGGCCTGCTCCTCATGATCGGCACGTTCCTGAACCTGATCGGAAAGCTCGGGACCCACGATTCACCCGCCCGGGTGAATGATTTTGAAACGAGCTTTCTGATCATCTTCGTCCTCGGCCTGTGCGTGCGGCAGTTTCTATCCAAGATCAGCATCACGGGAATTCTGTCCATCTCGGTGACGCTCTTCGGTCTCATGTATGTGCCGTGGCTGCTGAACTTCATCCAGAAGATCAATTTTTTCCCCGGCCTCGGCGGTGACGGCAAATACTACGTCCTCTATTTCCTGATCGTCACCAAATTCAGCGACATGGGCGCGTATGCCGTCGGTTCCCTCATCGGCAAACACAAGATGATCCCGCGCATCAGCCCCGGCAAAACGTGGGAAGGCTTCGGCGGCGCGATCGTGGTCTCGACCGGCGCCAGCCTGGTGTTCGTGCATCTGTTCGGCGCACACATGTATGGCATGACCACGCTGCACGCGATCATCCTCGGCGTGGTGCTGAGTTCCACCGCCGTCATTGGCGACTTGATCGAATCGCTGTTCAAGCGGGAGGCGGGCGTGAAGGATTCCGGCAGCTTCTTCCCCGGCATCGGCGGCATCCTCGACCTGCTGGACAGCCTGCTGTTCAACGCGCCCATCATGTATCTTTATCTGCGCCATATTTTGACCCACAGTTTGATTTAAAATGAAAAACGTCGTCCTCCTTGGCAGCACCGGCTCCATCGGCACCAGCACCGTGAAAGTGGCGGAAGATTTGCCGGACCAAATCCGTTTGCTTGCGCTCGCGGCGGGCAACAATTCCGAACTGCTGCTGGACCAGACGCTCAAGCACAAGCCCGCCGTCATTTCCATCAACGATCCGGCGAAGGCGGCTGAACTGCGTGCCGTTCTCGGCACGGGCTGCGAAGTGTATTCCGGCAACGAAGGATTGCTCAAGCTCGCCACGCTGCCGGCAGCGGACATTGTTTTGATTGCGATTGTCGGCACGGCCGGCTTGCAACCGGCGCTCGCCGCGATCCGCGCGGGCAAAGACATCGCCGTCGCGTCCAAGGAAATCCTCGTCATGGCCGGCGAAATCGTGATGAACGAGGCGCGCAAACACGGCGTCCGCGTGCTGGCCGTGGACAGCGAGCACTCCGCGATCTTCCAATGTCTCGACGGCAAGCCGACGAATTCCGTTCGCAAACTGTTGCTCACCGCCAGCGGCGGACCGTTCCGCGACAAAGCAATTTGGCCGAAGGAAAAATTTTCCGAGATCACCGTCGAACGCGCGCTCAAGCATCCGTCGTGGGTGATGGGCCGCAAGATCACGATTGATTCCGCGACGCTGTTCAACAAGGGACTCGAGATGATCGAGGCGCGCTGGCTGTTTGACATCGAGATGGCACGCGTCGGCGTGATCGTGCATCCGCAGAGCATCGTGCATTCGATGGTGGAGTTTGTGGACGGCTCGCTCCTTGCGCAGTTGTCCACACCCGACATGTGCCTGCCGATTCAATACGCGTTGATGTATCCCGAACGCGCGGTGAACGACCGCGTGCAGACGAACTTCCCCAAACTCGGCACGCTCACGTTCGAAGAACCGGACCTGGAACGCTTCCCCGCCATCGAACTCGCGCGCCGGGCCGGCGAAATCGGCGGCACTTTGCCGGCGGTATTGAACGCGGCGAACGAAATCGCGGTCGAAGCGTTCGTGAACCGTAAAATCAACTTTCCCCAGATCACCGAGACCGTCCGCCGCACCATGGATGCGCACCAGGTCGTCTCCCGTCCGACGCTGGACCAGATTCTGGAGGCCGATTTGTGGGCGCGGCGGGAGGCTTCGTCGTAGCGGCGTCTCGGCAGAGCGCCGCCATCTGGAAATCCCGGAGAAAAATGCGGCGCTCTGCCGAGACGCCGCTACGAGGCAGGGAAGCGCCGGTCTGTGACTGGCTCTGAACTTGGTTGATCCCCGCGCGCCCTGATAAAACAGGAACTCCCGATCTCGCTGCGCTCCGTGATTGCGGTTAATTGTTTCCCTGCTATAGTCCTTTGGATTTTACATGACAATTCTACATTACACGTTCATCGCACTGGAAGTGGTGTTGCTGTTCAACCTGCTCATCGGCGTCCACGAACTCGGCCATTTTCTCGCGGCCAAATGGCGCGGATTGAAAGTAGACCGCTTCGCCATCTGGTTCGGCAAGCCGATCTGGAAAAAGAAAATCGGCGGCGTCGAATACGCGCTCGGCTGGATTCCGGCGGGCGGTTACGTCGCGCTGCCACAGATGGCCACGATGGAAGCCATCGAAGGAAAGTCGGAGGACACGGCCGCCGAGGAGCCGCTGCCGAATGTTTCGCCCTTGGACAAAATCATCGTGGCCTTCGCCGGCCCGCTGTTCAGCTTTGCGCTGGCGTTCGTTTTTGCCGTGATCGTCTGGGGGGTCGGCAAACCCGTCAACGGCTCGGACGATTCCACGATGATCGGCTGGGTAAATCCGACGGATGCCAATGGAAATCCCGGCCCGGCATGGCAGGCGGGCCTGCGTCCCGGCGACACGATTCTGGAAATTGACGGTCAGCCGGTGCATCATTTCGCACCGCCGGCACAAGACAGCGTGACGTGGCGCTTGATCACCAGCACCGGCACCAACATCACCATCAAATACCTCCGAGACGGCAAGGAACAAATGGCTTACGCGGTTCCGTATCATCGCGACACCAAATGGTATGAACGCCGGGCCTTGCGCCAGATCCTGATCTCGTCCGCGGGCAAGGCGACGATTTACGAAGTGGCGACGAACAGTCCGGCGGATCTGGCCGGAATCAAGCCGGGCGATGAAGTCACCAAGTTGAACGGTGAGAAAATCTTCAGCTCCGAAGCCGTTAATTATGCCCAGAAGGAGATGAGCAACAGCATCGTCAAACCGCTCACCCTGACCATCCGGCGCGGCAATGAAGAATTTGAGCGCACGCTCACGGCCGTGAAACCATTGCAGCCGACCAACACCATGGCGTTGCTCGGCATCATGTCCTGGCTGGGCGAAACAAACGTCACGCTTTCTCATCCCAGTCCATTCGCCCAGATCAGGGAGAGCGTTGACCAGATCACCGGCACCATCGGCGCCCTGTTCGCGCACAAAAGCGACATCGGCGTGCAACAACTCGGCGGCGCGGTCATGATCGGACGCGTCTATTACAACCTGTTTCAAAGCGATGACGGCTGGCGCCGCGTGCTGTGGTTCAGCGTCATCCTCAACGTGAATCTGGCACTGCTGAACCTGCTGCCGTTGCCCGTGCTCGACGGCGGACACATCACGCTTTCGCTCATCGAGGCCGTCCGCCGCCGTCCGGTCAGCGCCCGGATCCTGAACACCATCCAGAGCGGGTTTGCCGTCTTGCTCATCGGCTTCATGATTTACATCGCGTTCTTCGACACCGGCGACTGGATCCGCAGCGCCCGGGCCGACCGCGAAGTGCCCATCATCTTTGCTCCGGTGAAGTAATTTTATGCGCTACTGCGAATCTCCGTTCTTCCATCAACGCCGCAAGACCCGCGAGATTGTTGTCGGCGATCCGGCGAACGGCGGCTTCATCATGGGCGGCGATCATCCCGTCGTGAAGCAATCCATGCTCACCTGCGACACGATGGACACTGCGTTGAGCGTGAAGCAGACGCTGGAACTCGTCGCCGTCGGCTGCCAGCTCGTGCGCATCACCGCGCCGACCGTGAAAGACGCGGCGAACTTGCAGAACATCGTCGCCGAACTGCGTAAACAAGGTTGCCTCGTGCCGATCGTGGCGGACATCCATTTCAAACCCGAGGCTGCGATAGAAGCGGTGAAATGGGTCGAAGTTGTGCGCGTGAATCCCGGCAACTACGCCGACTCCAAGAAATTTGCCACCAAGGAATACACCGACGACCAATACGCCGCCGAGCTGAAACGCATTGAGGAAAAGTTTTCCCCGCTGGTCATCGAAGCGAAAAAATTGAAGCGCTGCCTGCGCATCGGCACGAATCACGGTTCGTTGAGCGACCGCATCATGAACCGGTTCGGCGACACCCCGCTCGGCATGGTCGAGAGCGCGCTGGAATTCGCCCACATCTGCCGCCAGCACGATTTCCACAACTTCAAGTTCTCGATGAAATCGAGCAATCCGAAGGTGATGATCGAATGCTATCGCCTGCTCGTGGCACGCCTGAACGATCTTGGCGCCGACTGGAATTATCCGATCCATCTTGGTGTCACTGAAGCCGGCGAAGGTGAGGACGGCCGCATCAAGAGCGCCATCGGCATTGGTTCCCTGCTCTGCGACGGTCTGGGCGACACCATCCGCGTCTCGCTCACCGAAGACAGCCCGCGCGAGATCGAGGTCTGCACCGACCTGCTCGCGCAGATTCCGACGCTGACGGTAAGGACGCGTTCCACCGCGTCCCAAAACTCCTCGGACGAGAATGGGACACGGTGGAACGCGTCCCTACCAAAAGAATTTCCCTTCGATCCGTTCCATTTTGAGAAACGCGAGACGCCGGAGATTGAGCTGAACGAAAATACGAAATGCGGTGGCGAACAATTGATCCGCGTCGTCGTCACGCGTGCGACGTTCGACAAAGTCGCGCCAAAGATCCGTCCGAAAGACGACGTGAAACCGGAAGCGGTTTACGAAGACCTGAATATTTTTGAGATAGATCCGACCACGGATTTCGAGATCAATTGCGACACGCAGTTGGTCACCGTGAAGGACGGCGTGGATCTCCCGGCCATCACTGCATTCCGTTTGCTTGCGTCAAAATTGAAACGGCTCGGCCGTAACAATCCAATTCTACTGAAAGATACTTTATTCTCGGATAGTAGCCGCCGACGTGAGTCGGCGCAAACTTCCGCCACGAATCAAAGTGCGCCGACTGACGTCGGCGGCTACGAGGTTTTGGAACCCAAGATCGCCCTGCTCCGCGCGTCCGTGGTCATCGGTGCGCTGCTGGCGGACGGCATCGGCGATGCGATTCTCGTGCGCGGCGAAGCGGGCGGCGGTCAAAGCCTGCGCTTGGCTTACAATATTCTCCAAGCCGCCGGTTGCCGCAGTTTTAAGACGGATTACGTCGCCTGCCCGAGCTGCGGGCGGACGCTGTTCAATCTGCAGACCGTCACCGCGCGCATCAAGGCACGCACCGAGCATCTCAAGGGCGTGAAGATCGCCATCATGGGCTGCATCGTGAACGGCCCCGGCGAAATGGCCGATGCGGATTTCGGCTACGTGGGCGGCGCGCCGAACAAGATCAATCTCTACGTCGGCAAAACGCCGATCAAGTTCAACATCCCCGAAGCCGACGCCGTGGAACGCCTCGTGGATCTCATCAAAGAACACAACAAGTGGGTGGAGCCGGAAGCGAAGGAAGTTGCTGCGTGACTTAATCGCACCACAGCCCCTTTCTGTTTAGGGCCGGATTACTTTGTTGATGGTCTCCAGTTCCGCCGCCGCACGCTTATATTCTGTGAGGTCGGTTTCTTTGGTGGCGAGGCTTTCTTCAAAAAATGGAATTGCCCCGACCTTGTCTCCGATGACCATATGCTTCATGCCTATGTAATAGTTCGCCCGGCAACGCCACCAGTTTTGCACCTCGGGAGTGGCAGATTTAGCGCAGCCCAATAAACTTTTTCCGGAATATTTGCCGACAAGATAAAATCCAACAACATCTGACCAGGTGGGTTGCTTGTGCTTCAAGGAAGCTAAGTATGCTTTGAGATCCTCCGTCGCTCCCAGCCGGTCATTCAGACGGCAACGAATCAGCCAGATTTGAAATCGACATTCGTCCAATGACGCATCCAATTGCAACGCCTTCTGATAGTTTTTTAAAGCGGATTCAAACTGACCTAGACCGTTCTGAATAAATCCAAGGTTCAAATAAGCAAAAGGATCTTCAGGGGCCAATGCGACGGCTTTATTCAGATCGGCTATCGCCGCATTATCGTTGCCAAGATGGTGTTTAGCCGAACCGCGATTACCATAGGCGAGTGCAAGATTGCTGTTTAATTCTATGCTCTTATCCAGGTCAGCAATGGCTTCCTTGTAATTTTCGAGGCTGCTTTTGGCTAGCCCGCGATTATTGTAAGCCCACGCGAATGTGGAATCCAAGCGAACGGCTTCTGTGAAATCAAGAATGGCTTCGTTAAAATCCTTAAGATACCACTTCGCAAGCCCCCGCATATTGTAAGCAGCAGGGTAATTTGAATGTGATTCAATCGCATGGCTGAAATCCGCAATGGCAGCAGCGTAATTTGTCAAACCTTGTTCGGCTAGACCACGATCATAGTAGGCCGCAGCATAATCCGGTTTTAGCTGGATTGCTTTAGTGAAATCTAAGATGGCTGACGGGTAGTTTGTAAGATTCGCTTCCGCAAGGCCGCGCTGGTTGTAAGCAGGAGCATAAGCGGAATCTAATTTGATGGACTTGTTAAAGTCTTCAACGGATCCGGTGTAATCCTTCAGGTAGAATTTGGAAAAGCCGCGCGTGGTGTAGGCGGACGTCCAGCTGGAATCCAACTCAATCGCCTTGTCGGCATCCGCGACCGCCCCTTTGTAGTCTTCAAGTTTGTTTTTGGCCTGTGCCCGAAAGTTATAGGCCGCCACATAGTTTTGGAAAATCTCGATGGCTTTGGTGAAATTGCTTATTGCCCCGACAAAATCTTCAGCCTTTTTTTGGTTTGCCCCGGTGTCGTAGAACAATTTGGCTTCTGGTGGTGCTGTGATGACTAGCTGATGCTTTGCGCGGAAATAAAGTTTTCCAGAAATGAATGCGAGTACCATAAAGACAAAAACTCCAAGCCATAAAAACCAGATAAATGCACGGCTTTCACCAAAACGACGGGAAGCCTTCGACGATGTCTTGGAAACCCCTAGCCGAATCCAAAACGCCTCATCTGCCGCCAAATAACGCAACCACCAGTGGCGGCGGCGAGTAACGATAAAAATCAGAATGACACCAAGGACAGCAGCAACCAATGAAATCCAAGTCCATTTGTAGCAGTCATGTAATACCTCGTTCATACAATTCTAATTCGGCAGACGATATTACCCGCGAGTTCGCATGTAAATTTTAATTCAGATAGGCGTTGTTGTTTTGTTTTTCCTACGGGCAACAAACCGCTATCCTGCGCGCTCCAATGACTGACCGTCTGCCCATTTACGAGATTGAGCGCGAGATCATCGCCCGGCTGAAAACCGACCGGCGCTTGATCCTGTCCGCGCCCACCGGCTCCGGCAAATCCACGCAAGTCCCGCAGATGCTGTTGAAGCATCGGTTGCTGGCCGACGGGCAAGTGGTCGTTCTGCAACCGCGCCGGCTCGCCACACGGTTGCTGGCGTCGCGCGTCGCGCAGGAACTCGGCGTCCAGCTCGGACAGGAAGTCGGTTATCAGATCCGTTTTGAGAACGTCACGTCGGCCAAGACTAAAATCCGGTTCGTCACGGAAGGCGTGCTGCTGCGGCAGATGATTGACGACCCGAAGCTGCGCGGCATCTCGGCGCTGATCTTTGACGAGTTTCATGAGCGGCATCTTTACGGTGACATCACGCTGGCGCGCGCGCTGGATTTGCAGGAGCAATTTCGCCCTGATCTGAACCTCGTCGTCATGTCCGCCACCTTGAACGCGGGCGAGTTGGAAAAATATCTTACTCACCGTAGGAGCCGAGGTAACGAGGCTCATTCTTTAATGGGAACTGATCAGAGCCTCCTTACGTCGTCTCCTACAAATGAAGCGCGCTGTTCTGTCCTCTCCTCCGCTGGTCGCATGTTTCCGGTGGAGATCGAATACGCCGCGACGCCGGGTTACACGGACAAACGCCCCGTTTGGGAACAGGCGGCGGACGCGTTCAGCCATTACGTTCACGGCGGCGGCGAAGGCGACGTGCTGGTGTTCATGCCCGGCGGTTTTGAGATTTCACAGACGATTGAAGCCATCCGCCACACGTCCGAGGCAAAGGGATTTATTCTGCTGCCGTTGCACGGCGAGTTGCCGCCCAAAGATCAGGACGCCGCCGTGGCGCGTTACGAGAAGCGCAAAGTGGTTGTGGCCACGAACGTCGCCGAAACGTCGCTGACGATTGACGGCGTGCGGCTGGTGATTGACAGCGGACTCGCGCGCATCCCGCGCTACGATTCCAATCGCGGCATCAACACGCTGCTCATCGAGCGCATCAGCCAGTCGTCGTCCGACCAGCGCGCCGGGCGCGCCGGCCGCACCGCGCCGGGCGTGTGCATGCGGTTGTGGTCGCGCGAAGAACACGGACACCGCGCGGTTCAGGAACTGCCGGAAGTCAAACGTCTCGACCTGTCCGAAGTCGTGCTCACGCTCAAGGCGTCGGGCGTGCAGGACCTGCGAAAATTCCGCTGGCTCGAAGCACCAGATGAACAAAGCCTCGCCCACGCGGAGGAATTGCTCACCGACCTGGGCGCGCTAAGACCCGTCTCCCAACTCTCAACCACCAACTCTCAACTCACCCCAATTGGCCGCAAGCTGCTCGCATTTCCATTGCACCCGCGTTATGCGCGGATGCTGCTGGCGGCACAGGAATACGGCTGCGTCTATCAAGCGTGCCTCGTCGCCGCACTCACGCAAGGACGTGATCTGCTGCTGCGCAATTGCGGCAAGGACGTTGACTCCGCGCGTGAGGATTTGCTCGGCGACAAGTCGTCTTCGGATTTTTGGATTCTCATGCGCGCGTGGACGTATGCGGCGAAAAATGATTTCCGCCTCGACGCCTGCCGCAAGCTCGGCATCCACGCCGTCACGGCGCGCCAGGTCGGGCCATTGCTCGAACAATTCCTGCGCATCGCCGCCAAGGAAGGACTCGATGTGCAGCCGCGCGAGGTCAAGGACGAGGCGTTGCAGAAGTGTGTGCTGATCGGGTTCTCCGACCGCGTGGCGCGCCGGCTCGACCAGGGCACACTGCGATGCGACCTCGTCCATAATCGGCGTGGCGTGCTGGCGCGCGAAAGCGTGGTGCAAAAAAGTCCGCTGCTCGTCGTCGCCGAAATCCGCGAGATCGAATCACGGGACAAAGAGATGAACACCATTCTTTCCCTCGCGACGGGGATTGAACCGGACTGGCTGCAGGAACTGTTTCCCGAGGACATCGAATCCGACGTGCAGGTGCAGTTTGATGCGACGGCCAAGCGCGTGCAGGCGGCGGAGCTGTTGAAATTTCGCGGCCTGGCGCTGTCCGCCAAACGCATTGACCCGCCACCGGCGGACGCGGCGGCACGCATTCTGACGGATGAAATTCTTACCGGCCGGCTCCAGTTGCCAAACTGGGATCACGGTGTGGAACAATGGCTGGCGCGCCTCCATCTGCTTTGCCAGCACTGCGCGGATTTGCAGTTGCCCGCGATCACGGAGGACGACAAGAAATCCGTGATCGAGCAGCTTTGCCACGGCGCGGTCAGCTACAAAGACATCAAGGAACGCGAGGTCAAACCGGTCGTGATGTCGTGGCTCTCCCACGCGCAACGCGAGCTGCTGGACAAGCACGCGCCGGAACGGTTGACGCTGCCGAACGGCCGCACGCCCAAGGTCAGTTACGAAAATGGCAAGACCCCGTTCATTTCGCTGCGCATCCAGGAGCTTTACGACGTGAACCAGACGCCGAAAATCGCCTTGGGCCGCGTGCCGGTGGTCGTGCACATCCTGACCCCGGGCATGAAGCCGATTCAAGTGACGCAAGACCTCGGGAGTTTCTGGAAGGACCATTATCCGCGCATCAAGTCCGAGTTGCAGCGCAAATATCCGAAACACCTGTGGCGATAAACGCACGGCTCGCACGACATCCCAAGTCACATCAGCATTTGAGTAAATCAAAACGTGTCGGAGCTTGGTGTCTTGGCGGTTGAAATTCTTGGATGAACCTAAAATCCGCAGTCGGGATGAACCACGAAATACACGAAAACAAAGGATACAATGCCTGTTTCGTCTCCATTCCAACATTCACCCTCCGGGTGAAATAGAAAGGTTCGGCAATGCCTTGTCTCTTTTGTGTGTTTCGTGTGTTTCGTGGTTTCAATTGCTGTTTCCAGGTTGAAATCAAAACTCGCGGCTTGTCCCTGCGGCGGGGTTTGCCTAGATTGCGGCTTCCAAAAATAATTTATGCCAGCCAAACGCAAACTTCGTTACGGAATGGTCGGTGGCGGCCAGAACGCCTTCATCGGCGCCGTCCACCGCATGGCCGCAAACCTCGACGGCCAGATTGAACTCGTCGCCGGGGCCTTTTCTTCCGACGCCAAAAACTCGAAGACCACCGGCGAACAGCTTTTCCTCAATCCCAGCCGCGTCTATGCGAGCTATGCGGAAATGGCCGAGGGCGAAGCGGCGTTGCCGGCGGATGAGCGGATTGATTTCGTTTCCATCGTCACGCCGAATTTTCTGCACGCGCCAGTCGCCACCACTTTCCTAAAGGCCGGCTTCCACGTCGTCTGCGACAAGCCGATGACGCTGGATTTGAAGGAAGCGAAGGCGCTGCGCGACACGGTGCGCAAGAGCGGAAAGGTTTTCGCGCTCACGCACAATTACACCGGCTATCCGATGGTGAAGGAGGCGCGCGAACTCGTCCGCAGTGGCAAGCTCGGGAAGATTTTGAAAATCATCGCCGAATATCCGCAAGGCTGGTTGCTCGACAAAATCGAGGCCGATGGCCAGAAGCAGGCCGCCTGGCGCGCGGACCCGAAGAAGGCCGGCGCGAGCTGTTGCGTGGGTGACATCGGCACGCACGCGGAAAATCTCGGCCGCTACATCACCGGCTTGCAGATTGATGAATTGTGCGCGGAGTTCACAAGCTTCATTCCCGGTCGCAAGCTGGAGGACGACGCGAACATGCTCCTCCGCTACAAGGGCGGCGCGAAGGGCGTGCTGCATTGTTCCCAAATTTCCTGCGGCGAGGAAAACAACCTGAACATCCGCGTCTACGGCACCAAAGGTTCGCTCGCGTGGCAGCAGGAACATCCGAACGAACTGAAATTTATCCCGAAAGGTGAACCGGCCAGGATCCTTCGTCGCGGCAACGGTTACGTCAGCGACGTGGCGAAGAAATTCACGCGCCTGCCGTTCGGCCATCCCGAGGCGTTCATCGAGGCGTTCGCGAATATTTACCTCGAAGCCATCGCCGCCATCCGCGCCAGCATCGCCGGCAAGCGCGGCACGTTTGATTTCCCGACCGTGGATGATGGCGTGGAAGGCATGGCCTTCATTGAAACCGCCGTGAAATCCGCGAAGTCGAATGCCAAGTGGACCAAGTTCCCAAAGATTTGAAATGGAGCGCCGGTCTCTGACCCGGCCAGATTGCATTAAAATAACATCGTGCCGGGTCGGAGACCGGCGCTCCAAATAACAAAAATGAAAAAACTCATCATCGCCACCGCGCTGGCGGTCACGGTCACCAACCTCGCGCTCGCGCAAACCTCCAACGCGCCCGCAGCACCCGCGCCCAAGAACGTCGAAGTCACCATTGACGGCGTCGCTGGTTTTCAAGACACGCCGCTGCAACCGGACGGCAAGTGGCATGTCCACGACCCGGCGCGACCGCAGCCGCCGGTCGTCACACCGGGTGCGACGTTCAGCCAGAACGCGAATCCGCCGAGCGATGCGATCGTTCTGTTTGATGGGAAAGATTTGTCCCAATGGCGCGACAAAGGCAGCGGCGGTCCGGCGCAGTGGACTGTGGCCGATGACGTGGCCACCTCAGCCAAAGGTGACATCGTGACGACGAATAAGTTTGGTGACATCCAGCTGCATCTGGAATTTCGCGAACCAACCCCCGGTAAAGGTGAAGGCCAGGGTCGCGGCAACAGCGGCGTCTATTTCATGGGGCTTTACGAGGTCCAGGTGCTCGACTGCTACATCAATAAAACCTATGCCGATGGCTCGACCGGAGCGATTTACGGCCAGCATCCACCGCTCGCCAACGCTTGCCGGCCGCCCGGGAAATGGCAGACCTACGACATCATTTTCAACCCGCCTCATTTTGGAGCGGATGGTGAAGTGACTACACCTGCCTACGTCACGGTGATTCTCAACGGGGTTTTGGTGCAGAACCATCAGGCTTATCGCGGTGCGTCGAACTGGAAGAGTCCCGGCAAATACACGGCGCACGGTCCGACCGGCCCGCTCGCCCTGCAGTATCACAGCAATCCCGTTTCCTTCCGCAACATCTGGGTGCGCCCGGTGCCTTTGGTCAATGAACCTTGAAAATCAATTCAAAATTATAAATTAAAAATGAAAAAACTTTCCCTCCTGCTGGCGGTCATGCTGACGGCCACACTTCTGCAAGCCGCACCCAAAAAACTGCTCGTGGTCACGACCACGACGGGGTTCCGTCATAGCTCCATCCCGACGTTGGAGAAAGTCCTGTCGCAACTCGCCAAGGAAAGCGGTGACTTCACCGCGGATTTTGTGCAACAGCCGCCGGGAAAACCTGACGCACCCAAGAAGCCAACGGCGTTAAAGACCGACGCCACGGATGAACAAAAGGCGGCTTTCAAATCAGCCGAGGAAAAATTCCCAGCGGAACAGGCGGCATATGAAACCGCCGAGGCAAAATGGGAAGCGACGCTCAAGGCGGCGCTCCAAAAACTGTCGCCAGCGTCGCTGAAGAATTACGACGGCGTGGTGTTCGCGAGCACCACCGGCGATCTGCCGATCCCTGACAAGCTGGGATTTTTGGACTGGATCAAAGCAGGCCACGCGTTCATTGGTATTCATGCGGCAAGCGACACGTTCCACGGCTGGCCGGAATTCACTCAGATGCTCGGCGGCGAATTTGCTCATCATGGCAAACAGGTGGGCGTGGAATGTTTTAACCAGGACCCGTCAAATCCCGCCACCGCGTCGCTGCCGAAATCGTGGACGATCCAGCAGGAGGAGATTTATCAGTTCAAAAATTATGACCCGGCCAAAGTCCACGACCTGCTGATCATGGACAAACATCCCGAAACCGGCGCTCCCGGCCATTACGGCGTTTCCTGGTGTAAAGATTACGGCAAAGGCCGTGTGTTCTACACGTCGCTGGGCCATCGCGAAGACTTGATTGATACCGACCCAACCATCAAAGACCGCAAGAACTCCGTGGAGATCAGCAAGGCATATCAGGCGCATCTGCTTGGCGGTATCAAATGGGCGCTGCAATAACCTGATGAAGCGCGGATTGTCCCAATCCGCAGCAGGTGGCAATGCAATGCAAGTCGCTTGAAACTTTAACCGCCACCCTGCATTCCACGCGCTGCGAGTTGAGACAACTCGCGCTCCGTTCAGTTAGTTGGACGCAATCCCATTTGTGACGGCGCTTGAGTTCCAACCTGCCACTCCGTAAATTCAGCGCCCATGAGCAAACCGTTAAAGGAACAGGTCGCCGAAACATCAGCTTGGATTCGCACGTTGCGCACGGAAGTGGGCCGCGTAATTGTCGGCCAGGAACAACTGGTCGAGCGCCTGCTGGTCGGTCTGCTCGCAAACGGCCACGTCCTTCTCGAAGGCGTGCCCGGTCTGGCGAAGACACTCTCCGTCCGCACGCTCGCCGCAGCGGTGCAGGCGAGTTTCCGGCGCATCCAGTTCACGCCCGACCTGCTGCCTGCCGACATTGTGGGCAATTTGATCTACAGTCCGCAGGACGGCAAATATCACGTCACCCAAGGCCCGGTGTTCGCCAATTTTGTTCTGGCCGACGAAATCAACCGCGCACCGGCCAAGGTGCAGTCCGCACTACTTGAAGCGATGCAGGAACGGCAGGTCACGCTCGGCGGCGAAACGCGCAAGCTGCCGTCGCCGTTCCTCGTGCTCGCCACGGAAAATCCAATTGATCAGGAAGGCACCTATCCCCTGCCCGAAGCGCAGGTGGACCGCTTCATGTTCAAGGTGATTTTGGATTATCCATCCTTCGCGGAGGAGCGGCACATTTTGGATCGCATGGCTTTCACCGCGCCGGAAACCATCGTCAAACCCGTCGTCGGCCTCGACGAAATTTTGGCCACGCAAAGAATTGTGGACCAAATCCATGTGGACGAAAAGATCCGCGACTACATCGTCAAACTGGTTTTCGCCACGCGCAAGCCGGAGGAACACAAGCTCGACCTGAAACATTTCATCCAGTTCGGCGCGTCGCCGCGCGCGACGATTTATCTGACCATTGCCGCCAAAGCCTGGGCGCTGCTGCAAGGCCGCGATTATGTGATCCCCGAAGACGTGAAAAACATCGGGCCGGATGTCCTGCGCCACCGCATCATCCTGACTTACGAGGCCGAGGCGCAATCCGTGACAAGCGACGCCATTGTCAAAAAGATTTTGAACGCCGTGCCGGTGCCGTGAATTGCTTATGACATTGCGAGAAAAACTAAATTGGAGTGGCAATAGTGCGTCGCGATTAAAGACGGTTAAAGAAACTCAAGACGAAATCGCCGCCGGAAAAGCTCAACAAGTTAGTTACTATTGGCACGTTGGGGAGACAGTCAATTATGCGATAGAAGCATACTTGGATGGAAATCAGGAAACCACCATCAGCGCGGCAAAATTAGTCGTTGATGCAACAATGCTTTATTTTTACGGCGGCTGGCGAGAAACATTATTAAATCACGAAGGTAAAACGGGCCACGAAGTATGGAAAAATTATCTTTGGTATGACGAAGTTCAGCAATCTTTGCCATTTGCCGCAGCCTTATCAGACTGGGATGCGGTAGCACGAATTGCAGCTTATCCACCGGAAAATCTATCACCCGACCCAGCCAAAGCAAAAGGCGAAGGGGCGTGGGGATGGGGATTAATCTTATTTCT
The DNA here is from genome assembly GCA_035577265.1 of Verrucomicrobiia bacterium. Taxonomy (GTDB): domain Bacteria; phylum Verrucomicrobiota; class Verrucomicrobiia; order Limisphaerales; family UBA11358; genus UBA11358. The sequence continues at coordinate 3,535 of DATLVR010000010.1, read as the reverse complement.
AAAGAATGCGCATCGCCAAAAAATAGAGGATTTCTTGAAAAGGGCTGAAGGTGACAAGGCAAAACGGCCAAAGCTACTCTGTCCAGTTTTACGCGCCTTGATGGATAACGACGCCGATCAGTATGCAAAATTATTGTTGGTATATTTGAATTACTATCGGAAAAGTGAATTCAAACATTTGGTGACAAAACTTGTTTCGCTCGAAGGAACGACTATTTATCACCTTGGCCGCAAGCAGGGATTCAAAATCACATTGCCTGAAAATTTAGCAACCCATGTGATTCGGTTTGAAGATTAAGAATAATTTCCCATGACCGTCACCGATCTTCTCGAAACCTTCCGCCGCGTTGAGTTGCGCACCAACCGCCTCGTCAACGGATCGGCGGTGGATATTTCAGGGCAAGCGTTGGCGCAGTGCCGCCGGATTTCGCGAGCCGTGGAAAACAGCAAGGACGGCGAACGTTCCGTCTTTGATGGCAAAATAGATGGCGTATTTCTTAAAGCGGCGCAGGCGAATTTTCTGCGCACGTCCACGCACCATTTGAAAATGTCCTGGGTTGGCCAGCGCACGGTAAAGCGCACGCTTTACTTCCAACTTGAATTCTTTACCAAGTCCGGGCCGCTCCGCTTCATACCAAGCCACTGCCTCCTCAAATTCAGAAAGTGCTGCAGACTTGAAAACGACCGGCAGGCTCATTGCCAGCCGAAGCGTTTGTTAAGTTTGGCTTCAACTTGTTCCCAAGGAATTCCATCACGGGGATTTTTCTCAAAATCAGCGAGGCGGCGGTCAAGTTCGGCAGATTGTTCGGGAGTAAGTTCGTCTTCCAAGGCCCCGAATTTTTCCCAGACCATTTCGGCAACCGCCTGTTGCTCGGCTCGCGGCAAGTGTTCGATTTGTTCGAGAATTTCCGTCGCACTCATGGCGCTAATTTACTCCGTTGACTCATTGGTGCAAGCAAGGTTTTTTCGCCGCGTGTATTCCGCATTCACTTTCAAACGCGCAGCCCTTACCCTCGTTTTTTCATGACCGTCACCGAACTTCTTGAAACCGTCCGCCGCGTTGAGTTGCGCACCAACCGCCTCGCCAACGACACCATGGTCAGTGCCTGCTTTAGCCATTTCAAGGGACGCGGCACGGACTTCGCGGAGCATTCATTGTTGAGCCGGAGCGCACCAAATTCGGCAAACTCCAGCGTGGCATTTGAATTTAATCAACGATAGTTTGGTCAGACACATCATGAAACAATCACCGACACACATGGCTCATCATTTTGCCGCTTCGAGTTGGATCATATTGCTGTTATTTCTCGGCAGCCTTTGGCATCCGGTCATTGCCCGGGCAGAGGTCCGCCTGCCGCGGGTGTTCGGCAGCCACATGGTGCTTCAACAGGAAAGGCCCCTGACCATCTGGGGTTGGGCGACGCCCAATGAAAAGGTCACCGTTCAACTGGGGACCGTGACCCAATCAGTTCAAGCCAATGAACGGGGCGAATGGAAAGCCGTGTTGCCCGCCATAAAGGCGGGCGGGCCTTACACGCTCGCCGTGAGCGGCTCAAACACGATCACATTTGACGATGTGATGATCGGCGAAGTCTGGCTGTGCTCCGGTCAGTCGAACATGGAAATGGGACTTGGCCTCGCCAACAACGCAAAAGCGGAAATTGCCAATGCCAGTCATCCCGGCCTGCGTTTGTTGATGGTGGATAATCGTTGGACGCCACTGCCGCAGGGCGATATGAAGGGAACATGGAAGGTGTGCTTGCCCGAGACGGTGGCCGAAGGTGGCTGGAGCGGGTTCTCAGCCGCTGGGTATTTTTTCGGTCGTGAACTCAATGAGAAACTCGGCGTCGCCATCGGCCTCGTGGAGGCTGATTGGGGCGGCACCCGCATCGAATCGTGGACACCACCGGAAGGATTTGCCGCCGTGCCGTCGTTAAAAGAGGAATATGAGAAAGTCCAATTGAGCGATCCGCGAACCGGGTTGCACAAAGAGAAGCTAGGCCAGACGCTCGACCAGTTTGAATCATGGAATCAAGCCGCACACAAGGCGATGACCGCAGATGAAATTGTTCCGCCGATGCCGGATTATCCCGATGGACTGCGAGCGCCCCATGACCTGCAGCAAGCCACTGCGCTTTACAACGGGATGATTCATCCTTTGATACCGTTTCCGATCCGTGGTGCAATCTGGTATCAAGGCGAAGCCAACATGGGCGAAGGCATGCGATATGCCGAACACATGAAGGCCCTGGTGGCCGGCTGGCGCACACTTTGGGATGAAGGTGATTTCCCGTTCTACTTTGTGCAGATCGCGCCGTTCAATTACGGCGGCAATCCGCAAACAGAAGCGGAACTCTGGGAAGCCCAAACCGCCGCCGCCAATATGATTCCCAACACGGGCATGGCCGTCGTCAACGACATCGGAAACCTCAAGGACATTCACCCGACGAACAAACAGGACGTAGGCCACCGGCTCGCACTGCTGGCGTTAGCCAAAACCTATGGGCGGAACGATCTGGTGTATTCGGGGCCTGAGTTCAAATCCATGGCCCTGGCTGGCGATAGCCTCCGCGTCACCTTTGATCACGTGGGCGGCGGACTGACCAGCCGGGACGGCAAACCGCTGGACTGGTTTGAAATCATTGACGCGGACGAAGGTGGCTTTGTGAAAGCCAACGCCCGCATTGATGGCGACAACGTGATCCTCTCAGCTCCCGGAATAAAACATCCCGTGGCAATGCGCTTTGGTTGGAGTGGTCTGGCCGAGCCCAATCTGATGAATGCCGAGAGGCTTCCCGCCGGTGCCTTCCGCGCGGGCGACGTGCCCAAGCGTGACTGGATCACTATGAATGTTCCCGAAGCGAAAGATTATCAGCTGGTTTATGATCTGGATCTGACGAAGCTCGGTCCGGCCATCACGTATGATGTCGATAATCACCAGAACATCCACAAACCCTTTGATCGCATCGCGTATTTTATCGAACTGGTGGACGCGAATTATAACACCCAGGACATCTATGTTTCCATGGATGCGTTCACGGACGACCTTCGCAAGATCGGCGTGCCCGTGTTCGGCTCGGGCGCGGAATTTCAACAGAACATCACCAACATGGATGTCTTTTCCAACGTCAAAGGCATCGTGACCGGAACCGGACTGGCTGGCGGCAGCGTCGAGTTCTGGCCGAATAACTATGGTCCAGCGAATTCCGCCAATGTGCCCAACGCTTCGGGAACTGCATTTGATTTCGGCGATCAGCGCACCGATCCCACCGACGGCTACGGTTCAATGCAGGTGCATAATCACGATGCGCGGCAGACCTTGTTCGCGATCAATCATTGGCGCGAAGGCGTGCACGCCGACGTGGGCATCGGCAATCAAACCAAGGAGAATCCTGATTGGACGTTTGCGAGCAATGCGGGCAGCTATCACGCCATGCGTTTGCGCGTGCTCGTGCGCTGCCGTTGAACCAGCCTTCACGTGATTGAAACTGAGGCCGTATGACCGTCACTGAACTTCTCGAAACTGTCCGCCGCG
>DATLVR010000009.1:0-35932 GCA_035577265.1 Verrucomicrobiia bacterium | reverse complement strand
GCTGACTGGAAATACCGCCGGCCCGGCGGCGGCACCCAGTTTGGGATTTCCACCAACTGCGTTATTACGCGAAACCGCGCCAACCAAGGTGGCGGAAGTTATGGCGGGCAGTTTTTTAATTGCACCATCGCGGACAATGTTGCGACCAACAGCGGTGGTGGCGTCTATGGCAGCGCATCGTTATACAACTCCATTGCCTACTACAATTCTGCGCCCGCCGGGGCCGATCCTTCGGGAGCCAAGATGGAATATTGCTGCACGACCCCGCCAGTGTTTGGGAATTCTAATGTTACCAACCCGCCTATTTTTGCTGACCGATCAGGTGGAAACCTTCGTCTCCAATCGAACTCTCCCTGCATCAATACCGGCAGGAACGCCTACGCGCCCGGCGCTCCAGACCTCGACGGCGATCCGCGCATCGCTGGCGGCACGGTGGACATTGGCGCGTATGAATTTCAATCGCCCGCTTCCATTATCTCCTACGCTTGGTTGCAGCAATACGGCCTGCCCATGGACGGCTCGGCGGATGATTTGGATTCCGACGGCGACGGCCTGAACAACTGGAAGGAATGGAAGTCTGGCACGATTCCGACCAACGCGGCTTTCGTGCTGCAACTGTCTTCACCATCCAATAGCGTTTCCGGCATGAAGGTGAAGTGGCAGAGCGTGGGCGGCGTGACGTATTATTTGCAGCGCAGCACCAATCTGCCGGCGTTTGATCCCATCCAGAGCAACCTCGTCGGCCAGGCTGGCTCGACCACCTTTACCGACCTCACGGCCACAAACGGCGGCCCGTTCTTCTACCGCGTCGGCGTGCAGTAAGTCAGGATCACCAAATTCCAATCACCAAGCTCCAGAGAAGCGCCAACATCCAAGCTAAAAAACGCCCCGCGCCTAATTGGCGCTTGGAGGTTGAAGTTTCTCTTGAGCTTGGAGTTGGTGCTTGGAGCTTTTTTAACGCACCTTCTCAAATGCAAACCCCTTCAGGTATTCCGTCTCGGGAATCATCGGGATGATCGGATGGTCGGGGCTTTGCGCATAGGTCGCCACGCGGCGCAAAATGTGGCGCGTGTCATACGCCGCCGACAGCAGCGAGTCCAGGAACAGTTCGGCGTTGACGTGATGCGAACAGCAGAAACTCGCCAGCGTGCCGCCGGGTTTCAACAGCTTCAAGGCCCGCAGATGAATCTCCTTGTAACCGCGCAACGCATCCGGCACGGACGCCCGGTTGCGCGTGAACGACGGCGGATCGAGGATGATGAGATCGAAGCGAGGAATGACGCGTTCGTGCGGCTTGACGGCGGTGTTGTTCTTGAGCCAGTCGAACACATTGATCGCGTCGAAGGAACATTTGTCCGCGAGCCCGTTGGTGACGGCGTTACGTTTGGAGGCTTCAATCGCATCGGCGCTCTGGTCGAGCAGATGGACGTGCGCCGCTCCGGCCCGGGCCGCGTGCAAACCGAACCCGCCGAGAAAGCTGAAACAGTCGAGCACATTTCCATACTTTGCAAAGTGTGAAACGGCCTCGTAATTCGCCTGCTGGTCCAGATACATGCCGGTTTTATGGCCGCCGACCAGATCGGTTTCAAATTTCAACCCGTTCAGATTCACGGAAACCGGGCCGGTCAATTCGCCGAACAGCACGCCGTTGGATTCCTGCAATCCTTCAAACTTGCGCGACGACACGTCGCTGCGCTCCATGATGACGCGCGGGGAAAAGATCTTTTGCAGCGCGGCGACGATCAGCGTCTTGCGCTGGTCCATGCCGAGCGCCGAGATCTGCACCACCAGCACGTCCTCGTATTTGTCCACGATCAGGCCGCTCAGGAAATCACTCTCGGCATTCACCACGCGGAAGGACGTGGCCCCGGGCATGTGCTTCTGCCGCACGGCGAGCGCGACCCGGATGCTGTCCTCAAAAAACTTTTCCGTCACCTCCACGCGGTCGGGCGCGAGGAGGCGGACGTTGATCTTCGAGCGGGAGTTGTAGAACCCCACGCCGAGCAGCCGCTGGCGATGGTCTTTGACCTGGACGAGCGCACCGTCCACGACGGGCGCGGTGAGGCGGAGGATTTCGCCGTGATAGATCCACGGATGGCCGGCGACAATGCGGTCGCCCTCGCCCGGTTTCAACAAAACAGTCGTCAATGATTCCATAGTTTGTAAACAGTTTGGTTTTCCACGCTTCGGGCGCCGTTGAAAAACAGGACCAAGCGGTGCGCATGAAACCACAAATCCCAGCGGGCGGAAAGCTAATCCGTTTTTTCATTTTCCTGGAAAATTTCCCTTGCAAGATTCGGCCAACGGGCGGATAACAGTATAAAGCCTATGAAAAACTACATCCCCGTCAGCTCCCTGCTGCATCATAAAGGTTCGGCCGTCTGGTCGGTTTCACCCGACACCACCGTCTTCGACGCCATCAAACTCCTGGCCGACAGAAATATCGGCGCCCTGCCCGTGCTGTCCGGCGGCTCATTGGTGGGGATCATCACGGAACGCGATTACACGCGCAAAATCGCGTTGCAGGGAAAATCCTCCAAAGACACCCAGGTTCGGGAGATCATGTCCAGTCAGGTCGTGTGCGTCTCCCCGGAAGAATCCATCGAGGAATGCATGCGGTTGATGACGGAAAACCGCGTGCGCCACCTGCCGGTGGTTGAACAAGGAAAACTTCTCGGCATCATCTCCATCGGCGACCTCGTGAACTGGATCATCTCGTCGCAAAACTCCGCCATTGAACAGATGGAACAATACATCGCCGGCGGCGTCTCCGCCTGACGCGGAGATTTATTGCACCACTTGGTTTACTTCGTTTTCGTGATCGAGAGCGCCTTGACGGAGTGCGCTGGATTTCAACTCCGCCTGCGACCACTTGTAGAGCTTGGAAACGATAAAATTCTGCAAGTCCGTGCTGTGGCAAAAGGCAAAGACAAAAACCGTCGCAACAAAGAGAAAGACGAACATGCTCCGAACCCGGCCCAGCAGCCGGTCAATCACATCACCGCGATCCCGCCGGCGGCGTTCCATTTTTCGAGCCGGCTCCCTTTCCCCGACGAACCTGATCCCACCCGTGGCAAAAACACTCTGTCTCATGCCGTGAACCTCCGCAGTTTGCGTGCCAGCGGTTTCCATGCAGGAAAGCACGCCACGGCGGCTAAATCCCGGACAAAATCCGACGGGATCACCCATGTTCAGGTCAATTTTTAGACACGAACCTCAGCCACCCGGGCGCAGCGCCGTTTGAACCGCGGCTCGCGGCTGGCGGGGTCAATCGAGACGGTGATTATTTCGCGATTTCGTTGATCACACTGTCACGCGTGGCGGCGTTTTTATTGGCGGCAGCCAAAGAGGCGGAGGTCTGACCACCCGTATCCGTGGCCGGCTTGGTGAACACCAGGCTCTGAATCTTTTCGCGGTAGCAGAACGCAAACACGGCGACCGTCAAGAGCAGCATGAAAACAAAGATGCTGCGCGCGCGCGCCACCTTCACGGCGCGCTTTTGCGCGTGGATTTCCCGCTCTTTTTCGGCCTCGGCCTGGCCGACGATTTTTTCCATGGCCAGTGCAAATGAGTTGTCCTTCATATTTGCAGGCGTTTCGCAAATTGCGTGCCAACGGTTGGCGGTGGGTAATCTGGAAAAACCAGCCAGATTCAAGACAGCCCCTTGCCATTGTGAACCAGGCTGCTCAACTTTGCGACACTAGCGCGCAGTGCTGATTCCCGAGTTTCAGGGATGCAAGAGGCGGAAGAATGAATTTCCGGTCGGCGACGCAATGGCGAAATTTTTGTTCGTTCCATCGTCCGCAATGCCGTAACCGGTATGCCCACTGGGCAGCCAAATTTTGTTTGCCAGATCCTGGTTCTGTTGCAATGCCCAGCCCGCCGAAGCCGAAGGCCAGGATACCAGCAAACCGAAGTTCGAACTTTTGATGACCAGTGTCGGTGTGGAAACCGGCACCGGGAAAACCGTGGCGTTGGTCAACACCGAAAGCGTGTTGTCGAAAAAGTTCGCACTGATCAAGTCCGGCTTGCCATCGTTGTTCAAATCCGCCGCGACGGCCTCCACAGGATAATTGTTCCCCGGATGGCTGCCAATCGAGTAATTGGCGTTCGAGGCGAAAATCCCGCCGCCGTTGTTGGTGAAGACAACCAACGATTCGCCGTAGTTCAGCACCGCGATCAAATCCGCCTTGCCATCACCATTCAAATCCGCCGCCGCACCCCAGGTGACCGTGAGGCCGGCATTGACCACGGTGTTCGAGAAAAAGCGGCCATTGCCATTGTTCGTGAGCACCAAAAGCGTGTGGTCATAATAATCGGCACAGACCAGGGCGAGCTTGCCGTTTCCGTAGATATCCGCCGTCGTGACCGAACTCGTCCCACCACCGGCATTGACCGTGGCATTGGAACCGAAGCCGCCGAAGCCGTTGTTGGTATAAATCGAAAGCGTATTCGCCGGATTGGCGTTGGCGCAGACCAGCGCCGGCCGGCCGCTGCCGTTGATGTCTGCCGCGATGACCGATACCGGATTGACACCCACCGTGTAGGTCGCGTTGGAACCGAAAACGCCGTTGCCATTATTTGTCAGCACCGAGAGCGTGCCGCCGTAGTAATTCGCGCAGATCAGAGCCAGCCGGCCGCTGCCGTCTATATCCGCCGCGATGACCGAGCGCGGACCGCTGCCCACCGAGTAAGTGGCATTGGAACCCAACCCGCCGCTACCGTTGTTCGTCAATACCGTCAGCGTGCTGGCATTCGCATTGGCGCTGATCAGATCCACTTTGCCGTCGCGGTTCACATCCGCCGCCGTGATCCAAAACGGCGCGCTGCCCACCGGATAATTCGTCGCCGGGGCGAAACTGCCGTTGCCCTTGTTCGTGAACACCAGCAGCGTGTTGGCACTGGCGTTCGGGCTGATCAAATCCAACCGGCCATCGCCGTTCACATCCGCCACCGTGAGGCAGTTGGGACTGCCGGGTGCCAGATTCGTGGAGGTCAGGATAAAATTTTGGGCTTGGAGTTGAACCGCCGCGCTGACGATGAGGCTGGAAGCGAAGGCGCGCAGGCGAGGGGCAAGGTATGGCTTCAAAATAGTGAACGCACAGTAACCGAAGAAATCACTTTAGAAAGCAAATTGCATCAGCCGAATGAGCAAGCTCCCCGTGAGTCCGGCTCGGACCAAGCCTGGGCTGTGGGATGGAATCCCGTTTGGTATCCGGCCGGTGGCCATCCCAAAAAACGATTGAGCAAAAAAACCCGCGGTGTATGCTCCCTCCAGTCACACCGCAGTCTGAGAAATCATAACTGTCATCAACCATGATCAAGAAAATCCTTCTCGGCCTCGTCGCCGTCATCGTCATCTTCCTTCTCATCGTCGTCACGCGCCCCGCTGATTTCCGTGTGGAACGCAGCGCCAGCATCGCCGCACCGGCGCTGGCGCTGTTCGAGCAGGTGAATGACCACCACAAATTCAACACGTGGAATCCGTTCCTGAAGCTCGATCCCAACGTGAAGAACACCTACAGCGGGCCGGATTCCGGCGTCGGCGCGGTGTGCGCTTGGGACGGCAGCAAGGACATCGGCGCGGGTTCGGCCACCATCACCGAGAGCAAGCCCGGCGAACTCGTCCGCATGCGCATGGACTGGATACGCCCGATGGCCGGCGTGGCCACCGTGGACTTCACCTTCAAGCCCGACGGCGACCAGACCGTCGTCACCTGGGCCATGTATGGCAAGAACGGTTTCATGGGCAAGGCCGTCAGCCTGTTCATGGACTGCGACAAGATGGTCGGCCCGCAATTCGAGCAAGGCCTCGCCGACCTCGGCAAAACCGTGACCGCTGCGCCGGCGGCGAAGTGAACCCGCGTAGCGGCGTCTCGGCAGAGCGCCGCCATTAGAAAAGGAACAAGTGAAAAATCTTTTTTGCCGTAGCGGCACGTCGGCAGACGGCCGCAAATTTTAGGAAGCGATTGGAATCCGGCGCTCTGATACGTCGTGGCGGCTTTCGGGAGAGGGCCGCAAATTGGAAAAATAGTGCGGCGCTCTGCCGAGACGCCGCTACGTTGCGTTGGTGGCCAATCCGGCACGGATGCCAGTCCGGCTCGGACCAAGCCTGGGCCGAGGGATGGAAGACTGTTGGGATTCTCAACGGACTCTTTGCTTGAAGATTTTGTTCCTGTTTCTGTCGGAGATAGGAACGTGTATCCACCTGATTGTGCGATCAGTGTTAGAAACCATCAGGCCCATCAACCCCCAAGTCCCAAGTTCCGCAACCATGCAGCCCGCGAAAGGCTTTTCGTCGCCGAGCCTTTTTAGGACTTTGTAATGAGTGGGCTTTTGGGTTTCAATCCACGCGACCTGACCAGTAAATAAAGCTTGTCCAATAATAATCTTTCCAGATCGCGTTTTCACGTAAGGTGAATCTGAGATGTTCAAAGTCACGTTGACATTGCTGGGGGCTTGAGCGGTGACCGCACTGTTTTGCAGTCGCTCGTAAAGTTCGTGCTGAACCTTTGAACGCAGGTTGGCCAATAGACTATTCAGGTCGGGAACATCAGTTTTCGATTCATCGCTTCCAAAGTAGATTTTTGGATTCGCCATTATGAACTGTTGATCCTCCTCGGAAATCTTATCGGTTGGGTTTAACCGCACGTGAGGACCAGCCATCCATTCCAAGGATCTTTGAACCATAGGCACAAACTCAGAATGGAAATGCTCGAAGCCCTGCTTTGAAAAATTCCAATCAATTAACTCAAAGAGTCCAATGCCGTGAGCATCTGCTTTGCGAATTGCTGGCCTAGCATATCCCGAAGCAGACACAATCGCCTTCTCCGTAATGCTCGGCATGTCGTTAAGCTTACAAGCAAGTTGCTCGATGTGCGTGACATCAAGTTTGCGCGAATGGTTTTTGACCTCTAACCCTTTGAAGGCAGTAATCCGCCCATCATCCTTGACAGTTACCGTCACATCAACATCACGTTCGGTGTCAGTTGTTGTGTCCAAAACTCTACTGCCTAACTCAATCTCAACATTGTCGGGATTCGAGGCCAAGGACAGCAACCCGACCAAATAATGGATGTCGGTTTCCGTTAGCATTGTTCACAACTTCAAATCCGCATCCGTCACCGCGCCGAGCGAGGCACTCGTGACGTGGGCGGCGTATTTCGCCAGCACACCGCGCGAGTAGCGGGGCGCGGGTTTCTTCCACGCCTTGCGGCGGGCCGCCAGTTCTTTACCGGTGACCTGGAGAGTCATCTCCCGTTTCTCGGCGTCAATGATGATGGGGTCGCCGTTCTTCACGAGGGCAATCGGGCCGCCCACGTAGGCTTCCGGCGTCACGTGGCCGACGACGAAGCCGTGGCTGCCACCGCTGAAGCGTCCGTCGGTGATGAGCGCGACGTCTTTGCCGAGGCCGCGGCCCATGATGGCGCTGGTGGGCGACAGCATTTCGCGCATGCCCGGTCCGCCCTTCGGTCCTTCGCTGCGGATGACAACGACGTGGCCTTTCTTGACTGTGCCTTTGAGGATGGCTTGCAACGCTTTTTCTTCGCCCTCGAACACGATGGCTTTGCCTTCGAAGCGCAGACCTTCCTTGCCGGAAATTTTTCCGACAGCGCCTTCGGGGGCGAGGTTGCCGTAGAAGATGACGAGGTGGCTGTCCTTTTTGATCGGTTGATCGAGCGGACGGATGATGGTCTGGCCCGGCAGATACGGTTTCACGCTGGCGAGCGTCTCGGCCATGGTCTCGCCGGTGACGGTGAGGCAATCGCCGTGGAGCAATCCGGCGTCGAGCAGCGTCTTCATGAGCGGACGGATGCCGCCGATGGCGACGAGCGCGCTCATGCTGAACTTGCCGCTGGGTTTGAGGTCGGCAAGCACGGGCACGCGTTTGCCGATGCGGGTGAAGTCGTCAATGGTGAGCTTCACGTTCGCGGCGTGCGCGATGGCGAGCAGATGCAACACGGCATTGGTCGAACCGCCGAGCGCGATGACGACGGTGATGGCGTTCTCAAACGCTTTCTTCGTGAGGATGTCGAGGGGCTTGATGCCTTTCCGAAGCATTTCCACAACGGCAGCGCCGGCGCGGCGGCAATCGTCGAGCTTCGCAGGGGAAATGGCATTTTGCGCGGAGCTGTTCGGCAAACTCATGCCGAGCGCTTCGATCGCGCTGGCCATGGTATTGGCGGTATACATGCCGCCGCATGAACCCGGGCCGGGAATGGCGCAAGATTCCACGGCGTGCAGTTCTTCGTCACTGATTTTGCCCGCGGCGTGCTGGCCGATGGCTTCAAACACGGAGACGACGTCGAGGTCTTTGTCTTTGTTCGGCGAGTTGGCGGGCGCAGTGGCAGCGGTGAGACAGCCGGGCAGAATCGTTCCGCCATAGACGAACACGGCGGGGCGATTCATGCGGGCGATACAGATCATCGCGCCGGGCATGTTTTTGTCGCAACCGCCGATGGCCACGTAACCGTCCATGCCGCCGCAACCCACGACGGTTTCGATTGAATCGGCGATGACTTCGCGCGAGACGAGCGAATACTTCATGCCTTCGCTGCCCATCGAGATGCCGTCGGAGATGGTGATGGTGTTGAAGACGATCGCCTTGCCGCCGCCGGCATTCGTGCCCTTTTCGGCTTCGAGCGCGAGTTTATCGATGTGCATGTTGCACGGCGTGACGTTGCTCCACGTCGAGGCGATGCCGATGATGGGTTTCTTGAAATCTTCCTCGGTGAAACCGACAGGATAAAGCATGGCGCGCGCGGCGGCGCGTTCGGGACCGTCCACGAGTTGGCTAGAGAATGGGCGCATGTTGATGGCTTTGTTAGCAGCGGATTTCTTTTTCATCGGACGAAAATTGTGGCGGAAAAATGGCATGGGGGCAAGGCGGGGAATAATCGTTACTTACGAATGAACACAGAACACGACATGTCACAATCGGATTCGGCGCGCTTGCGCCGCACGAATAATAGCAAGAGCTTCAAATTGACCTTGCTGTTCAGCAACATCGGCTGCCCCATATCGTGCTTTCCCGTCATTTGGATCCTTTGCGTCAGTCGCAGTGGCAAAAGGATCCGCACCGGCATCCAACAGAATTCTCAGATTATCAACTTGACCATTATACGCTGCATAAATCAAAGCAGTATGGCCATATACACCCCTGGCATTTACTTGAGCTCCATTTTTAATCAAGAATTCCAAGACCTCGGGCCGTGGACGCTTGGCGGCAAGCATTAATGCCGTATTCCCCGTGCTGTTCGTAAGATCGATTTTTGCACCGTTGGTCAGCAACAGCTCCATCATTTCAATTCCCCCATATAAAGCTGCACACATGAGCGGACTTCGAACCGAATCGGGTTCACCTTGCGGCCCGAACAAATCAACCAAGGCTCCTTTCGAGATCAAAAGTTTCGCTGCTTCGACGAAGCCGGATTGCGCCGCGAATGCCAACGGTGTCATTCCATTCTTGCTCCGTCCATTGACATCAGCGCCACGTTTTAGCAGTGCTTCGATAACTTCCAATTTGTTGCCCTCGGTCGCAAAACACAGAACGGTGCTACCAGTATCGGTAGTCGTTCTTCGATTTACGCCCGCATCTTTGTCGATTAAATGGAGGGCGATTTTTGCGTGACCTTCTTTTGCAGCATACATCAAGGATGTCCATCCCCACGAATCAACAGCATCAACGTTTGCACCCTTGACAAGTAGCTGCTTCACTTCGTCGTAATTTCCGGAATAAGAAGCCTCGATCAAAGCCGCATCGGTTCTATTGGTAGGCATTACGACGATTGCGAGATTCTCAATGATGTTGAGCATGGCCTTATAGTCACGATCGTCTTTCGCTCGCGAATACCCCCTTATCATAATTCCCTGACTTCCGAGATTAAGCAGACCTAAGGTTGCCCATTTGAGGCGTCCGGGTAGCACTTGATGAGCCTTCACAAACTGGACGTCTTCAAACTGGTAGTAACTTCCTGTTCCATTAGTGAGCTTGAGATGAAATATGGAATTGGTGTTAAAACTCCTGTGCAAATCCTCAACCATTTTCTCCACGGCGTCATCCATCGCTCCTTGTCCTGCAGGTAATGCTTCATTACCTTTACGCATGGTCAAAATAAAGCTCAAATCGCAGACGTTGACCTCCATATGCGCGTCAGACTGATCCTCGTCCACGTTCTTTGCGGCGAAGAAAAGAGCTTGGTGAAAAAGGTCCCCGGGCCTGGAAAATTGATCGCACGTCATATTACTTGGGTAAGAAAGTGTGATCTCCTGGCTGGGTGAAATCTGAAATCGTGCGTTCTCTAGATACTCGTCACCACAGGAAATAAAAGAAATGCCGCATAACAGAAAAATTGCAAAGAAACTCCCAATCGTTTCCTTAATGTTTTTTTCATTGAAACGGGTAGGATAAAACATGGCCCATGCGGCGGCGCGTTTCTTTTTCATCGGACGGAGAGTCTGCCGGAAAGCGGGAATGTCAGCAAGTCGCAGGCGGTTGAATTTGTTGTTGACCACCACCGGCAAGCCCCGGCCGGGCTGCGCGGCGAAATAAAAGTCACCGCTTCGCCCCCGGCGTTTTCGCGTCGAGATGGGCTTTGAGATCGTCGGCTGTCACTTCGGAAGCCACGCCGTCTTTGGGCACTTCGACTTTGGCGGTCCACAGAATTCCGTTCAGCACCAGCTTGCGCATGTTGGCGTCGGCCCAGTTCTTGTGATAATGGCCGCCGGTGAAGCCGAAGCCGCGCCCGCCATACGCATTCTCAAACGCCCACGCCACCGTCTGCGGTTCGCCGGCCGCCACCGCCGAGCGCACGGCGGGATTGCCCTCGTGCGGGCCGTCGGAACGGCTCATCGTTGCAGCCGGCGGAACGGCGGTGAGGATGGGCGTCACGCCTTTCATGCCGTCCACAAAGCGCATGTTGAAATACCATTCATCCTGCAGCGCGAACGGTTGCACGCCGCGCGTGATGGGATGCGCGGGCAAGGATTTAAACTCCGCCTGCCAGACGGGATTCACCGACCAGTTGATCTCGAAACAACCCCCGAGCCAGGAGAGAAATTCCTTTTCGCCGCGGTCCAGCGTCGGCTCCACCGCGTAATGAATGCACACCAACCCAACGCCTTTTTCCATCAGCGCGTCCAGGGTTTTGAGATGGTCGCCCTGCAAGGCCGGATGGCCGCCGCCGCCGTCGCCATAGATCACGATCGCCGCGGCATCGTTGAGCATCGCCTCATTTGTCGGCCAGCCGCCGGAAATTTCCACAACGTTGATGCCGGGAACGGCCGCCAGACATTTTTGGAACAACAACAAGCCGGCGTTGTGTTCGTGCTCGCCCGGCCCGTGGCTCGGTTTGCCGGCAATGAGGACAATCTTTTTGTCGGCGGCGAAAGTGGGTGCGGTTGTGAACCATGCCAGCAAGGCGAGGGCAAGGAACAGTTTTTTCATAAGGTGCGTTTGGAGGTTACGGCGGCGAAGGTTTTCTTCAAGAACTTCACGCCATCGCGGGCGATGTCGTCACGGTTCGGTTCGATCTTGCGCCAGATGGCGGCGGCACGGGCGATGACTTTCACGTCGGTGGTGAACGATTCGATGACCACCGCGCGTTGATAGTTGATGTCGCGCAACGACTCGGCCGCGCCGCGCCAATCCACGTGGTCGTTGCCGGGCGTGCCGCGATCGCTGGCGCTCGCATGGAAATGCCCGACGTGTCTCCCGGCGCGGCGGATGGCGGCGGCGGGATCTTTCTCCTCGATGTTCATGTGGAACGTGTCGAGCAGAAGTTTCAACGCCGGACGGTTCACTTCCGCGATCATCTGCAAACCTTGCTCCACGGTGTTCAGAAAATCCGTCTCGAACCGGTTGAGCGGCTCCAGGCAGATGATTTTCCCGTGCGCTTCGGCGTGGTCGCAGATGGTTTTGAGATGACCACGGACGGTGCGCCATTGCTTTTTATATTCCGCGGCTGGCACGGCGTCCGCGCGACCGGTCGCCGAATAGAGCGGGCCGATCACGACATCCGTGCCCAGCACGCCGGCGATCTGCACCAACTGTTTCAAATAGGCGATTGTGGCCCGCTGCTGTGCCGGCGTGCCGCGCAAATCCCGCGAGGGCGGGAAGCACGCGCAAACCGAGGTGCAAATCAAACCGTGGCGATTTAGTTCCGTGCGCACGAACCGGGCATCGAAGTTTTCCGGGTCTTCCACGGCGATCTCCACGCCGTCAAAGCCCCACGCCTTGAACTGCCGGAAAAGCCTGGTGCTCGCGCTGGTGAATGGCGAGGCGAACAGGAACGTGTTGATGCCGAATTTCATGAACCTGCACACGCGTAACCCATCCGCACTGGTGTATCAAGGGGGAAATCGGAAACTGGAGGGGCTGGGCGCAGCTTGAGGCACTCCCGCGGAGCGCGGGCGGTCCCCCGCCCGCAGCGGTCACGCCAGCAGGCCAAGGTCCGGATTTTCCCAGCCGTTCTGTGCTTTCCACCCGCTGCGACCGGGGACCGGTCGCGCTCCGGGGGCGGATGCGCCCGACGGGCTGGGATCCATTCCGTGCCAGCCTTTCCCGAATCGCCGGAGTTTTGAATTGAAAAGAGCGGTGGGCTCGGTCACAGTGTGTCCCTTGGTGGAGAGATGGCTGAGTGGTTTAAGGCACACGCCTGGAAAGCGTGCGTAGGTAACACTACCGGGGGTTCGAATCCCCCTCTCTCCTCCAGTTTCAATTTCGTGACTGACGGTGACAATGGATGACACACCATGGTTTTCGTCAATGTTTCCAACGGTTTTTCCAGCTTTGATGGCCTTCAAACCGGGGACCGGTGGCGACACGGCAACTCAACTTTTGAAACTGCGCTTTGACCCGGCTTTCCAACATTCCCACCGCACTGCCATTCACCTTTCCAAGCTCGCTGTGAAAGCGGGTTTCCAGCCTGCCCCCAGCGACTTGATTAAAGCGACGCTCGTGGCCAGCCGCTGGCCCCGAAGCTGGATGACGGTTTGTTCGTGCGTCAGCTCGGAGGTTTGGGCAACGATGACATCGAGATATTGCTCCACGCCGGCTTTGTAGCGGTTGTTGGCGATGGCGAGCGCACGGCGAGCGGAAGCCAAGGCAGCCACTTCTTCGTCAAGCTGGTTTGCCAGATAATGCTGCGCGGCGAGCTGGTCCTCCACATCCTGGAATGCCGTCAGCACGGTCTGCCGGTAAGTGGCAACCGCGCCATTATAAGCTGCCTTGGCTGACGCCAGTTGAGCCCGGTTGGCTCCGCCGGTGAAGAGCGGCAGTTGCAACGAAGGACCAACCGCCCATACATGACTCGGCCAGGCGAACAAATCACTGGCGCTGACGGATTGAAAACCGCCCGAGCCGTTCAAGAAAATGCGCGGATAAAATGCCGCGGTCGCCACGCCGACGTTGGCGTTGGCGGCGGCCATCTGGCGTTCGGCGGCGGAAATGTCCGGACGGCTTTCCAGCCATTCACTCGGCACAGACAAAGGAATGGCGGGCGGATTGGATGAGCCAGCGGAGGCCGGTTGCAGCGCAAACGTGGTCGCCGCCTGACCGCACAGCACGGCCAGCGCATGCCGGGTTTGGGCGCGTTGCAAGTCCACGGCGGGAATCTGCGCCCGCGTGCTGTTGAGCAGGGTTTCAGCCTGGGCCACGTCGAGATCATCGGCAATGCCGCTCTTTTTGCGGTTTTGGGTGAGCCGCAGCGACGTTTCATAGGCGTCGGCCATCTGGTTGAGCGCGGCCGATTGGTCATCGAGAGAGCGCAGCGTGAAGTAATCAATGGCAACCTCGGCCTGAATCGAAAGTTTCAACGACTCCAAATCGTCCGCGGAAGCCTCGAATTGGGTGCGGGCGGCTTCAGTCAGGCGGCGGATGCGGCCAAAAACATCCAGCTCCCAACTCGCATCCGCCGAGACGTTGAACGTGTTGAAAGTGCGGCTGCTGTTGCTGAACGACGAGTTCGTGCGGCTGCCACCACCGGATGATGCGTTCGCGCTGGTGCGTTGCCGGGTGGCGGCCGGATTGGCGGAAATCTGCGGAAAGAAATCCGCCTGCGCCACTTTAACGGCCGCCCGTGCCTGATCGAAATTGGCGACGCCAACGGCAACCTGCTGGTTGTTCGAGGCGGACAACGTTTCCAGACGATCGAGTTCCGCGTCGGCGTAAATGTTCCACCACGCGCCGCGCGGCAGTTGCGCCGCCGGCTCGGCGGTTTTCCATTCATTCGTGATGGAAACGTCACCAAATTGGGCCGGCACCGCATTCGTGCCCAGCGCCGCCGGGCGATGATAATCCGGGCCGACCGCGCAACCGGCGGCCAGGGCCAGGGCCGCCATCGCAACCAGGCAAATTGCCGGTTTCAGAATTCGAGTTTCCAAATGCGTTTTCATGGCGTGAGGATCACCGGCGCGCCGCCAACGGTCGCGGCTCCGGGCGAAAGTAATTGTCGCTTCCAAACCGCGGCGCGCAGGCGCAGTTTTTCCATCGTCAGATAAATCACCGGCGTCGTGAACAGGGTCAGCGTTTGTGAAAGGATCAGTCCGCCCACGACCGCGATGCCGAGCGGCTGGCGCAATTCCGAACCCGTGCCGAGATTGAGCGCGAGCGGCACCGCGCCGAGCAGCGCGGCCATCGTCGTCATCATGATGGGACGGAAACGGATGACGCCGGCCCGATAAATGGCTTCTTCCGGCGGGAGGCCGAGCCGGCGCTCCGCGTCGAGCGCGAAATCAATCATCATGATGGCGTTTTTTTTCACGATGCCCATGAGCAGGATGATGCCGATGAACGACACCAGGGTCAGTTCGTTGCCGCTGACGATCATCGCCAGCAGCGCGCCCACGCCTGCCGAAGGCAGGGTGGAAAGAATGGAAAGCGGATGAATGAGGCTTTCGTAAAGCATGCCCAAAACAATGTAGATGGCGAGGATCGCGGCGAGCACCAGCAGCGGCATGGTGGTCAACGAAGCCTGGAATTGCTGCGCCGTTCCCTGAAAACTGCCTGACACGCTGGCGGGCAGATGCAAATCATTCACCGCTTGCCGCATGATTTCGGTCGCCTGTCCGAGCGCGACGCCGGGGGCCAGGTTGAATGAAATGGTGACTGCCGGAAACTCGCCCTGATGATTCACCGAAAGGCTGGTGTTGGAAGGCTTGAACTGCGTGACGCTGCTCAACGGCACTTGCTGGCCGTTGGCGGAACGCACATACATTTTGTCCAGTGAAGATGGATCCAGCTGCAATTTGGGATCGGCTTCCAGCACGACGTGATGCTGGTTGTAGGGCGTGTAAATGGTCGAGACCTGTCGCTGGCCGAAGGCGTCATAGAGCGTGTTGTCAATCGCCGACAAGGACACGCCCAGCCGCGAGGCGGTGTCGCGATCCACCACGACGTTCATTTGCAGGCCGAGCATTTGCTGGTCGCTCGTCACGTCCTTGAGCAACGGCGATTCACGCAGTCTGGCGACGAGCTTGGCCGACCATTCCCCGAGATCGTTGAGGTCGGACGCTTGCAGCGCGTATTGAAACTGCGCCTTGCTCATCCGGCCGCCAACGCGGATGTCCTGGTTCGCCTGAAGAAACAAGTTGATGCCGGGGACCTGCGACATTTTTTTGCGCAGCCGGGCTATCACCTCGCCGGCGGTGGCGTCGCGCTGGTTGCGCGGTTTGAGGGTGATGAACATGCGACCGTTGTTGATGGTGGCGCTGCCCGCGCCCGCGCCGATGAACGAGCCGATGGTCGCCACGGCCGGATCCGCCTGAACGATGGCGGAAACTTTTTGCTGGAGCTGCGCCATCGCCGCGAACGAAATATCCTGCGCCGCCTCGGTCGTGCCCATCAGCCCGCCGGTGTCCTGTTGCGGGAAAAATCCTTTCGGCACGATCACATAAAGCCAGACGGTTGCGATCATGGTGAGTAATGCCACGCCGAGCGTGAACGCGTGATGCCGCAACACCCATTTCAATCCGGCTTCGTAGTGGCGGAGCAGCCATTGAAACGCTTTTTCACAGACGCGGCTGAATGGATTGGGCGGCGGCAGATCCGCCTCCGCGCGCAGAAAGCGCGAGCACAGCATCGGCGTGAGCGTCAGCGATAGGATGCCGGAAACAAAAATGGCCAGGCACACGGTCACGGCGAATTCATGAAACAGCCGTCCGACCAGACCGCCCATGAACAGCAGCGGAATGAACACGGCGATCAGCGAGAGGCTCATCGAAACCACGGTGAAGCCGATCTGCCGCGCGCCGTTCAACGCCGCCGGCACCGGCTTCTCGCCGTGTTCGATGAAGCGGTGGATGTTCTCAATGACCACGATGGCGTCGTCCACCACGAAGCCGACCGAAATGGTGATGGCCATCAGCGACAGATTATCGAGGCTGTAACCCAGCAGATACATGATGCCGACCGTGCCGGAGAGCGCGAGGGGCACGGTGATGTTGGCGATGAACGTCGGCCAGAACCGCCGCAGAAAAAGAAAGATGACCATCACCACCAGCGCGATGCTCACCAGCAAGGACGTTTCAACATCGTGAACCGCCGCGCGAATCGTCTGCGTGCGGTCGTTCAAAACGGTGAGCTGGATGCCGACGGGCATCCAGCGTTCCAGCTGCGGCAGCACGGCGCGGATGCGGTCAACCGTCTCGATGACATTCGCCCCGGCCTGCTTTTGGATGATGACGAGAACCGCGCGATTGGTGCCCGACCAGCCGGCCAGCCGGTTGTTTTCCACGCCTTCGACCGCCTTGCCAAACGCATCCAAACGCACCGGGGTGTTGCCGCGCTGCGTGAGAATGAGTTTTTGATACGGCTGCGGGTCGGTCATCTGCCCGTTGATGACAATCGTGTGCGAAACGGCCGCGCCGTCGAAACTGCCGACCGGCAGGTTCACGTTGGCCTGGCTCAACAGCGAGCGGACATCTTCCAGGCTGACATTCGCGGCGGCGAGCGCGCCGGGATTCATCTGCACGCGGACGGCGGATTTTTCCGCGCCGCTGATGGTTGCCTGGCTCACGCCGTCAACCTGGTTCAGCTTCTGGCCAAGAATTTCATCGGCGAACTCGAACACCTCCGACTGCGGCAGCCGGTCCGACGTCAGCGCCAGAATCATGATGGGCGCATCGGCGGGATTCACTTTCCGATACGTTGGCTGGTTGGGCAGATTGATCGGCAAATCCGTCCCGGCGGCGTTGATGGCGGCCTGGACGTCGTGGGCGGCGGCGTCAATCTTCCGGCTCAAGTCGAATTGCAGCGACACGCTGCAACCGCCGAGCGTGCTGACCGAAGTCATTTCGTTGACGCCCGCGATCTGGCCAAGATGACGTTCCAAGGGCGTGGCGAGTGAGGACGCGACGGTTGCCGGATCCGCGCCGGGCAAAGACGCCGAAACGGAAATCACCGGAAAATCCACGCGCGGCAGCGGAGCGACCGGCATGAAGTGAAACGCCAGCACCCCGCTCAAAAAAACTCCGAGTGCCAGCAGCGAAGTGGCGACCGGACGGCGGATGAAGGGCGCGGAAAGGTTCATGGCGATTCCGGTGACGGTTGCGCCAGAGTTTCCGGCGCAAGTTTTTCCGCGTTCGACAACCGCCAGCGGCGCGCTTTCGCGGCAAAGCGGTCGAGATAAAGATAAATCACCGGCGTGGTATAGAGCGTGATGAATTGCGAGAGCAGCAGCCCGCCGACAATCGAGATGCCCATGGGACGGCGCAGTTCCGCGCCGTTGCCACCTTGCCAGGCGAGCGGCAACGCACCGAGCAGTGCGGCCATTGTCGTCATCATGATCGGGCGGAACCGCAGCAGGCACGCCTGATAAATGGATTGCTCCGGCGACAGCCCCTGCGTGCGCTCCGCGTCCAGCGCGAAATCAATCATCATGATGGCGTTCTTCTTCACGATGCCGATGAGCAGGATGATGCCGATGAGCGAAATCAACGTCATCGGCGTGCCGCAAAGCATCATCGCCAGCAGCGCACCCACGCCCGCTGACGGCAGGCTCGACAAAATCGTGAGCGGGTGAATGTAACTTTCATACAGCACCCCCAGCACGATGTAGATGACCAGAATCGCGGCGAGAATGAGAAATGGCTCGCTGGTCAGCGAAGTGCGGAATTCCTCCGCGCTGCCGGAGAACGAAGTCGCCACCGTGTCGGGCAGGCCGATTGCTTTCGCCGCACGGTTGATGGCATCCACCGCCGCGCCGAGCGACGCGTTCGCCGCAAGGTTGAACGAAAGCGTGACGGCGGGAAATTGACTTTCATGCGCGATGGTCAGCGGGGCTGTGCCGATTTTGACCGTGGCGAAGGAGGTCAGCGGAATCATTCCGCCGGTCGTGGACTTCACGTAAATTTTATCCAGCGAACCGGGCGTTTGCTGGAACTGCGGATTCACTTCGAGGATGACGCGATACTGGTTGAGCTGGGTGAAAATGGTGGCGATCTGCCGTTGACCAAAGGCGTCGTAAAGCGTGTCGTCAATCGCCTGCGGCAGCACGTTGTAACGCGCGGCCTTCTCGCGATCCACCGACACGCTGACCTGCAAGCCGCCGGCCTGCTGGTCGCTGGCGACATCGGCGAGTTCAGGCTGCCCGCGCAATTTCGCCAGGAGCTTTCCCGACCACGCGGCGAGTTCGTCGCCATCGGAATCTTCCAGCGTGTATTGATATTGCGTGCGGCTGACGCGGCTGTCGATCTGCACGTCCTGTGCGGCCTGCATGAAGAGCGAAATTCCCTGCACGGACGCGGTGGCGTCGCTCAACCGCCGGATGATCTGCCGCGCGTCCGCCTGGCGCTGGTTGCGTGGTTTGAGGTTGATGTAGAGCCGGCCGGAATTGACCGTGGAATTCACCGTGCCCGCACCGACGAACGATGCCACGCCCGCCACGTCGGGATCGCGCCCGACGATTTCGGCGATTTCATGCTGGCGCGCCGACATGGCCTTGAATGAAATGGATTGCGCCGCGTCCGTGACACCGTTGATCAAGCCCGTGTCCTGCTCCGGCAACAACCCCTTCGGCACGAAAACGTAAAGCAGCACGGTCGCCACCGCCGTCACGACGGCCACGCTGAGCGTGAGCCGTTGATGACGCAAAACCCATTGCAGGCTGCGGTCGTAGGCGTTCAACATTCCGCGAAAGAACCCTTCTGTGGCGCGGAAAAATCTTCCCTGCTTTTCCTCGCGCTCGCTGCGCAGCAGCCGGGAACACATCATCGGCGTGAGCGAGAGCGACACGACCGCCGACACCGCGACCGCGACGCTCAAGGTGATGGCAAATTCGCGGAACAACCGCCCCACGATGCCGGTCATGAACAGCAGTGGAATGAACACCGCGATGAGCGACACGCTCAACGACACGATGGTGAAGCCGATTTGCTTTGCGCCTTTCAGCGCCGCCGCCATCGGTGTTTCGCCCGCCTCAATGTAGCGGACGATGTTCTCAATCATCACAATCGCGTCATCCACGACGAAGCCGGTGGAAATCGTCAGCGCCATCAGCGAAAGATTGTCGAGACTGAAGCCGAGCAGTTTCATCACGCCGAAGGTGCCGATCAAGGTCAGCGGCAGCGCGACGCTGGGAATGACCGTGGCCCAGAATTTTCGCAGGAAAAGAAAAATGACCATCACCACGAGCGCGACGGTGAGCAGCAAAGTGAATTGCACGTCGGAAATCGAGGCGCGAATGGTTTCCGTGCGGTCGCCGAAGATGGTGAGCTTCACCGACGGCGGCAGCGAGGCGCGCAGCCGCGGCAGCAACGCTTTCACCCGGTCCACGGTTTGGATGATGTTCGCGCCGGGCTGGCGCTGAACATCGAGCAACACGGCCGGCTGGCCGCCGACCCAACCGGCGAGCCGGACATTTTCCACGTTGTCCACGGCTTCGCCGAGGTCGCTGACGCGGATGGGCGAACCGTTTTTGTAGGCGATGATGACGTTCTTGTAATCGGCGGCGGAAAAAATCTGGTCGTTCGCATTGATGGCGTAGGACTGTCGTGCGCCGTCGAAACTGCCCTTGGGCGCGTTCACGCTGCTGGCGATGATGGCACTGCGCACATCTTCCAGGCTCAAACCGAGCGACGCGATGGCGGCGGGATTCACCTGCACACGCACGGCGGGTTTCTGATTTCCCTCGATGGTCACGAGGCCGACGCCGCTGACTTCGGAAAGTTTTTGCGCCAGCGTGGTGTCGGCGAGGTCGTTGACTTTTTCGAGCGGCAAACTGTCGGACGTGAGTTCCAGCGTGAGAACGGGCGTGTCGGCGGGATTGACCTTGTTGTAAGTCGGCGGGTTCGGCATCCCGGCGGGCAGCACCCCGCGCGCGGCGTTGATCGCGGCCTGCACGTCCTGCGATGCGGCGTCAATGTCACGGTCCAAAACGAATTGCAGCGTGATGGCGGTATCGCCGAAAGAACTGACGGAAGTCATCGTGCCGAGTCCGCTGATCTGGCCGAATTGCCGTTCGAGTGGCGTGGTGACGGATGAAGCCATCACGTCGGGACTTGCACCGGGATACTGCGCCACGACTTGAATGGTTGGAAAATCCACGGGCGGCAGCGCGGAAATGGGCAGCAACAGGTAACCCAGGGCGCCCATCAAAATCACGCCTGCCATCAGCAGCGACGTGGCCACCGGTCGTTGGATGAATGGCTCGGAAATGTTCACGGCTTCTGGTCCTGATTCTGGTGCTGATATTTTTTCCGCGGCGAAGCGCCAGGGCCACCGGCCGGTTCAACCGCTTTCACAGAAGAGCCGTCCTGCAATTTATACTGGCCGTCCACCACCACGACTTCGCCGGCTTTCAGCCCGTCTTCGATCAACGCTTCGCCGCCGTCAATTTGCGCCACTTTCAACGGGCGCATCTTCACGGTCTGATTGGCCGGGTCGCCCGCCACCACAAACGCGAATGCGCCGTCCGGCCCGCGTTGCACGACGGACGCGGGCACGACCACGCTGCTTTCGCGCGTGTCCAGTAGCAACCGCGTATTGACAAACTGTCCGGGCCAGAGGCGCAAATTTTCGTTCGCAAAATTCGCCTTGAGCTTGAGCGTGCCGGTGGTGGAATCAATCTGGTTGTCAATCACAGCCAGTTGTCCGGTGGCGAGAACATTGGTGTTGTCGCGCGCCACGGCCAGCACGGTGAAATTGGTTTCGCCCTGGTTATCCTGGAGCTTCGACAGCGCCGCTTCCGGCAAAGTGAACACGATGGAAATTGGTTTCAGCTGGGTCAGCACGACCAGGCCGCCGGCATCGGCAGCGTGAACGATGTTGCCTTGATCCACCTGCCGGATGCCGGTGCGCCCGTCAATCGGCGAACGGATGTCGGTGTAGTCGAGGTTCACCTGCGCGCTGGCAATCGCGGCATCATCCGCTTTGAGCGTGGCTTCGAGCTGGTCCACGAGCGCTTTTTGAGTGTCGTAAATTTGCTGATTGATGCTGTCCGTTTTCAACAGGTCGGCGTAACGCTGCAAATCCACGCGGGCATTGGCGAGTTGCGCCGCGTCCTGCGCCTTTTTCGCCACCGTCTGATCCAGCGCGGCCTGATACGGCGCGGGGTCAATTTGCGCGAGCCGGTCGCCGGTCTTCACCTCCTGACCTTCCGTGAAGCCGACTTTGACCAGCTGGCCATCCACCCGCGTATGCACCGTGACGGTGTTGAACGCCTGCACCGTGCCGAGGCCATCCAGATAAATTGGAACATCCTTTTGCCGCGCGCGGCCGGTCACCACGGGAACGGGAAAGTTTCCACCGCGCGCCGCGCCCAAAGGCGAAGCGGCGACGGAATGTGAACGATGATAAACCGTCCAGCCGGCCAGGGTCGCAACGACCAGCAGGACGAGAAAGACGAGAGGCTTTTTTGACACGATTGATGGCCGGTGGGCGCGGGGATTCGCTTCGACGCGAGGTTTGGCTTCCGCGGGTTGGCCGTTGCCGGCAAGATGCGCGCTGGATTTCTCATGATCGAGTCTCATATTTTCAAAGGGCCGCGGGTTACCCGCCCGGGTGGTTTTCCCGGCCATGGTTTTAGAATTGAATCGAGAACAACTCCCAGCCTTGCAGCGGCGAGTCTTTTGGATCCGGCGGAAAGCCGGCTTGGTCGGTTGAATTTGTGCCGCCGAAAACTGGGTGGTGAACCGGGTGTTTCGACGCCAGTTTTTGAAACTCGGCGGCGCTGATCTGGCCGTTGCCGTCTTCGTCAAGCGTGTTGAAATGATTCGCTGCCAGGATGGTCGTGTCGAACTGCCGCCATTCGTCGAGGGTAACGACGCCGTTGGTATTGACATCCAATTTTTGAAAGGCGCACTCAACTGGAAATACCGTCGGCGGGAATGCCGTTACGGCTGGAGTGGCGGTGCCTGGCGGATGATTCGTCGCATCCACCGGGGCCGCCACCGGGTGATTGGTGCTGGCGCAACCATCAAGGACGGCGACGGCTGACGGCCTCACGAATCTTGCGAAATTTTTATCCCCCTTCATAATTTCAAGGGTTGAGTCTGGCCAACAAAAGCAGCGCTTCGGTCATTACCGCCAATGGCCACCAATCCAATAATGGTCCCGTCCGTGACCACCCCAATACCCGCCGATCCAGATATGGCCGGGTTGTGATGGATAGTGCCAGTGTCCGCCAATCCAAATCCAGACGCCGCCGTTCCAAGACCAATAACCGGGTGCCCACAGATAGTCTGGAGCGGGGGAAACTGGAACAACTTCCACTTGCGGCGGCGGCGGCGTTGATTGCACGACCACGGTCGTATTAGCGGTTGTCGGCGGGGTAACTGCGGCGGATTGTGTGGTGGTTGATTGTGGTGCAACTGCCGGCATTGACACTGGTGGCGAAACCGTAGAGGCAGCCTGCCGGGTGCGTAACGAACCGTCATGGTTGAGCATCGCGGTCACAGCTTGAGAAGAAACCCCATCATTTTTGAGAACTGTGATGTCGGCAGCGGCAAGATTGTAGAAGCCTTGCGATTGTCCGATGTAAGCCAGGATCACATCGTCCCCAACACCTGATTGAGCGAGCCTGGCCACTTCGGCCGCGCCCGGAGACAAGCTGGCAATCATTTGTGACGCCGCTGTGGCAGGGACGGTTTGCGCGTTGCCCGCCGCCAGCTTCAACATGGCAACTGCCAGCAGGGTGATGATTTGTTTGGTTTTCATATTCGGTTTTTCGTTGAGATTTTGTTTGTTCCGCGGCCGGTTCTCCTGCCGCTGAAATTCTTATCGCACCTGCCATACCACGGTTCAGTTTGGTTGATTGCCAGCACTTTGAGAAAGCGCCGCCCAATAAACCGGCGATCAGCGGAGAATCCCTTTATCGCGCAGATGATAAGCGACTGACCTGTGCGGTGGGGGCATACGGATCCGTTGGGCCATAAACAAGCCCGTTTTTTGAGTGACACCCAATTCATGACCGCTTCATTCGTCAGCGTGTCAGCGATGCTTTGCAGGGAGGATGTGCTCACGGGCCTCCGTTGCGGCCTGGTAGCGGAATTCAGCCTCCACGCCCGCCAGGCGCGCCAGGCGTTGCCCGGGTGTTTCGGCCAGAAGTTTTTCCATCGTTCGCAACAGCATCGGGATGTCCATTGGTTTTTCGAGCAACGCCCCGGCCCCGGCTCCGAGCGCCGCGAAGAGTTGGTTCGGGCGGGCGGTGGCGATGATGATGGGAATGAGCGGATATTCGAGAGTGAGTTGCTGAAATGTGTCCCACCCGTTCTTGACCGGCATATTCAAGTCAAGCACTGCCAGGTCAACCGGCAAGCGAGCCGCGAGATCCAACGCTTCCTGCCCATTCCCGGCGGGAATGACGCAGTAACCTTCACCCGCGAGCACTTCTTTCAGGGAATCGCGCACGGTCGGGTCGTCATCCACGAGCAGGATGCGCTGGCCGGTGCGGGAGCGCCTGGTTGAATGATGGATGGCGGATTTGCGATGCGAAATGGTTTGCCCGGAGCGACCTGTTTGGCGGACGTGGGTGGCCGCGATTTTTGGAGCAGTGAATGATTTCATAGGTGAGGAGCGTGGGCGTGGCATTGTGGTTGCAATGTCGGCGAAAGAGTTTGCGCCATGCCCTTGATTCGTTCTTCGGCATCCACCGGCTTGGCAAGATGGACGGTCGCGCCGGCAGCAACGGCGTGGCCGCCGGTGTCTTCGTTGTGTGCGAGCGCAGTCAGAAACACGATGGGTGTTTCTTTCAGACCGGCATCGGCGTGGATTTGGGCGGAAACATCACAGCCATCCAGATGAGGCCTCAACACATCGAGGAGAATCAAATGAAGGTGGCAGTCGCGGGCCGCGTCCAGGGCGCGGGCGGCATCGTTTTCCGTGAGCACTTCGTCACCCGCCACAGCTTGGAGGTTCAATTTGAGACTCCGGGTGACATAGTCAACCCAACCCACGGTGACAGCCAGTCCAAGGAGCCGCGCTGCGATGCCCGGCTTAGGCCAGTTCGAAACCCTGCGAGCGAAACCGAGCCATCGTGATTCCCGCCACCTTCGCGCATTGGTTAAAAAAGCGAAGGGCAAACTGATAGGGAGGGAATCATTCATATTTTGGTCATTGGGAAAATGATGGTGCTGGTTGCGGGTGGTCAGGAATCGGTTTTGCCAAGCAACCGCGTGACAAAAGCGCGGTCGGTGATGCGACGCACGTGGCGGCCCTCGTCTTCATGGGTAAGGCGTTTCACGGCCTGCACCAGAATCGGGATGTTCAACGGCTTCTCCATAAAGGCATCCACGCCAACGCGCACGGCCTCCGGGTATTGGTTGGGGCGCGCGGTGATGACGATGACCGGCAGCAGCGGAGTGACCTGGTTCAACTGACTGAAAGCGGTCCAGCCATCGGCGTGCGGCATGTTCAGGTCGAGCAAGACCAAGTCCGGCCTGTGCCGGATGGCACAGGTGACCGCTTCGATGCCGTTGCTCGCCTCGGCCACCTCGTAGCCTTCGGATTCGAGCACGGCGGCAAGACTGCCGCGCACGACCGTGTCGTCGTCGGCAATCAACACATGTTTGTGAAGGGGCTTGGAAGCCTTTGCCGGCGGCGGTGGCGTGTCAAAAAGTCTTCGCTGGTCGAGGGGCTCTGCTTGATCCGGCACCTGCAGGACATTTCTGACGATGTTCAAAAAATCCCCGGTGTTGAAGGGCTTCGGCATTAACGCTGCGATTTGCAGTTGCGGATAGTTTTGAAGTGTCTCGCAAGAGAGCGAGCCGGAAATCATGATGACCGGCAGACTCATGCCCGCCTCGCGAATCCGCCCGACCAGATTTATTCCCGCCAGCCCCGGCATATCGTTGTCGGTTACGAGCAGATCATAGTTCTCGTGATCCAGCATCTCCCAGGCTTGTTCACCGCCGAAAACGGCGGTCACGGAGAAACCAGCGCGGGCGAGCAAAGAGGTGGCCGCGTAGAGGACGTTTTTATCATCGTCCGCAACGAGAACTTTTGGCACCTGGTCCGGGTCAAGCGGCTTCGAAAAGCCAGCCGTGCCTGAGCCGTTGCGCGACAGGGCGGATGTGGGATTTTGAAGATTCATATTTATTTCGTATTGATTTTTAATGGGTGTGACCTGATTTCCGGTCAACGGGCAAGGTCTTTTGCATGTGCCATGCCACGGATTGCGGATGCAGATTCACAGGGATTTTGAGCGGACGGCGGAAGTTGCCGGTGATCGATGGAGAACCGGCTGACCACGTCGGAGATAAACGGCTGACCGGCTTTGACTGGCAAACCCGCGGAGCTTCGGCAACCCGCCCGGTTTTTTCAACGTGTGGCAACGACCGAATCGTGCCATCCTCCCGGCACGGCAATTGCGTAGCGTATTGCCAAAGCCGTGGTCACGCAAACGGCCACGTCCCCGCAGCACACTGGATAATTATGAAATCTCCCTTCGGCATCCGTCTTTGGATTGTGATCGCCGCCCTCGTCCTGGTGGCGGGCGGCACAATTTGCGGCCTTTCCTCCGCCTGGCACCGGGTCCGGCAGTTGGAATCCAAGCTCACCAGTTCGCAAATGGAGAGCTTTCAACTGGCGGGCGAAGTCCGCAGCGAATTGCAGAGCCTGAACGATTCCATGCTTCATTACGCCCTGGCGCGTGAACCTCAACAATGGGCGCAGTTTGAGGAGGCGAGCGGCCGGCTGGACCGATGGATTGACGACCATGACCCCAGCGTCAACCCGCGTTCGGTGTTGACCACGGAAAATGAACGGAAATTGTTCAAGCAAATCAATGACGCCTACGATGATTATTTAAGCGCCGCCCGCGCCGTGCATACCAACGCCCAGCCCGCCCTGGTGAATTCCGGACGGCTCGCCCAACTCGACGAATTCAATGTCCGGGCCCGGCAAATGCACGAGCTGGTGCGGGGATTGTCCGAAGCGCACCGCGCCGCGCAAGCCGGGTTTCTGGCGAACGCCACGGCTTCGCTCGACGGGCTTCGGAAAATTCTCATGCTGAGTGTCGTGTTGTTGCTGGCCCTGGTCGCGGCCCTGGGCTGGGTGATTTACCGCGACATGATCGCACCGCTGCGGACCAAGCTGGTCCACAGCCAGAACCTGCTCGAACGACAGGAGAAACTCGCCACGCTCGGCACGCTGGCCGCCGGCATCGCCCATGAGATTCGCAACCCGCTCACCTCGCTCAAGGCGCGGCTCTACACCTTGGAAAAACATCTCCTCGTCGTGCCCGCCGCGCGCAAGGATACGGACATCATTGGCGCCGAGATTTCCCGGCTGGAACGCATTGTCCAGGACGTCTTGAGCTTTGCGCGCCCGGCTGATCCCAAGCTGGAACGCCTCGCCGCCGACACGCTGCTCCGCGAGGTTCAGGGTTTGATGTCCCCAAACCTGGAGAGCCGCGCCGTGCATCTGGTGGTTGACGCCCGTCCGGAGCTGTTCGTGCGCGCGGACAGCGGCCATTTGAAGCAGGTGTTGATCAACCTCGCCCGCAATGCCGCGGACGCCATTGACGGCAAAGGCACGGTCACACTGCGCGCCCGCTCCGCCCGCACGCAACTCGGCGGGCGGGAAACTGAAGCGGTGATTCTTGAAGTGAGTGACACCGGCAAGGGCATCCCGCCCGAAGTCGAGAAGCGCCTGTTCGACCCGTTCTTCAGCACAAAGGAAACCGGCACCGGCCTCGGCCTGACGATTGCCGCCCGCATCGTGGAAAAACACGGAGGCATTCTCCAGTATCAAACCCAACCCGGCCACGGCACGACCTTCGGCATTGTTTTGCCGCGCGAAATCAACGACAGTGCCGGGAGTGCGAAACACCTTGCGAACATCGAATCCGGCGCCGTTTAATCCGGCCGCTGCTGCCATCCCGGCTCGCCGGACGAATCGCCGGGCGCTCCCCGATTTTGTTTCACCGCGATAGCCATCCTCATGCCCCAAGCCGCTCATATTCTGCTCATCGATGACGACCCCAGTCTGGCCGCAAATCTGTGCGACGTGCTGCAGGAGGACGGTTTCAACGTCACCGTGTGCAATCGCGGCGACGAGGGGCTGCGCCGCGCCAACCACGACGAGTGCGATGTGGTGTTGACCGACTTGCGCCTGCCCGGACTCGGCGGTCTGGAACTCGTGAAGCAACTTCACGAAACTCAACCGCGCCTGCCGGTCGTGCTGATGACCGCGCACGGCACGATTGAGACCGCCATCGAGGCCACCAAGCTCGGGGCTTACGATTACCTCCAAAAGCCGTTCGAGATGGCGGGACTGATCGGCGTTCTCCATCGCGCGGTGGATGCCAGCCGCCTCATGCGGGAACCCGTGACGCTGCCCGACGCCCCGGTCGAGAGCCGTACCGCGCTCGTCGGCACGGGCCGCGCCATGCAGGACCTGTGCAAGGAAATTGGTCGTGTCGCCGCGAAGCCCGTCACCGTCCTCATCCGGGGCGAAACGGGGACCGGCAAGGAACTGATCGCCCGCGCCCTCTACCAACACAGCCTGCGCGCCAAGGCGTCGTTCATCGCGATCAATTGCGCCGCCATTCCGGAGAATCTGCTCGAAAGCGAACTGTTCGGCCACGAACGCGGCGCGTTCACCGGCGCGGACCAGCGGCGCATCGGTCGCTTTGAGCAGGCGAACAAGGGCACGCTCTTCCTCGATGAAATCGGCGACCTGCCACCCGGCACGCAGGTGAAACTCCTGCGCGTGCTCCAGCAACAAACCTTCCAGCGCATCGGCGGAACCGAGGCGATTTCCGTGGATGTGCGCGTCATCGCCGCCACCCACCGCAATTTGGAAGCGATGATTCGCGATGGAAAATTCCGCGAGGACCTCTTCCACCGGCTAAACGTGGTGTGTCTCCAACTCCCGCCCTTGCGTGAACGGCGCGACGACATTCCCGTGCTGGTGCAGCACTTTCTCCGCAAATACGCCGGCGACTTCGGCGTTGAAAATCCGACGATCTCTTCCGACGCCGTGGCGGTGCTGCAATCGGATTCATGGCCGGGCAACGTCCGCGAATTGGAAAACATGACGCGCCGCCTGTTGCTGGCCGCACGCGGACTCTCCATCAACGCCGAGGCGGTTCGCCAAACCCTTGCTGCCCGCAATGCCGAAGCGGCTCCAACGGGACTCTCCTTCACGGCCTTCGCAAGTGATCTGCTGGCGCGGGCACAGAAAGACGGGCTGTCGGACGCTCATGCCCGCATGCTGGCCGAAGCCGAACGCGAAATCCTGACGCAAGCCATCACCCTGGCCGAAGGCAATCAAGCGAAAGCCGCACGCTGGCTGGGGTTGTCCCGATTTACCATGCGCGAAAAACTCAAGCAGCTTGGCCTGCATCCAGACTCCGCCGAGACCAACCCGGATGGCTGAACGCTTCCCGCTGGTCACTCCGCTGAGATTTGATTCTCCGCCGTGACGCGCCGCGTGAGCGCGGAAAATATTACCCCGCCTGACGATTTTAATCCGACTCCGCCCACCTCGTTTCAACGGCTCGAACATTCCGGTCAAGCTGGTGACAAACGCAAGTTCGCAATCCCGGAGCAGCCTCGCGCCGGTTGCGGCTTCAACGCCGCCGGTCATCACCGTTCCGCCGTCGCCGACGAATGTTTTCGTCGGCAATAACGCCGGCTTCAGCGTCACGGCCACCGGCAGCGCTCCGCTCAATTATCAATGGCTCAAGGGCGGCGCTCCCCTCACTAACGGCGGTGCGATCTCCGGCACCCAAACGAACGCGTTGAGTTTTGTCCCGGCGGCGACGAATCACACCGGCAGTTACTCGGTCATCGTCACCAATCTCGGCGGCGGCGTCACCAGCGGCGTGGCGTTGTTGAATGTCGTCCCCGTCCCTGCCCTCACGCTCACCGACTCTGGAAAGGGGCTCGTCCTGGGTGCGGACAACGGCGCGGTGAGCAACGGCTTCATCGTCCAGATGACGACCAACCTGGCTGCGCCCGCCGTGTGGGTGCCGATCCAGACCAACGTCATTGGTGCGGATGGGAAGATCAGCTTTAGCGAGACCAACAGCGTGGATCCGTTGCGGTTTTACCGGCTGCTGTTTCCGTGAACGGATCTAGCGGGCGTTGCCAATTTTTCCGGCGAGGTCTTCGATGATCCAGTTGGGTTGGTGCGCCTGCAGTGTATCCGCCGCCGCGCCATGTTGCCAGACAGCGTAGCGGATGGTTTTCCCGGCGTCCGCTTGCAAACCCGGTTGCGCAAGCAGGCCGGCGATAAAACCCGCCAGCACATCGCCACTGCCGCCTTGCGCGAGATGCGGATTGCCGGACGGGTTCACAAAAATTTCCCCCTGGCTCCGGCCAACCAGTGTTTGATGCCCCTTCAAAACCACCCAGCAATTGCCCAGGCGTCGTGAAATTTCATGCAACGATTTCACGCGATCAGACTGCACCTTTTGCGCCGACGTTTTCAACAACCGCGCCGCTTCGCCGGGATGCGGCGTGACCACGCGGACGGCATTCTTCTGGAATTCTCCCGGCGGCAGCCAGTCGAGTGCGCTCGCGTCCACGATCATCGGCAACTCTGAATCGCGCCAAAGCCGGCGAGTAATGGCCGACAATTTTCCAGCGGCCTCCGGCGCCGCCAGACCGGGGCCGATCAAGATGCCACTGGTCGAATCGGGCAATTTCAGTTTTGGTTTCCAAGCATGGACCATGACGGACTGCAGTTGCGCGGCGACTGCGCCATACACCGGCTTATCCGTGAACAACATGAGGCGGCCAGGTTGGGCGCGTTGCGCGGCGCGCGCGGCCAAGACTGCCGCACCGTGAAAACCGGGGCTGCCGGCAATCATCACCAGCGATCCAAAATCACCTTTGTGACCCGCCACCGGACGCGCCGGTGGAAAATTTTTAAAATCGTCCGGCAGCGTCCAGTTCAGATCTGATGGGTGCGGGCACGGAATCAAGCCGACACCTTCCGCAACTTCGAGCCGTCCGACGAACGGCCAGGCCTGCGCTGCCAGCATTCCGAGTTTGGGTGCGCCGACGGTGAGGGTGACGGAGGCTTCGATGGCGGCGCCGAAATGTTCTCCCTTGTCCGCATTGAGCCCGGAGGGAACATCCACCGCCAGCACGGGAATTTGCGTTGCGTTGACGGCGGCGATGAGTTTTTTCCAATCGTCATCCAACGCCCGGGAAAGACCGATGCCAAACAAGCCATCGATGATCAAAGCAGGCGGGATGCTGGCACAACTTTGAAATTTTGCCAGTGCCGCCTTGGGATCCGTCACGTTCAGCAAAATGACTTTGCGGTCTTCAAGAAATTTTTCGGCAGCGCGAACGTCGTCGCCGTTGTGACCTTTGCCGGCGAGGAGCAAAAGCAAATCACCGGAGCACGTGAGCGTGAGGGCACGGGCGGCGACGTTTTGGCCGACGCGACGGATGACTTCGGCTTCGGGCTGGCCGGTGGCCCAGGTGGCGCGTTCCCATTCGCGCATCTGGGCCAGATTGATGACCGGAACTGGCATGGAGAAAAGCTAGCCTCGTTTGGGCCGCCGCAAAAGCGGAATGTCGCGCAACGGCACCAAGCCAACATGTTTAAGGATCTTTCCCAAGCCATTGGTTTTATTGCAGCCTGCCTCGGCCATATCTGATCATTCACCGTTTAAAGGAACGAAATCCGACCGCAAAAATTGTTTGTTCAGGACGATGTTGGCATGGGTTTCGGTCGAAGTGAACCCATGAAGATGGGAAATCATTTCCGGATCCCAATTCTCCACTCCTTGCATGGCTTCAACCCTCGTCACCGTTCTGACTTGATGAATCAGAAAGTCCCGCTTGCCAATCCAAAGCGTCGTCGCCCGACCTTGTGATTCCTTGCTTAAAACGTAACAATCGACGCCGCCCGCTGGCTCGTCGGTTTGCCGTCTTTCGCCAAACCCCGAACCGCCAAGCGGGTTTCCCCATTCCATATTGAAAAATGTCCGGGGAATTGTTCCGGCCGCGCCACCCGAAAGTTCGGCCGCTCTGGCCAGGGCAATATCCCGGTCTGCTTGCTTTTGCGCTCCGAGTCCCTTCTCCAAAAAATCACCTGCGCCTGACGACCAGACCGCTTGAATATCCGTGTCAGCAGTGGAATCAGATGATTCGGTGTCCTGCCATTCGATTTGGTAAAAGTTCGTCCGGGCCAGCCGGATTGTAAAGGTGGTGATGTTGGTGGCGCCACCCATGATCGCCACGGTTTTTCCCTCATCGCTATAACTGGTCAACGCGGCATAATTCTCCTGCGCTTTTTTGAAGATTTCGTCCGGGGAAAGAGTGTCGCCGGCTGCTTTGCTCGAAAAAACCGTCATCGTTGCGCCGCCTGCCAGCAGGATTGCCGCGCTGATACCAAGGGTCAATTTCATGTAGTTCATAATCCTAAGTGCCTTTCAGGTTTTGAGGTGCTGGCTCTGCGCCGACAATGACGTCACGTTGGCAGCCATGTGGGTTGATGATTCAGGTTGCGCTTTTGAGCTGCTTCAACGGGCCTTTACTTCGAAACCAACGCCGCTGAATCGCGCCAGCCCACCGGATCCCCGTTTGGCAGGAACACCAGTTGATTGCTCGAAGCGCTGGAAGGAATTGGCCAGCGTGATTCCAGGTGAACGACGGTGGTTTTCCCGGCTTCGATCAGCACCGGAACCGTAACGACTCCGTAACTTTCCGATTCCGCGCCGATCCGATATCTGCCGGCCGGTATTTTCACCAGGGCCGCCGACTGATCCATCAGGCCGATGTGATTGGGAACATATTTCCAAAGCTTGCCGTTCTGGTCATAGATCCGGTAACCAGAATGTGGATAATAGAAGGTATTGTCGCCGATCTCGTGGGTTTCCGTGGCCGTCAAGACGCGCAGCCGTCCCGTCGGAACATAAACCGCATGTTTGGCGGGAGCGGGTCCCACCGGCTCAAGAACGACTGGTGTCGAGGAGCACCCCGCCAACATCAAAACAGTTGCCGGGCCCATCAACCAAAATCTTGGTGCTTTCATAATGAGGCAACCTATCCCCCATCCATTAAGGCGTCTTGAATGCCAAATTAAAATCCGGTCACACAATTGTAACAATTGACCGGCCTATCGCAGTTCGCCGGTTTCGAAGTTCAGACTGGCTTCCTGAATCAAAACTTCATAACGGGCATCGGCATGGGCCAATTGGGCGGAAATCAAACTGAGCTGGGCCTGGCTCAGTTCAACGATGGAACTGATGCCGGTTCGGTAACGCGCCTCAGCCAGATCGAACGCCTCGGCGGCGTGCTGGACCAATTCCTCGGTGGTTCGAAGCTGTTCCGCTGCATTATTGACGTTCAGCCAGGCAATCCGCACATCGCGGACCACGTTGTTTTCGGCGGACCGCAACAGTTCGTCATCGGCCTGCGCTTTCAATTCCGCCTGATGCTGCCGGGCGGTGTAAAGACCGCCGGCAAAGATGGGCAGGCTTAATTCAATGCCTCCAACCGCGTAATTATCCGGCAGCCGGCCATCATGGGCCGGAGAATCACCCACGACGCCAACCGCGGAAACCGTCGGCAATCGCGCATCGCGTTCCGACCTGGCAAACCGCGTCGCTGCGTCGTGCTGCGAACGGAGACTCAATAATTCCGGGCGGTTGCCCAACGCGGTTTGGATGTATTCCTCGACGTCATTGGTGGCGGCGTCCGTTGGCAGTGCCTGCTCGACCAGCTGAAAGGATTTCAGGCCATGATTGCCCAGCGCCGTGGAAAGGGAGGACATCGCCGCGTCCGTGTTGTTCCGGGCCTTTTGCAGCAGCAGCCGGCCTTCTTCCAATGCGACGTGCGCGAAGCTTACGTCCAATTCGGATTTCAGTTTGTTGGTGGCGAGGACGCTGACCTGGTCGAGCAACAACTGGCGGGTTTTAAAGGCGGCTTGCGCGACCTGCAGCACCGCCTGCGCCTCCAATGATCGGAAATAACAGACGTCCACCTGCAACAACACCTGCTCGCGCGTGGCGGCGGCGTTTTGATTTTCGGCCTGGGCCTGGAATTTGGAACTGGCGGTGAGATTGGCCGTGCGTCCAAAATCGGTGATCAATTGGTTGAGCGCCAGTCCGCCGGCGACCCGGTCAAAAACGCTCGGATTGTTCAAGCCCCCGGCCAGGATGCGGGTGTTGTCATCCGAACCCGTCCCTACCGCGGCACCATACAGATTTAACGTCGGGAAGTAGCCGGCGCGCGCTTCCTTCACCGCCTCCTGCGCGGCGAGCGCGCGATAATCGGCGGCGGCGATCTGCGGATGATTTTGCAGCGCCAGTTGCTGCGCTTCGGCCAAAGTCAAAACCGGCCAGGCGTTCGTTTCGGCGGCGAAAATTATATTTGCGCTGAAAAGACCAAGGCAAAATATCCAACCTCCAACCGTCCAACCTCCAGAGAAGCTCCAATTTCCAAGCTCCAAACCGACGGGCGCGAACATTTTTTTTGAACCAGGATTATTCATTAAAATTTGGTGCTTGGAATTTCTCGGGTGCTTGGATGCTGGAGCTTGGAGCTTTTCTGCGATACAGAATGAAATACGCCGCCGGCACGATGAACACCGTCAGCACCACGGACACCGCGAGGCCGCCAATGATGGCGCGGGCCAGCGGCGCATAAGCTTCACTGCCTGTGCCTAATTTCGCCGCCATCGGGATCAAGCCGATCAACGTGGCCAGCGAGGTCATCAGCACCGGGCGCAACCGCACGCGGCACGCCAGCGAAACCGCTTCACGCAACGGCCGGCCTTCTTCGCGCAGCCGGTTGGTGAATTCCACGATGAGAATGCTGTTCGAGACCACGATGCCGACCATCATCACGATTCCCATCAGCGACATGACGTTGAGCGTGGTGCCGGTGGCAAACAGCATGAGCAGCACGCCGGTCAAACCCGTCGGCACGGCCAGCAAAATCAGCAGCGGATCCATGAACGATTTGAACTGCGCCACGAGAATCAAATAAACCAGCACCGTCGCCAGAATCAAACCGAGGCCGAAGCTTCGGAACGAAACCTGCATCGCGTGCGCCGAACCGCGCACGGTGAGGTGGACGTTCGACGGCGCCTTCAAGTCAGCCACGATTTTTTGGACCCCTTTCAAAACCTGGCCGAGATCCTCACCCTTGGGCGAAACATACACGTCCATCTCCCGCCGCAACTGGTAATGATCCACCTCGGTCGGCGCCAGGCGATGGGTGACGGCGCTCAACGTGTCGAGCCGTGTCGGATGCATGAAATTTTCGCCGCGCACCGGGATGGACGACAGGTCGGCAAAATTTTTCACGAAGCCTTCGGGGTATTGGACCGTGAGCATGTAATCGTTGCCGCTTTTCGGATCCACCCAGAAGCTTGGCGCGATCATCTGGTCGGAAGTCAGCGCGGTGATGACGTCGCCGACGACTTCTTTTTCGTTCAAGCCCAATTCGGAAGTGCGGAGCCGGTCAATGTCCAGTTGCAGCGCGGGATAATCAATGTCCTGCGGCACGAGCACGTCGCTGACGTCCGGCAGTGCCGCGGCCTGGTGGGCGATTTCCGCCGCGATCTTATGGGTGGCTTCCAGGTTATTGCCGGCGACTTGAATGTCCAGCGGCGCAGGCATGCCGAGATTCAGGATC
Source organism: Verrucomicrobiia bacterium (assembly GCA_035577265.1). GTDB lineage: Bacteria > Verrucomicrobiota > Verrucomicrobiia > Limisphaerales > UBA11358 > UBA11358. The sequence continues at coordinate 889 of DATLVR010000009.1, read as the reverse complement.
GCGTCCACCAGTCCGCCGGTCTGGAAATAGGCGGCGACCTGCGGCACCTCTTGCTTCAGCCGCGCGCGCACCCGATCCATGTATTGAAAACTGCTCAACTGATGGCCGGCATTCAGTCCGACCTGCACGAACGCCGTGTGCGGGCCGGAGTTGGGCGTGTAAATCGAGGAGAAGCCGGGTGTGACGCCGATGTTCGACACAATGATTTTCAAATCGTTGGTGGACACGGTTTCGCGGACGACCTGCTCCACCTGCTGCACCAACTGGTCGGTGAGTTCGATGCGCGTGCCGGTGGCGGCTTTGACATTGATGACGAACTGGCCCGGATCGGTGCGCGGAAAATACGCCTCCCCGATGAGCGGATACAGCGCGAGGCTCAAAATGAAAATGCCCGTGATGCCGAGCACCGTGGCCAGCGGACGCAGCAGCGCGACATTCAAATAACGTTCGTAGCGGTCGAGCATCTGGTTGAACTTTTGATTGAACCACTGATTGAAACGCGCGCCCCAGCCTTTGGGCGCGGTCGTCGCGCTTTCATCGTGGCCGTGATGGCCTTTGATGAGCTTGGCGCAGAACAACGGCACCACCGTCATCGCGACCACATACGAGGCGAACAAGGACAGGATCACCGACGACGCCAGCGCCATGAACAGGAATTTGCTCACGCCGTAAAGAAAGGTGACCGGAAAAAAAACGATGACTGTCGTCAGCGTGGCCGCGAGCACGGGCAGCGCGACTTCGCGCCCGCCCCGTTCGGCGGCGACTTCGGGCGACTCGCCCATTTCCAGGTGCCGGAAAATGTTTTCGAGCACGACGACCGAATTGTCAATCAGCCGCGAAAAGGCCAGCGCGAGCCCGCCGAGAATCATCGCGTTGATCGTGCCGTTGC
>DATLVR010000008.1:0-30881 GCA_035577265.1 Verrucomicrobiia bacterium | reverse complement strand
CTGGGTCAGGACCGGCAGCAAATGGCTTACCCCGATAAAACCGGTCGAAAGATGTCCGCCTTTGGCCTTGATGTCCTCTTCGAGATACTGCGCGGCTTTGGGCTGGAGATCATCGGGCAGCAGGTCAAATTTAAGTGCCATCACATAGGCACATTGAGTGTCCCCTTTAATGCGACCGTTGGCATCGACATATCGCTGGTTGAAAGCGGCCTTGATGTCTTGGAATAACTGCTCATATTTGCCGGCCTCTTCCACCCGTCCCAGAGCCTGGCAGGACTTCGCCACCAGATGCGTCGAATAGGCAAAGAAGGCGGTGCCAATCAAATCCTTCGGAGTGTCAGCCCCAATGGACAGCCAGTCGCCGTAGTCGTCGCCGCGATCTTTGTCACGGATGAGACCCGTGCTGTGCGCGCGCAAATATTCCACCCATTTGATCATCGCGGGCAAATGACGTTCCAAAATCCGCTTGTCGCCATAAACTTCATAGATGGTCCACGGGCAGATGACGCCGGCATCGCCCCAGGCTGGAACGCTGCCTCCTCCCATCGTATTCGGATTTACGTTGCTGAACGATCCCTCCGGTGATTGACCGTCATCAACGTCATCCAGCCATTTGGTAAAAAACGCCCCGACGTCAGCGTTGTAAGTCGCAGTGCGGATGAACACCTCGGCATCACCCATCCACCCCAGTCGCTCATCGCGTTGCGGACAGTCAGTGGGCACGCTGATATAATTGCCGCGCTGTCCCCATTGGATGTTGGACTGAAGCTGGTTGATGCGCGCATCCGAGCAACTGAACTCGCCGGTTTGAGTGAGGTCTGATGCAATGACAACTCCCGTAATCGCGTCATCACTTGGCCGTCTTTTCAGTCCGGTAACTTCGACATAGCGAAAGCCATGGAAGGTGAACCGCGGTTGCCAGGTTTCAACCCCGCTGCCCTTGCAGGTGTAATGATCCACGGAAGGCGCACCGCGCAGGTTTTGAGTGTAAAGGGTGCCGTTTGAATTTAGCATTTCGGCATGGCGCAAGGTCACTTGGGTTCCCGCAGGCGCCGAAACGTTCAGCCGGACAACTCCCACCATGTTCTGTCCCAAGTCATAAATCCACGTGCCGGGTTTCGGTTCGGTGACCGCCTTGGGTTTGAGTTCACCAACCTGGCGCACGGGCTCCATGACTTGGGCATCCAGTTTGCGAAAAGATTCGTCTCGCACGGTGACGGGAATCCACCCGCGCTCGTTCAAACCCGGCTTATCCCAGCCTTTCACCTCGAGCCGGGCATCGTAATCTTCTCCCAACATGAAATCAGAGGAAACGATCGGACTGGGATGCGATTTCCAAGAGGCGTCGGTCGCGATTCGTTCGGTGCGACCATCCGCATAAGTCAATTCGAGTTGGGCAAGAAATACGGGCGTTTTTCCAAAGAACTGATTTGCGCCGTTGCCAATATGTCCGCTAAACCACCCATTGGCCAGCAGAGCGCCGATGGCATTGTCACCGCGCTTCAACAGTGACGTGACATCATAGGCTTGATAGCGCACCCGCTTGCGATAGTCGGTCCAGTCGGGAGCGAGAACATGGTCGCCGACACGCTGTCCGTTGATATGCACTTCATAAAGGCCCAGCGCGGTGGCATACAAGACGGCCCGCGTCACCGGCGAATTCGCAGCAAACAATTTCCGCAAATACATTACGTTCTCTGGCTCCTCCGGCAGCACCAGCCTTTGGTTTTCATTGACTTCCTTCTTGAATGATTGGCCGCCTAATTCGTAATCCACCCGCAATAGCTTTACCACATTAAGGGCAGGATCCTTGCCCAAATTCTTATTATTCACAACCACGCTGAGATGATTGTTTTTCACCTGGCCGGCCAGGGTCGCAGTCACGTCTACAGCGCCCTTCTCTTCCACCGCCTCATAGGTCGCGCGACGAATAATCAAAGGTCCCGTCGTGATGGTATTCGAGATCGTTGCACTGATCCATTCTGCACTCCAGTCGGATGGTTGAAACAAGCCCATCTGCCACCGGGCCGCCTGACTCCAACCGCCGGGATTGCCGTCGCGATCCCAAGTCCGGACTTTCCAGAAACAATCCTGACGAGAAATCAACGGTTCGCCCGAATAAGCTATCTGGCAACTCTGATCCGAGGCCACCTTGCCGCTGTCCCATAGGTCGCCCTTGTCGTCATCCAGCAGTTTCTTGGTGGAAGCCACCAGAACTTGATAGGCCGTCTGCATCTCGCCTCGACGGCTTGAAGTGATGATCCAGCTCAAACGCGGGCTTGCAGCATCAATGCCACGCGGGTCGTGGAGATACTCACAACGGAGGTTTTCGGTCACGACCGCCGCCTGGCAAATGCCGGCCAGTAAAACGGCTCCCACGATTAAAATAGCTTTTGAAAAGTTCATTTGTTTTTCGGTTGAGATCAATATGCCAGACGGTAAAAGACACTTCCGTTGATTAAGTTGACAGGAAAGAACATTTCGTTGGTGACAGTTGAACCGGGAACATCAAACCAACTGGTTCCCATTCCTTGAGTCAGATCGTTGGTCTGCACCTGCAACCGCCAGCCGATATGGTCGCTGGGCCAATTGAGAATCAAAATATTAGCCGCGATTTGAAAAGTGATATTCGTTGGATTGGTTGACGGCGGAACTGGTGTGGGTGTCCCGTATAAGCCGATTTCCGAGTAGCCTTCATAACCGTTTTCACCGGCGGGATTGGTGAAATCAAATTTCACCGCTGCCACGTTGGTGGCCAACACACCATTCGCCGGCATCAGTGTCGCCCGTGTGGCGCATTGCACGCTTGACGCATTCGCCGGATTGTAATTTACACTGCTCAACGAGATAAAAGCCGCCGGGGCCGCCACCTTGGAATAATAAATCGTATAGGCCTGTTGATCCCGGCCATTATCTCCCCACCCCCCATAAACAGTAATGTTGGTGAGATTGTATCCATTGGCAGAACCGGTCAGTGTATAAGTGACCGATTGACCGGCACCTCCAGCGACCGTGCCGCAGGTGACTGCGGTCGGGCTGCTGCCGACGCCCGGCCAATAATTCAGCCATCCAGAGGTCCCGTCCGTCAGCACGGCAACTGAACCACTGTTATAATTATTGAAAATGCCGCCGCCAACACTGCTGGGTGACTGGCCGGCAATCAGGCTGCCCGGCGCAACGGTCCAGGTGGGAACAAAATTCGTGACCGGACTGGCGCTGCCAGGCCCCGTTTGTGCGGCATACGCGCTGATGATGTTGTTTACTGCCGCCGGCACGCTGGAGACGATGAGCGAACTGGCGGCGCTCACGGCAGATCCCAGAACATTGGACGCATACAATCTATAAGACGCCGTGTTTGTCAGTTGCAGGTTGGAGAGCGTCAATGTCGTATTCGTCGCTCCGGGAATATTGTTCGTGGTTCCACTCTTTAGAACCTGCCACTGGCAGGCCAGCGGACTGGCCGATGCGAACGCCGCCATGAAGATGACCTTGCTGCCCACCACATCCGCCGCCGTCACCGGCAATGTGTTGGTTAGCATGAAAACAGGCAACGGTGGCGCTGTAATCTGCACGTCGTCGATAAATACCGTGTTGTCGCCGGTCGCCAGGTCTGTTCCGACAAAAGCCAGAGTATGCGTCGTCGCCGTGGCCGTGAAGGTGGCACTATATTGCGAATAACTGGTCGCAGTTGATCCGGGATTGTAACTTCCAATCACCGTGCCATCAATCGTAACATTCCATGACTGAGCGTTGCCTGATCGTTCCGCAGCAAGATAGAGAATCGTGTAGTTCGTCCCCGGAATAAAACCGGAAATGGCGCGCGAAATCGTCCCATATTGCTGAACAAAAGCCGCCTGAACACCCTGTAGTGCGCTCGGATTACCAAATGCGCTGCCGTTGGCGATGATGCCCGAACCGTTGGGGCTGGCACCGTTGAAAGTCCAGGTCGCTCCGGATGGATTGTATTGATAGTTGCCACTGCCAACGCTGGGCGTCTCAAAGCCAAAGTTCGACACCATTGATGGCTGCGGCGTGGCGTTGACTTCTGCGGAATCAAGGCTTTCCCCGTTGGTGTTGACTGCCGACACCTTGTAGTAATAAGTCGTGCCGTCGGCCAACCCGGGGTCGGTGTATTGATTGGAGGCGGGCCAGTTTTTATTGGCCGTAGAAACACTGGCGATGGTGGTCTCTCCGCCACTGCTCGTTGAACGCTTCACGTTGTAGGAAATTGCTCCAGGAACCATGTTCCACGCCAGGCTCACCTGTTCGCCCCCTTGAGCCGCAGTCAATCCCGTCGGCGCTGCCGGCACTGCACCGTTGGCTTCAATGATGGCCGCACTCCAATAGGTGGTGCTAAAAACAGCATCAGGATAATAAAAGCCCCCATCAACTCCGGTTGCGAGATGCCAACTGCGAAAAGTCGCCGGGATCGCCGTGTTGCTTTCCTGCCCGGGAATCACCACCACGCCGTGACCGAAAGCGGCGTTCCATTGGCCCGGGTCGTTGCCTGCGCCACCGGCATAGCACTGGAGATAGATGTTGTCGCAGTTGGTGATGCCATTCTTGAGATTCACCCAGAAACTCTGTGAGGTGTAGGGAGCCAGTGTGAACTTATAACCCAAGCCGCCGAGCATATTGGCGAAGTTCGTGGACGACCTGAGATCGTAGGTCTGCTCGTCGTCATCGTTGATCGCGTCAATTCCCGGCACGGCATTTTTCAAGGCCTGAAAATTTTTATAAAGGATGCTGCCGGGGCCCGTTCCCTGCGTATTGACCAGACTCTTAATGTTGTCGTAGCTGGTGTCCGTCCAGCCTCCGATGCACACTTCATAGCGGGTGACGGTCGTGGGCGGTGTCTTCACCGCAGCCACAAGCGAATTCCAGTTGGTGGGGCCGGTATAAACGCCGTTGCTTGCGCACGCCCCGCCACCGATCATCAGGGTGCCGTCAGGGTTGACGTGCATCGCGAACGGAATCAGCGTCGTGAATCCCGAAGCCTTGATGAAGGCCATGGAGGGAGTGGTGAACCGATAGTAATCATTGCCGGAGGCCCCGTAGTTCATCACGACGGCGGCAGCGGCATGCTGCGGACTGGCTGCCATCGGTAGCAGGCCAAGCATGATGCTCGCCAGCCATAAAATTTTCTGCTGCATAGTTATTTGTTTTGAAAGCCATGCTTGATTTCATAATTCATGAGCTGAACAAACGTCGACCAGTTGGCTTATGAAAGAGCTAAAGCATACTCTGCTCACGACCCGCCAAACCGTGGCAACGGTTAGTGAAGCCGTCCGCGAACTTCAATGTGTTTGTGATACTTTAACCTTGAATCCACATATCCGTCCACACCCCGAACATAGTGAGACCCTAATCACCGAAATAGGTGATGGTTCAGGAATTTCCGCTTCAACCGATGACGGGGCTGCCAGCCTGTCAGGTTTATGAAGAGTATTACGACGGGGCGTCCGGCTTCTGCCGGGAAGTTTTGGTGGCCATGTATCGAATGACCGCCTCGGTGCGCGAACTCACATGCAATTTGTTAAAAACATGCTTCAAATGACTGCACACCGTATCAATGCTCAATTCGAGTTTGTCGGCAATAAGTTTGTTGGCATAACCCTGGGAAAGCAGCATCAGGATTTGTTCTTCCCTTATGGAAAGGCGCAGTGATTCATCCCGGGCTTTTGATTTTTGGCGAAATGACTCAATCACCCGGCGGGCGATCTGGCTCGTCATCGGAGCCCCGCCTGCCAGCACATCGAGCAGCGCCGCTCGCAGGTCCGCCGGCTTTGTTCGCTTTAACAGATAACCGTCAGCACCGGCTTCCAGCGCCAGGAACACCAATTCTTGGTCATCCATGGCTGTGAGAATGACAATCTGGGTTTTGGGCAGTAATTCTTTGATCCTCACAGTGCACTCGAGGCCGGACATCCGCGGCAGAAAAAGATCCATGAGCACCACGTCAGGCTGCTCCTGTGGAATGATTCGCAAGGCCTCTTCCCCGGTCGCGCAGGCACAAATACAGGCAAAGTCGGGAAAGGAGTTGATGAGCTTGATCCAGCTCTCGCGGGCTTTCGGCTGGTCTTCCACCAAGGCGACTTTGATCGTTTTTTTTAACGCTGGTTCGCCAGAAGAGCCCCCTTTAACCGGTTTGGTGGTTTTAGCACTTGGTTGGATCATGGTTTTGGGATGGCTCATTGGTGTGGGTTCTCTGCTTTAGACTGATTTGCTCGGAAAATTGCTTTGCGTTCCAAATCCAGGATAATGGATGCCGCCGCAAATGCACCAGTGGAATGTGGAATTCAACCCGGCATCCCTGGCCTGGCTGGCTGGTGACGAGGCAACTGCCGCCAAATTCGCTCATGCGCTGGGTCATATTGTTCAAGCCATTGCGGCCTGGTTTTACCGTCATCGGGTCGAAACCTTTGCCATTATCCTGCACCACCACAATCAGGTCGTCTTCCTGCCACTGGATCTTTAGAAACAGTTCGGTCGCCTCAGAATATTTAACCGCGTTATTGAGTGTTTCCTTGATGGCCATGAGCAGGCTGCGCCGGAGCGGAAGGTCAAAGCTTGTCGCCGGCATCGCCGGGTCCACTTCAAACAGACATTGAATTGAGGTGGGCTTTAAAAACTTCTGCGCGTAGTTGCAAACATACGATGAAAAGTCGCGAATCGTATCCCGCTGGGGGTTTACGGCCCAGAGGATTTCATCCATGGTGGATAACAACCCGCGAGCCTCTTCACAAATCCAGTCAAGTTGCTGGCGCATTTCCGAGTCGGTGGGCAGGTCGTTTTGCGCCACTTCTCCATGCAACACCAGTTGAGTCATCCTCGCCCCAATATCATCGTGAATGTCTCTGGCAATGCGGGCGCGCTCCGCCTGTAAAAGCAGCCGTTCCTTTTGATGGAGCGCCAGCTGCGCCATGAGCCGGAAGCTGATCAGAATAACCAGTCCGCATACCGATAGCAGCGCGATTTGGAACCAACCGGTCTGCCAGAAGAAGATTTTGATCGGTTGAAGCGCCGGCATCACATTCACATTCTGGGGGGTTGCCCATCGGGGATCGACCCCCATGGCACCTACGATGGTCGCGCCAGACCATCCAGCCAAAGCTTCGGTCCTTTTCTCCCACCCTTTTGTCCCCTCCGGAACAATCCTCCAAGTTTGGTCTGATTTGACTTCAATGACCTGTCCATCAGCTAGAACAACCCGCAAGCCAAGTATCAAGCCCGCATAAGAAAAAGAGTTAAGCCCCCTCACCGCCAGGATGTGCCTGCCGGGGGCCAGCAACGGGGCTAAATTAAAGTCAAATAATTCACGCCACTCCGCTCCACGTCCAACCTCACGCCCGTCAAGGAACAATGTGAATTCATTATCCACCGTCATTAGGAGGCGCGCCTGGGTAATGATGCCTCCGGCGGGAATTTCAAACGACCTCCACAATTGACAGGTCTGCCCATCAAATGTTTTGTCCGCCCAAATCCAGGAACCAAGCCCGTTGGTCGGACTAACATAAGGATCCGAATGGTCGGAAACGATGCTTCTATTTTCTGCATCACCCGCGACGGCAAGTTCCGGAGCGACCGAGGCGACGCATAAATACAAAAAAACGGCAGCGGTTGACTTTAATGGTAAACGCCAACGCCATGGTCTGATAATTGTAAAACAAACAAATAAATAATGGTGCAAGCGCTTTAGCCTAGCATATTTTGGACGCAATACAAAGCGGGATTTATGCCATGCGAATCCCAGGCAAATAAAACAGAATCGAGTTCTGATTAGTTGCCCTCAAATGGGCGGCAGCGAATCATGTCTTTACCATGGGCCATACCCCAAACCCGCCGGAACAAAATAGACAATGTCATTACCTTGAGCCCCGATGCCGATGGTTGCGTCCGCGACCGCAGTGTTAAATCGATCCCATGCAAATTTTTGCCAAATGACACTGCCATCCTCGTAAAGAAAATTGCCGCCGGTGGGAATACCCGACCTGTTGCGATGAACCCCGGTAAGAACATTAAATCTGCTCCAAGCATATCCGCTTGTGCATTGTATGCGATCCGTCATCATTGGAGCCTTTCCATATCTTCCCCCCATCTTGGGGCGACCGGTCATCCACCCGGTTACATTGCCTGCGTAATTGCCATAGTTCGCCCCCCCGGCCGCATCCCGCCCAGGCAAGTAGTTGTAAGCTATCAAATTTGTGTAATAAGGAGCGTAAACAGGTGAAGTTTCAACAAACGGATGCCAAAGATCAGTCGGGCAATAGAACACATCATTTTTTTGTCGCTCATCACCAATCACCCTGTTTCTAATCAAATATTCCGGATAAAACGTTGTGTTGAATTTGATGGGCATCCATGCCAAATCATGGGCCCCGGCGGCATCAGGATTGCCGGTGGTGAGGTCGGGAAAGCGATTATTATTGTCTCCAGCATACATGATGATGGCAAGCCCCCATTGTTTGAGGTTGCTGGTGCATTGGATCCGGTAGGCTTTTTGTTTTGCTGCGGCCAATGCCGGCAACAGCATCGCCGCCAGAATCGCGATGATGGCTATTACCACCAACAATTCAATCAAGGTAAATCCCCTGCTCTGTGGACGCCCTCCTTGATCATTTATGTCTAATCTATTCATATTGATTTTATGACAGCTTAATAATCGGATCGGCTGCCTGCATTGCTTCGCTGGACAAAGATTGCTCCATAATTTCTACGTTTCTAACATCATTCAGCTTTTTGAGCCAAGCGCCCGGGAACCTAAGTCCCCGGGCTTTTGACATTTTACCCGGACCAAACTCACGGTATCCGCAACCGGAAGAACCCAGCCGGCGTGGCGGAGTTGATCGGGATCGAATTTGAGAATGCACCAGTGCCATCCAGAACGCCGGTGGTGTTCGTTGTCCAAATAATCGGAGCGGACAAATTAGTCGCCGTCAGCCAGGTATAGCCGCTGTTTGGAGGGTACCCGCCGGTGCCCGTCACAACTAAATTACCACCAGATTGAGTGGCCGAACCAATCGACGGCGCTATCACGAGTGCTGCCGAAGCAGATCCGTATACGGCGATTTCGCTGTAACCGGAATAGCCGTTCTCACCAGCCGGGGAAGTCATGTCAAACTTTATCGCAGCGACGTTTTGTGCGAGCGCCCCGGTTGCAGGTGTGAGCGTCACTTTGTTGAGAGAGGTTCCATCCGGATTCACCGGATTGAAGTTAACGCTCTTCAGCGGGATGAAGTTTGTAACGTTCGCCACTGTGGAATAATAAACCGTGTAGGCCTGTTGATCGCGACCACCGTCGTTCCAACCCGCAGAAACCACGATGTTGGTGAGGTCGTATCCATTCATCGGGCCGGCAAGTGTGTAGGTGACAAAATTACCGGCCTGGCTGTCTGATCCGATACAGGTGAAGCTTGAATGACTGCCACTCTGGGCAAAATCAATGTATCCAAAGCTGCCATCGGTTAGAACTGATGGTCCATCTGCACCTTCATTGTTGAATAAGGCTGTAAAATCGCCGTTACCAGAGCTGCTGGGAGAAGTTCCGTAAATCAAACTCGAACCAAGCGTCGTATTGTCCCAAGTGCCGCCAAAGGATCCCCCGGTTTTAGTCTGGGTGGCGATGGCGGTGATGACATTGGAGACCGGTGCCGGCAGAGGATTCACCGTCAATGCACAGGCAAGAGTGGTTTCCGTGCCAAAAGAATTGGATCCCACCAGGCGATAATTGCCGGTATTCGTCAACTGCAGGTTGTTCAACGTAAGCACCGCCGTTGTGGCTCCGGGAATGTTGGTTCCATTTTTCTGCCACTGCAGGCTCGTTGCACCAGTAAGACCGGCGTAGATGCTGATCTGGCCACCAACCACATCTGAGGCCACGAACGGCGCGGCGTTCGTAGTTATCGTCGGAATTGGAGGTGTTGGCCGTCCGGCCACAATGATTTCGGAATAGCCTTCATAACCGCCCTTCGGCGTTGGCGGCTGCAACTGGTTAAAGTCGAACTTCACTTCCTTGACATGTCGGGCAAGTGCCGCGACCCCCGGCGCCGGAGCAAGGGTGACTCGCGTTGCCGACTGCACGCCGTTGGGAGTCACCGGGGTGTAATCCACCAGTTCCATGGATTGAAAGCTGGTCGGTGCGTCCACGGTAGAGAAAAGAATCCTATATTTTTGCTGGTCATGAGTATTGACACCCCACCCGCCAAAAACCACGATGTTGGTGATGTCAAAACCATTCGCGGCGGAACTGGTATCTATGGTATACGTCAATGAAGTGCCGCCTCCACCAATTCCACAGGTATTTTGGTTGACACTACTGTCGAACCCCGGCCAAAAACTATACCAACCATTGGCCCCATCGGTCAAAATGGTGGGATCTGAATTCGCATTAGCCAGACCGTAGTTGCCTGACCCGGGCACAAATTGTCCAGGCACGTCAGGGCTGCCGATGACAAACCCATGGAGCAAACTGTTGGTTGGAACGATCCATGTGGGATAAAAATTGGTGCTGACACCGTTGATACCAAGGCCTGTCTGGCTGGCCGTGGCGGTGATAATGTTATTCACCGGCGACGGGACACTGCTTACGGTAAGCGGGCTTGCCGTGGTATACGCGATGCCCGTGCTGTTGGTCGCATTAATCGCTTTCAACCGGTAGGAACCAGTGTTGGCTAATTGTAGATTGTTAAGAGTCAGTGTTGTGTTTGTTTCTCCGGCAATATCATTGGTGATCCCGCCACTGATGACCTGCCACTGATATGTTGCCGCCGGAGAATTGCTGTAAATTGCAGAGAAGGATACGCTGCCGCCGATAACATCGGAAGCCGTGCCCGGCAAGGTATCCGAAATCAGATAAGGCGACGGGGCGACAGATAAAGGAGAGGAATTTGTTCCTTCAAGAATAATCTCAGCGTAACCGGAATAGCCGTTGTCCACCTCTCCGGTTTGCGGTGTGAAATCAAACTTGATGTTGGCAACGTTGACAGCAAGCGGACCACCATCCGCCCGGTGAATCGCCACGCGATTGGCGCTCGGCGTGCCGGCGGCAGGATTGTAAAATATGCTCGCCAGAGGAATAAACGTCACCGGCGCCGCTGGCGTGGAATAACTAATGTTATAGAATTGTCCATCGCGCCCAGCATCTCCCCAGCCGCTATACACTATGATGTTTGTGATATCCGAACCATTGGCCGAATTGGTTACTGAAAAAACGGCAATTTGTCCGGCGTTATTGCCGCAGGTCGCATAGGACCCCACGCCGGTAACACTCGTAAACGCGCCGTCAGTCAGAGCCGGTGTGCCAGTTGCACTTTCTTGCGCAAAATTACCGGCGGCCGTGGCTGGAACCTGCCCGGCAATCAGACTGTCACCTTCAATGGTCCAGGGCGAAGTTGAGTTTGAATACGTGATTGCCAGGGGCAGGTTTGTCAGGCCGGTTGCAGCGGTTCCGCCAATCGTTATCGCCGCGAGACCTTCCCAGCCATTTTCTGCGCTTGGAGAAGTAAAATCAAATTTCACCATGGCGACATTGGGCGCGATGAATGAGTTGTTCGAATCGCTGAAAATGACCCGGTTGGACCGCTTGCCACTGACCGAAGGGTTGTAATTTACATAGGTCAGCGGAATAAACGTATTCGTGTCAGAAACCGTGCAATAAGATACGTTAAATCGCAGCGCGTCACGGCCGCCATCAGCCCACCCGCCAAAAGCGGCGATGTTGGTGATATTGTATCCGTAGGTTGTGGATGGCAAAGTGTAAACCAGTGAATTGCCACCATTTTGACCAACCGCCACGTAATTATTAGTGGTGGTATCGTTGCCGGTGTTGTGCCCGGCAGCGACATCAAGCCATCCGCTTCTGGAATAAGTCAGGTTGGTGACGTTCCGATCACCCCAATTATTTTCCTGGTCAAAATTGCCAACTGTAGAACTGGGGGCAAGACCATTGATGAGGCTGTTGGCGGCATCTGGCGCCCAGGACGGACTGAATACCGTGGTAGAACCTTGCTGAGAATCTGTCGCAGTGACCAGCATCGCCGGGGCGGAGCCGGCTAACATCAGCAGAGCCATGCAAATTAGACTCGCGGTGATTTTCCATTTAGTTGCTTGCGGTGTATTCATAATGATTTCTGTTGGTTTTTGGGATTTGCTACAGGGTTGTTGCTGATGGGCACTTTATGGTTTTGGTTAATGGCGGAACTTTAATCGGTGCAATGAATATTTCTGGTTCATTCTCTGTTTTGTGTGAGTTCACTGCAAATATACGGGGAAACCGGCTATTGCATATCCCCAAACATGGTTAAATAGCCATCACCGAAACAGGTGATGATTGAATGACGCCGGCTCATCCGGCGGTTGGCGACAATCAAAACCGGCATGTCATCCATGACAATTTTCACGGCACGGAAATCAGGTAAAACTGCTGTGAATTTGTGGCAGGCAGATTTGTGAAAGAAAACCGGCCGCTGCCATCGGGCTGATTGGTCGTCACCGGCAACCATTTTATTGGAGGCGTCAGACTCAAGGCGGTTATAAGAACATATGCTTGTCCGACCTGACCCGTGCCAGCCAGTGACAAGCCACCATCAGTCACAGCAACGGCTTGAATGACCGGAGGAAGGTTGGCGACGGCAATGTTGACAACCGTCGAATCGGCATATCGATCGCCATTAAAATTGACACGGGCACGCACAGTATAATCTCCCAGGCCGATATTGGTCCAAATGCAAATATAGGGTGGAGAGAAGTCCTGACTTATAAGGTTTGTAACGTTCGCGTAGAATTGGACGTTGTTTATAATATTGCCATTCGTCGCCACGGTGGCCGTGAGGTTCAGAGTTGCAGGTGCGGTGAGGCTGGTGTTATTGGCCGGACTGGTCATGGCCACTGACGCGGACGCCGGATGAATGGATGGGGAGACCCTGACGTCATCAAGGAAGACAGTGTTGTCACCCGTTGCCAGGTCGGTTCCCACAAAGGCCAGCGTATGGGCCGTGGCCGAAGCGATAAAACTGGCGGTGTAGTCAGCATAACTGGTTCCGCCGGGGCCATTGGTTTTTATCACGATGCCATCCATCGTGACATTCCACGACTCGCCGCCATGTTGATTGCCGCCGGATCGCTGCGCGGCAGAGTAAGTGACGGTGTAATTTGTTCCAGGAGTGAATCCGGACAAAATCTGCGAGATGCTTCCGTGACTCTGAACAAATGCCGCCTGAATGCCCTCCGGGGCATCTGGATTTGAAAATGCGCTGCCATTGGCAATCAGACCGGAACCGTCTCCACTCGCACCGTTAAATTCCCAATACGCTCCGGAAGGAGCATATTGATACCCACCGATGCTTGGAGTCTCAAACCCAAGATTTACAGTAAAGGTGGGCGTTGCGCTCACTTCCACCGAATTGAGAGATTCGCCGCTGGAATCCACTGCGCTGACGACATAGTAATAGTTCGTATCATTGGCCAACCCTGTGTCGGTGCAGCTGCTGTTCGTTAGACTGGCCACGACAGTATAATTCCCGCCGCTGGTTTTAGATCGTTTGACGTTATAACCGGTAGCACCGGCCACAGTTCCCCAGCTCAAACTGACCCACTCATTACCCGCATTAGCGATCAATCCAGACGGCGCGCGAACCAATATTTGCCAGGCAAATGTGTAGCTGCCAGACGTCACCATCCACACCGAATAGATTTGCGTGGAGAAGCCCTCAAAATCACGGAAGGCCACACCGGGGTCGTTATTTGCGACCGCACCATTCTGCCAGATGGTTGTGCCAGATTCCTGAATCACCACATTCGTCTCGGTCGTTCCCAGCATGGGCAAATACACCGTGGCCGTGGCACCCGGTGGAATAGTGACACTCAAATCGGCTGAATGCCCATTAATCTGCCAGGCACTCGAAATCATTCCATATGGCGAATCGCGGGTTGCCTGTGCCGAGGCCAGCCCATTCATGACGTCCGGCTTGATGATAACGGTTTTGTAACCTGGAGCGCCCGGACGAATGCCGGCCACGTATTCGATAAACCACGCCGAGATGTCGCCGAACATGACATGGTTGAACGAATCAATGGAGCCGGCACCGCTCCAGGTTTCCCACAGGGTGGTGGCTCCGGACGCAATCTGGTAACCCCAGCTCGGATACGAGGTTTGCGTGGCGAGCGCAAAAGCCGTGTCGGCGCGTCCATTATCACACAACGCGCGCAGCAGATATTTCGAGCCGAGGATGCCCGTGTCTATGTTGTTGTTATTTTGTTGAACACTCGCAGCGAGAGCATTGACCACGGCAGAAATCTGATTGCTGGCAACCAATCCCTGATAAAGGGCGGCGGATTGGGCGGTTTGCGTTCCGCCTGCATACTGGCTATTGGACGAGTTGAAAAACGAATTGTCGAACGACACTTTTATCTGAGCCGCCAGATTGCTGTATTGCAGAGCATCGGATGTTTTGCCCATGAGGGCCGCCGTCTGTGCGATGATCAAGGCACCCTGATAGTAATAGGCCGTGTCAGTGACCGAAACTGGTGTGATGGTATTGGCGGGCTCCCAGTCGCCCAAACCATAGCTGACAATGTTTCCCGAGGCGACGCTGGTTTCGTAGTCCACATAAGCCTTCATGCCCGCATAATTGTTTGTCAGGATGCCTGCATCACCGCAGTGCTGATAAACAAACCAAGGAATTAACAAGTATGCCGACTCCCAGGCCGGACCCTCGGCATAACCCCAGCCGGCGTTGGGAAAGACACCAGACAACACTCCATTGGCCTGCTGGCCCGGTCCAAATTCCTTAATCCATCGGGTGTAGGCCGCCGCACTGTGAAAATGGGTCAATCCGATTTCGCAGGCCAGTTGCGCGTCGCCGGTCCAGCCGTTCTTTTCCCGTTGCGGACAATCCGTTGGGATGCCCACAAAGTTGCCGAGGTAGGACCAAAGGGTGTTCGTTTCGATACGATTGAGCAAAGCGCTCGAACATGAAAAACTTCCGGCCGGATCAAACGCCGTGTGCACGACCTGCGCCACCAGCGTGTTGGTCGTCGGCGCTGATGGGAGTCCGGAGACCTGCGCGTAGCGAAAGCCGTGATAGGTAAACCGCGGCGCATACGTTTCAGTGCCGCTGCCCTTAAGGATGTAAGTGTCCTTTTGAAAATACTGCTGCAAGTTTACATAAACATTGATGTTATTTTGGTTCACTGAACCGTCGCTGTTGGTCAACTCTCCGTAAACCATGGTCACGGATGTTCCTGACGGACCACTGACAGTCAATTGTCCCCAGCCCACCAAATTCTGCCCAAAATCGAAGGTGTAAACTCCCGGTTGCCCGGAAACGGGGATGATCTTGGTGGGATAAACCGTTTGAAAAACTTTGATCGGCTCGGCATCCGGAGCCGACAACGAACCAGTCGTGCCTTCGCGCAAAATCGCGTTGGTCCATGCTGAATCATTATAGCTTGCTGTTGACCAACCGGCTTTTTCCAGGCGTGCGTCATAAACTTCGCCCAGTCGAGTGGTGTCTAAAAGCAGGGGCCCGGTAGCAGTCTTCCAAGACGGGTCGCTGACCACCAAATTACTGGTGCCGTCGGTATATTGAATCACCACCTGCAGAATCATCTGCGGCAAGGCGCGCCACGGGGCAGTGGCGGTGTTCCAAGCGTCGCCGGTCCATTGATTGTAATACCCATTGGCCAGTTGCACGCCCAAGGCGTTTGATCCCTGCAGCAAGTTTGTCGTCACATCGTAGGTGGTGTAATACGCGTGGTCATTGTAGAGCGTCCAAGCCGGCTCCAGGACATAATCGCCGACTTTCGCCCCGTTGATCTGAAATTCATAATAACCCAGTCCGCAAATGTAGGCAGTGGCACGCGCCACTGGTTTGCTGATCGAGAAGGTTTTCCGCAGCATGGGGCTGGGCGGCGCCGGAGAAATATTGGTGTTTACATTCATCCCAATCCATTGGGCAGTCCAATCCGACATGTTAAGCAACCCCATGCTCCAAATCGCCGGCAAACTCCAGGCTGAAGGATTTCCGTTCGCGTCCCAAACCCGCACTTTCCAATAACACATCTGCCCTGAAACCAGCGCCTGGCCAGCGTAACTCACCAGCACCGACTGGTCGGATACAATTGTTCCGCTGTTCCATAGATCGCCCTGGTCATGTGCCAATGTCGCCGGTGATGATGCGACCAAAATCTGAAAGGCGGTTTGATGCTCGCCTCGTAGTGTTGAATTCATGGTCCAGCTCAAACGCGGCTTGCGAACGTCAATGCCCAAAGGATTTTGGAGATGCTCGCATCGCAAATTTTCCACGGTGGCCGCCGACGAGGAATTGTTGGCGTTGGTGACGACGAGTTGCAGCACCGGACTGGTCGCAGATCCATTGGGATTAGTGACACGCACGCGAAAGTTGAGGGTGAAGTTGCCGAAATTGGTTGTATTCAGCACATAGTTCGTGGTGGTGGCACCCGCAATGTCTGTGTAATCGACCCCACCGCTGCCGTTGTCTGACTGCCATTGATATTGCAGTGGCGGCACACCACTGGCGGTTTCATTGAACGTCACGAGGGTTCCGGCACTGACGGGCGAATCAGGCAAACAGGTGGGTTGGTTGGCAACCGGAGGCGCGCCAGAGGGAACCCCAAACACCTGAATTTCTGAATAACCGGAATAACCGTTTTCTCCTGGTGGAGAGGTGAAATCAAATTTCACGGCGGCAACCCCGGTGGCAAGAGAACCATTGGTCGAGGCAAGCGTCATTCGGGTGGCGGATTGCACATTGGCCGGATTTGCGGGGTTGTAGTTGACACTCGTCAGTGCAACAAAATTTGTTGGAGACGCCACGGTGGAATAATAAATCGTATAGGCCTGCTGGTCCCGGCCTGCATCGCCCCACCCCCCGTAAACAATGATGTTCGTGAGATTGTATCCGCTGGCTGAGCCCGTTAGAGTATAGGTCACCGATTGTCCTGCCCCGCCGCCAACGGTGCCACACGTGACTTCGGTGGTGCTATGCCCCACATTTGGCCAATAGTTGAGCCAGCCAAAATTGCCGTCGGTGAGCACTGCCACCGCGCCCGCGCCACCGCCATTCGGATCACTGAAATTACCGTTGCCGACGTTACTGGGAGACTTTCCTGCAATCAAACTGCCAGACGCGACCATCCAAGTAGGGACAAAATTGGTGAGCGCGCTGCCGAGGCCCGTCTGTGCGGCAAACGAGGTGATAATGTTGTTCACCGCCGGTGCCAGCGAATTAACCGTAAGCGAACTCGCGGCACTTACAGCAACTCCAAAACTGTTGGAAGCCTGCAGCCGGTAGGAGGCCGTGTTTGCAAGCTGCAGGTTATTGAGTGTCAGCATAGTATTGGTGGCTCCGGGAATACTATTTGTCATGCCACTGCCAATAATCTGCCATTGATACAAAATCGGACTGGTGCCGCTAAAAGCTGCCTTGAAGACGATCTGGCCGCCAACCACGTCCACGGCAGTCACAGGCTGGGTGTTGGTGGTTACAATCGGAAGAGCAGCGAGGACATTGCCACCGTGGATACTGGCAATAAAAAGTGCGATCCTCAAACAATGTCCTAACAGCCCGATTTTCATTGATAATCTGAAGGCAAATTCATGGCTGTTTCAACACACTAGCGATTAAACGCAGCCTCAGAATGTTTTAAATTGATAGAAATTCATAATAGGTGAAAGTCCTCGCTTGTATATCGCTTAAAACAGTCATGTCAAAATCACCTAAACAGGTGATACTACGTTTAAGCTTGGAGTCATCGAAATCCGAGTGGGCCCGCCAAACCATCCAGCCTCAGGTGTTCAGCGTTTCGGGCGGACCTTTCCAAATCAGACGCAGCGAGTCCAATCGCAGCCGGGCATTTTGCAGGATGGCCGCCAGTTCGCGCTGCTGATCTTTCGCCAGTTCGATTTCCTGCGGGCGCACGTGGTCATTCACTCGGGCGAGGGATTGCAGGCGTTCCACTTCGCGGCCCAGCAGATGATTCATTTCCGTCAGGGCGGAGGAACGCAGTTTGTCCGCCCGGGTTTCGGCCAGCGCGGTCGCAGACGTGAACATGGCCGGAAGAGTCCGCCGGGCGATGTCCGCATTTTCAATCAGCCTGTAAGGCGACCCTTTCTCCAGTTTTTGTTGCCAGGCGGCATCGGGAAAAGTCTCGGTGACGTCCACGAGTTTGTGGCTGATGATCACGCGGACCGGCGTCGGGGATAGAAAACGATCCGCATGGAGGCGTGGAGCAGCGATGACCTCCAAAACAAAAATCAATTCCAGCAGCAGCGTCCGGTCGTTGGCGGTCGGAAGCACGGCGAAGGCGCAGTTTCCCGTTTCCGCCCCCAGCAGCAATTCCATGGCCCCGGTGACCATCGGATGATCCCACGTCAGAAATCCGACATCTTCCCGGCTCAGCGCGCGGCGGCGGTCGCAGGTGGCGATCATGCCTTCGGCGGGCATGGACGGAAACGAATCCGTGGTGATCCCCAATGGATTCAATTGCCAGGTGTGCGGCGCCAGTTCCTCGATGTGAACGCCGAAGTGATCGAGCACATCGAGCAGATAATTTTCCAAGTCCGGTTGCCCGTCTTGTTCCTGAATCTGGCTGATGATGTTCTGCGCCCGGGCGGGGCGGAATGAATTCAGTTCCAATAATCGATCGCGGCCTTGTTCGAGAACGCGGCGGATTTCCTGCCGCGCGGCTTTGGTCTTTTTCAACAAGCCGGCCAGTTCCGCCCCGGCACTGGCATGATCCGCCACGGGAAATTCCAACGCCAGGTCGTGCACCGCCCGCCCGAACCGGTGCAACAGTTCGTTGCCACCTTCGAGGTTGCTCTCAAAGGCGTTCAATCCTTCGTGATACCACCGCGCCAACACTTCCTGCGGGCTCTGCGCAAGAAACGGAACGTGGATCTGGATGTCCGCTTTCTGCCCGATGCGGTCCAGCCGTCCGATGCGTTGCTCCAGCAGTTCGGGATTCAGCGGCAGGTCGAACAGGACCAGGTGACGCGCGAATTGAAAATTGCGCCCTTCGCTGCCGATCTCCGAACAGATCAACAGCCGCGCGCCGTCCGGCTCGGCGAACCAGGCGGCGTTGCGATCCCGTTGCAGCAGCGTGAGTCCTTCATGGAAAATGCCCGTCTTGACGGTGAGATGACGCCGGAGCGCCGCATCAATGGCTTCGGCCTTTTCGATGCTGCGAGTGATCAACAGGACTTTTTGCGGTTCGAGTTGCTCCAACAGTTTTACGAACCAGAGCACGCGTGGATCTTTCGCCAGATCAAACCCGGCTTGCAACTGGGTGTCGCCGGTGTCCCCGGCAAATTCAGTGGAGGCACGATCCAGCCAATGCTCCGCTTCCGGGCCCGGATCCAATTTCGCCAGCCGCACGGTTCGTTTGGGAAAACCTTTCATGCCAGCGCGCGTGTTGCGGAACAGCACACGACCGGGTCCGTGCAAATCCAGCAGCTCTTCGAGCAGTGCATGCTGCGCTGCCAGGCTTCCCTGTTCCAGCTCCGCGAGGCGTGGCTCCAGTTGGGAATCATGCGTGAGCAAGCGGCGCAGCGAGGTGATGTCTTGCTTTGAAAGCTTGGTTTCGTCGCGCAGCTTCGCGGCAAGTTCGGCGGTGGCTTTGTAATCTTTCGATTCACCCTGAAACGTTTTGAGGTCGCGATACCGGTCCGGGTCGAGCAGCCGCAGCCGCGCAAAGTGGCTTTCCACACCCAACTGTTCCGGCGTGGCCGTCAGCAGCAACAAGCCTTGGGATTTGCGGCTGAGTTCCTCGACCACCTGATACTCGCGGCTGGGCACGGTTTCGGACCACTCAAGATGATGCGCTTCGTCCACGACGAGCACATCCCAGCCCGCCGCCACCGCCTGTTCTGACCGGCGCGGATCGCCGGCGAGAAAATCAATGCTGGTCAGCACCAGCTGATCATCCAGAAACGGATTCGCGCCCGGTTCGCCGGCCTCGATGGACGCGCACCGTTCCGCATCAAAAATATTCAGCCACACGTTGAAGCGGCGGAGCATCTCCACGAACCACTGGTGCACGAGCGATTCCGGCACCAGCACCAGGATGCGATTTGCCCGTCCGCTCAACAGCAGACGATGCAGGATCAGGCACGCCTCGATGGTTTTGCCCAGCCCCACTTCGTCCGACAGCATCACGCGCGGGGCGTGCCGGTCGGCGACCTCCTGCGCGATGTAGAGCTGGTGCGGAATCAGATCGATGCGGCCGCCCACAAAGCCGCGCACCGGCGATTTTCGCGCGCGATGAAGCAACTCCAGCGTCCGGCGACGCAACTCGAACGCCTTTGAAGAATCAAAGCGACCGGCGAACAAACGCTCCTGCGGTCCTTGCAAACTGACGCGGTCGCTCAACTCAGCTTCGGTCAGTTGCTGCTTTTCACC
The DNA here is from genome assembly GCA_035577265.1 of Verrucomicrobiia bacterium. Taxonomy (GTDB): domain Bacteria; phylum Verrucomicrobiota; class Verrucomicrobiia; order Limisphaerales; family UBA11358; genus UBA11358. The sequence goes on along the minus strand of DATLVR010000008.1, from coordinate 10,464 downwards.
AACGTAAATCAGCAAGCCCGATTGCTCGACGACTTCCTGAACAATGAATTCCTTGTCCGCTCGCGTTCTGATCCGGTCACCTGCCCGAAAGCGCACGCGCTTCAGCGGCGCCTGGTCCACGGCGTAAGTGCGCGTTTCGCCCGCCGCTGTGAACTCGACCTGCACGCGGCCACCGCCGGTCTGCCCGATCGTGCCCAGCCCGAGTTCCGGCTCCGACTCGCTCATCCATCGTTGGCCTGGAACAAATAAACTCATGAGATCACGACGGAGTGTTTCAAAATGTGTTCGCCCGGCAAGGAACCAAGTTCGGCACGGAAGCCGGAGGCTGCCTGCATAAAATCACTCCCGATCAATTGTCGTTCTTCCGGCAAAAGAACAGCCAGGCCCAGCCGGCCAGAAAACCCGCGCCGCCAAACGGCGTGATCGCGCCCAGCCATTTGATGTTCGTGACCGCCAGGAGATAGAGCGAGCCGGAAAAAATCAGGATGCCCGCCAAAAAGCTCCACCATGCGCCCGCCTGAAACGGTTTTCGTCCCGCAATCACGAACAGCATCACCGCGTGGATGAAGTGATAGAACACCGCTTTCTCCCAGATCGCGGTGGTTCCGTTTTGCGCCAGAATTTCCTTCAACGCATGCGCGCCAAAGGCGCCCAGCGTCACTGCCAGAAATCCGGTCGCGGCGCTGATCCGCATGGCCGTCGCATTGGTCATGGCTCGTGGAGCGGGCGGGATTTATTTCGCCGCGGTTGCTTTTTCGTTGCGCTGTTTGAGCTGCTGTTGAAGATACTTGTCCTCCGGCGCATCCAGCCACGCCGTCAGCCAGATGTTGCCCAGCATCTGGCCGGCTTTGACGATCTGGCCTTCCAGAAACGGGCGGCCTTCCATCCCTTTTTCGCCCTCGCCGGAAAGCTGGCCGTCCTTTTCCATCTGATACAGCGGCGCGACAAATTTGTTCTGGTCCAGGATATACGTCACCACGTCGCGGAACATCCCCTCGGGCTCATCCGCATTGGCGATTTTTTCCGCCGGATGAATCTTCCCGACGAGCGCGTCAAACTTCAGTCCGCCGATTTTTTTGAAATAGCCGCCGTCAATCCACGAATGAATCCGTGCCCGCTCGTCCTTCACTGGACCGGTGGTGTAACCTTGCGGGTTTTCCCCAACCCAGCCGTCAAAATGCTTCGTTGTATGCAGCGGCTGACCGCCGTCGCCGACATAGTGCCCCATCACGCCCATCACATAAACGCAGTCCGCCTTGGCATTCGCGATCTCCTCCGGCGTGCCGCCGTATTGCTGAAAGGTCTTCAACGAGGTGAAATCGGACTTCAACTTGGAATAATATTCCGTGATCGCCCACGGCAGAAATCCGTAAAGCTCGCGCGTGTGATCGGCGTCCTTCGCCGGATCGATCGCCGGAAATTTTTCCGGGTGCGCCGTGCGCGCATTCGCGATGGCCGCGACAAAATCATAGCGCATGACTGGCAGCGTCGCCGGCGTCAGCCCGCACAATCCCAGATCTTCCAGGTCCAGATAATGATCCGGGCCGTTGTAGTGTTTCAGCGTCAGATCCGGCACGTTGCGCCAGCGGTCCGGCTCGCCCGCGAGAAACGCGATGCGGCCCTTGATCGCCGGCGTCAGGTCAATGCCGAAATCCTTCGGCAGCGACGCCAGCGCCAGTTCGTTGACCATGTGATGTCCGTCATAATCCCATGCGCCGACATTCAAAGTGAACGCACCCAGTGCCGCCGCGATTGTGAACCATTGTTTATTCATATTTAAATCGTCCCTGTTTGGGCCGCAAATTTAGCGGACTTTGCCGCCATTGCAAAAACATTCCGCGCCGGTAAAATTCTTGTTCACCGGCATCCGTTCATGGTTCAATTTTCCCCGTGAAAATCATCACTGACGAACGCTGCGCCGGATTTGCGCAGGCCGGTCATCCCGAAAACCCGGCGCGCATCACCGGCACGCTCGCACGCTTGCGCAACCAGACCGGACTTTCCCTCACCTTTGACGAGCCCGGCCGGATCACGGATGCACAAATCCTCCGCGCCCACACGCCCGAAATGCTTGCCCGCCTGCAAATCCCGCAGCACTTCGATGCCGACACGCCCTTTTACGAAGGCATCGCAAATTATGCCCGCGCGTCCGCCGCCGCCGCACTCGCTACGCTCGCCGCCGCCCGCGCCGGCGAAAACGCCTTCAGCCTGATGCGCCCGCCGGGCCATCACGCCACACGCGAACAGTCCATGGGCTTCTGCTATCTGAACAACATCGCCATCGCCGTTCTGGAAGCGGCGGTAATTTCTTCTCCCTCTCCCCTCGGAGGGGAGAGAGCCGGGGTGAGGGGTGACGGATTCAAGCGCATCGCGGTTTTTGATTTCGATGTGCACCACGGCAACGGCACGGAAGCCATTTTGCTGAACCTGCCCGGCATCGAATTTTTTTCCGTGCACCAGCATCCGGCGTATCCGAACACCGGCGCTCAAAATCGCGGACGCAACTGTTTCAATTATCCCGTCGCCCCGGGCGCACCGCGCGCCACCTATCGCGCCGCACTCGTCCACGCGCTGGGCGATCTGAAACATTACCGGCCTGACCTCGTCGCCGTGTCCGCCGGATTTGACGCCTACGCCCACGACCCGCTGGCCGAAGCCTCCCTGCTGGCGGAGGATTTTCACTGGATCGGCCAGTCGCTGCGACAACTTGGCGTGCCGTTTTTTAGCCTGCTCGAAGGCGGTTACAGCAACGATCTGCCGGAACTTATTTTTGCGTATCTCAAAGGTGTGGAGGGAAAATGATGTTTGTCCGCACCCGCAAGAATTCGTCTGGACAAGCAAACTCGAAAATCTAATCTCCGCGCATGGCTTCACTGATCGGACCGATTATATTTTGCGGTTTGGTTGCGTGGGGCATTCATCGCCGCTTACGCCGCAACATCGGCCGGCAAAAACTGCGCCCCGTCCGCATCACGATTTCCATCGTGATTTTTTCCGTCGCCAGCGCAGTGCTGCTGTTCCTGTCGCTGGGCATCCCGAAGTTGATGCTGGGCATCGGCGGCGGTTTGGCACTCGGCGTCGCGCTGGGGTTCGTCGGCCTGCGGCTGACGCAGTTTGAAACGACAGCGGAAGGGCATTTCTACACGCCCAACACGAAGATCGGCGTCGCGCTGTCACTGTTGTTTCTCGGGCGGCTGGCGTATCGGTTCCTGGCGTTGCGCCATACCACCGGCGTTCCCCACACACCACCGCCCTTCCAAAGCGCGCTGACTTATTTCCTCTTCGGCCTGATCGCCGGCTACTACATCGTTTATTACCTCGGCCTCTTCGTCCACACGCGCGACAAAAAGACCGCGCCTTGATTTGTCGGCCGCCTTGCCGTGGCGCAGGTTGGCAACCTGCTGTTTCGCCGACTGGTAGTCGGCTGGGTATCAAATTGCAATACGGCCTGCGGATTGCCAATCCGCGACACAGCAGAGTGACACTCTGCGCTACAATCCGCGGGCATCACCGGCGAATCAAGTCGCTCCCGACAAGAAATGATTCCGGCAAAAAGGATTTTATCCGCGGTGATTTGAACTTAGACTCTCCGCGTGACCGTCCTCGAAGCCATCCAGAAGAGCACCGAATTTCTCACCAAAAAAGGTGTGGATTCGCCGCGCCTGCAAACGGAACTGCTGCTCGCGCACCTGCTTAAAATGCCGCGCATGAAGCTTTATTTGAATTTCGAGCGCGGACTGACGACAACGGAAACCGACACGCTGCGCGAGCTTATCAAACGCCGCAGCCAGCGCGAACCGCTCCAGCACATCACCGGTTCAACGTCCTTTTGCGGCTACGAAATCACGGTGAACCGCCACGTGCTCGTGCCGCGTCCGGAAACCGAACTGCTCGCCGAACTCGGCTGGCAATTCCTCTCAACTCTCAACTCTCAACCCTCAACTGCCTTGGACTTTTGCACCGGCAGCGGTTGCATCGCCGTCGCGCTGGCGGCGAAATGTCCAAATGCAAGAATCGTCGCCACGGACATATCCACTGACGCGCTCGCACTGGCCAGGGAAAATGCGACGCGAAACAAAGTTGTTGAGCGCGTTGAATTCCTGGAAGGCGATGGTTTTGCGGCATTGAATGTCGTAGAGGAGCGCGGGCGGCCCGCCCGCGAGTTGGATGCAGACATGCGGGCGAGCCGCCCGCGCTCCTTTGACCTCATCCTCAGCAATCCGCCCTACATCCCTTCCTCCGAAATTGCGACGCTCCAGCCGGAAGTTCGCGATTTTGACCCACGCCTCGCACTCGATGGCGGCAAAGATGGCCTGGAGTTTTACCGGTTGATCGCTTCCCAAGCCATGGCGTGCTTGAAACCGGGCGGAAAAATCATGGTGGAATTCGGCGACGGCCAGGCTGACGCCATCCGCAAAATATTTGAAACGGAAAAGTGGATTGTCGAAGCGGTCAAGGAAGACTACTCTCAGCGCGCCAGAATCATAATCGCGCGAAGGAACGACGTTTAATCCGGGTTTATGGATTTTTGGATTGTTGGATAATTGGATTTTCGCGCGCGACCGGCTTTCCACCCAACCATCCACCAATCCATTTATCCACCAATCCAATTTTTTACATGGACAGTTTTTTAATCAAAGGCGGCGTGCCGTTGCACGGCGAGGTCACCATCAGCGGCAGCAAGAACGCCGCGCTCCCCATCATGGCCGCGACGCTGCTCACGGACGAACCGTGCGTCATCCGCCGCGTGCCGGACCTGAGCGACACGCGCTTCATGGTGAAAATCCTGGAATCACTCGGCGCCACGGCAAAATTTGAAGACGGCACGCTGACCGTCCACGCCAAAAAGATCAAAGGCTACGCCGACTACGACCTCGTCCGCAAAATGCGCGGGTCCATCTGCATCGCCGGACCGCTGCTGGCGCGGTTGCAAAAGGCGCGCATTTCATTGCCCGGCGGCTGCATCATCGGCGCCCGGCCGATCAATCTGCACCTGAAAGGATTTGAATCCCTGGGCGTCAAAATCAAGATTGAGGGCGGTTACATTGATGCGACGGTGAAGAAAATCACCGGCAACTCCGTGTTCCTCGGCGGGCGCGCCGGCCCCACGGTGCTCGGCACCGCGAACGTGATGATGGCGGCAACGCTGGGCGACGGCATGACGGTCATTGAAAGCGCCGCGTGCGAACCGGAAGTGGTGGACCTGGCGAATTTCCTGAACGCAATGGGCGCACAGATCACCGGCGCGGGCAGCCCGACCATCACCATCACGGGTGTGGATAAATTGCACGGCGCGGAGCATGAAGTGATTCCCGACCGCATCGAGGCGGCCACGTTTTTGATCGCCGCCGGCGCGACCAATGGCGAGGTGATTGTCAAAAATGCGCGAGCCGAGCATTTGCGCGCGGTGATTGATAAAATGGGCGAGGCCGGCGTGGCGGTGGAACGGAGCGGAGCGAATCTGATCGCCCGCCGGAAGGGAAAATTAAAACCCGTGGACATCACCACGCTGCCGTATTCCGGTTTCCCGACGGACGTGCAGGCGCAGATGATGTCGCTGCTCGTGCTGGCCAAGGGCATCAGCATCATCACGGAACGGATTTTTGAATCGCGCTTCATGCACGTCAGCGAATTGGCGCGGCTCGGTGCGGACATTGAGATTGAAGGGCCAAGCGCGATCGTGAAGGGCGGCAAGCCGTTGAGCGGTGCGCCGGTGATGGCGAGCGATCTGCGCGCATCGGCGGCGCTGGTCATCGCAGGGATGGCGGCGAAAGGCTCGACGCAGGTGAACCGCATCTACCATCTGGATCGCGGCTACGAGAAGATGGATGAGAAGTTGAAGCAGCTCGGCGCGCGAATTCAACGCGTCGAGGAAAAGTGATGCCCCGAACCGCCGGGGAGCGCCGTCTCCTCCCGGTAAAATTTTGGTAGTGGTATGGTTTGGATGGAGCGACGGTCTGGGCCGGTTGAAAAGCGGTGCTGAAGCAACCGCAGTCCAGACGCTCCGCGATCAACGAACGCCTTCACCTCGCGCGGAGCGTCTGGACTGCGTGCGGTTTACCGCCGCTTTCGGGCGCCAACGATCGCCTTTCATACTAGACCACTATCAAAAATGCCGGTTGCTGCCACGCAATCAGGCATTAGAATACGGCCGTGAGCATTGACGTATTGAAACAAGAACTGTCTGCGCTGGATGCGGATGAGCAACGGCAGTTGACGGCGTTTCTGGTGTCGTTGCAAGATGCGCGCGATGAGGCTTACCGCAAAAAGCTCGCGGAAAAGATTGACCGGCCCGCCTCGGAATTTGCCACGCTGGAAGATTTGGACCGTCGGCTGGGCTTGTCCGACAACTGACCTTGAACTACCGACTGCTCATTGAGGTCATTGAGTTTCTCGGAACCCTTTCCCGCCGGGAGCAACGGCTTTTGCGCAACCGGTTCGCTGCCATCCGCAATGATCCACAAAAATTTTCCGATTACACCGAACCTGACCACACCGACCGCCGCGTGGACATCCACATCTGCGGCAAATACGCCGTCAAGTTCTGGCAGGATCACGCCGACCGGCGCATAAAAATTCTCAATCTGCATCTTGCCGATCATGCGCGGCGTTAAAATGAAATCCACCGACTGCAAAATATGGGACTGATTCGTTTATGACTCCTTTACAAACCAACCGCCAATTTCAACGGTATAGAGCAACCAAAAAATTTGAAGGGAACAATCGGCGCAAAGCACTTCAAGAATACATTGATCATTATGCACGCATCGCCGCTGCGTCGCCCGGCTTGATGAATCAAAAGCTTCCCCGGAAAACCTTCGAGAAATTCTTGGGTGAAATCGGCGCTCTATTGCAACGCCGGGCCAAGGAGTTGGCCACGAGCGATCCGGATATGATTGCCTTTCTGGAAAGAAACACGTTGCCACTGTGCCTTGGCGACGAACTCACTCGCGAAGTGCGGGCTTTTTGCCTGCTGCTGAATTCGCTGAAACAATGGACGGTAGCCGAGCAATCGGCGATGGATCGTTTTCTGATCTCCGGCAATGTTCGCGAGGAGTTAAAAGACTTGGCACAGGGATGCCCCGTTGCTCCCGAATCGTTCGATAAGAAGAAAGTTGAATTGCACCATCCGATTCGTGACGGGCGGCCACCTATCCCGTTAAGCAAAAATGACATGAGACAATCGAAGGCATTGTAGCCATTGAGCCAAATGACCATATCGGCAAGCAACTGGTCGCTCACCGCAAAGAATCATCGCGTTCTTATTCGTGGCGCAGTCTGCGTTTTGGATGCCTGATGGAACTTGGTCATGCCACTTATGACAATTCCATCTCACGTCACAAGACAGCGCGCAGCGTCATCGCGTGGGTGAAAACAGGGACGTCTCTTTCCACAGAAACCATATTGGAAATCTTAGAACGCTACGAACTCGGCGAGCAAGAAGAAGCAGAATCATTGATCAGGGATTAAACGACGAATCAGGAACTGCCAAATGATTTTGTGAAAGAGTCACGACGCGATTCTTGCCAACGACGTAGGAGCGCGAACAGTTCCGCATCCGGCCGAAGCTTTCACCTCGACGACGCGAAGATGCTGTCCGCGCTCCGGATCATTTCCCCACAAAAGTTGTGACAGGTGACAGGTGGCGGGTGACATGAGCGAACGTCACTGGCCACTTGTCACCCGTCACTTCATTTGCCGGCGCGATTCCGCCGCCGCTTTGCCATGACGCGACGAGTTCATGCGGCGACGAGTTCGCGAGTGTTGGCGTAGATACGCGCCTGCCGTTCGGCCTGACGCAACGCGGCCGCCGTCTTTTCCTCGAACAACACCGGGAACACCAGCAAGGGGAACAAGGTCACCCAGGCGAGTGCCGCCGCTTCGTTGGCCGCCCGCCGCAACGGCGGGATCAGTTCCACCTCGGCGACCTGTTGCAATTGTTGGGCGAGCAGCTGGCTCTTGAGCCGCTCAAATTCCGTTTCCTGCGTGGCGCGGAACGGAGCCGTCGGCACAGGCCGCAGCTCAAAGCGCGTTTCCGGGCCGAACCGGGTTGGCACAAATGTTTTGTTCTTCTTCATATGCTATCTCTCTTTCGTCTTTGGTTAAAAAAGGTCTGGTAATAAAACAGAAAACCCGCGATTGACTGGCAATCGCGGGTCTTTTGAAATTGGTCAGTTAAATCAGAAGTTCATTCCCACGATGCCAAACTGGCAATCAACGCGCATCCAAATGGACGTATGTCCTTTGGCCTGCACGGAATTCAGCATGGTTGAAAACGTGGTCTTCATATTCGACGCGCATAGGAAACACGATCAGCGGGTGTTTGTCAAACTATTGCGCGGAGCGCGGACGGCTCGTCCGCGTGTCCCGATGGATGAATGCTTTGTCAAATGTGGACATTGGGGGCAAGCAGGCGGATTCGCAAAACGTGCCTTTACAACTAACTCGCGGACGAGCCGTCCGCGCTCCCGGATTTGCCCGGCGAAAATTGCGTTGTCGGATTCCGGTGGAGTGCTAGATTGGCTGCAAATCATGAGTGACAAAGCCTTAAAGATGGTGACGTGCAGCTCCTGCGAGACCAAGGTGTTCATTCCCGGCGATCTCGCGCCGCTGGCGACCGTGCCCTGTTCCAAATGCGGTCGGCCGATCATGATGCCGATGATGCTGCGACAATTCGAGCTGCGCAGCTTCGTCGCCTCGGGCGGCAACGGCACGGTGTATCGCGGCTGGGACACGGTGCTGGAACGGCTCGTGGCCGTGAAGTTGATGAAGAAAGAATTGCTGGAGGATCCGGCGGCCCTGGAAGGTTTCTACCGCGAAGCCCGCGCCTGCGCCCGGCTGAACCACACGAACATCATCCACATTTACACCTTCGATGAATGGGAAGGCCTGCGCTATCTCGTCATGGAACTGGCCGACCGCGGCAGCCTCGATACGCGCATCGACAAGCAAACGCGCGTGGACGAACTCGCAGTGCTGGACATCGGCATCAAAATCGCCTCGGCCCTGGACCTCGCGCTCAAGCACAATCTGATCCACCGCGACATCAAGCCGGGCAATATTCTGTTCGACTACGACAACGAACCGAAGCTGGTGGACTTCGGTCTGGCACGAAGCGCCGAAGCGGAGCAGGAGCAATCCTCCGTCACCGAAGGCACGCCGTATTATGTCGCGCCGGAAAAGATCAAGCGCGAGCCGGAAACCTTCCTGTCCGACATGTATAGCCTCGGCGCCACGCTGTATCACTCCCTGACCGGACACGTTCCCTTTGACGCGCCCACGGTTGAGGAAGTCATCACGGCCCAGGTGCACACGCCGTTGACGCCGCCGAACCTCGTCCTGCCGGAAGTGTCGCAGCGGACCAGCGATACGCTGGTGAAGTCCATGGCAAAAAATCCGTCGGATCGGTTCCTGAGCTACGACGAATTCATCATGGAACTCGAGGCTGCGCGCAGCCTGCTGCTCCGGGAACGCTCACACTCGCCGCAAACCCAAAGCTCCACCAAGGCCAAAGGGCTTACCAGCTGGTGGCGGCGTCAGTGAAATGACACAGGCGGGCGTTGCCGCCCGCCTGAAAGCTGCCGGGATTTTGGGGTCTTATTGCGGCGGACTGTTGGGGCTGGATTCGCCATTCTCCATGTCCGCTTGCTTTTTCTTTGTGCCTTCCGGTTTCTTCTCGCCAGCGGGCAGGCCGAAGTGAACCATCGTCGCACTCAATTTTCCGTCGGCGTTCTTTTTATACGCGCCGCCGACCATTTCCCCGACCACGCCGTCGGCCAGGGTCGCGGGCAGATTATCTTTCGTGATCTTCGTTTCCGAGGTGATCTCAAACGTGCGTTCGCCGACCGTGATCGTCATGGCCTGCTTGTCGATCGCGGTCAATTTCCCGCGGAACGGCACGGTGGCGTGTTCGCTTTTCTTATGCTTGGCCCCTTCCTGGCCGGAGGCGGGAGCATTGGTGGATTCATCGGCGCGCAGGGCCGCGGGGGCAACGACAATCGCCACCGCAAACAAAGTCAGGACGGTGGCCTTTAGGACGGATGTTTTCATGGGGATTGTTTGGTTGATGGTTTGTTTTGAGAGACAGGACCAACTTAAAACCGGTTCCGGAAAATACAACTAATTTCACCACGCCCCGTCGGTGAGCAGTTCGGCGATGTTCCGCGCCAGATCCTCCGCCAGTTGCGGCGAAGCCTGCCGTTCGGAAGAGGCCAGATCCGCGCCGACATTGACCAGCGTGTAAGCGGTCACGTTTTTATCGAAGAGCGTCTTGCCGGTGGCGCGTTCACGGGCAATGACATGCGCCACGATATCCACCCGGTAATTTTGCGTGGTCGTGGCGTCCTTGTTCAAATAGCTCAAACCCTGGCGATGGTAGCGCGTGATGACGCCGGTGAGAACCACGTCGGCGTCGCCGTGCGTGTTGAGATGATAGGTGACATCCACCTGGAACCGCTCGCGCAA
>DATLVR010000007.1:0-153092 GCA_035577265.1 Verrucomicrobiia bacterium | reverse complement strand
CCAGTTCTGGAGTTGTGCGGGCGATGAAGGATTGATGTGTCTGGAAACTTTCTGGCGCAATCACCGTTGGCACCTGCTCTTCCCCCACATCCTTCACGGCGACCCCCGCAAAAATTGAGATGCGCCCCCTTCCGTGGCCGGATTCAAATCGAACTTGCCATCATTCCGAACGGCGGGCATATTGATTCCCTAAACTTTGAATTAAATTTTATGGCAGACGCAGCAAACAAATATCCCGAAAACGTTCCTGGAAAATACTACGTGGACAACCAGTGCATTGACTGCGACCTGTGCCGCGAAACGGCCCCCGACAATTTCAAGCGCAACGACGACGGCGGTTATTCGCTGGTTTACAAGCAGCCGACCACGCCTGATGAAGAGGCGCGCTGCAAGGAAGCCATGGAAGGCTGCCCCGTCGAGGCCATCGGCAACAACGGCTGACCCGCCGCCCGACAATTTTCAAAGACAAACCTCGCAGGCATTTACCTGCGGGGTTTTTTGTTGGGGAGGCAGCGGTGGAAATGACCTTGCGTTTCAGTTCATTGATGGTGGCCCCGGTGTGGCTCCCGAATCGCTCGACGGCGTGGAAGAATTGCCGTTAGGTGCTGGGCTTGGTTGGGCTTTCGCGTTATATGTCTAGTCCCACTTTGTAATGGTGTGGATTGAGGTTAAAGCGTTCTGTCTCGTCGTGGCGGGAGTTGAATGTCTGTTCATGCCGTTTGGAGCCGTGCTGGGCGTGTTCACCATCATTCTGCTGACGCAAGAACCGGTGAAACAATGATTCAACTCGCAGCGGGCGGAACCGGCGTGAAATAACAAACCGGCATCAGGTATCACTGGGTGCTTTTGCCGGATTTTATCTTTGATGTGGCGATTGTCCGGGGGCGCAGTTTGGTGACGCGCGATGAACGCGTAGCGTCCTGGAATGCGCCAGCTCTCTGGCGGTTTTCCGCCGTGATGCCTCGCCCATGCCCGACACGCCCAAAGTCCGGCCGCAAGGACCGCTTGTCCGGATGCCGTCATTGTTTGCCGTTGCCAAACGGACAAGGTTTTTTCAAGATACATCCGCGGATAAATTCTCATGCGACTCAACCTGACAGCAACCAGTCCGGCCCCGACGCGGCAGAATCCGCCGCGCCAGCAACCCGCTTTTCCGTTATGAAACAATATCTCTCCACAGCCCTCACCTTGGCCTGCGTCGTATTGGTCATATCCCTGGTCATGGTCAAGCACAGCGACAATGCGCAACATGACAGCGATGTCGCGGTGATCACCGACTATTCGAACCGGCTGGACTCGGCGCACACCGACATCGCCATCGGCAATGGCCGGATTCTCACCTTGTCCAACAGCCTCGACGCGACCTTGTCGGCCGCAGTGACGTTTTCCAATCAGCTGATGGAAGCCCAGGCCACCGTGGCCAAGGATGCTGAGCAGATCACCAATCTAAACCGGCGGGTTGCCGGGGCGGAATCAGAGAACCAAACTTTAAAAACGCGCGTCACCGATTTGACCGGGCAGATGACCAACCAGGTGGCCAACCTCGCGCAGCAGCTCAATTCCACCAGGGCCAGCCTGGATCAGGCCAACAAGGACTATGCCCTGCTCGAAAACCGCTTCCGCATCGACGTGGCGGAGCGGGTGGTGGTGGAACGGAAATTCAACAATCCTTCGGCGCTCCAGGCACAATTGCAGAACTTGAAGCAGAATCCGGCCGAAGTGGTTTCCGCCGAGAGCATCTATGCGGGCCTGGATGTGGAGGTGAAATCGGACCGGGTCCATGTCATTACCCAGAACTGATTCAGGTCTCCGCCGCTATCGTGCAAACAATCATCCGGCCAATGCAGTTGCAGGGTTTTCAGAAAAGCGGCGAACGTGAAAGCCCTCGCTTTGGGGAGAGATTCCACGGCCCGCGAAAAGCCGCGATGGGTGCCCCTGAACCGTAGCAGCCGACGTAAGGAGGCTCTAACTCGACGGCGTTCAAATGGAGCCTCCTTACGTCGGCTGCTACGCGGATCATGGGTAGGGCTTGGGTGAGGGAGGTCGTGAATCAATAATTTGGCGGCGCGCAAGATTTGACTCGCCACGTCGAGGTCAGCAAAGGCGGGAACTGTTGGCGGATCAAGACTATTCCTTGCCCGCGCGTTGGCACAGCGGCGTTGACGGATTACAGCTTCTTCCCCGTCTGCTTTTCATACGCACTCCAGATACTTCGCGGTGGTTTTGGCGACGATGGCGTCTGATCCGGTCCAAATCAACGATGCATCATGCCGCCGCCGTGGAATCCACCACCAAAACCCCCGCCGCCATGAAAGCTTCCACCAGCCCTGGCAAAACCACCGCCATGATAATTCGCACCGCCACCGGCAAAGACCGCTCCGCCGTGAAATCCCGCACCACGACCGGCATAGGTCACTCCGCCGTGATAGCCGCCCCGGCCGACATAACCGTAATTGCCACCGCGATAGCCGTTGTAATAACCACCGCCGTAGTAGCCGCCACGGTAACCATAGCCGCCACGGTAGTATCTGCCGCCGCAATAGCCCCGGCCCCAAGCGTAGGAAAACGTCAGATACGGATAATATCCTCCATAATACGAATAATACGAATAATACGGGTAATAAGCCGGATACCAGCTGCTGTAGTAAATCTGGTTGTTGGGCATCACATAGACACTGGAGGAAGGAGCGGACTGGACATAATCCGGCGCGGGCTGTGCGTAAGCGGCCTGGGTCTGCACCGGAGCCGGGTTGACCGTCGCCGGCATGGCCGGGGCGGGTGTCGACGCGGGTTTCGGTCGCGTCAGCATCGCGATGAGAACCTGGTCAGAAATTCCCTGTTGCCGCAGATAGAGGATCTGCTCGGCGTCCAAGCCGTAGCTGTTCCCGGTCTGGTGGACGTAGGCGATGATGACATCGTCGCCGACCTTGGCCTGCGCGAGTTGGAGGATTTGCGGCACGCCATAGGCGAGCGGCGGCGCGGTGCCGGCCGCTGCATCCTGCGCCGCGACGGCCAGCGGCACAAGCGCCAGCCCGATGATGGCCACGGCCCAAAATGACTTTTGAAAACTGAATGTTTTCATAAATGCGTTCAATTCATTCGACGCTGCAAAATCGTTTGAACTGGACCGATTGTCAAACGCGACCCCGTTGTTGATTGATTTGGAAAATGAAGCGGCGAAAGGAATCAAAGTTTGAGATGGTTTAAACGTCCGCCCTCACCTGTGTCCTCTCCCCTCCGCCTCCGCCTTTAACTTCGGCGCGATCGCGTCGAAGCACCGCGAAGACGGACAGGAGAAGATTTCACCAATCACATTTTTGGTCGGTGCGAACCATCATCCGGCCAATCCCGCCGCAGGGTTCTCAAGAAGAGCGGGGAACGCGAAAGCCCTCCCCGGATTTTCCGCCGCGCCGCGGTGCGCTGAAATCAATTTCTCCGCTGGCACGGAATGATTTTAACACGGCGAAAATGAAGGTGCGAAGCGAACCGAATTTTGTTCAACGGAATATTTTTCTGCGCCTTTGCAGTTCAGCTTTTGAATCGCGGTGACCGTGCAAAACAGCCAGCACTACAACCGCATCGTCAGCGATGAAGTAGAACACGCCGTGTTTGAAAACAGGAAGGTTCACGCGGCGGATGTCGGCAAAACGAACCGCATACAAAGCTGCTTTGGCCGGAAGATCAACAAAACACCCGTGGGCCTCGGCAAGAAAACGGTCGTCTAGACCAGGCTGCTGGCGGCCATACCATTCCGCGCTGTCGGCCAGATCGGCTTCAACGAGCGGATGAAAGTCGAGCGGCAACATTTTTGCGGACGCGGTTGAACATCTGGTCGAGGGATTTCTTGTTCATGCGGACAAACCGTTCCGGGTGTTCGTCGTATTCGCGGCGGCGCTGGAGCAGTTCGGCCTTTTGCGCCTCGCTCAAGTCATCCGCGACCAGTTCATGCCGGTGCGCGTCAAACCAGTCGGCAAACGCCGCGCGTTCCGCCGGCGGCAGCTTCAACAAAGTGGCTTCCAGTTGCTCCACGCTCATGGCTCAAAATCTACTGCGCCCGCCGTGGATTGCGAATAAAAAGTGAATTCCCGAACCGGTTGGGCGGATTGTCCGCCACACCACAATGTGCTGAAATCAATGGCGTGGCTTGCACGGAATGATTTTGGCACAGGGGAAACGGAGGAGCGAAAGGAATCAATATTTCGGGATGGTTTAAACGTCCGCCCTCACCTGTGTCCTCTCCCCCAGGAGAGGATTTCACCAATCGCATTCTTGGGCGGTGCGAACCATCATCTGACCAATCCAGCCGCGGGGTTTTTAGAAAAGCGGGGAACGTGAAAGCCCTCTCCGGATTTTCCGCCGCGCCGCGATGGGCTGAAATCAATGGCGTGGCTTGCACGGAATGATTTTAACTCGGCGAAAATGAAGGTGCGAAACGAATCAAACGCCAGCTTGAACGTGTGGCGCGAAAAATTTCAGAGGCGCTCCAACCAATAGCCGGGCTTGCGGCTGAAATGCGCGACGGCAAAAACCATGATGAAGCCGGGATATTCCTTGTAGATCATCGCGAACGGAAATTTTCTGACGCGCTGCTTTCGCGTCCCGGCCTCGAACGGCTGGCCCCGAAGCGGATGTTCGCAGATGCGGACTTCGGTCGCCTCCACGGCTTGCAGAAACCGCTCGCCCAACCCACGGCGGCGTTCCTCGTAAAACAGCGCGGAGGCAATCAGCTCACTTCGCGCGAGCGGATGATGCTTGGCGGGCTTCATGCAATTTCTCGCGCGCCTCCGCAAAAACGTCGCGGGACGGCAGGCCGGACTCCTTGCCGGACTCCACCTCGCCGACGCGACGCGCGGTTTCGTCGCGCCAGCCGCGATCCACATCTTCCGACGCGAAGCCGTCCACGCTTTCCAGCAGTCGTTCCGCCAGGCTGACGCGCTCGCTCGGCGACCATTTCAAAACCTCGCTCTCGATTTCGATGTGCGTTGTCGTCATGGCTCAAACCTTACTGCGCCCAGCGTGGATTGCGAATAAAAAGTGAATACCCGAACCGGTTGGGCGGATTTTCCGCCGCGCCGCGATTCGCTGAAATCGATTGCTCCGCTTGCGGGGTGATTTTAACACTGGAGAAACGGAAGCGCGAAACGAATCAAAAATTTATGACGTGTTTCAGGCGCCGTCTTGGGCTGCAAATATTGTCACTCATCACCGATAGACTCATTTCCGACAAAGTAGTGCAGTATGTGCAATGCAAAAGCGCGACCCCATCTTACGCTCCTTTGGTCAGAGCGTGGCAAAAAACCGACGATCAAAAGGGCTTTCCCAGGAGGCGCTCGCTGAAAAGGCCGACATCGACCGCACTTACCTAAGCGACATCGAACGCGGCGTCCGCAATCCCGGCATCAAGAACGTCATTCTCATCGCCAAGGCTTTGGACATTACAGCTGCCGACCTTTTGATGGGGGTCGGGCGATGAAAGAAACGCAGTCAGCCGCTTCGCAGCTGCACCTTGATGGTAATTTTGAAAAGTTAAAACCGTTGTTTCGCTGGGCTGGTGGCAAACGTCGTCTTTTAAGCCAAATCCTTCCGCTTATCCCGAAAAAGTATAATCATTATTATGAACCATTTTGTGGTGGAGCAGCATTATTTTTTGAATTGAATCCAGCAAATGCAACGCTTGGTGATACAAACGAGGAACTGATTAACTGTTATAAACAAGTCAAGGCAAGCCCTGAAGAAGTAATCGCTGCTTTGAGAAAATTAGAAAATATAAAAGCTGATTACTATAAAATCAGAGGAAAGGTTCCAACCAGCCTGATTGAACGCGCCGCTCGCCTTTTCTATTTGATGGAACTTTCGTTTAACGGAATCTATCGGGTAAATTCCAGTGGAGAGTTTAACGTCCCATACGGCGATAAGGCGGATAAAAAGTTCGATTTCGAAAGAATTAGAAGTGTCAGTAAATCTTTTGCAGCAACTCAATTCGTTTGCGGAGACTTTGCAATGACAGTCAAAAATGCAAAAGAAGGCGATTTAGTTTATTTTGATCCGCCGTATACGGTTGCTCATGGAAACAATGGCTTCATCCAATATAACGAAAGAATTTTCTCATGGGCCGGCCAAATCAGATTAGCAAAGTTGGCTGAGAAGCTTGCCCAACGCGGTTGTTATGTAATTATCAGCAATGCGGCACACGCTTCGATTGCAGAAATTTATTCAAGTTTCAAAACTCAAACGGTAGTCCGCCATTCCGCAGTTGGTGGATTACCAAAAGCCAGAAAGCATATCGCAGAATTTGTTTTCACTAAATAAATGTATGTTGGATAATCTAAAACTTGTCGAAGATTTAGGAAGTTTGGCCCGAAAGAAGAGCCGCGATTATGAAACAAAAACCGTCCACAACAAATTGGTTGAGGAAAATACAACCGACGGATGGGTAGAGGATCAGAAAAACGAGAATTCAGTTAGGCTGAGAAGGGACAAATCCCACAATCAGCTGTTAGAGGATCGAGTCTGGACGTTACTCTATCGAATGGGCTTCACACATCTGTCAGACCATGGAGGCGGCCTTCTGACTCTCAACCCCAAGGACAGTGAAAGTCCAAAGTCACAAATTGACGTTATCGGAATAGACTACGAAATCGCTTTGGCTGTTGAATGCAAGTCGGCGCAGACACTTTCAAAGCGAACGAATTTTCAGGAAGAACTCGGAAAGCACGCACTAATTCGGGGCACGTTCTCGACAGCAATTAAAAAAATGTTCGAAGGCGAACACAAACGCCAAATAGTTCTGGCGATGTTTCATTCCAACATCATTCTTTCTGACAATGATAAAGCCAGGGCAAAAGAGGCAAATGTCATCCTCTTTGATGAGCAGGATTTATCTTACTATGAAACTTTGGTTGGGCATCTTGGCACCGCTGCAAAATACCAGTTTTTCGCCGACATGCTGCCTGGCAAGGAGGTGCCGGGGTTAGAGATTTGCGTTCCGGCAATTCGCTTTAAGATGGGTGAAAAACACTGTTACAATTTTGCACTCACACCGGATTACCTTTTAAAAATTTGTTACGTGTCTCATCGTTCAAAAGGAAAAGCATCAGACATCAATGCGTATCAGCGGATGGTGAGTAAATCGCGGTTGAATAAAATTAAGCAATACATCAGCAATAAGGGTTACTTTCCTACCAGCATTGTTGTTAATCTTGAAACGAAGCATCTTCAGTTCGATCAAGTGCACCAAGAAGGCGAAACAGAAGAATCTGGACTTCTTGGTTGGTTGAAAATCCGTCCTGCCTACAAATCAGCTTGGATCATTGACGGGCAACATCGTCTATTCGGTTATTCGGGACACGACCGTGCAAAGAAGGCAAAGCTTTCAGTTACGGCTTTTTCAGGGCTAGCGCCAAGCCAGCAAGCGCGGCTTTTTATTGAAATAAATTCCAAGCAAAAAAAAGTCCCTCAAATTCTGCTTCAAACTTTGGTGGCCGAATTGAATTGGGATGCAGATTCTGACGAAGTGCGTTTAGGGGCGATCATTTCAAAATCAATTCAAGAACTAGACGCCAATCCTGAATCCGTTTTCTATCAGCGGATTCAAACTTCCGAGGACACAAAAGACCCCAAACGGTGCATTACGATAACGAGCCTTGCCGTTGCTATAGAAAAAGCCGCATTCCACATAGCCAAGAAAAAGAGTGGCCACGTTCTCGAATACGGGCCGCTATGGACTGGAGATAATGATAAAACTCTCAAGCGCACAAATTTCGTTTTGAACAAATGGTTCGATCTGATTCGTAATGCTGCTTCTGATTGGTGGGATAAGGGTTCGTTGCCAGGCGGTGGGCTTGCCATGAATGATGGGGTCGGTGCTGGCATTGGAGTATTGAAAAGCGTGTTCCAACATTTGGAAAAACAGGGAAAGGAACTTATTGATCGCGACAGCGACGACCTGTTCGAGCTTGTAAAGAAATACGGCGAAGCGTTGTCAGTATACCTTGGTTCTTTGTCGGAAGATGAAAAAAAGAAGTTTCGAGACCTTCGTGGTGCACAAGGCGTCGGCACTCGCGTGCGACATGGTGAAAAAGCTATCAGAGAAAAATTTCCTGACTTTAATCCAGACGGTCTTGATGAATTCTTGGAAAAGGAAAAGGCGCAGACTAACAGTAAAGCAAAAGAGATTATCGACCGAATTGAGGTAGTTTTACAGAAGGTAATTATCTCAGAATTAAAGGAAGAATTTGGTGAAGATGAATCTGACTGGTGGATGGAAGGTGTGCCCAAACAAGTTCGGCTTGAAGTGACAAAGCGATTTGAGGAAGACGACGGCAAGCGTGGCGGGAAAGAAAATTATTTTGATCTCATCCATTACCGAAAGATCGTCACTGATAATTGGGAGTTGCTTTCAGAAATCTTTGCCTACGGCAAGAAAGGTGTTGGTAAAGACAAAGGCACGCTCTGGATGGAAGAACTGAATGAAAAGCGAAGATGTGTTGCTCATTCTTCATCTGGCGTTTCGCTTTCCATTGAGGATTTGAATCAAGTTCAGGAATATGACGATTGGCTTCGACAACGAATTGCTGGCGGCAATGCTTCCGCCTCCGCAGAAGAATCAATCGAGCATGAAAATTCTACCGGCGGTTAAGCGGGATTTCCCTTGCGACCTTTGAAGGTCATTTCCGATCCGCGAGATTGCCGGTGGTTCGTCAGCAAATGAACGCTTTGGTTGTAACCGGTGGCAGGCGGGCACGTCCAAACTGATTGCAACCATTTTGAACCATTTATGAACCAGACAATTTTCTTCCGGATTCCGACATTCGTGGCGGCGTTGTTTCTGGCCTTGGGACTGGTGACGAACGCGCGCTGTGCTTCCGTCAAAGGCATAATCCCAGAGATTTCAGTGGGGGTTGCTGTCCACACCAGCAAAGCCAAGACATAAAGGTGGGGCGAAAGTCCCTTGAGCCCATTTGCGGCTTTGATTTTCAGTCAGGGCTCGACGGAGTCTCGCCCCATCACGTATTTCCCTGGTGACTTTGGGCCTTTGCGATTAACCGCGTTTCACAGTTTCTTCCCCGTCAGCTTTTCATACGCCTCCAGATACTTCGCGCTGGTTCTGGCGACAACGTCGGCCGGCAGTTTCGGGCCGGGCGGGGTTTTGTCCCACGTCAGCGTTTCGAGGTAGTCGCGGACGAATTGCTTGTCGAAGCTCGGCTGGCCGCGGCCGGGCGCGTATTGGTCGGCCGGCCAGAAGCGCGAGGAATCAGGCGTGAGCACTTCGTCAATCAGGATCAGCTTGCCCTGCGGTGAGGCACCGCTGCCACTTTCCAGGCCGAACTCGAATTTTGTGTCGGCGATGATGATGCCGCGCTGCTTGGCGTAATCGCGTCCGGCCTGGTAGATCATCAGGCTCAGGTCGCGCGCCTGCGTGGCGAGGCCGGTGCCGACAATCTTGCAGGCTTCCGCGAAGGAGATGTTTTCGTCGTGACCGGCCTCGGCTTTGGTGGACGGCGTGAAGATCGGTTCGGGCAGCTCGGCGGATTCGGTCAGGCCGGCGGGAAGCTTTATGCCGCAGACGGTCTGCGATTTCTTGTATTCCTTCCAGCCGCTACCGGACAGATAGCCGCGCACGATGCATTCGATGGCGAGCGGTTTGGCCTTTTTCACGATCATTGAGCGGCGTTGCAGGTCGGCAAGTTGCGCGGCAGGCAGACCGGCTAAAGCCGGAACTCCCAGCGGTTCATTCGCCCGACGCAACAAATGGTTCGGCACGAGCGCAGAAAATTTCTCGAACCAGAAGTGCGAGATCTGCGTGAGCACCTCGCCCTTGCGCGGGATGCCGTTGGGCATGATCACGTCGAAGGCGGAGATGCGGTCGCTGGCGACGAGCAGGAAGCTGTCGCTGAGGTCGAAGACTTCGCGGACTTTGCCGGAGCGGACTTTTTTTATGCCGGGCAGGTCGAGTTGTAAAATGGGTTCGTTCATAGCGGGCGGAAAAATAAAGTTTCGAGGGTGAAGTTCAAAGTCCAAACTTCAAACGGAGCGCGAGTTGTCCCAACTCGCAGCGGATGGAAGAACAAGAAGAATTTCGGCCGATTTCAACGCTGGCATGTCTGGCGACGCGCTGCGGATTGGGACAATCCGCGCCCCGTCATTCACACCACCGGACGTTCCACCAGTTTGACCGAGAGCGGAATGCTGGCCTGCGACCGGTCGTCGAGCCGGACGTCCACGGAATACAAGCCGGCCTCGGCGAACTTCAACTGCTGGATGTTCACGATGAAATTGCGCGTGAGAAAATGCACGTCGTCCGGCAACGAAACCGCCACCGGGATGTCAATGGACGGCATGATGGCGCGACCGTCGGCGTTGACAAAGTTCAGCCTGAGCTGGCGCGCGCCCTCGTCGCCGGACATGAATGTGACCCGCAGGGCGACGGCGCACTGCGGATGGACGGCGGGCAGTTGCGGCGCGTAGATGGTGTCGAACGAACCGAGCAGGTTGAGCTTGCCGTTGTCCTCGGTCGCCGCGTCGCAGAGCACCGCCACTT
The DNA here is from genome assembly GCA_035577265.1 of Verrucomicrobiia bacterium. Taxonomy (GTDB): domain Bacteria; phylum Verrucomicrobiota; class Verrucomicrobiia; order Limisphaerales; family UBA11358; genus UBA11358. Next base: position 142,552 of record DATLVR010000007.1, on the reverse strand, counting down.
GAATGTTCATGCGGGGATTCTTAACCACGCAAGGACACGAATCAACACGAATGAAGTCAGTGACGCCCGGCCAGGGAGCCAGCGAGTAAAGCGGGCCCAAGGACCCGCAATAATTCTTGCAGGAAAGACGAGTCCGCAGGTGATTGCTGGTTCCGCAGTTTTTGAAATCTTTTAAATTGGGCCGGTGTCAATACATCACGGAATGCCTCAGTGTTGTCGTGAAATTGAGCGCGATCGTTCAGCGTCCATGTCGCGTTGGTCTCCAGGTTGGACAGTTGTGCCTCCGCTTGCCTGGTCAGGATCGCAAAGACCTCATCCATTTGATTGGTTTTCAATTGCAGGGGGGCTTGCAGTTGTTGCAGTTGGGTGGCGGCCATTTCCCGAGCCTGTCGGGCGAGACGCGCTTTGTTCAATTCTTCGTATGCAGTCAGCTGTTGTGGTGTCAGCAGCGATTTGATTTGTGCCCGGTAGTTTGCCTGCTGTTTTGCGGCTTCATCTAATTTCTGAGACGACAATGTGCCCCGCAAGATATTGGATACCGTTTCAAAACCCCCGTTTGCTTGCCGGGTCAGAATTTGACGAATTTCGGTTTCTTGTCCGGTTGTGAGATCCAATCCTGGTTTTATTTGAGTCAACTTTACTTCGACGAAGACATTCACCAGCTCGGCCATGGTAATCGGGGTTGTGTTGGTAGATCCGATGCCGGTCAATGTTTCGGTGCCGCTGTGTAATTCACTGGCAGGCTTTGTCGCGCACCCGCTGGCCGCAAGCCCAAATATCAGGATTAGCAGGATTGCTCGCAGATTCATGTTAAGCCCCTCCAGCCTTCGCACCGCAGAGAACCGGCACTTGAATGTTCATGCAGGGAATTTTAACGCAAAGGCGCAAAGAAACAAAGGCGCAAAGAAGTTCCTTTTCGGTGGCTGGCGTTTCCGCGCCTTTGCGCCTCCTCGTTAAAAATCAGCCCGCCGGCGCCGTCAAAAACTTTTTCAATTCCGCCGCCGCCGTGGCCACCGAAGCGTTCCCGCTTGACATACATATAAACTCTATGTATCGTGCTCCTATGATTCGCAAAGAACTGGTCGCCGCCTCCGCCGAACCGCTGGTTTTGTCGCTGCTCGCGAAGGGTGAGAGTTACGGTTACGCCATCATCCAGGAGGTCAAGGCCCGCTCCGAGGGCAAGCTGAACTGGACGGACGGGATGCTTTACCCGGTGCTGCACCGGATGGAACACCGGGGCCTGATCAAATCGCGCTGGGGCGAAAGCGAGACCGGACGGAAGCGGAAATACTATTCGCTTAAAAAGGACGGCAAGCTCGCGATGCAAAAGCATCACGAACACTGGACGCTGGTTCACGATGTGCTGTCCGGCCTGAAAAAGGAGCAATATGTTTGATCTCGAACAAGCCATCGCGGACTGGCGAAAACAGATGCTCGCCGCCGGCATCAAGGCGCCCGTGCCGCTGGAGGAGTTGGAAACTCATTTGCGCGAAGAAGTCGAGCGGCAATTGAAATTGGGAACCCATGCGGAACCGGCGTTTGAAACTGCCGTCCGCATGGTTGGCCCGGCAAGCGCCTTAAAATCGGAATTCAAAAAAATTCACGGCACTCCCTTGGCAAACCGCATCCTCGCGCTCCTTTGGTTTGCAGGGTGTTTGTGGTCGCTCAACAGCACGTGCCGCCAGCTTGCTCCGGAGCAATTCCTGCAAAACCGGCAAATCTTTATCATCAATTCACTCGCGTCGCTTCTTTATGGCGCAGGCGTGATTGGAAGTTTTCTTCTTTTTCGCGGGGCAAGGTTTGGGGCCAGCATCATTCGGACGATTGCCCTTTTGCTTTTCATCGCATGCGTCGCGCAGGTTTCACTTGGCTTTGGTGCGTCGGCGACGTGGCGGCTTTGGTGCGGTTCCTGCGCGATCTTCAGCGCTGTTTCGATCTGGCAGTTGCACCGGCCGAAGAACCTGCAATCCGCCTTTTGACATGATATTCAACCTCGAACAATCCATCAAAGCATGGCGACAGCAAATGCTCGCCGCCGGCATCAAAGCGCCCGTGCCGCTGGAGGAACTGGAAAGCCATCTGCGTGAAGAGATCGAACGGCAAATGCAGTCGGGATTGCCCGGGCAGGAAGCCTTTGCCATTTCCGTCAGTCGAATTGGTCACCCGGAAACGCTCCGCGTGGAATTCATGAAAACGGCCCATCCGGACAGGGCGCAGTTGCGGCGGCGGGCCGGTTACCTTTATGCGGCGACGCTGGCGTTTTATTCCGCGGCGGCGGGCATCGCCATCTTGAAGCAGGACGCGACCTTGGGCCAGCGTGTGCTGGGTTTCTCGGCGGTGCTGACCACGGTGTTATCCGTTTATCTCGCGTGGCAGATCGTGCCCCGGCTGACCCCGGTCATCAACCAGAAGTTCCATGGTGTCGCCGGAATGCTGGGAGGCATTTCCGGAACCGTCTGGTTTGTCGCCTTTGTGTATCTGATTTTGCCAAGATTCGATTTCACGCCCGGGCAACTGGTCGTCGCAATTTTGTGGGCGACCCTGCCCATGCTCGTGCTCCCGACGGTTTCTTTTCTGGAAATTGAAAAATCCGAACCCCGGCCAACCGTTTCGTAACGCTTCCCACCCATGTCAACCTCGACCACGCAATGACGGACTGGCGGCGGCAGATGATCGCCGGGGGAATCAAAACGCCCGTGCCGCTGGACGAACTGGAAAATCATCTGCGCGAAGAAATTGAATGGCAGAAGAAAACAGGACAAGGCGAAGCGGAAGCGTTCGCGACCGCCGTCCGGAAAATCGGGCCGGCGCACGCAGTTAAAAAGGAATTTGAGAAAATCGGAACAACCCGAAAAAGCCTCAATTGGAAACGGTTTGAATTCCTGTTTTTGGTTTATGCGGCTTTGTATCCGCTTTTGGTGGGCAGCCTGGCGTGCATTTTCAAAAATGGAAGTTTTTCGGAAATGACCGCCGGCCAGCAATTCTCCAGCCTGGCTGCTGCCGTCGCCTTCTCTTCGCTCGCCTGGGGCATGCAATGGGGTTGTGGAAAATTTCCGACCATCCGCACCAACCGGATCAGGAATGCCATTTTTGTCCCGGTGATGATTTGGCTGGTGACCTTCGCCTACCTCATCATGCCGCACACCGGCCTGGACGAGAGCCAAAGAGCGGTGGTGTCGCTGTGGGGATTTGCGCCGTTTGGAATCGTGCTTGGCTGGATCTGGGGATTCGCCACCGCCGCCCGAAAAACGATGGCCAGCGCGGGTGCCTGAAACGGAAGAAAAATATGTTCAACCTCGACTACGCAATGGCGGACTGGCGGCGACAGATGATCGCTGCGGGAATCAGAACGCCCGTGCTGCTGGAGGAATTGGAAAGTCATCTGCGCGATGAAATCGAGCGGGAGATGAAATCGGGATTGAGCTTGAACGAGCAGGAGGCTTTTAAGTATGCCGTTCAAAAAATTGGACAGGCGGGCGCGATCAAAACAGAGTTTGAAAGATCGCAAGGATTTCTCAGCTCGTGCGCCGGCAGATTTGCATCGGTGTATTACAACAGTGTGATGAAAAAACATCCAGTTGGCTTCGGTGCTGCCATCGGCATGCTGATGGGCATTATTGTATTCGCCGTGGGCAATTCGCTTACGCCCGATTATTTACTTCTCAAGGCGATCAATGCGGTCCAATCGCCTTTGATTCCGGTTGTCGACTGGATACAAGGACCATCCCATGATTGGGGCAATAACAACGCAGGCATTTACAAGTTATTATTAGTCATGATGTGCTATTGGGCGTTGATCGGCTTTTTGGCCGGCTTTGGTTGCAAGTGGGTTTTTGGCCGGAAGTCTGGTAAGTCCGCCTGACACGTGCTGGAACTGTCGCCGACGACTGTCGTCGCTTCACGACTGCGCGCTTCCAAAAACCGTTTCAACTCTTCCGCCGCCTTGCCGCCGAAGCCGGAAACTTCAGCGAGCTGTTCGAGCGTGGCCATTTTCAACCGTTGCACCGAGCCGAATTTTTTCAGCAGCGCCGCCTTGCGCCGGTCGCCGATGCCGGGGAATTCGTCCAGCACGCTCTCGGAAATCTTTTTGAGCCGCAGTTGCGCGTTATAGCTGTTCGCCACGCGATGGCATTCGTCGCGGATGCGCTGCAACAATTTCACCGCCGGATGGTCCAGGCCGAGCCGCAGTGGTTCACTTTTCCCCGGCAGATAGATTTCCTCGAACTCTTTCGCCAGCCCGATGACGGGAATTTTTTCCAGACCGAGCTTCGCCAGCTCCGCGCACGCCATGCCCAATTGTCCTTTGCCGCCATCGATCAGGATCAGGTCGGGGAAAGAGGATGGAGGATGGATGGAGGATGGATTTGCTCCCTCTCCGCGTTGCGAGTCGGCGAGCAATGGGGAGAGAGCCGGGGTGAGGTGCTTTCCATCCTCAATCTTCAATCCTCCATCCTCGTCCTGGCCATCCAACGACTCACGCAGCAACCGCGAATAACGCCGCCGCACCACTTCCGCCATGCTGGCAAAATCGTCCTGGCCTTCGACCGTTTTGATCTTGAACCGGCGATAATTCGCGCGGTCGGGCCGGCCGTTTTTGAAACTCACCAGCGACGCCACCGCGAACGTGCCGCTGATATTTGAAATGTCGAAGCCTTCAATCCGCATTGGCGGTGCGGGCAAATCCAGTATCTTTGCCAGCTCGATGAGATCGTTTTCTGGATTGATGGACAGCGGCAACGTGTAAGGCACGCGGGCGAACTTCTCCGTTTTCTTCCAGGTGTCGTTGAGGTCGCGGATGAGGTCGCGCAGGTCGGCGGCCTTCTCGAACTCGTGCGCGGCGGCGGCTTTTTTCATCTCTTCCTCAAGCTGGCCCTGCATATCCCGGCATTGGCCTTCGAGAAAATTGCACGCGGCGATGACCTGTTCCAGATACTGCTCGCGCGTGACGTTGCCGACGCAGGGCGCGGTGCAGTATTTCAGATGCGCGTAGAGACAATGCTTGTAATCCGCCTCGCCTGGCGTGAACACGCGACAGCCGCGCAGGTTGAACTGCTTCCGCGCGAGCGCGACGGCATTGCGCAGCCCGTAGGAATTTACGAACGGCCCGAAATAGCGCGCGCCGTCGTCTTTCTTCAGCCTCGTGAAGGTGAAGTTCGGGATCGGGTCGTTCAGGTTCACCTTGAGCATCAGGTAGCGCTTGTCGTCGCGCAGGCTGATGTTGAAGCGCGGCTTGAATTCCTTGATGAGCTTGCTTTCAAGCAGCAGCGCCTCGGGCTCGCTGCGGACGACGTGGACGTCAAAATCGCAGATCGCCTCGACCAGCGCGTTGAATTTCAAATCCCAGCCATTGCGCCGGCTGGATTGAAAATACTGGCTGACGCGTTTGCGCAGATCGAGCGCCTTGCCGACGTAGATGACCGTGCCGAAGCGGTCCTTGTGCAGATACACGCCGGGCTTGTGGGGAACGGTCCCCAGCTTTTTGCGGATGACTTCGGTGACAGGCACACGGAGAATTTCCACGCAAATACAAACGAACGCAAAGAATTTTTAACCACGATGGGCACAGATGAACACGAAGGAAGGAATAAATTCGGAGTTGCGCGCCAAATCAAATCGGCGTATTCACAAGCCACCCAAAGGAAAGAAATCCCATGTCCGAAACCCAGACCCAAATCCCGCCGCCCCTCGAACCGCCACCACCCATCGCGCCGACAACCTCATCGCCCACGCCGCCGCCGAATCCCGAAAGCCAGGCGCGCACGTGGAACATGTTCTGCCACTTGAGTGCGCTGCTGGGTTTTGTCGGGGTTCCGTTCGGCACCATTCTCGGCCCGCTGCTGGTCTGGCAGCTCAAGAAGAACGAGTTTCCGTCCGTGGACGTCCACGGCAAGGCGGCGTTGAATTTTCAGATCACCGTCTTCCTCGCCGTGTTCGTCAGCGCGGCGATGGCCTTTGTGCTGTCGTTTTTCTGCATCGGCTTTTTGCTGTTTCCCCTCGTGATCTTGATCGCGTTGTGCGGCCTCATCTTTCCCATCATCGCCGGCATCAAGGCGAATGACGGCAAGGATTACAAGTATCCCTACAGCTTTGAATTCGTGAAGTGAGCGCGGCGGGGCCAAAGAAATTTCAACCACGGATTGACACGGATAAACACGGATTGGAAACGGGGCGCGACCGTGTCGCAGACCAGCCGCTGCAATTTGAAACCAGTTGCGGCTGACGTTGCGCGCACAGCCGCGCTCCGAACCGTTTTTATTCCGGTGTCTGGTTTCCGGCTTCCGGCTTCTTTTTCATGTGCTGGTGGACAAAGAAATAATACAACCCGCCCAGCACCACCATCGCGCCGGCGAGCCAGAGCGAGACGCGATGATATTCGCCCTTCATCAGCCCTTCATCCTGTCCCATCTTCACGCCGAGCCAGCACAGGACGGAACACCAGATCGCCGAGCCGATCAGGGTGTAGACGGAATACTTGAGAAAATTCATCCGCACGATGCCTGCGGGAATGCCGATGAGATGTCGCACCACCGGCAGCAGCCGCGAAATGAAAATGCCCATCGCGCCGTAGTGCGCCGCCCAGCGTTCCGCGCCCTCGATCTTTTCGGCGGAGATGAAAGCGTATTTGCCGAAGCGCAGCAGCAGCGGCCGGCCCGCCAGCCGCGACGCCCAATACATCGCCGAGGCACCCAGCCACGAACCGAGCGTGCCCGCCAGCACGATGCCCCAGAGCGTGAGCGGAATCTGTCCCGTGTGCGCCCAATGCGCCGCCGGCGGGATCACGAGCTCACTCGGCAGCGGGAACAGCGAACTTTCCACCGCCATCATTAGCACGATGGCGGGATAGCCGCCGGTCTGCAGTGCGTGGTTATACCAATCGCTCAGACTCAGGATGATTTGATGCATGTGGCCGTGGTTTATAACGGAAAAACGGGCCGGATGGACAGGATTAAATCAGCCCGGATTTATTTAACCGCAAAGATCGCAGAGAACTCAGAGAACAGGAAGCGCAGGGAAAAATCTTTGCGTTCTTTGCATTCTTTGCGGTTAAACCCAGTTCGCCGTCACCTGGCTTTCCTGGCTTGTTCCTCGTAATATTTTTGGATTTCTGCCGCCGTCGCCGGTTGTGGCCAGACCCAGTCATGCGCATGATTGTTTTGCCATTGTAGAAATGAACCCGTGACACCCGGTTCCAATGAGGGATCACCACCGTCGTCCACACCATTGTCGCCGACCGAATAGAGTAAATACATTCCGTCGGCATTGGGGTGATAACGCAACGGATGACCGTCATTGGGGTCAATCGGAACCGACTGCAAAAATTCCGGCACGAGTTCGTTTAGCGCTTCGGGCAGATTTCCGTGTTTCATCTGAAAACGCTTCAGCGCGATCGCTGTCACAACAACACGCCGTGCAGTTTCCATCTTGATCGCTTTTTGAACGACGTTACCGGGGCTCCAACCACCAAAGGCGTCGCTGAAGTCGGGAATTTTCAACGCGCGGAAAAGGGCCTCGCCGGCATTGGTGATGCCGAGTGAAGATAGACGCGTCGTCATCGCATCGTAATCCGCCTTGTAAAACTGGCTCCGGTTGGTCTGCATGGTCCGCAGCGTTTCCAAGATGATGGTATCACCTTTCAGCAGACGCAGTTCATCCGAATAACTCCACGAAGATCGCCACATGACCATACCAATGGCTTGACGCGGCTTTTCGGTCAGAGTTTCCCAATCCCACCCGGTGCTGGTCGAGCTGCTGGAACCGCTTGTGGTGGGTGATGCTCCGAAAACATCTTCAAATTTTAAAGGCGTCGCCCGGCATTGCTCGATAAAATTCATCCCAAAAACGCGTTCCATGGCGAAAGCGTTTTCTATATCACTCAAATAGTCCAACTGCTCCCAACCATTTTGCACCAAGGCGAGCTGCGCGTCCGTGACGTTGGTGGTTTGCAGCAACTCCCAGGTCGGCATGACTGCAAAGGCCGTCATGGCGATCCGCACCAGATGCGAAATCAGGGGCCCTTCTCCCGCATTTTTCTGCGCCAGTCCCAGCATGGTGAGGATGTTGGTCGTCGCCGCACCCGTGTCGCCATTGTGCAAATCCAGAACTGCGTCGGCACATAATAATTGGACGGCCCGCTTCATCGGTGCAAGATGCGGCAGCAGCATCGCGCTGCCCTTTTTGTAATCCAGTTGAAAATCCAGCCTGGGACGCTCCAAGACCTGGTGCAGCAATTCGATGGCCGGGTTATTGGCCGCAACCTCAGCGGCAAAATCATCCCAGGAATTAGTGAAATCATACCCGCGCGCATCCGGCTGCCTCCAGCCCACCATGGCCCTGCCGGGGGCCACCATTTTCATCGCATCGGGAAGATTCTCCAAAGAAGTGCCGATAAGCCGAAAAGCGTCTTCCACCGCGTTCACGGAATTGCTCGCCGCCGGAACGGGTGGCGGCAGCACTTCGCTGAGTTCCAGCTTCTCGCCCTTTTCGCGGAGGGATTTCTTGTAGGCCTCGACTTCGTTCGCCGGCTGGATGCGGATCGTCATCAGCCAGACGCAGGTCATCAGCACCAGGAACACCGCGACGGTAATGAAAATTTTCCAGCGGGCGTTCATCCGGTTCTGATGCTCACCCCTTCAAAAAGAAATTCCGCTGCTTCTCGCTGATGGGCATGCCGAGCTTTTCCATCACGGCCAGCATGTCCTCCCAGACGCGGCGTTTCTCGGCCATGGACTGGTTGCGCAACAGATAGGAGGGGTGAAACGTCGGCATGAGCGGTGTGTCGCGGTAGGTCTGCCAGTTGCCGCGCAGTTTTGTGATGCCGACGGTCTTGCCGAGCAACCCGTCCACCGCCGTCGCGCCGAGGGCGACGATGACCTTGGGCCGGATCAAATCAATCTGCTCGTGCAGATACGGGATGCACGTCTGCATCTCTTCCGGCGTCGGCTTGCGGTTGCCGGCGGACTGGCCGGGCGTGTCGGGCCGGCATTTCAAAATGTTGGCGATGTAGACGTCCGCACGGCTCAAGCCCGTCGTCTCAATGATTTTCGTGAGCAACTGTCCGGCTTTGCCGACGAACGGTTCGCCCTGTTCATCTTCGTCCGCGCCCGGCGCTTCGCCCACGAACATGAGTTGCGCGTCAAGGCTGCCCACACCAAACACGACGTTCTTGCGCGACGACGCGAGGTGTGGACATTTCACGCAAGCGAGTGCGCGTTCGCGCAAGGCGGCGAAGGCGGCGGTTTTTTCCGGCGACGATGGAGGACGGATGATGGCGGATGGCGGCGCGGCAACCTTTTCGATCGCGGATGGCGGATGGCGGATTGAACTGGGACTTGTAGCAGCCGACGTCAGGAGGCTCGAATCCATTTCGGATTTCGGATTTCGGATTTCGGATTGTTTAGTCAGAGCCTCCTCACGTCGGCTGCTACGAGATTCCGACGGCGACGCGGCAACTCTCGGCGCAGCCGTGGCCAGCGCGCGCAGCGTTTCGGGCGCGACGGCGAGATGCCGCGCGCCGCGCGCTTTCAGGTCTTCGACGTGCTGGATGGTCGCGTCGAGCAATTGCCGGTAACTTTCGGACATGTCGTTATCGTAATGGCCCGGCGGCCAAACCTCAACAGGAGGAAACGGAGAAAACAGAGAGGTAACATCCGGGCTTTCCCAAGTCTTGATACGATTTCATTCACCAACCTCCGTTTTCTCTGTTTCCTCCGGTTAATGCTTGGAGGCCGGCCTGCCACAGTTTGGGGGATTGTGTTTGTGTCACCTTTGCCGGATGCTGCACGTCACATTTCCCATGCAAACCCCGCAAGCTTTCTTCTCCGCACTGGTATTGGCTTGTGCGTTGCTGGTCCATCTTCCGGCGCAGGCCGGGGCGCGGGTGACGGAAAATTTTGATGCGGCCTGGCGCTTTCTCAAAGCCGACGCGCCGGGCGCGGAGCAGCCGGAATTTGCCGACAGCACCTGGCGCAAACTGGACGTGCCGCATGACTGGAGCATTGAAGGGCCGTTCTCCGTGACGAACAAAACCGGCGGCGCCGGAGGGTTCCTGCCCAGCGGCACGGGCTGGTATCGCAAACATTTTCTGCTGCCGGATACTTTTTCCCAGGGTCGCGTCTTCGTCGAATTCGACGGCGTGATGGCCAACAGCGATGTCTGGATCAATGGTTTTCATCTCGGCCAGCGTCCGAATGGCTACGCAAGCTTTGGCTATGACCTGACCGGCCATCTCAATTTTGGCGATCAGGAAAATGTGCTGAGCGTTCGTGCGGATACTTCGGCCCAGCCGGCGTCGCGGTGGTATACCGGCGCAGGCATTTACCGCCACGTCCGGCTCGTCGTGAAGGATGACGTTCATATCGCGCCGTGGGGCGTGTTCGTCAGCACGCCGGACGTTTCAGCCACGCAGGCAACGGTGCGCGTGCAGACCCTGGTCACCAATGCCTCGGACACCGCGCGGGAAATCACGGTGCAAACCAGCCTGCTCGCGCCGGATGGCAACGCGGTGGCGTCCATCGAATCCGGCGCCACCCTCACCAACGGCCAGGCAACGGTCGTCACGCAGCAGATCAAGATTTCCAAACCAAAACTCTGGAATCTTGACGACCCGAAACTTTACCGCGCCGTGACCAAAATCAGCGAAGGCAAGCATCTGCTGGACGACACCCTCACGCCGTTCGGCATCCGCGAGGCGAAGTTCGAAGCCGACACCGGGTTCTGGTTGAATGGGAAAAACTTCAAGCTCTACGGTGTCTGCCTTCATCACGACGGCGGCGCGTTCGGCGCGGCGGTCCCGCTGGGCATCTGGGAGCAGCGGCTGACGGCCTTGAAAAAACTCAGGGCGAACGCCATCCGCACGGCGCACAATCCGCCCGCGCCGGAATTTCTCGATCTCTGCGACCGCCTGGGCTTTCTCGTGATGGACGAATTTTTTGACTGCTGGACCGTCGCCAAAAATCCCCATGACTATCATTTGTATTTTGACACGTGGTCCAAGACCGACGAGCGCGACGCAATCCGGCGCGATCGCAATCATCCGAGTGTCATCATTTACAGTGTGGGCAATGAAATCCACGACACGCCGAAAGCGGAACTGGCGAAGGGGATCTTGAAAGGCCTGGTTGAGGTCGCGCATGAAACCGATCCGACGCGCCCGGTGACCCAGGCATTGTTCCGCCCGAACGTCAGCCACGATTACGACAATGGCCTCGCGGACCTGCTGGATGTGGTCGGGCAGAATTATCGCGAACAGGAAATCCTGGCCGCGCACGAGCAGAAACCGGCGCGCAAAATTCTGGGCACCGAGAACACCCACGACCGCAATCAATGGGTCGCCCTGCGCGATCACGCGCCTTACGCAGGACAGTTTCTCTGGACGGGGGTTGATTATCTCGGCGAGGCGCGGAACTGGCCGGCCATCGGCCATGGCTCCGGTCTGCTGGACCGCACCGGCGAAATCAAACCGCTTGCCTATGAGCGCCAGAGTTGGTGGCGTGAGGCGCCCATGGTGCGGGTCGTCCGTCGCGTTGAGCCGACGGAATTGATGCCCACCGATCCCGGCGACGGCGGAGAAGAGCGCGACACGCAGGTCTTGTTCGCGGACTGGACGCCGAAAAATTTGCAGCCGCACGACGAACACATCGAAGTCTACAGCAATGCCAGGGAGGTTGAATTATTCCTCAACGGCAAATCGCTGGGGTCAAGGCCGCTGAATGCCGATGCGTCGCCGCGTGTCTGGAAAATTCCCTTCGCCTTGGGCAAACTCAAGGCCGTCGCCAAAAACGACGGAAAGGTGGTTGCAACCGACGAATTGCGCACTGCCGGCGCGCCGGCAAAAATTCTGCTCACGACGGATGGCAATAAGCTCGCGCAAGATTGGAACTCTGTTGCGCGCGTCACCGCCCTGGTTGTGGACAAGAATGGCGTGACCGTTCCTGGCGCGAACGATCTCCTCACTTTCAAGCTTTCCGGCCCGGGCGTGGTGGCCGCCGTGGATAATGGCGGGAACGCCAGCCATGAACCGTTTCAGGCCGGCGAACGCCACGCACTGCAGGGCCGCTGCGTCGTGTTCATCAAAGCTTCCGCGCCATCCGGCAAGATTACCGTGACGGCGTCGGCTCCCGGCCTTGCCGGCGGGTCAGCCACCATTAAGGCTTATCCACCTGCGCTTTCAGAATAAACTGGCGGCCAGACCATCACCCTCAATGTGGCGTTGCATCAGCTGCCGGTCCTTGTGCGCGTCGGCTCGAAAGTGGATCTGGGTGATCTGCGCCAGGAATGGAAGGACGCCGTGGCCGCCGCAGCCCGGGACTGGTTTGAGAAAAACGAGCCGTCGCCGTCGAAATGAAAACCGCTGCCGTGGCGACGGAGCGCGCCCGTCCCGGGCGCAGCAGCATGAGATTGTCAGACATCTTGAAAATGCCCCGTGGCCTGAATGATGGAAATCGCAGCGCCCGGGGACGGGCGCACTCCGGGAGTGTAGAATTAAACCGGCGGCTCAACGCCGTTCTTTTTGGCTTTCGCCGCCTGCCGTTGTTCCGCAAAGAAACTTTGCAGCAAGGTCCGGCATTCCTCCAGCCGCACGCCGGACGTGATCTCGCATTGATGGTTCAACGTGGGAAATTGCAGCAGGTTCAGCGCGCCCCCCGCAGCGCCCCCCTTCGGGTCACCCAGGCCGAACACCACGCGCGCGAGCCGCGTGTGCACCACGGCGCCGGCGCACATGGGACACGGCTCCTTCGTCACATACAGCGTGCAGTCGGTCAGACGCCAGTCGCCCACGGCCTGCTCGGCTTGGGTGAGCGCGATCATCTCGGCATGGGCGGTCGCGTCCTTGAGCAGTTCGACCTGGTTGGCGGCGCGCGCGATGATGCGGCCCTCGCGCACGATCACCGCGCCGACGGGAACTTCGCCCGCTTCATAGGCTTTGGCGGCCTGACGCAAGGCTTCGCCCATGAAATAATCGTCGCTGTGCAGGTCAATGATGGGGTCGCTCATGGGGGAAACATTCAACATTCAACGCCCAACATTCAACCCTGAAGTAAATCCTGTTCCGCGTTTCTGCCTTGGATGTTGGGCGTTGAATGTTGCATGTTCGGTGTTCTTCACTTCGTTTCTTCCAGCATCCATTCGTTCCGCCCGTCGGCGTGACAATGGCAGTGCGCCGCAAAAAAACCGCCGCGAAACTGCCAGAACCACGGCCAGATCTGTTCCCGGTCGGTCTGGGGGATGTTCAGCGTGGCGATCGTTTCGCGCGGGAAAAATTCAAAGCGGCCTTCGGCCATCGGCGGCGGCAGCGATTTTAGTTTCACCTTCACCTCGAACAGAAACATCAGCCAGTGCGTCTGGCCCTGATAACCGTGCTCGCTGATCAGTCCGGCCAGATGCAGATCCGCCGGGCGCAGTTCCAGGCCGATCTCCTCGTGCGCCTCGCGACAGGCGCAGGCGTAGGGCGATTCGCCGCTGTCCATCTTGAGCTTGCCGCCGCACGGACTCCAGAAGCCGCGGTTCGGTTCCTGGGCGCGTTCGAGCAGCAGGATTTCGCCCGCCTCATTGAAGCAGTAAAGCAGCGTGGCGATTTTGTAGGGCAACGACATGGCTGAAATTCTGAGTGGTGAATTTTGAATGTCGAGTTTGGAAATATCCAGGCTTTGCCCGGAGCGAAAACTGTGGCCGCAGTCCACGACGCTGCCGCGCGATTGGCCCAACCTGGGTCAGTTTTTTCTGAAACGGCTGTTTAATTGAACGCACACTCACCCCGCCTCAACGCCGCCGCCGGGAGAAGCGGCTCGAACCGCTGGCTTTGATCAGCGGGCGTTGCGTGGTGGAAAATTTCGAGCCGGAGGTTTGAAACATGGCCGGCTTGTTGGGGGTTTGCGGACGCTCCTCTGACCGGCGGGCGGTCTGTGATTTACCCGGACGCGAATCCGTTTTGCGTGAATCCTGCCGGCGCGAATTTTCCGGCCGCGACGACGGCGGACGTTTGGAATCCCGACGTGAAGATTGCGGATATTTCCCGCGCTGCGGCTGTGGCTGCGGACGCGCAGCATTGGGCCGTGACCCTGGTGGCCGTGGCGCAGCCACTTTGCCTTCCCCGGCTGCGAGACAGAAATCCACCTGTTTCTTGAAGCTGTCCACCTTGGCCACCTGCACCGTGAGCCGGTCGCCGAGCCCGATCACTCGGCGCGTGCGGCGGCCCACGAGGTTGCTCCGCGATTCGTCGAAGACGTAAAAGTCATCCTGGATCGTGGACAACGGCACGAGGCCGCTCATCGCCAGGCCCGGCACGTCCACGAAGAAGCCGAAGTTCCGCACGTCGGTCACCAGCGCGGGATATTTGATCGGATCGCCGGATTCCAACTGCGCCTTCAAAAATGCGAACAGCTTCACGTCCTTGCTGTCGCGCTCGGCATCGGCGGAATTGCGTTCAGTGACGGAAATGTGTTCGGCGACCGGCTTGAGCGCGCCGAGTTTCGGTGCGTTCTTGTCGAACAACGCGCGGTGCACCACGAGGTCGGCGTAGCGGCGGATGGGCGAGGTGAAGTGCGTGTATTTCTTCTTGGCCAGCCCGTAGTGCCCAAGCGGCTCGACGGCGTAGCGCGCGCGCATGAGCGATTTGAGAAACCCGATTTTCAGCGCCGCGCCGATGGGCAGCGTGCCGAGCTTGTGCAGCAGCTTCTGGATTTCGGCGGGCTGGCTCAGGTTGCCGCACGGAACATTATGGCTCAGGACGTCCTGGCGATATTCCTGCAAACGGCGCGCGTCCGGTTCTTCGTGGATGCGATAGATCGCGGGCGTGCGCAAGTGCATCAGGCGGGTCGCCACGGCTTCGTTGGCGAGCAACATGTATTCCTCGATCAACTGATGCGACACGTCGTTCTCGTTTTTCTCGATGCGCAGAATCTTTCCCTGTTCGTCGAGCCGGATTTTCATCTCGGGAAAATCCAGTTCCAGCGAACCATTCTTGAAGCGCGAACGGCGGATCTTCTGCGCGAGTTCATGCGCCCGATGCAGCATCTGCTCAATCGGATCGTCCGTGGGCGCACGTTGCAAAATCTCCAGCACCTGTTTGTAGGCGAAGCGGCGTTGGGAATGGATGACGGCAGAATGGAACTTCGTGCTCAATACGTGCCCGTCGTTGGCGACGAGAAATTCCACGCACTTGGTGAGGCGGTCCACATTCGGCTTCAGCGAGCAGAGTTCATTGCTCAACGCTTCCGGCAGCATCGGGATGACGCGATCCACGAGGTAGGTGGAGTTGCCGCGCTTCTGCGCTTCCTCGTCGAGCGCGGTGCCGGGCTTGACGTAATGCGACACGTCCGCGATGTGCACCCACAGCCGCCATTGCTCGGGCGACACACGCTCCAAACAGATGGCGTCGTCGAAATCTTTCGCATCGTCGGGATCAATCGTGATGACGTTGTGTGCGCGGCAATCCAGTCGGTCCTTGAGATCGTGTGGGTGAACCGTGGAGCCGATGGCGTGCGCTTCGTGGAGCACGGCCTTGGGAAAATGGAGCGGCAGATCGTATTGACGCAGGACGGAAAGCATGTCCACGCCTTCCGCATCCGGTGCGCCGAGCACTTCCACGATTTCGCCTTCGGGGCTGGTGTGACGCGATTCCCATTCACGCAGTTCAACCACGACCTTGTCGCCGACGCGTGCGGGCCGGCCCACGTCACGCGCGGGCGGCACATAAATATCATGCGGCATCCGCGGGTCGTCGGGAATGACGTAGAGCGAGTTGCGGCCCTGCGCCAGCGTGCCGACGATCTGCGTGCGCTTGCGTTCGAGAATGCGGACGACCGTGCCGGTTTCCTGGTCACCGTCACGGAAATTTTTTCGGCGCACATCGCGCCGCACCAGCACGCGGTCCTCGTGCAGCGCCGTGCCGGTGGCGCTTTCGGCGATGGCGATTTCTTTCAAGCCGGTGTCATCCGGCTGGAGGAAGCCTTTGCCCGCACGGTTCATGCGGATGCGGCCGGGGATCAGATCCGCGTCGCTCGTGCGGACGTAGCGATCGGCCTTGATGCGCACGATCTGACCTTCGCGCTCGAGCTTGCGCAGCGTGCGCTCAAACTCCGGTTCGCGGTCCGGCGGCACGCGCAGGTGGCGGCGCAGATTTTCCGCGCTCAACGGGACATAATCTTTTTGCTCCAACAGCCGGAGGATTTGCTCTTTCATGAGGCTGGAGTGTGCCTCAAAGCGTGCGGCATGACCACTGATTCCGGTTGGCCCGCTAATTAAGCCGCACGGTCGGATTACCATCGAGGCGTTTGGACAAATCGATGGGATCGCCCACGGAAACTTCCTGCGGATTCACCTGATAGGCCCAGACTTGAAAATAGGTTAGAGCGGCTTCGCCATAGATCGTCGCAAACGCGCCATCCACGGCGTCCGCGCCGTGCGCGACTTTGACGCGGCCGATGCGCGGGACATTATAGCGCGCGTCAAAGGTGAGCCATTCGTTGCCCAGATAAACTTCGCAGTAGGCGTGAAAATCCATTGGCGTGCCGGGATCCAGGCAGCCGATGTCCGGCAGATGCCCGGTCACGTAGCGGGCGGGCAGATTGAATGTGCGGCAGAGCGCAATGACCGCATGGGCGAAATCCCGGCAGACGCCGTAACGCCGTTCGATGACCTCGGACGCGGACAGGTCGGGCCGGCCGGACAACTGGCGATATTCAATATGATTGTGAACCCAGTCGCAGATGGCCTGCACGCGCGGCAGGCCGTGGGGAATCTGGCCGAATTGATTCCACGCGAAATTCATCAGCTTGTCGGAATCGCAATAGCGGCTCGGCAACGTGTAGCGCAACAACTCATGCGGCAGTTGTCCCACGGGCACGAGGTTGCCAAAAATTTCACGGCTGTCCGGCTGCGAAGAAACGGCGACGAGCGCGTCGTGGCGGATTTCATTGCGTCCCGGCATGAACGTCGAGCGATAGGAGATGTTGCCGTGGCTGTCTTGAAATTCATACGCCGGCAGCCCGATGCCGAAGGAAAGTTTCTCCTGCATCACGAGCACCTTGCCTTCCAGCCGCGGTCGGAGCACGAACAGCACGGGCGTCGGCACGGTGGTTTCGTAGGCGAGATGACAGCCGACGCGGACGGTGAGATTAAGCGGAGTCCAATTCATAGTTCAGCATGGGTCATAGGCTTTACCATTATAGGATAGGATAGTTCGCCGCCGAATTCATGATCGGGGTTGTTTTGATTTGGTCCATAAATGGGAGTTTGCTTGTTTGAGGCAAATGGATCAGGTGACCGAGTCGTCCGCGTTTTGATTCAAGTCCGTCAGTTTGACCTGCTGGACGGCCAGAACCGGCCCGGGCTTTTGCTTTTGGCCGGGAGACGATCCTTGATGTTTCATTGAATTAACATGATTGCAACACGACGCCTCCGCCATGGGGTGAACACCCCATGACAAGTTTAGAACGGTTATTCAATCAAGAGGCCTTCCGCGGATTGGAGGTGGATGCCGCCGCCAGTTCTTTCCACAGGCGCCCGTCCGCTTTGACCGACTGGGTTGGAACCTGAATGAATGCCTCGCGATACACAGACCGCCCCACGCGGCCAATTCCAGATGGCCCAACAGATCGGCACCGCGCACTTACCAATCCTGATGCCGGGCATAACGAACCCGTAAATAGATGTTGCCGGCACTGCCACCATTCAATCCCTCGCCTCCTTTGCCGGTCACACAGATTAACTGACCGGCCTGGACGTCTTTCGGAATCCGCACTTGGCAGGTTTCCGTCTCTTCCTGGCCAGTTCGGGCATTGTTGCGTCGCACCGAAATGGCACGCATGGCGCCTTCAAGCAATTCATCCCGCGTGATGAGAATGTCGCCTTGAAGGTCCTGGCCCCGCGATGCCGCCCGCGGTTGCGGTTGGCCGTTGGAAAATTCTTGTGGGTCAAACGGCGAGCCTCCACGAGATTGCTCAGCGCACCCGGCAAAAATCTGTTTAACAAAATCACTTAATCCCGTGCTTTCGAATTGGAACTCGTCTGCTCCGGCCCACGTTGCCCGTGCAGCGGATTGACCGCCGCACCGGCCCGGTGATGGTCGCGATCCTGATTTCCAAACGGCACCGGACTGATCGAATTGCCTGCGGCTTTCGGGATGGCTCAAGACTTCGTTGGCCTCGTTGATTTCCTTGAATTTTTCCTCCGCCGATTTTTTGTCTTCGGCGATATCGGGGTGATACTTCCGGGCGAGGGTGCGGAAAGCCTGCTTGATCTCATCGTCCGTCGCCTTGGACGTCACGTCGAGCACCAGATAATAATCTTTGAATTCAGCGGCCATGACGGGGTGGCTTGGCAGCTGTCAAGCCATTCACCACCACTTTGGCCGGGCGAATGACCTTCGGACCTTTAATGAAACCACGCTGAACCATTTCAAGAATGGAGTGGTCGAGTTGGGCCGGATTGTGGCCTTGAGAAAGCGCTTCCTGCCGGTGCGGATCGGTGTTTTTGGGTTTGGGATCAGTTGCGGAATTTTGTTTGCCCGTCGAAGGTTTTGGCGGCGATTCCAAGATCGGCGTGCCGCTCATGCCCCACAACCCGTCGCCTAGCCAGTAGAACGGCCACCCGTAATAACGGTGATACGCCTCTTCGTATTGGCGGGAGACCGGCTTGTGCCATTCGATCGAAGGACTGTCTTCAATCCAATTCTGGTCGTCAAAGTAAAAATCCTTCACCTGGCCGAGGTCGCCCTCCGACGCCCCCAGTTTGTCTCCGTATAATTTTTTGGCGCGGCGCAACATAAATTTGTGTTCCGGCTATTTCTCTTTTGAATCGCGACTTTGCGGGCGGAATGTTTGCCAGACGGAGGCAACCAGCCCCGCACCTTTGAGCATCGTTTCGAGCCATGACGGTTTTTTGCCGGCATCCGCGGATTTTTTTTGCCGGAAGGCTGCCAGCCCCGCCACCAGCACGATGGCCGACGACGCGATGGTTCCAAAAGATTTTGCGCGATGGGCAAGCGTATGCACGTCCGCCGTCAACGCAGCCAGTTCCACGACCAGTTGTGCGCGGTTGAGTTCGCTTTCCGCGATCAAAAGTTTTTTCCGGGAGGCGAGCGAGTTCATGCGAGAAGTGCTTCCAGGCATTTGCGATCCTTTTGGAGCTGTTCCAGCGTGGCGGCAAGCGTTTGCCAGTCGCGCAACAATCCGGTAAGCCGCCGGTAAAAACAAACCCCGGCCACAGCGCAGAGCGCGGTCAATGTCAGGAGAACCACCACCGGCGAATATGCCCATAACAAAACCACGATGGCTGCCGTGAGCGTCAGGCTGGCGAGCATGCCAAAGGCGGCCACGCCCAAGGCCATCAGGAGGGCGTGCAGGAGATGCTCGCGCCCCTCCTGCACTTCCACCGCCAACAGTTCGAGCCGGTTTTCCCCGATGGTCAGCAACTGCCGGGCAAACTGTTTTGAACTCGTGGCCAGTGGCTTGAAGCCAACGGTGGATGCTTCCATAACCAGATCAATCGCAATTGCGGGTGCAGCGGCGGGCGACGAGGTAGCCGATGATCGCCCCGACGCCGACGCCGATGGCGATGGCTTGATAAGGATTCTCGCGGACGGTCTGGTCGGCGACCTTCGCGCCGGCGACGGCTTTGTCGCGGACATTGCCGGCGATTTCCCGGGCGCTATCCAAGGCCGCGGCGAGACGCTTGCGGGCTTCCCCGACCTTTTCACCGGCCACGTCGGCGGTGGCGGCCATCAACGCACGCGCGTCCACGGCCAGTTGTCCCATGTCATTGCTGATGGCTTGTGTTTCTTTGCTCATATTTTCTTTTTTGATTTGTTGGAGTTTTGGAGGGGTAAATTTTCCGCGTCGGCGAGATGGGCGGCGGCCAGCGAGGCGGCCACTTTCAACACTGAGTTTCTGCCGCCGAACGGATTGGCCACGGATTCGCGCGCCTGGGGATCCGGCATCCACTGGCCGTCCACGATGAGGCAGTATTCATAGGTGCCGGGGGCCAGCGCGGTTTCCTTCCACCAGTGGCCGACGCCGGAGGTGTGCAGCGTCTTGGCTTCGGGCTGCCAGTGATTAAAAGTTCCCGCCACGCAAACGATCCTGGCCGTCGGGTGCGTGTATTCAAAACGCACCGGGACCAGTTGCGAACCGGGCGCATTATCATGATTATGGTTATGTTTCATTTTTCTCAGACATCAAGACAGTTGCTTTCAGTTCCAAAAATTGTTCCGCTGCACATCACCATACTGGCTCGAAGTCATTCGATGAGCCATGGGGTGTAACCCTACTGGAGATACTTACCAGCCACCCCGGCGGGTCGACGAGGTGCGCTGCGGGTGGCTTGCGAGCGGACGGCCGGGTCCAATGTTCACATTGCCGGGTCATTTCAAGAAGCCCTGACCCGCCGGAAACAAGGCGATTGAGGGCGGAAAATTTTCCTGTGGAAGCAAGCCGGTCCGCAGGGCGAAACGCACCAGGCCCGGGATGTCATGCACGTTCAGGCAATCCATCAACTTCAAACGATGACATTCAATCGACTTGGGACTGACCTTCTGGATGTTGCCGATCTGCTTGGTGGTCTGGCCTTCGGCCATGAACTGGAGAACCTCGCGCTGCCGGCCCGTCAGTTGATCGAGCGGGCTTTTCCGGTCGGCGATTCCATGCGCGGAAATTTAATGCGGCAGCGGGCGTGTTGACAGGCAGCGCCATCACCTGCAACTCGGGGACTTGAGCCGAAAACCATTTGCAAATGCTTTGACCTTCACGATTGGGTGTCCATCAACAATGCGCGCCAGCCGCGGCTGACGCACCGTGCGCGGGCGGGTTGCCGGGTGGAAAGGTTCAGGACCGGCTGCCACGAGAAGGGACTGGCCCGGATGCGACCAGACCCCGGTGAGCGTGGCTGGGGTTTGCTGCCGGAGGCGTCGGTCAATGGATTCATAATCTCAGTCTGTTTGGAGAACGATTGGCTACCGGACCTGCGGAACGCGGATGTCGCCTGAATGACCGATGACACCAAAGACCGACAACAGCCAGACGACGACGCAGATCACCACGACGATGTTCAGGATTTGTTTGATCTTTCCGTCCATCGGGAGGTAGGTATTCACCAGCCACAGCAATATGCCGACGACGATCAAGGTGATAACCAGAGTAGTTAACGGCATAGGTTGCCTCCGTTTTGGATGCGGGTTTTATTCATGTTACAAGGGTAATCCACGAGAGGAGATGAAGACCATGGGGTGTTACCCTACCAAAAGCATATTTTGTTTGATGTGTGCGCCCGCCAATGATGCACTTCTCAAAGCCATGAAAACTTTCCTCCGCTTTTTACTCCGGGTCCTGTTCCGTTTCCGTGCTTACGACCTGGACGCGCTGAAAACGCCGGGCCCGGTGCTGTTGATTCCGAACCATGGCTCCTGGCTTGACTGGCTGTTTCTCTGGGTTTGTCTGGAGGACGACTGGAAGATGGTCACCTCCAGCCTCGCGGCGCAGACGAGCTGGGTGCATCGGATGATCATGATCAACCACTACACCCTGCCCGTCGATCCCGGTTCGCCCTACGCGGTGAAGCGCATGGCGGAATTTCTCAAGGGCGGCGGGCGGCTCGTGCTGTTTGCCGAAGGCCGCCTGTCGCGCACCGGCGACTTGATGAAGCTGTTCGATGGCACGGGATTTTTAATTTTCAAAACCAAGGCGCGTGTCATCACGGCTCACCTGCGCGGGGCCGAACGCCTGCCGTTTTCCCCCAACCCAAACCGCAAAAAATGTTTTCCGACGGTGACCGCGCATTTCAGCGCCGTCCTGACGGCGCCCGACTTGGGCGAAATCAGCGCCGGCCGGGCGCGCGCGCAGTTGACCAACTGGCTCCGCGATCAGATGGTGCGCCAGCAGTTCGAAGTCGAGATGAAGTTCGGCGCGCAGGATGTGCTCTCGGCGGTGGCCGAGACCGCCGGCCAATACCCGGGCCAAGTCGTCCTCGAAGATGCGACGCTGAAAACGCTCACTTATCGCAAGCTGATGGTGGGAGCCGATGTGCTGGCGGGCGCTCTCCGGGATACCATTGCGGGCGGCGAGCGGGTCGGCTTGTTGTTGCCCAACGTCAACGCCACGCCCGTGGTCATCCTCGCGTTGTGGCGGCTGGGCAAAGTGCCCGCCATGCTGAACTTCTCCTCCGGCATGCCGATCATGCTGGCCTGCTCGGAACTGGCCGGCTTGAAACACATAGTCACCTCGCACGCCTTTCTCGAGCGGACCAGAATCAATGCGGAAGATTTTGGGAAGGCAGGCATCACTCTCCTTTATCTCGAAGACGTGCACGCCGGCATCAGCGGTTCTCAAAAATTCCTCACGCTGCTCCGGCACACATTTATTCGCCAATCGCCAATCGTCAATCGCCAATCTGCCGGCTCCGCCGCCGTCATCGTTTTCACCAGCGGTTCCGAAGGCGTGCCCAAGGGCGTTGAGCTGACGCATGGCAACCTCCTGGCCAACATCCGCCAAATGCTGGCCGTCACGGATTTCACCGACCAGGACCGTCTCTTCAACTGCCTGCCGCTCTTTCACAGCTTTGGGCTCACGGTGGGGACGTTCGTGCCGCTGGTGCGCGGGCTTTATGTTTTCCTCTATCCATCGCCCTTGCATTATCGCGTGGTGCCGGCGGTGCTCTACGACCGCGACTGCACGGTATTCATCAGCACGAACACCTTCCTGAACGGCTACGCCCGCAAGGCCCATCCCTATGACTTCCGCAGTCTCCGGTATCTGTTCGCCGCCGCCGAGAAATTACAGGAAGCCACCGCGCTCACCTGGTCGCAGAAATACGGCGTGCGCATCCTCGAAGGCTATGGCGCGACGGAATGCGCCCCGTGCGTAAGCCTCAACACGCCACTCGAACCCCGCAATGGTTCCGTGGGCCGCCTGATGCCGGGCATGGAATACAAACTGGAAAAAGTTGAAGGCGTGGACGAGGGCGGAAGACTCTTCGTGCGCGGGCCGAACGTAATGAAAGGTTATTTGAACGTGGAGGCGAATGCGAAGTTCCAGGCGCTCGGCGGCTGGTATG
This sequence comes from Verrucomicrobiia bacterium, assembly GCA_035577265.1. Lineage (GTDB taxonomy): Bacteria > Verrucomicrobiota > Verrucomicrobiia > Limisphaerales > UBA11358 > UBA11358. The sequence continues at coordinate 119,509 of DATLVR010000007.1, read as the reverse complement.
ACACCGGCGACATCGTGAGTGTGGATGCCGAAGGCTACCTGCACATTCGCGGCCGGATGAAACGCTTCGCCAAGGTGAGCGGCGAGATGGTGAGCCTCTCTGCCGTTGAGGACGCGCTCGCGGGGGCGTTTCCGCAATACGGTCTGCGCTGCCAGATCGCGGTCATCACGCGCCCCGATGAGAACAAAGGTGAAATGCTCATCGCCGTCACCAACGAACCCAAGCTGACCCTGGATGAAATCCGCGACGCCATCAAAGCGAAGGGGTTGACGAATCTCAGCGTCCCGCGCGAGATCAAAGCGGTGAAGGAGATTCCGAAACTCGGCACCGGCAAGCTGGATCATCGCGGGCTTCAGGCGCTGATGGAAGCGGAGTCAAAGTCACCTTCGCCGCCTCCAGCGCCAGACAAATAAATCGAGTTTAACAAATACAATCGGCCTTCAGAAGTGAAAGCCGAACGGTGGGCGCGTCCGTGGCAACCGCCAGAGATCGAAGGGGTCAACAAGGGATTAGGGCTGAACAAGTGCATAGGGATTGTCGTATTCAGCACTGCCGACTCTCAGTCAAGCCGAAGGTTTGTCAGAAGGTGCGCGAACAAGGCATTGCTATCGTTCGCTAAATCCCCGACTGAGTTGGTTAATGACGAGCGGTGCTCCGACCCCCAAAGTAAACGCTGCGGAAGCCGTTTCTACCGTAAATATTACCGGCAGCACACCCGCGCCCAATGCAATGGCTCCTCGCACCACATAGAACGACATCTTCCTATAACGCGCGGGAAGTCTTTGGTTCCGCCGGAGGCAATCGTAAGCCGCAGCGCACTCCGCCAAGACACTGCCAGTCACGGCATACAGGATAAAAAAAATGCTCATGACTCACATTGTGCGAACGATGCCTAAGAGTCGAAGGAATCAAATGGCGAGCCGTTATCTTCCCAAACTGGCAGGCCAATGAAGAGGTTCTTCTCGCTCGGTATCACCGGGTAATTGCGGTGCTGCTAATAAACCTCCTGTGAATTCACGGAAATGGGTCAACGCACGCCGAGCCTCTTTATTCCATTCAGCATTGGCTTGGCTCGGATCGGCATGAATTCGCCTCATTATGCCGAGGCGTCGTAGGGCAGCGCGGTAGTGATCCAAGTCGTGGCCCCGCCGGTCAGTCGGGCAGGAAAAAGGTGGACGCTTCGATTTGAGCCAGTGCCGGAAGGCGGTAACAATGTCATCGTCACCGTAGTCCCACTTGATTTGGAAAGTTCCGAAGGTTACTTGGTTCTCAAGGGCGGTGCCGGGACACTCATCCGAATTCTGACCCAAAGACTCAGCGAAAGCTCCCTCACAAACAGGGTCAGGACGTGAAAGAACCCAAGCGTCTTTACCCGATTTCCGGCTCTTCTCCAACGGCCAAAACTCAGATAGCCGGCTTCTGGCTGATGGGGGTAGCGAACGCCAACAGGCTGGAAAAGGTAGTGGTGGGGAAAAGTGATGCCCGGCTATGGCCAGATAGACTACTCGTGCGCGCTCATTTAGCAGTGCCAGAAACCAGGTTCGGCCCGACTCCGTTTCGGTAGATTCCTCTCTCTTAAATTGAGCCAATCGAGCTTTAAGCTCTGCTAAGGATTTCTCAACATCTTTCAAATCCTTGACACCGAACTGTGCATCTTTCCCTGAAACCGTCTCCATCAGTCGGCGACCATCCGCTTCCAACTCATCAAACGCTTTGTCGATCCGACCAATGCGCTCAACGATGGGATCTCGCGCAGCTTTCGTTTGTTCTTCAATGCGCTTCTTGAACCGCCGCATCTCTTTTATCATGCTTAACGCCTGCTGAGAGGACGCTTCGCTGTCAACTAGCTGGATGGCCGCCGATTTCCTCAATAGCAACTCCCTCAGTTCGACAGCCTCCGCACCGATGCTCAAGGACAGATCCTTCGTGCTAATTCCTCGAATACCTTCGTCGAGGGCTTTAATCCGCCTGACGATCTCCCGGATTCTCTCTGACTCCCTCGCATACTCCCAGAGGCAGCAGGGCACAAGTTCTTCGGTGGAAAGACCGCTGAAATCCCGTTCTTCCTTCTCGGCTTCCGTTTCCATTTTAGTTCTACCTTTCTTTGTCATGTTTCAGAACATAAATTTTCACGCGGAGACAAAATTGGTTTCTTTGCCCCGCTTCGTTTTCACCGCGAGCACCAGCCAAAGGACGCTGGCCACGATCAACGCGACCGGCAAAATCAGAACTGCCTTCTGCAAATTTCCACCAAAGGAATCCGCGAGCCGGCCGACGATTTCCGGCGACCACATGTCGCCGAACAGGTGGATCGTGAAAATGGAAATCGCCATGGCGCTGGCGCGAAGATTGACCGGCACGGTTTCCAAGATGAGCGTGTTGACCGGGCCGGTGGGCAGGAACAGAAAAAACATCGCTGCCGCCAGAAACGACATGGACCAGGACGTCGAGGTGGCGAGGAACGCGCCAAACGCGAGCGGCACGGCGACCAGCACCGAGAGCCCCAGCGTCCACGCGTAACCGGCGCGATTGCGCTTCTGCCATGCGGTGGCGGCAAATCCGCCGAGCAACGTGCCCACGAGTCCGGCCACGACGAGCACCGAGCCGAAAAAGGTGGCCGCCTGCTCCACGGCCACGCCGTGCGTGCGGTGCAGGAACGTCGGCCCCCAAATCGCGAACGCACCTAGCGCGAACGTATAGGCCGTATAGCCGAACACCACGAGCACGTAGTCCGGGATGCGAATGAGATTCACAATGTCGAGGATGGAAGGACGTTTGGCCGCTTGCGCCGTTTTGCCCTCGGCCTGGCCGCGTTTGAGTTCGGCGAACGGCAGCATCACAAGCGCGAGGAACAATCCCGGCACACCCGCCCAGATGAATGCATGCCGCCAGCCCCATTTCGCGGCGATGATTCCGCCGATGATCGTGCCCAATGCCGCGCCAACCGGAATGGCAACGTAGAAAATCGTCAGCGCGTTGTTCCGTTTCGCCGGCGCGTAGCTGTCGGAAATCAGACTTGGACTGATGGTTGCATAGCTCGCTTCGCCCAGGCCGACCAGCACGCGAAACGCGATCATCATCGCAAACGTCCCCGCAAAGCCTGTCAAGACCGTGCCCACGCTCCAGACAAAAATGCCGGCGGCGATGAGCCATTTGCGCGAGCAGCGGTCGCCCAGCCAGCCGAAGACGGGCGACGTGACGAAGTAGCCGAGCATGAACGCCGTGACGAGCCGACCGGCCTGACCGTCGTTGATGCCGAGATCTTTTTGCAACGGCGTCAACACGGCCGAGAGCACATAGCGGTCGAGATAGTTGAACAGGTTGAGGCCGGTGAGGATGAACAGAATCCAGGCAGGCGAGAGTGGCTTGCCACGTAAATCCCCGGTATCCGGCGCGCTTGGCTTGTGATCGTGCATATGATCTTAGTGCCGTCTGCCAACATCGTCTCTACGTGGCTTGCGCGTGGTGATATATGTCATCGGCGGCAAAACTAACCTTTACCCCGTCGAAGTGTAAATCGAAGAACGCCGGCCGGTCCGATCGGGGCGGCAATAGTTCGAGTCACTGGCAGACCTTTAATCTTGTAGGAGACGACGTGAGGAGGCTCTAACTTATGTTTCGAGTGGGAAGAAATTTGAGACTCGTCACCTCGTCTCCTACGGTGAATTATTTTTAATGGATTCCCAGCGGTGGGAACGAGAGCTTCCGGATTCACGGGTGCAAATCCTTTGCCGGCGTTTCTGGTCTCGGATCGGGCGGACGCATCGGGGTGAGCGCGGCGAGGATGGTTTTTTGCACCGCCGGATTGAAAAGATTTCCCAGGTGACCGCCGGTTGGAAAGACCGTCAATTGATTCGTGGCAAACGTGGCGTGCAGCCAGGCCAGGTCCGCGTCCGTCAGCAGAAAATCGTTTTGATTGACGATGACGCGCACGTCCGGGTTGGCGCGCAACGCGGCCTCATACGTCCGCAGGTCGCCGTTCTTTTCCATCGTTTCCGCCGTCGGCCCGGCCAGGCCATTGGTCTGGTAATACGGGATCGCGAACTTGGTGAAATAATCCTGATAAGAATACTGGAGGATTTCCTGATACACGGGGTCGCGCCGCCAATCATCCATCCGGTGTTGCAGGACATGCTGATTATTTCGCCGCTGGCTGCTGTAGATCATGTCCCGCAGCTTGAGGCGAAACGTCAGGCCGATGAGAAACTTGGATTCGATGGCGCTGAACGGCAGCGTCGTTTGCGGCGTGAGCGTGCTCTGGCTCAAAGCGGCCACCTTCAGGAAAGTGTTCTCGATATTGTCGGTGCGGTTGGTGTCTGGCCAGTCGAGCGGCGCCCGGTAAAATTCATCCAGCTTGGAAATCCCCTCCGCCATCCGGACGGGTGTATTGATGGCGACGAAACGGTCGAAATGAATCAGCGGCAGTTGATTCGTGACCGGGATAATGCTCACTCTCTTCACGCCTTGTTTCCCCTGTGGAAAGTTCAACACGGATCCCGGGATCGTGACGGAATACTGATTCGTCGGGCCGGCGGACGCGATGAACATGGTTTGAATCGCGCCCATGGAGTAGCCCATCAAACCCCGGTTGCCCAACCGGTTCGGATACAGCACATGCAGGCGATGATCAATCTCGGTAAGCGCGGCCTGCACGTCGTGCGCGTCCGCCGGCAGATACGCGGGCAGCGCGGCGGTCGCGGCATTCTCCATGAACTCGGAGTTATACGGACTGCTGATGCACACGGCGGAGAAACCGTTTTTGTAAACCAGCTCGGCCAGCGCCAGTGCCGAATCGGCCAGCCGGTGCGAACCCAGTCCGGGCACGATGTAAACCACGTTCGCTTTGCCCGGCTGCAGCCAGTATGTGAATTTTAATTTACGACCCGTGGCCGGAATCCGCACCGAGCGGGTCGTGCCGTGGCCGGGGAATTCCGGATCCTTGAAAGTGAAGAAGACGGATTCGAGCGTTTCCAACGACGCCTTGTCCTGTTCTCCCTTCACCTGAAAATCCGCCACGCGATTCGCGCGGGCGAACGTCCAGGCATATTGAATCTCGGAATACGGATCCGCTTCCGCCTGACTGAACCGCACGTATCCGTCCACGCTGTCGGAGAGATTGTTATACATGACCGCGTAGGCGATGTAGCTGTAGGGGCCGAGATACGTCAGCGGCTTGTTGATGTCGAAGTCGTAGGGGGCGATGTAGAGCAACGGATTGGCCGCCGTGTCGGCGGCCAGGCCAACGGTGTCGCGATCGTTGCTCGGTCCGTAAATCGGCAGCATGATGAAGAACTGCGGCTGCCAGCCCCATTGTCCGAACGTCTGGCCGAAATCCGCGTCCGATTTCGGAATCTTCCATTTGGTGGCCACATCCCAGAACCCCGCCACGCCGACGGTGGTATTGCACGCGAACCGATAGGTCTCGTCGCGCGCCCCATTCCATTTTCCCTGGAGCAGGTTATTGATCAACCGCCCGGGGTAGGTCAGGTTCTTGCCAAAATTTCCAATCCCGGTGCGGACCGGTTTCACGACGACGAAGCGATACACCCGGCTCGAAGGTTTGATGACGCCAGTCATCACCGCCTTGTTGAAACCCCACATGACCCGGTTAAATGGTTCGAGCGGATCGGGGACGGATTTGGGAAGAGTGACCGTCTCCCCCGGCGGTGGATTCGTGGAACTGACGGCAGCCCCCTGCGCGTGCGCGAATGACGAAACGCAAAGCCACAGGAGGATCAGCACCGAGCTTCCAGAGTGACGACCGGAAGAGCTGTTCAAACCGACAGCCTTTCCGGTCGTGAAGTGAAGATCATCCGGTCTTTGGAACTCGACACGACCGGAGCGTGGTGTCGATGCCGACAATCTGGTTTTGGCGGGATGGAGCACACCTTGAAGGCCAGCTTACTGGTCCGGTGCATGATTTCAATCGATATCACAGGATTGTCCCGCCAAGTGATTTGAATTTGGGTGTGGTTGAGGCTGGACAATCGTGCCGGGAGTGGGGTTGGTTGCGGTCCGTCGAAAAATTGTGGTTCACTCACGACGAAAGGAAAGCATAATCTAAGGCGGACGCCATGGGGTGTTTCCCCCACCGAAGGTTTCAGACCAGAAACCTTGCTCTGACCCAAAGAAAAAAGCGGAGGGAAAAATTCCCTCCGCCAAAATCAGAATCCTGAAACGGTAAAATGCCGGATCAACCCTTCAGTTTTTTTCTGAGGAGGGCCAGCCCGCCAAAACTTCCCGCCATCATTGCCGCGGTCGCGCCGCCATCCGGGACACCGACAGGGCTGGCCGCGGACGCCGCGCCAGTCACAACGGGCACGGGTGCCGGCGGCAGGTTCACGGGAACAACCGGCAGGAGTGGAGCGGTCAGAACGGTCACAGGAAGGGTTCCTTGACTGGACCCCAGCGTCAACCCGCTGGATATGGGAAGATTCAAATTTCCCGCAGCAGGTTTCTGACGTCCGCGCGTCTGCCTCGCGTTGACCAAATGGGAAGTAGTCGAAGCCTGGGGAGCAATCGGAGCCGTCAGGCTGGCAAGGCTTGCGTTTTGATTACTCTGATTCGAAGCACTGGCCACATGACTGGTGTGGTACACACGATGCGTGATCGGGATTGCTTGAACGTTTCCGGCCAACCCCACGATAAGTGCGGCGGCCCCGATGGTGATACCTGACAGGTTTACTTTATGTTTCATGACCAAACAATACCCGCGGAAGCGAAATAGATACCATGGGGTGTTTTCCCCTGGCGCCTTTTCAGTGACGCGCACCATGTCCCGCAGCTAGTGCGGTCAACGAGGAACGACCGGGAGAGGTATCGCTGAGATCGTCCGGCGCGGATGGGGAAACACAGGATCTCCCACCGCCAGCTCCAGGCCGGTGGCTTAACCCCTTGACCGGATTGTGCGCATGGGAGATGTTGCGGCAACCGTCATGCTGCCTGGCTGTCCCGACTGTCGTTCTGGTGCAGGACTTTTTTACCGTCGACAGCAAATCGGCGTTGGAAAAAGGTTTCTCCAGGATGACGTCGGGTTTCAGCCACGGCCGGCGGATGTATTCGTGCGTGGGCAAATAGCCGGTGACCATGACCACGGGAAGGGCCATGCGCGCGGTCCGCAGCTGCTCGATCATTTCCACGCCGGACATTCCGGGCATTTTATTATCGGTGACGATGAGGTCGTATCGGCCGGCCTGAAGCGCATCCCAGCCGGCGGCGCCGTCTTTGACCGCTTCCACCGCGCAGCCGGAATTCGCCAGCACATCCACGGTCAACTGACGGGCGTCCTGCTCATCGTCCACCACGAGAATGCGGATGGGGCGAGGTGAATTCGTACGGGGCCGTGGTGCCACCAAATCCATTGGTTCCGGAGGGCTTTTGAGGGGCGCATTCATGGTTAAATCAGCGGGTGAGGATAGGTCAAGCAATGGCAGCTCCACCATGGTGTGTTCACCTTAGCACGTAACCGTTGACCGGATTACCTTTGATCAAATCAACGTCTGTGCCCCGCCCTGATGATGACGATTGAATTCAATTCATCCCGCTCAGAGATATTTCGGTATCAGCGATTCCTTCTGATCATCGCTGCCGTCGTCCGGGCCCAGAAAAGAGTTTACCGCCGCCAGCAATTCATCAGCGGTAAATGGTTTTTGCAATGTGGCGTCTGGTTTCAACCACGGCTTGCGGGTGAATTCATGCGTGAGCAAAGACCCCGTGGCCATGATGACCGGGACGGTCATGCGGGCGGCGCGCAGTTTCCCGATCATTTCCACGCCGGTCATCCGGGGCATTGTGTTATCGGTGATGATGAGGTCGTAGTCGCTGGTCTGGAGCGCTTCCCAGCCGGCGGCACCGTCGTTGACGCCTTCGGCGCCGTAGCCGCAATCTCTGAGCAAATCCACGTTGAGCTGGCGCGCGCTGGTATTGTCATCCACCACCAGAATGCGATGAGCCAGATTTATCACCTCGCGCATGGGTGCCTTGGCTGGTTTTTTAATCTGCGGGGTTTCATTGTCCATCAGGGCGCAGTCCCGGAACAGTTGGGAACTTTTGGTGGCGTTCGCCGGACGCAAGGCTTTATTTACCGCCGCCAGCAATTCTACGAGCGTGTAAGGCTTGGAAAGCCTGTCGGCCAGTTGCAGCCACGGGTGCCGTTTCAATTCCGCCGTGGGCATCGTGCCTGACACGAGGATGGCCGGCAGGACGATGCCGGCGTCGTGGAGTTTCGCCAGCAACTCAATGCCGGTCAGCTTCGGCATGACATGATCGGTGATCAAAAGATCATATCGGTTGCGTTGCAGCTTGCTCCAGGCGACCGCCCCATCTTCGGCAACGTCCACCTCGTAGCCGGAGTCAACCAGCACTTCGTAATCGAGCTGGAGAATGATTGGTTCGTCATCCGCCACGAGAATACGCTGCGGGCTGCTGGCCTGAATCGGCAGTGGTGCGGCGTCGAACTTCGGGGTCAGCAAATTTTTACTCTCAATCATGTCGTGAGCGTAGTGAGGAAGACCCGCCGCCGCCATGGGGTGATGACCTGATGAATAACTGATCAATGCCGATGCCGATGGCGTAACGGCGGTGGTGCGCAATCTAGTTTCGCGGTGGGCCGCTCAAAGTGTGACGTGGTAACGTTTCTCCAGACCTTCGAGCAATTCAAAATGCCACTCGATATCGTGATGCGCCGCCAAAGCACGGACGGCCCCTTTTGGCGGCGGCCCATTCTCAAATAAATCCGCGAGTTCATTCATGTAGCGTTCATGACCGCCCGGGACATAGATTTCCACGCATCGTGCCGGCTCCGATCCCGAGTTCCAAAACGCATGGATGAGACCGCGCGGGCGCAAATGCCAGCCGCCAGCGGGGACCGCCGTGACTTCATTGCCGACCAAGATGGACACCGTTCCTTCCAACACCCGGCAGATTTCATCGAAACCGCGATGGAGATGAGGAGCCGCGCCAAATGTCCCCGGTTCCAAAACCAGTTCCGCACTTCCCAGCAGACCATCGGTGTCCTCGCTCGCCATCTTGAATGCGATTTGCGCAAACTTGCCGTGCCGCCTGGCATTCGGGGCGATATAGACCATCTCGCGCGGTTGCTTGGCCCTCGGCACGGGTAGTTCGTTGTATGGCGGCTGTGGCGCTTCCGCTCCAAGCAGACTCCCAAAACTCGCGGAAGCCGCGGCCGCGGCAAGCCACTTCATCAAGGCGCGCCGGGTGATCGACCCCGGAGGCGCGCCGATTGAACCGGCAAGATGAATTAATTTTTTCATTGGCAGGCATTCTTGCGGAATCAAGCCGTGAAACCCAGACATACTTTTATCGGCTGACGAGCGAACCAGTCACTCGCAATCATTCGGCGATCTGTCCTCACTCTGAGATGTTTCCAGTGCTAAACGATGGTCAACTGCACGCTGCCCTCGATGATGCCGGTGCCGTTGGCCGCAGAGCGGGAAACACCCCATATGATCAAGCCGGCCGAGCGTTTAGTTTCATGTTGTAGCGCAATAAACCAATCAACATTAAAACTAAATTATGAAAAACAAATCAATGCTGACAGCGGCGGCCATCGCGGCCCTGGTCAGTTTAGGTTCGGTGGTGGAGGCCGTTCCGATCACCGGCGACATCGGGTTTACGGGCGAGTTCACCCAAAATGGCGGGACCCGCGGCAACTTGACCACCGCCACCTCGATGACCATCGTCGCTCCGGCAATCGGAACCACCCATGGCAGTTTTGTCGGGGCCACGCTGGTGAGTTTTGCTTCACCCATCGGCGTCAACCCGGCGGTCGGTCTCACCATCTTGTGGCAGGTCATGGTGGGAGCCATCACCTACACGTTTACGTCAACCTCGGAAGTGCAAGATGTCACGACCATCTCCCACCTGCACCTTTCAGGCACCGGCACTATCACGGATGGAATTGCCGCCGATGCCACAGCGGGCACCTGGCAGTTGGGCTTTGGCCGGTCGGGCGAGTCTTTTGAATGGCAAAGCACGGCTGCAGTGGATGGTCCCACAGTCCCCACAGTCCCGGATGGCGGGTCAACCGTCGCATACCTCGGTTTGGGTCTTTGCGGCCTCTCGCTGTTCAGCAAGAAACTAACGGCTGGATCGAAACAATAATCATCGCGTTGAAACGAATCCAGCCCAGGGCATTTTTCCGGCGGATGACAGGTGGTTGTCCGGCCGGATGAATATCGGAGCATCACCCGGCCCTGGCTGGAATCGGATTCAAACAATTATCTGACATTCGGATTACCCTTCAAACGATCATGGAATCTGACCGGCCTTGTCCGTATTGCCATTGCGTCCATTACAGCATTTACACCGTGGAACGCTGCGCGGCGCTTCACGGGGTCCTGATCGAGTTGTCTGCCTATGTAATGGGACACCGGGAAAGAAGGCGGAAACAAATGCCGCCACGAATTGACGCAGAAAGCCATGGTAATTGGAGTCTCTCAGCCGTTGAAGCTGGCTATCATCTCCACCTCCCGCAAACCCAAATGAGAGATTGAGCGATCTTGGTTGGTTGTCCGTTCACACGCTTTGCCTGGAATACCCGAGTTTTTCCCAAGCCATGACAGCATCCTGTCTGATACAGGATGCCGTTTGTGTTTTTTAGCAACAAACCACCAGACACAAACTGCCACAGCCGCCCACACCACCATGGCCGGAGCGATGCCGATGCCGGAGCGCGCCCGTCCCGGGCGCAGCACTGTGGACGGGGCAAAACGTGTTGCGCAGCCGACCATCTTCAGCCCACCGTTTGGTGCGTGAGTTGGCGGGGAGAGCCACCTAGTCCATACCATGTCGGTTCGACATGGGGTGGTTGCCGCGCCCGGGGACGGGCGCGCTCCGACTGCATGAATTCGGCTTAGGGATTTCCAGCGGGTGGATTGGCGCATGCTTGTCGGGCAAACTTAATCGCAAAAAACGACGCCTCTGCAGGGTGGCAGGGCCATCGCGAGATCGGTCGTTCGCCTTGGACCGTTAAACAATCGTCACCTGCACGCTGCTCTCGATGATGCCGGCGCTGATGGCGTAACGGGTGAGGCCCGCGGTGTCGTGGATGTCGAGCTTCGTCATGAGATGCTCGCGATGTTTTTCCACCGTCTTCATGCCGATGCCCAGTTCCGCCGCCGTTTCCTTGTTGGCCTTGCCTTCGGCGACCAGTTGCAGCACCTCCATCTCACGCGACGTCAATTGGGCAGCCTTCCCTTTTTGCAGCCCGGAGCGGTTGAGCACCGGCGAGTTGAGGCGGTCAAAGCGTTTGGCAACGGAGGCTGTGAAGAACGTGTTCCCCTTTTCAACCTCCCGGATCGCCCGGCACACTTCGTGGGCGGAAGTCTGCTTGAGCAGAAAGCCCACGGCCCCGGCCTCGGCCGCCTTGCTGACATATGCGTCGTCACTGTGCGCGGAGAGCATGATGATCCGGGTGGCGGGAAACTCGTTCACGATCTGCTGGACGGCTTCCAGTCCATTGAGCAAGGGCATCGCGATGTCCATCAACACCACGGCGGGCCGCAATTTATTGACCAGCGCGACGGCCTTGCGGCCATCTTGCGCCTCGCCGACAATTTCGAAGTCGCTTTCCAGCTCGAGCATTTTGCGAAAGCCTTCGCGCACGACCATATGATCTTCAACCAGCAACACGGTGATTTTTTTCATAAAGTTTTTATATTTCAGCGGACTCAACGGCGATCCTCCCGCACAGTGCGGAGAGGAATCTGCACGTCGATTTGTGTGCCGACGCGACGGACGGATTTCACCTTGATGTCGCCACCCACATAGGCCGCCCGTTCGCGCATGCCGAGCAGACCCAGGCCGCCCTTTCCGTTTCGTCTGGCCGGATGATGTCCGGTGTCGAAACCGATTCCGTCGTCGGAGATATTCAACCGGATAAAGCCGTCCCGCTTTGCCAGGTTCACCGCCACGTAGCGGGCGCGGGCATGCAATTCCACATTCTTGAAGGCTTCCTGAAGAATGCGGTAAATCGTCAGCTCGGTGTCGGCGGGCAGCCGCGCGGTCAACCGGGCGGTGGTCAATTTGACCGGCACGCCCGTCCGCGCCGTGAACTCGGTGCTGGTGGCGTGCAGGACGGCGACCAGCCCCAGTTGCTCCAATACTCCGGGCCGCAGATTGCGCGAGATCCGCTCCACTTCTTCGGCCGTCTCGCCGAGCAACTCGCGGAGTTTGACCGCCTCTTTTTTCAAGGAACCGTCGCGCGCTGAAAGTTGATCCGCCAGCGTCTGGCTGCGCACCAGGATGGCGCAGAGCAACTGAGTGATGTGATCGTGCAATTCGAGGGACACACGCGCGCGCTCGGCTTCCTGCGCCTGCACGATCCGTTGCGTCAGGGTTCGCAGCATGGCCTCGTTGCGCCGGGCCGCCGTCATGTCGGTCACCACCAGACCAAAAGTCGCCCGATGGGAAACCTTCCCGACCAGGGGTCGAATGGAGATCTGCACCGGCAGTTGCGAACCATCACCGGCATGGAGCAGCAGATGGATCTTGGCACCAGATTTGACGGCTTGTTTCAGCAGCAACCGGAGCGTGCTCCGGTCTTCGGCGGAGAGAAAACGGCGCAAGGAACCGCCCATCACTTGCTCCAGCGGACACTTGACCATTTTCGCGAAGCATTGATTGGCGTAGATGATCATCTGGTCCGCCGTCAGCGTCAGCGCGCCTTCGTTCATGGATTCAATCAAGACGCGGTAGGCATGCTCCGCCCCATCCAGTGTGAACACCTGGTCGCCGCGTTGGCCGGCAACCACCACCGCATCCACTTCGCCGCTACGGATGGCGCGCAGCGTTTCCTCCGCGTCGGCCAAGCGTGTCGTCAAACGCTGAAACGCTGAAACGCTGAAACGCCGGGATTTCGGCTTTCCAGTTTTCAAGTTTTTCAGCGTCGGTTTCACACGTTGATGACGGGCCATCTTCAAATGGTGGTTTTACCTTTTGTGTCCAGGGCCAGACCGACAAAGATGCCAGCCGCGTTCGCCAGGCTGCCGATGAGCCGGCGCACGGGTTTCGGAAATTCCCGGACGAGCGTCGGGGTGGCGACGATCTGGCCGTTGCGCGCCAGAATCGGCTGCTGATAGACGTCAATCACTTCCAGTTCGTAATTGCCTTTGAGTTCCGTTTCGCAGAGTTGGCGGGCGCGCAGGATCGCCTGGCGCGACCGGTCGCTGGCCCCCGCCACATAGAGCCGCAGGATGTGTTTGGACGGAGGCAGGACGGCCAAGGTTTTTTCGAAAGCCTTGGTCGCACGGATGAGTTTCTTTTTTTTCACAGCGATTCGTTTGGTCAAGCCGCCTGGCGGAGGTCCAGCCCCACCAGCACGCGTTCGGTGTCGGACAGGTCGCCGATGATCTTGCGCACGGGCACCGGCAGCTTGCGCACCAAGGTGGGAATGGCCACGATCTGGTCGCCTTTGGAAAGCTGGGGTTGCTCCAATAAATCAATCACTTCGATGCGGTAGCGGCCCTTGAGATGGTTCTCGCAAATCTTTTTCAGATTCGCAAACGCCGTCAGTGATTTGGGGGTCTGGCCGGCCACGTAGAGGCGCAGTTGCCAGAGTTTGTCCGGCTTGCTCCCGGCCGGGACGGAATTCCGTTTCACGGTTTTGGTTTTCATAATTTGCCAATCTTCGGTTTGAATTTACGATGCGCGCCGGCCGCCACCGAAACGTCGGCTTGACGCAAGCGGCCCAGCTCGGTCCGCTCGGTGGACAGCAGGCGCGTTTGCGTGCCGACCTGTTCGGCAATGCGGCGGAGTTCCACGGCCTCGGTTTCGTAGTCGGCGCGCAAGCCGCTGATCTGCCGTTCGAGGGCCGTGCGTTTACGCTCCACTTCCCGCTTGAGCTGGGCGGCTTCCTGCTGGCCGGCCAACACGGCGGCTTTTTCGAGTGAATTTTGCGCCGCCCGGGCGGAACCTGTCAGCACGCCGCTGGCACCGATGTAGGCGTCCACCAGGTCAACGCCCCGATTGGAAATCAGGAACTCACGGATCTGATTCGAATGCGCCATGCCGCGCGCTTTGAGCACATAGAGCACGCGATTGCGTTCGCCGTTGCCTTCGAAGTCCTGCAATAAAATCCAGGAGTCCATGAGCGAGGACATGGCCGCTTCACTTTGTTGCAACGTGTGGCCGCCTTGCGTCAGGCTGGTGAACAGCGACGTGATTTGCCCGGCCTTCAAGTAATCAATCAGCCGCGTCACCATCCCCTTGGTTTCGGAATCGGTGCCGGAATCCATCAGGCTGGTGATGGGATCAATGATGACGACGCGGGGTTGGAAGGCGCTGATCTCCTTGAACATCGTGGCCAGATGCATCTCCAGGCCGTAGAGCGAGGGCCGCGCCGAGTGAAACCGCAGCAGGCCGCTCTTGACCAGCGGTTCCAGCCGCAACCCGATGGAATGCATGTTGCGGATGATTTGATGGGGTGATTCCTCGAACGAGAAGAAGAGCACGCGCTCGCCGCGCCGCGCGGCGGCCTGGGCGAAGTTCGCCGAGATGATGGTCTTGCCGGTGCCGGGTGTGCCGGTGAGCAGAATGCTGCTGCCGCGAAAAAAACCTTTCCCGCCCAGCATCGCGTCCAGCCGCGGAATACCGGTGGCGATCCGCGCGTTCGACACCTCGTGATTCAGCGACAACGAGGTGATGGGCAGCACGCTCAAGCCTTTATCGCCGATCAGGAAGGGAAACTCATTGGTGCCGTGCAGCGCGCCACGATATTTCACCACGCGCAGATGCCGCGTGGCAATCTGATCATTGACCCGGTGGTCGAGCAGGATGACGCAGTCGGACACGTATTCTTCGAGACCGTGGCGGGTCAGTTGTTCGCGCCCGCGCTCGGCGGTGATGACGGCGGTCACGCCCTTGTCCTTGAGCCAGCGGAAGAGCCGGCGCAATTCGGCGCGCAAAATGGCTTCGTTGGGCAGGCCGGCAAACAGCGCTTCGAGCGTATCCAACACCACGCGTTTGGCGCCGATGGAATCGATCGCGAGGTTCAGCCGGACGAACAAGCCTTCCAGATCATACTCGCCGGTTTCGTGGATTTCACTGCGCTCGATGTGGACGTGCTCCAGCAGGATTTTTTTGCGCCGCATCAAGCCCGCCAGATCAAATCCGAGCGAGGCGACATTGGCCTTCAATTCCGCCCCGGTTTCCTCAAAGGACATGAACACGCCCGGCTCGTCAAACTGGGTTGCCCCGCGCACGAGAAATTCCGCAGCGAACAGTGTCTTGCCGCAACCCGCCCCGCCGCACACCAGCGTGGGCCGGCCGCGCGGCAATCCGCCGCCCGTGATTTCGTCGAGACCCTGGATGCCCGTGGGGCACTTGGGTAATTGCACCGCCATGGAGGCGGGTTTGTGACCGTTGGTTTTCATATTGGATTCATGGCCTTTCAAATTTTATTTTTAACGGACTCGGCTTCTATCCCCCCGGCTTGCCGCGCGGAAGTTGGGCGATGATGGTGGTGCCTTTGCCGGCTGCGGATTCGATCTCAAACCGGCCACCGACCATTTCCAGACGTTCTCTCATCCCGAGCAAGCCGAGGCGTTTGCCGTTGGTGACGACCAGGGTTTGCTCCACGCTGAAAGATTTGCCGTCATCAATAATTTTCATGCAAAGGCCGCCATCGGTGAGTTTTTGAATGCGCACCTCCACCCGGCTGGCGTGCGCATGACGGGCGACGTTGGTGAGCGCTTCCTGGACGACACGATAAAGCGTCGTGCGCCGGGTCGCATCCAGTCGTTCCACCCCGGCAAACGCCGTCAGATGGGTGCGGACGCCGGTTTGCGCGGTGAAATCTTTCAGGAAGGAAAGCAGCGCCGGCACCAAGCCCAGGTCATCCAACACCGCCGGACGCAGTTCGCGGGCGAACCGATGCACGATGCCCACCGATTTTTCCACGAGCCGCTGGGTCAGGGCGAGGTGGCGGCCAAAAACTTTGGAGGTCAGCCCGGCCTCGTTTTTCAAGCCCGCCAGCCGGAGGGTGATGCCGGTCAAGGTCTGCGCGATGACATCATGCAATTCGCGGCTGATGCGCTTGCGCTCCGCTTCCTGCGCCTGGAGCACCTGGCGGGAGAGCTGCCGCATCTGTTCCTGCATGAGGCGCGATTGGGACAATAACTCGCGCTGGTGCTGTTCACTCTTTTTGAGGGATTGTTCCACCGCCTGCCGCCGGACAATTTCGGCTTCCAGCTTCTGGTTGGACGCGGCCAGCACCTCGATGCGGTGACGGGCCGCCTCCACCTGTTTCCGTTCGGTGATGTCGTAAAAGCAATTGATGGCCCCCGTGATTTCGCCGCGTTCATTTTTGAGGGGGCGAATATTCACGATCACGATGATCCGCGAACCGTCGGTCCGCTCGATGAGTACCTCCCCGTCACACACCCCCGGCATTTTGCCGCTGACCACCATGGCCATGGGACACTGCTTGTGGGGCATGAAACTGCCATCCGGCCGGAACAATTTGAACGAGCCGCAAAACCGCTCGTCGGTGATTCCGACCGCGGGCGAGCGGCCCCACAGTTCTGCAGCGCGGCGATTGAAATTCTGGATCACTCCCGAGCCATCACACGAATAGATGGCCACCGGACCCGAGTCGAACAAGATGCGATAGCGCGCTTCGCTCGCGCGCAACGCCGCTTCCGTCGCCTTGCGTTCCGTGATGTCGCGGATGTTGCACTGGATGACGGCACGGTCGTTCTCCTGATACAGGTTGGCCACCACTTCGACTTCCTGATGCCGGCCATCGCGGCTTTCCAGCGGCAAATCTTCATAGCGGACTTCGTGCTGCCGTTTTAATTTTCGGAACATGATCTGGCTGTCCGCCTCGTCCTTGAGCAGGCCGATCTCAAACAATTCCTTTCCAACCAACTGGTCTCGCGTGTAGCCCAGCAACCGGGTCATGAACGGATTGGCTTCGGTGATTTTGCGCGTGTCCGGATCCAGCAGGAGCACTCCGTCGTGCGCCGTTTCAAAGAGCCGGCGATAGCGGATTTCCGAGGCGGCCACACGTTCATTCGCCAGCTTGTGAGCGGTGATGTCCGCAACCGTGACCCGGCACCATTTCTTGGAACCGTTGTTGCCGAGGGCGGAGATGCCGTGAAACCTGGCCCAGAGGGAGGTGCCGCCGGCTTGCATCAGGGCCACCTCGCAGATTTTTTTTGCCGGACTGGCGAAGACCTGTGCCAGGAACGCCAGAAAGACCGGCCGGTTCGCCGGGGCGATCAAGGGTGACAGACGCTGCTTGATGAGCCGAGCCCGGCTCACGCCCAGCAAGGTGGCTCCAGTCAGGTTCACCTCCAAAATCCGCCCCTGTTCATCCAGGGAAAAATAACCGACCGGCGCGAAATCATAGAGGTCCGTATATTTCTCCACGAACACTTCCATCCGGTTCCGGCTTTCCTGAAGCTCGAAGTTCTGCATCTCCAGTTCGATCTGGTGGACCTGCAATTCATGGAACACCCGTTGCGGATCGGCTTTCCGTTTCGTGCCCCCTGCATCGGCGCGCGGCTTTTTCTGCCGGGCCCGCAACCGCGCCTCGGCATCGTGGCGCAGGCCGGTGCCCGGGAGAGACGCGGGCGCGGCTGGGTCCGGCTTTTTCATTCTAAAATCTGGTTCGAATTTCGATTTCATTTCAAGTTGGCAACACTCGTAGCCGCCGGAGTTCACCCGCCATCCGCCGAACGGCCTTGCCCGATGAGGCCACCAGCATCTGGGTGCTCGCGATTCCACGCTTGATGCCATGCGTGTTGCCCCGGGCCTCCTGTTTCAGCGAGAGCAGCCGGACATTGATCCCCAACAGTGTCTGGGCGATTTCATCCTGAAGCTCCTTGCTGATCTTTTTGCGCTCATCCTCCTGTGCCACGAGCACCTTATGCGTCAATTGTCGCAGGCGTTTTTGGAACCCGAGCGATTCCTGCAGTGATTTGTCGCGCGCCTTGCCGCTTTTTTTAAAGGCATCCGCCATGAGCTTGTGGCGGGCGGCTCCGCGTTGAACCTGGCGGTTGGAGGCGGCGAGTTCCTCGGTGCGCCGGTCCAAAGCATCGGTCAACCGGGTGATTTGCAACCGGCTCTGACGGGCGGCGTGGTGGGTGTCCTCAATGAGTGTGTTGGCTTCGGCAAAAAAAGTTCCCGCCAGTTTGGTGGATGTGTTTTTGATGTGGGTCAACCCCAGTGTGGCCAGCGCCTGCTCGTGAATCCGCGCCAAGCCCAGCGTCTCCAGCCCAAGGACAGCCGCCTGGCTGCCCATCCGCAACGCCGGCCGCAAGCTTGCGTTTGTTCCCTGCTTCAGGTGTCGGGACAGCACCACCGCATATCGCTTGGACAACGCGATGAGTTTAAATTTCATGTTGGGATGACCATTTCAGGGCAATATCACCGAATACATGACCCCCCGCTGGTTGCCACTGCAGCACGAGTATCTGCCAACTTCAACCGTGGGGATATGGGGTGAAACCCGACCTCATCTGATCGCCGGAAAAATGAAAAGCCCGGTGAACACCGGAGGAAATGGGTTCACCGGGCGATGCCGGTCTGGAAAAATTTAATTTCGTCCAGGCTCTGCAAATCATTTCATACGATACTTCGCCGGGTTGCAGATCCGGTCGATCCGTTCGGCCTCGAGTTTTTGCAATCGATGCTGCCGCCGGCGCTCTTTGAAAGGATTGGCGATAAACCGGCTAGCACCTTTAAACGTGCGGACCAGGTTATGCAATTTCACGCTGCGTTCCCGGCGGCCCGGGACGACCGGGCTTTACCCCGCCGGTAAATCGGTTTCAAAAAAGTGTCGGCGCGGAACCCGCCGGGCCCCTGCCATGGCACAAATCCCCGTTTTTCATCCACCAAGTAGTCGCCCGAGGTCACCACTTCATCCCATTTCAATCGCCGGAAACCCTTCGGCACGCCCGATGACGCCGCCGTCTCGGTGACCGTGGAGCGGGTTTGGTTTGCAATCATAGTCGAAGCTGAAGTCTCACCGGGAATCCGCTCTCGCAACGACTATCAGATGCTCTTCGGTCTGATGACCAGCAACAGGATTCCACCGACGAGCATGAGTGCGCCAACGGTTGGCGGAATAAAATGGCTGTCGGTGGTCGCGATGTGCATCCCGAGGAAGTTGATGGTCTCGCCCGGCGTTTTGAAGCTTAAGCCGGAGTAGGCCAACACCACAATGCCCAGGGTGATCAGGGCGACCGCAAGGATTGATTTCATAGTTATATAACCTTCCTGCCGGAGATGACCCGGAGTAAAACCACCACAATGGCGATGACGAGCAGGACGTTGATGAAACCGCCGATGGTGGTGCCGGTCACCATTCCCAGCAGCCATAGGATGATCAGGATGAGGGCAATCGTGTATAACATAATTTTTTAGTTTGGTTATGAACCTCTGCCGGCCGGGACGAACCCGCACCGGCCGGCAAAGATTGGTTGGTCAATTCTTGGTGGCAGTTAGCTCGGATTCTTTCGGCCCGGTCTTGTCGCCATGAACAGCTTTGCGAACGGCATCCACTGTCGAGGCTCCCACTTCGCCGACCGCATTGACCGCCCCGCCAGCGACCGCGCCAACTGCGTGCTCGGCGCCGACCACCACTTCTTTGGTGTCTTTGATGACTTCGGTCACCAGACAGGTGGCAGCCGTGCCAACAGTGCCGCCGACCTGGGCGGCGTCTTTGACCGTGGTGGTGATGACCTGGGCGGTGGTATCCACCACTTTTTCAACAACGTGTCCCGTTCCTTCCGTTGCGGCAACCGTCTTGTCTTTGACGGTCTCGATGATCCCCGGATGTGCAGTTGTATTCATATTTTAAATTCTTTCGTGTGGCTCTGTGGTTTTTGCTCCGCCCGGCTGGCGCCATTTGGCGCCAGCCGGACGTTGACGTTTACTTGACGGCCACGGGCACGGCGATCGTCATGTTGTTGATCACGCTGGTCACACCGTTGATGTCGGTCGCGAGCTTGGTGACGAGGCTTTTTTCCGCGTCGTTTTTGGCCACGCCGCTCAAGGTGACTACGCCGTCCATCGTGGAAACCGAGGTGTGCACGGCGCTGGTCGAACGGTGCGACAGCAAGGATGACTTGACGGAAGCCGTGATGGACGCGTCATCAATCTTTTCGCCCATGGTTTCCTTGGGCGTGGCCGGCGTCTTGGCGATCGTCATCTGGTTGTTGACCGATTTGACGTGGTCAATGTCCAGGGCGTATTCGGTGGTGAGTTCCTTCTGCGCCAGGCTGTCCGCCACACCCTGCAGGATGACGACGCCGTCTTTCGTGTAAACCGTGGTTCCGGTGCCGCTGACGTTGCGATGATACAACAGTGCGCTCTTCACCTTGGTGGTGATCCAGGCATCGGAATGTTCCGCCGGCTGCTCGCCGGTGATTTTCAATTGATTGTCTACGCTCTTGACGCCGGGCAAACTGGCCACGGTATTTTCCGCCAGTGATTTGTGCGACGCATCGGCCACCGTGCCGGTCAGGGTGACGATGCCGTTTTCGGATTCTGTCTTGATGGCATCGTCCTTGAGATAGGTCTTGAAGACATAGGACTTCGCAGCGGACGATTCGATACGGTCGTCCGTGTCGGCGGCGCGCAACGGCGAGGTGGTGATGAACATTGTGCTCACGACGGCCGCGAACGTTAAGGGGAATATGGATTTCATTTGTTTTTTAATTTTGTTTGGAGTGCTGATGGTTTCTAACACTGGCAACACGCTAAGTGGTGGG
Organism: Verrucomicrobiia bacterium; assembly: GCA_035577265.1. Taxonomy (GTDB): domain Bacteria; phylum Verrucomicrobiota; class Verrucomicrobiia; order Limisphaerales; family UBA11358; genus UBA11358. The sequence continues at coordinate 98,771 of DATLVR010000007.1, read as the reverse complement.
TCTGCTTTCCACCATGGGGTATAACCCGAACGCAGTGCGAGGCTCGTTTCCGCCGGGACGGATCAAACCGGCCGCAGCCAGGGCACCGACGGGCCGCGATCTGCGCGGAAAATCGCTGGGTTGATACAGGTGCAGAGCTGACTCAAAGTTTTCTCAGCAGGGCGCGCAACTTCTTTAACGCTGGAGCCGTGCGCCGGGCGCCTTCCGCTTCCAGCCGCTCGAAATCTTTGTGCGCGAAGATGGGCGACTGCACTGGGCTTTCTCCCGGTGCCGTTTCCTCCGCATCTTTCAACACGCCCGCAGCGGCCGCCACCAGTCCATTCATCTGTTCTACGTTCTCGCGCAACCTGGTCAGTGAACGGCGCGGCCAGTAATCGCCCTCATCCGAAATGTTCACCCGCAGTCCCGGCGTCCGGCAGGCAGCCAGCAACTCCACCACGGCGCAATGACAGCGTTGAAAATGTTCCCAGCCATGCAGGCTGGCGTATTGCGTTTTGCTGAAACCCGCCAGCCGCCAGCCCGCGCCTTTTTTTGTTCGCAGTTCCTGTCCTTGAAACCCGACCTTCGCCGGGTATTGGCAAAGCCCCAATTGGAGCGGCTCGCAATCCTCACCGGCTTCCACCTCAAAAAGAAAACCGGCGGTCGGGAACACGTCCACCCAGGTGGAGGTGTTTTCCTGTCCCGCCACCGGCAGAATCAGATAATCACAGGCAAGCTGCCGCAGCGTTTTGACGTCCGAAGTGATTGGATGCACGCGATCCACCAGCCCTTCGCTGTGGAAACGTCCCGCCGTGCGGCGCATGGACTCAACGAGTTGCTTCGCCTGCGCCGCATCACATCTGGCGGGCGCCGCCAGTTTAAAATGAACGGTCAATCCCATGGTTTTTTCATTACTTTAACCCGGCCGGTTGGTCAAATGTCATCCAAGCCCGTCCGATGGACGATCCGCAACGCAGAGACGCCGGGGCCGCGGAGAACCGCAGAGTGGTCATTTCAATTTTAGCTCCGCGCCTCTCTGTGTTCTTTGCGCCTCCGCGTTCATCCGGCTTTGGTGGCAGAAAAATCCGTGCCGCTGGGATCGGCTTAATTGGGCGTCGGCTGTTCGCGCAGCCGGCAGAGGTCGTCGAAGTGACTTGGACAGGCGGAGGTTTCCTTGCCCTGATGGCGTGACCACTTCTTGTTGAATTCGGCGGCGGTCATGGCGGCGAAGCTAGTCCGGCCCGTTTTACCCGTTTCGGCAAAGCGCGAGTGTGCCGGCGCGGGTGAGGGCAGCATCCGGGCGCATCTGGAGGCACTGCCCCCGACCGCAACCGACCGCGGAAACGGAACGCCGCATTTATGCGGCAGGGCGCGCAACCTCGCTGAGGCTGCCGCATAAATGCGGCGTTCCGGGAGCAGTGTCTGGATGCGCCGCAGCAGGCCTGTCGAGGCATCCTGTCGTGAATCAAGTTTTCCTCGAAAACGGCACCAGCCGCCCGTGGTGAACGGACGGCTGGTTTGAACGGGTGCAGATGGGCAGGATTTGCCCTCAAGTGCTCATGATATTCCGGCCTGCGGGACGGTTTTTGACCGGTCCTTTTCCGCCGGGGCTTTTGGCCGCCCGCGTTTTTGCCGCCGTCATCCGCCCGCCTCGACTTTTTTTAGCCATAATAGTTCCTTTTGTTTGGTTGATTTGCGTTACGCCCTGCTCATTACGGGGCAGGAATGGTGATGACGTTGGAGTTCAGGGTGACTGCCGCGATCCGGGCCAGCGCCCGGCCTTCCAGCGTGGCTCCCGTCGTCAAAGTGATGGATTGATCAGCCATGATGGTTCCCTTGAAGACCGAGGTCGTGCCCAGCACGGCGGAAGTGCCGACTTGCCAATAGACGTTCGCCGCCTTGGCGCCGCCGCTGAGGATCACCTGCCGGCCGGCAGTCGTGGTCAATGTGGACGCGATTTGGAAGACGAAAACCGCATTGGCATCGCCTTGTGCGTCGAGCGTCAAATCTCCGGATGATATTTCGAGTGAAGAAGTGGATTTATAAAGTCCGGGAGGAAGGGTCATGCCGCCAAGGTTTCCCGCCACCGCGATGGCGCCGAGCGTTCGTCCGGCGGCATCATTATACGCCACGGTCAAATCAAGCTGGGCTTGGGCAGCGGTGATATCCGCCACGTGTTGGGTTCCGGTCACGATTCCGGGCGGGAATCCAGTCACCGCCGAACCCGGACTCAATCCCAGGTCGCCATTGACCGTGGTGAAAGCGATATTGGCCACCGTTGAACCGGCGAGCACCGCGAAGCCAGATCCTGCCGTTCCCAGGGACGGTGGCACCTGATGTTCCATTGTGCACGGGATTCCCAAGCTGACTGTGATCAAGACGAGGTTGGTGCTGGAGACATCGATCAAGGCCACCGTTTGGATTTCCAATGCGCCCGGCGCATTCACCGGCAGGCTGTTCACCGTTAATGCACCCTTGTTGTCCGACGTGTAGGTCTGGATCATTTCGCCATTGAACGCGAGACTATAGTCCGTATTCGGGGCGAGACCTGAGGCCTTCAATTGAAACTTTGTGTCATTGCCGTTCGCTTCGATCCGCAAACTTGCCTTGGCGCCCGGCAGAGACCCAACTGGGTGCATGGAATTCTTGACCGAATACTTTCCCTGGTCCGGATCGGCCAAAATCGCGCTCAGCACGGCATTCGTGTTGCCATCAACGATATCCAGTTCGCGGATATTGCACAGCGGGTCCAGTGCATCGGGGAAATGTTTCTTGCTGTTGCCAGAATTGCCCTGGCCGGTTTGCTGATAAGCAAGGTTGAACGCGCCACTCTTGCTGGTGGTGAACCCGGCGATGTCCGTCGCATTGGTGTCGTCACCAACGAAGGCCATCAACCGATAGTCGGTGTTGGCATGCAACTTGGACAGCGTGAGCTTGACCTGCTGTTTGCTGGAATTTCCCTGACTGTTCAGCTGGATATCAATCTTGCCCCTGGCAGCCGGCTCGATGCCCGTGTTCACCATGTCCGACTTGGACAGAAAGTGTTCGCTGTCCGTGCCGCCTTGCTTCGCGCCGGCGGCGTGGGGCGAGAGCAGCACGGCGGCGGCAAGACCGATGGTCAATCGCCAGACGTTTAAGGTTGGTTTGTTGTTTACGGAATGATTTTTCATCCGGCTTGTTTCGTTGGTTGCATCGTTGTTTTTTAACATGGTTAACACGCTAGCTTAACCCGCCGATGCTTCGCCATGGGGTGTAACCCGAACGCAGTGCGAGGCGAGGTTTGGTCGGGGCTCACCAAACTGGCGATCCGGCACTGAATTGAACGGTGACGACCACCGTTGTGCCTGCGCTGGCCGCTGAAACAATTGCCATCACAGAGCAAGTTCTGGTTGAACGGCAAGGGGCAGGGCTTCCGGCGAAACGTAGGCGGCTCCGGTTCGTCCGGTTCCGGTTGCGGCCGGGTGATCAGCCAGTCGTTTGGATCCAGCTCAATCCGATATCCCATGACGCCGCCGGGCATCGCCCGCCCAGTCGGAGAAATACCGTCCAAGCGCGAAAATCAATTGGAATGCGTCACGCCAGCTCTCACCTGTGTCCGCTCCTTGGGCAGAGGGTTGGGTGAGGGGCCTTGTTTGAAAATGACACCAGCCGCCCGTGGTGAACGGGCGGCTGGTTTGAACGGACGCAGCAGGAGCAGGCTTTGCTCTTATGTGCTCATGATCTTTTTACCTGCGGGACGATCTTTGACCGGTCCTTTTCCGCCCGGGCTTTTGGCCGCGCGCGTTTTTGCCGCCGTCATCCGTCCGCCTCGACTTTTTTTAGCCATAATAATTCTTTTTGGATTGGTTGGTTTTCGTTGCGTCTGCCGATTACGAGGCAGGAAGGGTGATGACGTCGGAGTCCAAGGTGACTGCCGCGATCCGGGCCAACGCCCGGCCTTCGAGCGAGACTCCCGTCTCCAGCGTGATGGATTGATCGGCCATGATGGTTCCCTTGAAGACCGAGGTCGAGCCCAGCACGGCGGAAGTGCCGACCTGCCAGAAGATGTTGGCCGCCTTGGCCCCGCCGGTTAGGATCACCTGGCGGCCGGAGGTCGTGGTGAGCGTGGACGCGATCTGGAAGATGAACACCGCATTCGCGTCGCCTTGCGCGTCGAGCGTGAGATCCCCGGACGATATTTCCAATGAGCCGGTGGATTTATAGAGCCCGGGCGCAAGGGTCATCCCGCCGATATTGCCGGCCACACTGACCGGGGCAACGGTCCGTCCGGCGGCGTCATTATACGCGGTGGTCAGATCGAGTTCAGCCTGGGCGGCGGTCGGATCGGCCACATGTTGCGTCCCGGTGACGGTGCCGGGCGGGAACCCGGTCACGTCCGAACCCGGGCTGAGTCCAAGATCTCCCGTCACCGTGGTAAAGCCGGTGTTGGCCACCGTGGAGCCGGCCAGAACCGCGAAGTTGGCGGCCGCCCCCAGGTTCACGGACCCTTGCGTTTGATCGGCAGACATTTTGCCGCTGCCTTTGTAGGAAGCGCTGCCGGTAACCGGCAAAGTATCCGCGCTCAAGGCGGAAAAGATGCCATCGCCGGAAAGATCTTTTGCGGTGAGGCTTTCTTTGTAGGTTTGATTGCCTTTTTTATCCACTTTCCCCCACGAATAACTGTCGGAATAAGCGCCGGAGATGTCGAAGCTATTGACCCCGTCAGAAATCACTTCCAGAACACCCGTTTCCTTGTAGGACTCTTTTTTGGGGTTTGGTTGGGTTGTTTGGGAGTCGCTGAAAAAAATCGAAAGGGTGTCATCGCTTGACAGGTTGGCCACCAAGGTGTCCTTGTTGACGACCCAGATATCAAACGTGTCGGTGTTGACGACCAGTTGGACTTTGTTGTTGTAGCCCTCATCCTTCAGGAAATCCTTCGAGGTGATGCTCGCTTTTTTGTGCTTGTTCCCGTCCATGTATTGAGTTGAGAGTTTCAACTTAAAGGGCGCATAAACGGTATTGTCAATCACCAGATTGGCTTGAGCTTTGTTGGTGGCGAAAGTCATCAGCCCGGCGGCCAATGCGCATCCCAATAGACCAGTAGTCAGTTTCATATATTTTGTCATTCTGTTGTTGTTGGTTCCCGGTTCCTTGCAGTTCCGAAATGGTTTGAATTCGTTATGTTCTTAATTTCCGCAGTTGGTTCGTTGTTTTTTTACACTGAACCCACTCTGCGGGATGCGCCGGCTTTCAGCCATGGGGTGTTACCCGACCAGGCGTTGCGGTGACGGTGCGGGCAGAAAAAAGCGCCGGCGGACCTCCGCCGGCGCAATCGCGAGTATACTGTTTTCTGGCCTGGTTTTTAGATTTGCGCAGAACGAATTCTTATTTGGTGCCGTTCTGGATTCCCTGGCCGGCGTTGGAGACGTCCTTGCCAAAGCCATTGGCCGTATGGCAGCCCATGCCGGTGCAGACAGCAAGGGCCAGGAGGCATAGCAGGGCGAGAATGCGTTTCGATATTTGGATCATATTGTTTTTAGTTGGTTTTTTGGAAATTGATTCAAGGCGCGATTTTATCACTCACCCATTGGCGGGCGTCCGCGAAACTTTTTGCCAGCGAGTCATAAGCTTTTTGCGAACCAGCCTTGACGTCGTCCCAGGTGGAGGCGGTGGCACTTTTAGCGTCGGTGAGTTGTTCATTCAATTTCGCCGCCTGTTCGCGCAAGGCCTGAAGCTTCGGTTTGGCTTCAGCCTTGATGGCCTCGCTGGAACCGTCAATTTTGGCGGAAAGCTTGTCCAAATCCTGATCCAACGCGGTCAACTGGGTTTGCATGTATTTAACAAACTCGTCTTTCTGCGCGAACGTGTAATCCTTCATGTCCTGCGCGGCCTGCTTCGTCTCGGTTTGAATCTTGTCAATTTGCTGCGAGGTCGTTGTTTGCTTGTCGCAGCCCATGGCGAACGCGGCGGCGGCAAGAACCGTAAGGAACAAGGGTTGATTTTTCATGGTCAAAAGTATTGCCCGACAACCTTGCGGAGGCCATGGGGTGTAACCCTACCTGCATTTGGGATCGCGTGACCGCTGCGACCCGGCTGTCGCTGTCCGGTGCCAGATCACCGCGCGGGCGACCATGAAGAATTTTCCTGCAGTTGAATTCCCGGCTTGAGAAAAACGATCCGGCGGCTTTTGTAAAGTTTCCCCAGCGCCTGCTTGAAGGCTTTTTTGCTCACGCCGAAAGTTTCGCGGATGGCGGCGGGCGAACTGTCGTCGTCGAAGGCGAGTTTGCCGCCGGCGGCTTGCAGGGCTTCAACGATCAGGTTGGTCAGCGGCGCAACGCGTTTGTAGCCGGAGGCGTCGAGGCTCAAATCAATCTTGCCGCCGGGACCCACGGTGCGGACGAACCCTTTTAATTTCTGCCCCGTCTTCAATGCCGCCGCGAGCTGGCTTTTATAAAGCAGACCGCGATGCGCGTTGTCCACGATGGCGTTGTAGCCGAGCGGCGTTTTGCCCGTTATCAGCAGGTTCACCGGCTGACCGTCGCGATACGCGGCGGGCTCGCGGTTCAGATGCCGGTTCAACCGCGTGCTGGCGAGAATGCGATCCGTCTTCACATCCAGCGCCACATAGACCACCGCCCAATCGCCGACGCGCAGGGGAAATTCCTGTTCGCGGAACGGCACCAATAAATCCTTCTGCAAGCCCCAGTCCAGAAACGCGCCGACCTGCGGATGCACGTTGATGACCTTCATGTAGCCGAACTCGCCGACCATGGCGTTCGGTGTTTCGGTGGTGGCGACGAGGCGATCCTCCGAATCGCGATAGACGAACACATCGATCTTGTCCTTTTGCGCGAGGTTCGCGGGGATGTAGCGGCCGGGCAGCAAAATCTCGCCCAGCTCGCCGCCGTCGAGATAGAGTCCGGGCGAAGATTCCCGGACGACGGAGAGCAGGTTGCGTTTGCCGATGATTGCCATGCGGCCACAGGATAATCCCGTTCCGCCGGCTTCGGGAGAAAAATCGTCAGGCGCACCGGCACCGGTTGGTGCAGGCGACATCGTGGTTGAGACGTGCACCAGGTCACGGGTAAATCGGCCGGTTGGGCAAAATTCGTCAAATAGTGGGCAAAAGATGGCAGGCATTTCCCGCGGCGGACGACCAATACTCGATCATGACTTCGATCAATCGTATCTCAGAAAGCAGTTCTGGATTGGGCCGGTCCATGTCCTCTCTGCTCCTGCGGGTGACGAGGCCGAAATCCCTCCCGCGCCTGGCCGGATTCTGCCAGTCCGTGCTCAATCTGGTCGCGCCGACCGGCTACGAGGACGCGGCCGGTTTCCATGTCGGTGAAATCCACAAAGCAGTCGCCCGATCCAAGAAGATGTATCGTTGATCCACGCTGCTTAAATTCTGCTTCCTGAAGGCACGCCATGTCGCGCCGCAGCGACCTGCCGCGTTACAGCCACCGCCGGACATCCCGCACGTGATGGAGATCGCGAAAGAATTCGGGCGGGAATTCCTGCCGCCATCCGGCGCGTGAGCACTGGACCATCAAGGAGCGCGACTCTGCGAGTCGCAGCAGCAGCATGGCCGTGCTGAACTTGGATCGCTTACTTCGCTTTCGGATTGACCTCCCAAAGCGCGAAGGTGTTGTTCTCCGTGTCCTGACAGATGGCGAAGTAACCCATGCCGGGCACAGCCGTTTTGGGACGGCAAATTTCACCGCCGAGCTTTTCCACCTTGGCCATGAACCGGGTGACGGACGGCACGCTGATGTAGGTGGTGATCGTCTGCCCTGGATGCATGCGTTTCATCAATCCGCCGTCGGGCGCGGCGTCCGGGCCGCCGGTGTCAATGTGTGAATAATCCGGCATCGTTGGAAATGGGTTGATCTTCCAGCCGAACAGTTTTCCGTAGAACTGCTGGGCGCGGGCGGTGTCGTCCGCCGGGATTTCAAACCAGACGATGTTCGCCGCCGATTTTTTCATCGCTGCACTCATGATTTTCCTTTTGGTTGATGTGTTGTTTGTTCGTGCTCGTGTGAATAATACCTCAATCACTCAAAGCCGATTGCTACAATTGGGAAAAATCTGTGTCAAATCAAAGGTTGGGCCTGGGCGGCGTCATGCGTGGAGCAGTGGCAGATTTTTTCGAGAAAACCGAAGCGATGGTGGCCGTCGGCAAAGACCGTAGCAACAGCAGGACTTTCCGCGTGGGATGGAGATTGTGGAAAAATTTGGGCTGGAATTTCTGCCGCGACCCGGTGCGTGAGTGTAGACTGACTATTCCACGACCTCCTCGTCCGGGTCGTGCATCATGTCCCCGACGTTATCCGGCTTTCCTTCGGCACGTCGTTTCAACGCTTTGTTGAATTCCCTGAGCGCGATTGCTTCACGCTTCGCTCGATTGCTCGCTTTTACTTTGGCCAACAGATCGCTTAACTGCGAGATGTCGGTGAATCGTTCAAGCGAACCGAGGGTCATCGAATAACGAACTTTGTGATCGTGCCCATACGAATGAGACTCGCCAAGAAGGACAGTAAGCAACCAGAGCGCATCTGCCGAAGTGAGGATTTGACCTTTCATCAAGGATTTCACCTCGTCCGCCGATTCCCATGCACTCCACCTGAAGAGGACGAGACGGAATTGTGGACTCTGTCGAATGTTATCGTGTTTTAAAGCCTCTCGGAATTTCTGGATACAAATCTTCTTCAGGACTTCTACGTCGGATTCTTCGAGAAGAAATTCATGCCCGCGCGCTTCGCGGTCTCCAGCCCGCTCATCAAGGCTGACGAACTCGAAAGGCAACGCAATTCCTGCAGAGCGCGATATAGCGTCGTGCAGTATTTGAAATCGTTTCTTTTTGTCGGGTTCTCGCTTCAAACCGAAATAGCAAAGTCGCCAAGCATGCACGTTGAGTTCATGCTCAAACATCTGCTCGAAGGGCTTTGGCAGCCGCTCAGGGAATCCGTCGCTCATATCGCAAAGCGCTTGGACGAGCGACGGCATCGCCTGAAGTGGAATCTGCTCCTTGTAGGCGTCCAGTCGATCAAATGCGAGATTCAGGAGGCCGCGTTTCTTAAGCGCCTCACAAGCAGACACGAAATTCTTTGTATCCGCAGTGAGCGCGAGAAGGCTGTCGAGTTCCGACTGCGACAAATCATCATCACCGACCGTCAGTGTGAAATACTTGTCAAAAAAGTCGGGGTGGCACACGCGAAGTTCCCGCAGCCATTCTTGGTGATGATTAGAAACCTCACGCTTGCCGCCGTAGGCGGGTGAAATAGGCGGAAACAGAACTTCCAGAATTGCCTTCACCCTCACTTGGTTTTCTGGAGATACGGTGGAAACTATTTGCGATAGGGCTTGGTCAACTACCTCCTGTTTGATTTCGCCGAACAGGCTCGGGCCTTCGTATCGGGTGAGAATTGTTTTCGCACCTGGCAGACGCTCGTAAACCGCAGGTTCAAAAACACGCAAGGTTTCCAGACCAATGAGGTCCACCGGGTTCACCTCGAAACTGTTTTCACTCCGATGTTCGCGAATGTGAAAGGCGAATGATGCGAGAAAGCGTTTCACATGTCTCAGGTTGCGAAAGTAGCTGCCAATTCCATCCGCAAAGAGGTTGCTCCATCTGCGCTTCTCCCAGCGCTTGGAGACGGCCTCTGTGCTGAGATGGGAATCAAGTCCAGTGAAAAGTGCCTTCTGCACTGCGCTGCGGGAAGCGTGGGGAATGTGATACCCGACTTGAACAATCTTCTCCAGAAACTCGCTGCCTCTGTTGTCAGAGATTGCGTTGAGGGCACTCGTCACCACCCCTCGCTCAAATAGCAGCAGGAACACAAGGCGGGGGAAATCTGCATTGGCCTTCACGAGCTGAAACACCTGAAGAATCTCATCGGCACTCAATCGGTCAATGTCGTCAATGACGACAAGAACCGGACGAGGCAACTTTGCCATGAGGCTGCAAAGTTCAACTTTCAATTCGTGCAGACTCTTTCCCTCGGCATCGCCTTTGGTGGCAAGTGCCTCAGAACCTTTCTTGCTAACTGAAGCTGCTGCCGCCAGTCCACCGGCAGCCGCCTCAATCACCGGGCCATCGGGTTTGCCCAAGAGAGTTCGTAGCGAGCCGATGGATTTTGCGACTGACCCTGCCAAAGTGAGGAGGCCAGAGTAATACTTCAGCTTTGCGGCGCGCCTGCTCACATCACGAGGCGGCCCTTCTTCGCCTAGCGCAATCCCCAACTCACGAAAGAATGTGGCTGGGATGTCACCAGTTCCTGAAAGTTGCCAAGGATTGAATTCCATTACGGGAATTGTCGCAGCACGCTTTCGCCGGACTGCTTCAAGCACCATGTTTTTCACAGAGCTTTTCCCAGAACCCCACGCGCCGTAGAGCGCGACAATGAGTGAATCATTTCCGTCCCATGACTTAAGGTCGTCCGCGAGACGCTCGGCGAACTTGGCCCGTTTTAGAACGTCGTCTTTCTTCGAACGAATTGGCCGGTCTGAAGAATAGAAATGCTTCGAGCGTTTATGTTTTTCGGCTTTCATGCACTTTGAACCTCATCACATCGGCTGTTACAGGTTGAAAAGCTTTTCCACCTTCGCCGGGAATTTTCTTCGTCGCGTCGCTCATCTTGCCTTGGTGAAGATGGCTTCGACGGGAAAGTGATCCGAAGCGCCGGCGGTAATGACCCGGGCGGCGGCACAGTCCAGTTCCGGCGTGTAGAAGATGTGATCCATGCGGCGCTTGAGGGTAACCACACTGGTCTGCCATTGCCAGGTCGGACTGTAGCGGTCGAATTGCGGGAGGGCATCACTCAGACCCTGGCCTTGCAGCCAGCGGGCCACGGCGCTGCTTTCCCCATCGTTGAAATCCCCAAGGACCAGGGTCGGGGTTTGCGGCGCGCGGGCCTGGTAGAATTTCTCCATTTCCAAACGGCGATCGTCACCGGTCGTGAGATAACCACTTACCCAACTGCCGCTGTTGCTGATGGGCGGTCGCAAATGAACATTGATGACCTGCACCGGGCCGATGGCCGTCTCAAATCCCATGATCCAGCCGTCGAACCAGCCCGTCTCCGAGGGAACATACGCCACTTCGTGCGCCGGAACCTTGGCGAGGAACCCGAGTCCGCCGCCCATGCGGTTTTGGGAATCGCGGAACTGGGTGAACTGATAGTCGTGCCCCAAAGCTTGCCGGAGGTATTCTGCCCATTGCGGGGTGGTTTCCTGGAGGCAGACGATCTCAGCACCGGAACGCTGGATGATTTCCACGGCCAAGTCCGGCCGCGCCCCGCCCCAATTGACATTGTAGGTGAGCACGCGAATGTGCGGCGCAGTCGGCACGGTCGCCGTTCGGGTCGTGTGACACCCACAAACCAACCCGAGGATCAGAATGGAAGCCAGCAGTTGTTTCATGGGCCGAAGAGTTTTTCCACCTTCATGGTGAACCGAGTGTCACGGTTTCGGTTCGCGAATCAAGCTTTCCGGCAGGCCGGTCAGTTCCGCGCCGGTATCTGCCTGCCAGACCACGCGTCCATCCGGCAATACGCGCAGAATCGTTCCGCCCACCGAACCGCGCAGGGTCTTGACGCGGTCGCCGGGCTTGAATTCCACCGCTTCGCATAAATCTTCAACCAGCGTCGTCATGTTTTCGCGGTCCAGCACGCCGGCGATGTAGTGGGCGATGAGGGAAGACACCTGGCGTTTGCGGCTGGGCGCCAGGTCGCTGAACAATGCGAGCGCCAGTTCGCGGCCGATGGTGGCAAAGGTGTTGCCGTTGAAGAAGAGAAACGGCGCGCGGCGGTGATAGGAACGGAGGCGGTCGAGTGTTTCAGCCAGCGTCAGCGTTTCGATGCGGAGCTTTTCCCAGTCCGCTGTGCACGCCGCTGCAGTTTCCGAGTTAAGGCCATGCTGTGCGCGACCTCTTTCGCACGCTCCGCGGTTGATGCGGATGACAACGAGCCAGTCCCAGTTTTTGAGAAAAGCGGCTCGGGTTTGTAACGGTGAACCGAGTCCATCGCCGCCTGACGCAGGTCTTCCCCCGTCAGATGCTCCAGCAGATCGGTTCGCAGTTTCATCGCTCATAATTAAGCCCGAAATTCGCTATTCCGCAAGCGATGTTATCTGGTGCCGGGCGGATTGAACAGAGCCTCCATCCGCGTATGGTGGTTGTCTGCAAAGACTGGCCGTCCGCAAAGAACCGCTGCCCGGCGGGTGAACGCGGCTCCGGGCTGGCGGATCGGTGCTGCTCCGCGCAATCTCCGCCGGCTACGGCCAGAGGTGCAGCGTGCGAAGTAAACCTTCATTGATGATCAACGGCGCGGGCGCCAACACCACCAGCCAGACAAACGTCACCATCAAGCGCGGATGACCTTTCAGAAAATGGCGTTCTACAAGGATGCCGGCAGCCTGAAGGAGAAAATACAACATCATCGCGCCAAAGGGCGCCCGGCCCGTGACGAAGTAAAGCGGGACGTTGATGACCCATTCGTGCATGAGGCCGGAAACCGCAAAGACCAGGAACAGTGCGAACACGGGGCGACGGCGCAATCGGCGGAAGATGACATAGCGAAACCAGTCACTGAACCAAAGATTCCAGCGGTTGCCCCAGAAATCAGCAAGGCTTCGCGCGGCCCATGGCCGGCAATGCAGCGCGGGAAACAGATGGCCGCCGGGCAGAAAAATCAGTCCCATAATGGCAACGAACGATTCTCCGATCAGAAGCAGAAAAGGTGCGGCAAGATAGCTGATGAGAATTCCACGAATCTGAAAACTGCGGACCAGTTGCCAATAGACCCAATAGCACAACAACACTGAGCCCGACAGCATCAGTATCCGAAGCGCAACGGGTCGAATGCCGGTCGCTGGTTGTGAACGCAAGACCGAGTCAGGTGAAACCAGCACCCACGACAGGCTTCGCTGCTCCATCCGCCGGTTGGCCGGCAGCAGCAGTGCGACCAGCTTCATCACGAATCCCATCACCGCCAGCGCGAGCAGGAAAAACCGGGTCATCTGCCAGTTGGGATCATCCGGCAACATCATCGGTTGACGAACTTACTTGAGCGGCGTGTTTACCTCCAGCCCAAGGTGGCGCGCTGGTGGCTGTCTGCAAAGACCCGCGCGTGATGGAGGTTGCGGAAAAAATCGGGCCGGATATTCTGCCGCAGCCCGGCGCATGATGAATTCGGCACAGCATCGCACTAAAAATTATGTCACTTGAAATCATCCGTATCGGGCAGATAGAAATTAAATTCCTGCTCGAAAGCAAAGACTCCAACGGCCGGTTGGCCCTGCTTGAATTCACCGTTCCGGCGGGCGCGAAAGTTCCCGCACCCCATTCGCATACGCATTACGACGAGACCATTTACGGTCTGGAAGGCGTGATGACCTTCACCGTCAATGGCCAGCCGGTGGACATCGCCGCGGGTGACACTTGTTTTATCCCGCGCGGGGTGGTGCATGGTTTCGACAACCTTAAACCGGCCAACGCCAGGGCGCTGGCCGTCGTGACGCCGGCGCTCATCGGGCCGGAGTATTTCCGGGAAATGGCGGCCATTGTTAATGCCGGTGGCCCGCCGGACGTGGAAAAGCTCAAAGCCGTGATGACCCGGCACGGACTCGTTCCCGCTCCGCCGCAGAAATAAACTCTGGTGGCCGTCGGCCAAGACTCGCAGCCACCGCCGGACATTTCGATTGCTAAAAAATTCGGGCTGGAATTTCTGCCGCAGACCGGTGCGTGAACGTGACAAATCAGAAAAGCCGCAGCTGCATTTCGACAATCCCAACGGGATTGCGCCCCCCCAGCCCAAGGTTGCAAGGCACGAGCTACCTTGGGTTCACGTTCCGAAATGGAAACAACCTCAACGAGGTTGTGGCCGTTGGGGTGCGGATGGGTCTTCTTGATGCTGACGAACACTAGGTTGTGAAACACGCCTTCCGCCGGCAGCGCGATGTCCCCGATCTTCGGGAAATTCATTTGCGAAAACCGTTAAGAAATGCCGTTGCCAACACTGTGGATCGTGGCATCCGCAGGCAGCACGGCGCGGTTGCAAAAGTCGCCGAAGCTTTCGTCAATCTGGCGTTCGCGGGAATACCGTTTGATGATCGGGATGAGCAGCGCGACCGCCTCGTCCAAGGTCACGCTGACGGCCGCCAATCGGTTGAGCAAGGTGCCGTTGCGATGGCCGCCAAGGTATAGCGCGTATTTGCCCGGCGCGCGACCAACGAGGGCGATCTCGGCAAGAAACGGACGGGCGCAGCCATTCGGGCAACCGACGACGCGCAGGGTGATGGCGTCATGGTTCAAGCCGGTTTCCTGCAAGACGGCCTCAAGTTTTGTGATCACGGAGGGAAGGATCCGTTCGCTTTCCGCCAGCGCCAGCCCGCACGTCGGCAGTGCCACGCAAGAAAGCGCGTTCAAGCGCAGGCCGGAACGGTTGTTTTCAGCCGCCAGGCCGTGCCGGGTAAGAATGCTTTCGATGAGCGGCTTTTGCGCCGCCGTGACGCCGGAGATAGTCAGGTTTTGCGAGGGCGTGAGCCGGAAGTCGCCGGTGTGGATGGCGGCAATTTCCGCGAGCGCCCGCTTCATCGGCCAGCCGGGCAAATCCTTGATGCGGCCGCTGAGGATGTGCAGACCGTAAAACCAGCTTCCATCGGCGCACAGATGCCAGCCGTGCTGATCTTCACAGGAGGTGAAGGCAAGTAGACGCGCCGGGGCAAAAGTAATTCCTGATCGTCGCTCCACCTCGGCCTTGAACCACGCCACGCCGCGGTCAGCGATGGTATATTTGAGCCGCGCGTGTTTCCGGTTGGTGCGGTCGCCGAAATCGCGCTGGGTGGTGAGCACGGCTTCACCGACCGCGATCACCTTGTCTGCGGAAATGAAGCCGAGACTGTCGCCCAGGCGCGGATAGGTTTCGATCTGGCCGTGGCTCATACCCATCCCGCCGCCGATGGTGACATTGTAGCCGAGCAGTTTTCCCGGTTTCGCGATGGCGATGAAGCCCAGGTCCTGCGAAAAAACATCCACGTCGTTCGACGGTGGCAGCGCGAAACCGGTTTTGAATTTGCGTGGCAGATAGGTCTGGCCATAGAGCGGATCGGACTCGGGTTCGCCGCCAGCCACGAGTTCTTCATCCAGCCAGATTTCGTGATACGCCCGGCTGCGCGGCAGGGCGTGCGCGCTCCAAGCGCAGGCGTGTTCATAGACCTGCTGCAAAACTGGATCGCGCTCGGGGTTGGGCGAAACCATCACGTTGCGGTTCACGTCACCGCAGGCGGAGATGGAATCCAGCATGACTTTGTGAATCCGCTGGATGAACGGCTTGGCGTTGCCCTTCAAAACGCCGTGGAACTGGAAGGTCTGCCGGGTGGTGAGCCGCAGCGACGGCGACGCGAGCTGCCCGGCCAATTGATCCAGCACCAGCCATTGCGGCGGCGTGATGCGCCCACCCGGCAAACGCAGGCGCAACATGAACGCAAAAGCCTTTTCCTGTCCCGCCTGCGTCAACACCTTGCGCTTGTCGCGGTCGTCTTGCATGTAAAGCCCGTGGAACTTGGTCAACTGGCTGTTCTGCCCGGAAATGGTGCCCGTGGAAGTATCGGATAAATCCTGCGCGATGGTCCCGCGCAGTTGGCGCGAGGCCAGCTTGATGGCTTCGCTGGCCACCAGGGGTTTTTTGATCGGGCCGGGATTCATACGTTGAAAGCAAAGGCGCGGGCGGAAGGCTTTGGTTTAGTGGAGCAGGAAGGCGAAACCACCCGTGATCGCCACCGCGTGCAACCAGATGATGATGACCTGAGCCTTGTTCAAGCTGCGTGCGCCGGGGGTGTCGCCCGGAAAAGCCGGGTCGGAGCCGAACAATTTTTCAAAATTCTTGAACAGGAAATATCCGGCAATCAGCGTCCCAACAAACAGGATGCCAAAGAACATCCGAACAAAGATAAAAAAATCCATGCCTTTAAAATGCTATGCACGACGCCATCCCGCCAGATACAGACGGCCACATTCCTGGGGTGAACAGATGCCTGCCCGGCCAGCTTACATCAACCGCCGGACCAAGCGGCCGAGAACGTCCACGGCCCGTTCAATCCCGGGCGACCAGGGATGGCCGCAGTTGAGACGGATGAAATTTTGGAAGCCTTGGTTGGCTGAAAACATCGGCCCCGGCGCGATGCTGATTTTTTCCGCCAACGCCAGGTCGTGCAGCTTCAACGCGGAAACTTTTTTTGGCAGTTCAACCCACAGCACAAAACCTCCCGCCGGGCGCGTCAGCTTGATGCCTGCCGGGAAGGCGTCCGCCACGGCGCGGCTCATCTGCGCAATTTGCGCCGCAAATTTTTCCCGCAGCGAACGCAGGTGATGGTCGTAGCCGCCGTTGGCCATGAATTCCGCGATGGCCAGTTGCGGCAGCGAGGCGGTGGCGAGCGTGCTGGTGGTTTTGAGCCCCTTCACTATTTCGTAGTAGCGGCCCGGCACGACCCAGCCCACGCGATAGCCCGGCGCGATGGTCTTGGAAAATGAACCGCACAACAAAACCCGTCCGTGCCGGTCATACGATTGCGCCACGCGCGGGCGGATGCCGTGATGTTGCAGACCGCCGTTGATGTCATCCTCGATCAGTGGCACATCGCGGCGCGCCAGAATCTCCACGAGCCGTCGTTTGTTCGCATCCGGCATCAATGAGCCGAGCGGGTTGTTAAAATTGGGCACCGCCAGGCACGCGGCGATTCGCCGCTTCTTCAAGGCTTGTTCCAACGCATCGAGATTCATGCCGTCGCGCGGGTGCATGGGAATTTCCAGCGCCTTCAAGCCCATGCCCTCGATCTGCTGCAGCACGCCAAAATAAGTCGGCGACTCGACGGCCACCACTTCGCCGGGTTTCGTCACCGCGCGCAGGCACAACGCCAATGCCTCCGTTCCGCCGCAAGTCGTAATGATTTCATCGGGCGAAAGATTCAACCCACGGTCCAGCGAGCGCCGGGCGATTTCCCGCCGCAGCTTTTCCGAGCCGGGCGGCAGGTCGTAGTTGATGCCGGCCTCACCGGACTGGCGCGCCACCACCGACATGATCCGGCTCAATTTTGAAACCGGCAGATTCGCCGCCCCCGGATAAGCGGCACCGAGCGGCACCACCGCGGGCATCCGCGCCGCATCAAAAATCCGCGACTGCAACGAACCAACCGCAACCGGCTTCGCCAATTGTCCCGGCCGCGAAGGCTGCGGCTCCTGCACGCGGTCGCGGAACTGGGTGCGGACAAAAAAGCCGGACTTGGGGCGCGCCTCGATCAGGCCGCGGTTTTCCAGCAGCAAATATGCCTGCACCGCTGTCGTCAGGCTCACCCCGTGCTGCGCGCACGTCCGTCGCACCGAGGGGATACGTTCACCAGGACGCAGTGTGCCGGTGCGAATCAACTTTTCCAACTTATCCGCGACCAGTTCATAAAGAGCTTGCGAAGGCGGGGCGGAACTCATGTTTCAAAGTTGCCCTGAATCAATGTCACAACTCAACAAGCAATTTTGCTTTCACGGATTTCTCCCAAGCAAGGCATCCACTTTCTTTCGCACGTTTTCATCCATGCGAATCAACGGCGGCCAGGCGCGTTTGAAACCTTCGCCGGGAATTTTCTTCGTCGCGTCCATGCTGCCAGCAAGTTGAGGGTTCATGGTTGAGCGTTGAGAGGGGCTCAAACGCGGGTCAGCGCATTTTCGCTGATGAACAGATTGCGCGAGCGAAAAGCGGCCGGACTTTCCAAAAGCAACACTGTCCGCAGCGCGGCCAACGGCGAGGCGAACCACGGCTGACGCAGTTTGCGCGCGTCCGCCGCAACCCAGGCTGGAGCAGAAAATTTATGGGCGCGGGCAAGCTCTTCGGCAGTTGCGGCCAGATAGGCATCCTGCACGTGACCGGGTTCACCGAAGCTTGGCGCCAGCAAGCTGGGCGCATCCGCCAATGCTTTCGGATGGGGCGCGGCGTAGAACTCGTCGAGAAAATTCGCCAGGCAGCGGTCAAATGAATCGCCGCCGCCGGCGAGTTGCGCCACTTCAGCCAATGTTTTCGGTCTCATATTTTGCCTTCTTCAAACAAGCCCTCGACAAGATACTGGGTTTTCACCGGAATGCGACTGGCCGGATAGTATTGCCCCACCAGATCCAAAACTTCCCTGGCGGATTTCAGTTTCAAATGGCGGATGAGAAAAATGATGTCCACCACATCGGATGGTTCGTCGGTGGTGCCGCCGATGCGCGCGGCCATGCACTTCATGGCGAGCAGATATTCCGGCACGGGCATGGTCAGACGCAGATGCGCAAACTGTGGAAGATTTCCGGGCGTTGTTTCATGCCGGGTGGAAACAAAACCTTTGACGCCATCGTTGAGCCAGTCGGCGGGCAGGTGTTGTTCGTCAGCGATGCGGCGGGCGAGTTCACGAATGGTTTGCGTTGGTTGAAAAAGCGCGTCCACGTCTTTCGTGGTCAAGCGCGCGGTGAAGGCGAGCACCATCACCGTGCCGCCGAACAGGCAGATTTCACCGGTGATGCCTTGTTTGCCAAGTTCGTCGGATAAAGCCTGCAGCCCGCGAAGAATGGTTTCGCGAGTCAGGGTTGAACCAGCGGCTTGTTCATTCGCGCTCATGGCCATGGCAGATTACCGGGAACCCAATAATTTTTCCACCTTTGCCTTCACTGCTTCATCCATTTTGATCAACGGCGGCCACGGCCGCTTGAATCCCTCACCGGGAATTTTCTTGGTGGCGTCAATTCCCAGCTTCGATCCCATCGCCATCTCCGAAGTCGCGTGGTCGAGCACGTCGGACGGGCCTTTGGTGAAGATGCTGTCGCGCTGCGGATCGGTGTTGGCCGTGAGATGGAACAGCACTTCGCTGGTGTTGTGGACGTTCACGCCGGCGTCCACCACGATGATGTATTTGGTGAACATCATCTGCCCCATGCCCCAGAGGCCATGCATGATTTTGTAAGCCTGCATCGGGTAGGTCTTCTTGATGCTGACGAACACGAGGTTGTGGAACACGCCTTCCGCCGGCAGCGCGATGTCCACGATCTCCGGAAAATTCATCTTGAAGATCGGCAGGAACAATTTCACGCTCGCGCCGCCGATGTAAAAATCTTCCATCGGCGGAATGCCGACAATCGTTGCCGGATACACCGCGTCCTTGCGATGCGTGATGGCCGTGATGTGGAACACCGGATACGGCTCGGGCAAGGTGTAATAGCCGGTGTGATCGCCGAACGGCCCTTCGTCGCGCAACGGCTCGGTCGGGTCCACATAACCTTCGATGACGAAATCGGAATTCGCCGGAACTTCGAGGTCGTTGGTCTCGCATTTCACCAGTTCCACGGATTTTTTGCGGAGATAACCGGCGAGCAGAAATTCATCGAGTCCGTCCGGCAGCGGCGCCGTGGCGGCGAAGGGAAACATCGGGTCGCCGCCGATGAAAATGCTGACGGGCATCCGCGTGCCGGTTTCGTAATAACGTCGTCCGTGCCGCGCGCCGACCTTTTGCAACTGCCAGTGCATGCCGGTGGTCTTGTCGTCGTAAATCTGGATGCGATACATGCCGACGTTGCGCTCGCCAGTGTCGGGGTCTTTGGTAACGACACAGGGCAGGGTGATGAAACGTCCGCCATCGAGCGGCCAGCATTTCAGGATGGGAAGATTGAGCAGAGTTGATGGTTGAGAGTTGATGGTCGAGGGATTCTTCCAATCGGGCGCGGCCGGCCAGCTATCAACTTTCAACTTTGGACTATCAACTAAATGAATCACATCCTTGCACGAACCGCTCTTCACCATCTTTGGTTTCGCGTGGCGCAAATCCAGCGCGAGCGAGAGCAGCTTGATGGTTTCCTTGAAACTCGTCGGCGGCTTGGCCTTCATCAACGCGCCGAGTTCGTTGGCAACCTCTTCGACGGAGTCCGCGCCCATGCTCATGGCCATGCGCTTGTGCGAGCCGAGCGTGTTGATGGCCACGGGAAACGGCGAGACGACGCCGTTGACGGTGGGCTTCTCGAACAGCAACGCCTTGCCGCCGCCGGGCGATTTCATTTCGCGGTCGGCGATCTCGGTGATCTCGAGTTCGGTGGCAACGGGCTGGGCAATGCGTTTGAGTTCGCCCGCCTTGTCGAGGGCGTTGACGAAATCGCGGAAGGAATCAAAAGCCATATGGCTGCGAGGCTAAACCGAAACGACGCGGCTGGCAATGCGGGGAAAGTCACCGTCAACTGGCGTGTTCGTGGTTGCGCGGCAGTGGCCGGCAGTTTAATGTTTCACCATGAATCCGGCAGCCCAGGAATTGATTGGCATTCTAAACGGATTGCCCGAGGACAAGGCCCGGGAGGTCGTAGACTTCGCGCGTTTTCTCCAGCAGCAGACCGGCGACCGCGAATGGGAACGCATCCACGCGGAGCAGCGGAGTTATCCGAAGCTGGAACAATTCGCCGCCGCCGCTTTGCGCGAAGGTGCAGCCGAACCGCTTGACCCGTCGAAGCTGTGATCTCCCAGGTCCGCCCTTCCTTCTGGCGCGCTTACGAACGGCTCGCGCCTTCCGTCAAAGCCCGCGCCCGGCTGGCATATCAACTCTTTGCGGACAACCCGGAGCATCCGTCGCTGCGGTTCAAAAAACTTCAGGGCAGCGGCGATATCTGGTCCGTCCGCATCAGCGAACAATACCGGGCCGTGGGCGTGCGTTCCGGCGACACGATTCAATGGATTTGGGTCGGCACGCACAACGAGTTCGACAATCTCTTCTCGTGAAAGTCTGACGGAAAGAAGTGGCGGTTCTCCGCGTTCAGCCCGCCTTGGCCTTCACCCGGCGGCTGAAACTGCCCGTGCAGATGACGGCGCGTTTGTGCAGACCGCGCACGATGACTTCGTGGTGGTCGCGGGCTTCGATCGGGAATTGCACCTTGCTGCCTTCGACCGACATGACGCGCGCGGTGCAATGAATCGTCTGGCCCACGGGCGTCGGCGCGAGGTGGCGGATGTCAATCTCGAGACCCACGGAACGTTCGTCCGCTTCAAGATGCGGCGTGAGCGTGTGGCGGGCGGTGCGTTCCAGAAACTGGATGATATTCGGCGTGGACACGACGGCGGGCATGCCGTCGCCATGAAATTCCACGGCGTGACTTATGTCCGTGGGAATGGCCAGCTCGCCGGCTTCGCCGATCCGAGGGCGCGATTTCATTTTCTGGAATTTAACGCAAAGACGCGAAGGCGCAAAGGCGCAAAGAATTTTCTAAAAAACTAAAAAAGGCGCAGAGCTGAAAGACCTTTGCGTCTTTGCCTCTCTGCGCCTTTGCGTTAAAAACTTTTTATTTCGTCAGCAAGTCGGCCACGAGCGATTTCTCTTCCTTCAATTCGGCTTCGGTCGCGGCGATCTTGGTTTTGCTGAAATCATTGAGCGGCACGTTCTGGACGATTTCAAAATCCGTGCCGTTGCTGCGGGTCGGATAGCTGAAGATCAAACCCTTCTCGATGCCGTAGCTGCCGTCGGAATGAACACCGACGCTGAACCAGTCGCCGGACGGCGTGGGCGTGACGAGCTTGCGGACGGTGTCCACGGCGGCGTTGGCGGCACTGGCGGCGCTGCTCAGGCCGCGCGCCTTGATGATGGCCGCGCCACGCTGCTGCACGGTGGCAATGAAATCCTTCTCCAGCCATTCGCGATGGCTGATGACATCGGGCACCAGTCGGCCGTTGATCTTGGTGTTGAAGAAATCAGGATACATCGTGGCGCTGTGGTTGCCCCAAATGGCGAGGTTGGTGACGGCGGTGACATCCACGCCGGCTTTTTTGGCGAGCTGGGACTTGGCGCGGTTTTCGTCGAGCGCGGTCATGGCGAAGAAACGTTCCTTGGGCACGCCGGGCGCGTTGTTCGCGGCGATGAGCGAATTGGTGTTGCACGGATTGCCGACGACGAGCACGCGGATGTCGCTCGCGGCATTCTTGGCGATGGCGTTGCCCTGGCCGGTGAAAATCTTGCCGTTGATGCCGAGCAGATCCTTGCGTTCCATTCCCGCCTTGCGCGGCACCGCGCCGACGAGCAGCGCCCAGTTCACGCCCTTGAAACCTTCGTCGAGGTTCGAGGTCGGCACGAGGCCCTTGAGCAGCGGAAACGCGCAGTCGTCGAGTTCCATGCAGACGCCCTGCAACGCGGCCATCGCTTTTTCATCGGGGATTTCGATGAGGTGGAGGATGACCGGCTGGTCCGGACCGAAGGCGGCGCCGGAAGCGATGCGGAAGAGAAGTGAATAACCGATCTGACCGGCAGCGCCGGTAATCGCCACGCGAAGGGGAGCTTTGTTCATAAAAGTTTTGGAAGGGCATTATGTTATTGCAGGGGTTTCGGCGCAAGTTTTCCACGCGGCGAAAATTTTGCTTGGGGAAAAAACAATTCCGCGTAAAATGACAGCGCTCTTTGAAACCGGCGGAAAAGTTTCCGTCAAGCATCGCAGTCAAATGTCAGGGAACCCGGTGTGAATCCGGGACGGTTGCGCCACTGTAACGGCTACAAACTCCCAATACCACCGAGCGAAAGCCCGGGAAGGCGGGAGTGAGGATTGAAGCCGAAGTCAGGATACCGGTTTGATTGCACTCGTCGCTGTGGAAGACAGTTGATGGTTGAAAGTGGAGGGTTGAGAACCGGAAACAAATGCGCTGTGCGCCTTTCCCCCTCTCAACTCAACCGCTCGCAACTCTCAACTTGCTTTACAGCACTTCTCCGCAAAGAGAAGGATGAGGCCAGTCCGCCTGAACTGTTTTCAGTCGGCTCGTCGAATTTACCTCCATTCCTCGTTTGCGAAGTCTGGAGGTTTTTTATTTTCAAAAATCTTCCGACCTCGCGCTGGTCTCTCAACCAAAACCGTTCCGTGAAATTTATTTTCGCGGGGCAAATTGAAAGATCAGTCAAAATGAAAATCCGTTTGCTGGCGTTGGCCAGCTTGTTTGTATTCACCTCGGAAACGTTGTTTCGAGTCCATGCCGGGCCATATTCTTCGGCGCAGGGAAACACCACCGTTGGTGCCATTGACCCCGGCATCGGGGCATTCATCACCCCGGGTGGCGTTGAAACCGGCACTGCCAGCGGTAACAGCGTGAATCCCCGCTTTGTTGGCTGGGCAAGCGGTGTTGTGAACTATTCGCCTTCATCGGGAGTTTCGGCCGGTTTCCAAACCCCGCTCAATGCGCTCGGCCCCGTGGGTGCCAGCACAACGATTGTTTCGCTGGGCGATGTCTCAAACCCCAATGCGTCCTCGGTGCCAGGACAAATCACCCTGTCCTTTTCAACCGGCATCGCCAACGGTGCCGGGGCCGATTTCGCCGTTTTTGAAAACGGCTTTCTTTCCGGCGGAAACTTATTTGCCGAACTGGCCTATGTGGAAGTTTCCAGCGATGGCGTTGATTTCGCACGGTTCGCTTCCCTCTCGCTGACGCCCGCCGCTGTCGGTGCGTTCGGAACGCTTGATGCTTCCGGCGTCTACAATCTCGCCGGCAAACACGCCGCTTTTTGGGGCACGCCGTTTGATCTCGCAACGCTTGCGGATGATCCCTTGGTCACCGGTGGTCTGCTGGATTTGAACAACATCAGCTACGTCCGGCTGGTGGACATTCCGGGCAACGGTTTCTACACCGACTCGCTTGGGAACCCGATTTACGACGCTTATTTGACGACTGGTTCGGGCGGATTTGACCTTGATGCCATCGGCGTGATTCACGCAGTGCCAGAACCGACCACATGGGCGCTGACTTTGCTGGGCGGAAGCGCGCTCCTGCTCCGCCGCCGGATTTCGAAAACGAACACCCAACCCTCATCACAAATTTAATATGCGTATTCACCTGATGCTATTGCTCGCGCTGCTGGCCGCTCCGGTCAGCCGTGCCAACACCATTACCGAAACATTCACCACCGACCCGGCGCTTAACGGCTGGCAGGTTTTCGGCGATACGAACCTGTTCCAATGGGATTCCGCCGCCAACAATCTGGCGGTCACCTGGGATTCATCGCAAACGAACAGCTTTTTCTATCATCCGCTGGGCGCGGTTTATTCCAAGACGAATGACTTCCGCGTCGCCTTCGATCTGCGTTTGAACGACATCGCCATCGGCACCACACCCGGGAATCCCTATTCGTTCCAGATCGCCGTCGGCCTGATCAACACCGGCATCGCCACCAGTGGAAATTATGTGCGCGGCTACGGCGAGTTTCCCAACCTCGTCGAGTTTGATTACTTTCCGAACGACAGCAACGACTACGGTGCGACCGTTTCGACGTTCATCATCTCCTCGCAGACGAATTATTCCAGCGGCGGTTTCAGCTTCCCGCTTGAACTGGCAACCAACACGCTCTATCACGTCGTGATGGTTTATACGGCCACGAACCAGACCCTGCATACGACGATGACTGCCAACGGCGCAGCGTTCGGACCGGTGCAGGACGCCTATCTCGGCGGGGTTTTTGACGATTTCCAGGTGGATGCCGTCGCCATCAACAGTTACAGCGACGTCGGGCAATTCCCCGGCTTCGGCGGTTCGGTTCTGGCGCACGGAACCGTGGATAATTTCACGTTCGCCTCGCCATTGCCCACCGAGGATTTTTCCCAGAACCCGCTGGTGAACGGCTGGAAAATTTTTGGCAACACCAACCTCTTTCACTGGAACCCGACCAATCAGAACATCGAAGTCACCTGGGATTCCACGAATGCCAACAGCTACCTGTATCGTCCGCTGGGCACGGTGCTCACCCGCGACGATGCGTTCAGCGTTTCGTTCGACCTCCAGTTGAATGACGCCGTGGCGTTCAATTTCGGTTCCGAAGTGGCCGTGGGGCTCTTCCATTTTTCGGACGCGACCAATGCCGCCTTCGCGCGCGGCGGCGGCAATTCCCCGAACCTCTTTGAGTTCGATTATTTTCCCGATACCGGCTTTGGCGACTCCATTGACGCCACGCTCAAGGACGCGCAGCCCGGTTACGCCGGCTTTTATTTCGCCTACGATAATCAGACTTTGCAACCGGGCGTGACCTATCAAGTCATCCTCAATCATGCGGCCGGCGCGACCAACATCACCGGTCAGGTTTTGACGAATGGCGTGCTGTTTACCGCGCTGCCATTCAGCTTTCCGAGCAGCATCACCGACTTCCGCGTGGACACGCTCTCCATCAGTTCGTATCAGGATGACGGTTTTGGCGATTCCGTCCTCGCGCACGGCACGGTGGATAATTTTGTCCTTAGCCTGCCGCCCCCGCCCGTGCAAAACATCACCGGCAGTTTCACCAATTCCATCTGGCAGGCGCAATTCACCAGCCGCAGCAACTGGATCTACACGCTGCAACGCACGGCGGATTTTCAAACGTGGACGGACGCTTCAGCCGCCACGCCCGGCAACGGAACGAATTTGTTTTTGCAGGACACCAACACGCCCTTGGACCAAGGGTTGTATCGCGTGAAGGCTGACCGGCCATGAACAAACATTTTGCGTTCAGGCACGACAGCTCTTTGTGGGCGGCGCGGCACCCGACACTGGCGCTCCAATGAAATGAATCCGACGGCGACAAAAGCATTCGATGCCGGACAATGTCCGCTGTGCGGGCAGGCCAACGCCTGCCAGCTTTGCACCGTCGCCGCCTACAAAGGCCCGTGCTGGTGCGCGAAGGTGAAAATCCCGGACGAACTCATCGCGCAAGTCCCGGCGGATTTGCGGAACAAAGCCTGCATCTGCCGGGCTTGCGTGATGAAGTTCCATCGCGGCAAAGCGGTCGGCGCTGCCCTGCCGAAAATCCTGCCAGGCGATTTTTATTTCGACGGCGGCGCAATGGTGTTCACCGCGGAGTATCATCTGCGGCGCGGCTATTGTTGCGACAGCGGCTGCCGCCATTGCCCGTTTGAAACCCTGCCTGCCATTGCCACATGAACCGGATTCCCCAACGCATCGTCTGTCTTTCCGCCGAGGCCGCAGACTGGCTTTGGCGCATCGGCGCGTGGGAACGCGTCGCGGGGGTCACGGCGTATTTCACCCAGCCCGGCGAGGCTGCGCCCAAACCGCGGGTCAGCGGATTCAGTTCCGCGAATCTGGATCAGATCGCAAAACTCAATCCCGATCTGGTCATCACCTTTTCCGATGTGCAGGCCGGACTCGCCGCCGGGCTGATTCAACAAGGTTTTTCCGTCCTCGCCACCAACCAACGCACGCTGGCCGAAACAGAGGCGACGCTGGCATGGCTGGCGCGCAGCGTTGGCTGTGAGAGCGCCGGTGAAAAATTGCTGGAAGAATTTCGCGAACGTCTTGCACCGATGGCAAAAACCACCTCACGACCGCGCAGTTATTTCGAGGAATGGGACGACCCGCTGATTTCCGGCATCGCCTGGGTGGGCGAATTGATCGAACGCGCCGGTGGTGGCGACATTTTTCCCGACCTGCGGACGAAGCGCGCCGCACCGGAGCGCGTGGTTTCCCCGGAACAAGTCTGCCACGCCAACCCTGAAATCATTTTCGCCTCGTGGTGCGGCAAGCCGGTGCAGGTTGCGGAAATCACCTCGCGTCCCGGCTGGAAAGATTTGGCTGCCGTGCGCGCCAATCAAATTTACGAAATTCCCGGCGAAGACATCCTTCAGCCCGGCTTCCGCCTCGTTCACGGATTCGAGCGGATCAAACAATGTATTCAAGCCGTTGCATGAACCGTCGCGCGTTCACCTTGATTGAATTGCTGGTGGTTATCGCGATCATCGCGATCCTTGCCGCCATGCTGCTGCCCGCGCTGGCCCGCGCCAAGGCGACCGCGCAACGTGCCGATTGCATGAGCAACATCCGGCAGCTCGGCCTGGCCACGCAATTATACTGGGACGACAACGCTGGAAAATCCTTCCGCTATTATCTCGGCACGACCAATGGCGGCGCGCTTTACTGGTTCGGCTGGATTGACAACACCCAGCCCGAAGGCCACCGGCCCTTTGATTTGTCCACGGGCGTCCTGCACTCGTATCTGAATGGCAGCGCCGTGCGGCTGTGCGCCTCACCGGTGTGGAACTCGCCGCAGTTCAAGCTCAAGGGAACGAACGCCATATTCAGCTACGGCTGCAACTCGTATGTCTTTGGCGGACCGGGCAACGCGCCGGTGACGGCTGGTAAAATCTCCCGCCCCGCGAATACCGCGCTGTTTGCCGACACCGCGCAGGTCAACACGTTTCAAGCCCCGGCCTCCGCCAGCAACCCGATGTTTGAGGAATGGTATTACTTCGACTCCAGTTCGCTGCCCAACGGTCATTTCCGCCATGCACAAAGGGCGAACGTGACGTTTGCGGACGGCCACGTCGCGCTGGAAGCCATGGTGCCGGGATCGCTGGATAAAAAACTGCCCAATCAGTTTGTCGGCCAATTGCGCCCGGAGATTCTGATGGTGCCGTGATCCAAGGCGGAACGCCGCCGTTTTCGCTCCCACCATCTGGTCGCACCGCTGCGTATCGGAGAGACGTAATGAAAATAGCCCGGCGTTTTAACGCCGGGTGCGTGATGGAAAATTCCAAAGTCCCGCCGGGACGACTGATTTCGGTTTGTGGCCAGCCGTCCCTGCGGGACTCGACATTTACGGATTTATCCCGGCATTGAAATGCCGGGCTATTCTCAAATGTTCCTTCGGAACAGCGCTTCCTTTTCGAGTGTTTCGGATATTTCGCGGTTAAAAAATCTGCGCGCCCCGCTTGCTCCAATCAATTGTCACGAGTCGGTTGAAATTATTTTGCGTGCGCAAAAATCTACTCGGGAGGAAGAATTTCACCGCCTATTTCCACGCCGTGCTCGCAGAATTTACGGATTGAAAGGAGCGACAAATAAACCGTCTGGCCATTCGATTGTTCTAATTCGACAAACTCCGATCCGAAATCATGTGAACGCGTGCTCAACAGCTTGCTCCTGCCTTTGAATCGCGCATTGCGGTAGACGACCATTTGTTTGTCCGCTTCGCTGCAATAAACATCGTATCGCTTGCTGGTGTTGATGGAATCCAGCGACGGCTTGGGTAATTCTGCAGCCTGCTGCACAGATGATTTGGCGTCCTTCTCTTTGGGTTCGAAATTCGGATCTAGTTCCTTCAAGATTTCCTGGCGGCATTTCTCGATATCAATACCGAGATTTTGTAAAACCTTTGCCGCCACGCCGTCACCTTCGCGTAACAGACCGAGAAGTATATGCTCTGTGCCGACGTAAGTATGATTGAGCGCCTTGGCCTCCTTTGCGGCAAGTGCGAGAACTTTCTTTACGCGTGGTGTGTAGGGAGAATTTCCAAGCATTTTCCGATCCTGGCCAGTGCCGACATACTTTTCTACTTCCGCGCTGACGGTTTCAAAGTCGAGACCCATTTTTTGGATCACGTTCACCGCCACGCCTTGCCCGAGCTTGATTAAGCCGAGCAACAAATGTTCGGTCCCGACGAAGGTATGTTTGAGCCGGTCAGCTTCCGTGCGTGCCAGTGCGAGCACTTGCTGCGCACGCGGCGTAAAATTGCTCATGGACTCACCTGATGAAGCAGAATAGCTCTGTCTTAAAACAGCCGAAGGCGCTGTCAGTCCTTTCCAAAATGACTTGAGCCAATTCACGGAAAAGTTTTTCCGCGAAGTCTAAAACTTCGCGAAGATCTGGTTCGCCTCTTCCAGGGTTTCCTTCGATCCAATGTCGAACCACAGGCCGGGCACGCGCCAGGTATAGACCGGGGTGCGCGGATAAAGCCATTGCACCAGGCGGCCGGGCTGGTCGGGATTGTTCCCCTCGGCGATGTATTGTTTGATGAGCGCGATGGTGCTCTTGGGATAGTAATACAGCGCAATGCCGGTGAGCGTGCTGACCGGGTTCTTCGGTTTTTCCTCGAAGAAGGTGATGCGGCCGTCGGCGTCGGTGGTGATGGAATTGTATTTCTTGATCTCCTCCAGATTGCCCACGTCATAGACGGCGAGCGCGGGTGCGTTTTTGGCGAGACAGAATTTCCCGAAGTCCCCCAGCTTCTCGCTGAACAAGTTGTCGCCCGCGACCACCATCAGATCATCATCCACGTGCTGGGTGGTGAGGACGTAGTTGATGTCGCCGATGGCGCCGAGCTTGTTGGTGTCGTCGGTCGAGCCGTCGTTGACGACGGTGAATTCAAACTTGGATTTGGTGGCGCGGTAATGTTCCGACCATTTCTCAAAATGCCCGGCGAACTTGGCGTTGGTCACGACATAGACGCGGTCGATCTCGGTGATGGGCGCGAGATTATCGAGGACGTGCTCGACCATCGGCTTGCCCGCGACGGGCAGCAGCGGCTTGGGTTGCGTGAGGGTGAGCGGATAGAGGCGCGTGGCGTATCCGGCGGCAAGGATGATGACTTTCATGCGTGGTTATTCTGCGTAAATCAGGTTTTATTTTCAAACAAACTCGGCGCGGTCTCGTGGGCCAGCTTCTGGCAGCGCGCGAAGATTTCCGCCGGTGATTCGCATTGCAGCGCGAACTCCGCCAGGGCCTGCGCCTCGGCCAGCTTGAGCCGGCGCACGATGTATTTGACCTGCGGCACCACGGGCGGCGCGGCGCTCAACTCATCCACGCCAAGACCGATCAGCAGCGGGGCGAGCACGGGGTCGCCGGCGATTTCGCCGCACACGCCCACCCAGGCCCCATGCCGGTGCGCGGCATCCACCGTCATCTTGATGAGGCGGAGGATGGCCGGATGCGTCGGTTCGTAAAGGTGCGACACCCGCTCGTTCGTGCGGTCGGCCGCGAGCGTGTATTGGATCAGATCGTTGCTGCCGATGCTGAAAAATTTCGCCCGCTGCGCCAGTGAATCCGCGATGAGCGCGGCGGACGGAATTTCAATCATCGCGCCGATGTCCATTTTTTCATCGAACGGGATGTTTTTCGCCCGCAGCTCGGTCTTGCATTGTTCGACGAGCGCGTTGGCCTGGTTCAATTCGTCCAGGCCGGAGATCATCGGATACATCATCTTCACGTTGCCCTCGGCGCTGGCGCGGAGGATGGCGCGCAGCTGGGCGCAGAACATTTCCGGCTGCGCGAGGCAGAACCGGATGGCGCGCCAGCCCAGAAACGGGTTCATCTCGGGCGCGAGCTGCAAATGCGACGCAAACTTGTCGCCACCCAGATCCAGCGTGCGGATGATGACGGGATGCGGCTTCAACGCCGCGGCCACTTGGCGATAGACCTTGTATTGGGCGTCTTCATCCGGCGCGTTCTCGCGGTTGATGAACAAAAATTCCGTGCGGAACAGGCCGACCCCTTCCGCGCCGTGCTGGATCACCGCTTCAATGTCGTTCTGATCTTCGATGTTTGCGGACAGATGGATGAATTTCCCGTCCAGGGTGACAGCGGGCTGATTCTGGATCTCGTGCAGCTTTTCCTCCAGTGATGCCTTGATGCGCGAAAGCTGCCCGTATTCAAAGAAGGTCTGGTCCGTGGGGTTGATGATGACGGTGCCGTTGTAACCGTCGAGCAACGCATAGTCGCCCGTGTCAAATTCCTCGCTGGCCGTCTTCAAGCCGACCACGGCGGGAATGCCAAGGGAGCGGGCGATGATGGCGGTGTGCGACGTCTTGCCACCGATGTCGGTGGCGAAGCCGAGCACGAGATTTTTGTCCAGTTGCGCCGTGGTGGACGCGCTCAGATCGTGGCTGACCAGGATGCACGGCTCGGTGATGTGGCGGAGATCAAATTGATCGCGCACATCGAGCAGGTTGTCCAAAACGCGGACCGTCAAGTCGCGCATGTCGGCGGCGCGTTCACGGAGATACTCGTCATCCACGGCGGCCAAAGCGGCGGCGTAGCGTTCGGAAACCATGTGAAAGGCGTGCTCGGCGTTGACCTTTTCCTGGCGGATGGAGCGGATGACTTCATCCACCAGCATCCGGTCTTCCAGCATGAGCAGATGCGCTTCAAAAATATCGCCCTCCTTGGTGCCCATGTTTTCAACGACCTTGCGCTGCACCTCGGAAATCTGCTGACGGGTCTGGACGAGCGATTTTTCAAACCGGGCGACCTCGGTCGCAATATTGTCATCGGACAGTTCGCGTCGGGCGATGACGTGGCGGGCGCGGTGCAGGACAAGGATTTTCCCGCGACAAATGCCGGCGGAAACGGCAATGCCGCGAAACACCTTTTCCCCTTTGGTTTGCGCTGACATACGAGTCATGCAAAGAAATAGCTGAATGTGTTGGGCTTGAAAAGGAATTCCACCTTAAAAATGAAAAAGCCCGCCGAATCGGCGGGCTTTTAAAATTTATCATCAACTCCCAACTGGCCTTACGCCCGTTCCATGTATTTGCCCGTGCGCGTATCAATCTTGATCTTCTCGCCGGTCTTGATGAACAACGGCGCCTGCACCGTAATGCCGGTTTCCATGATGATTGCCTTCTGCACGTTGTTGGCGGAATCACCGCGCACGCCTTCGGGCGCGTCCTTCACCGTCAGGATGACGCTCGGCGGGATTTCCACGCTCACGGCTTTCTCCTCAACGAACACCACCGTCACCGTCGCGTTTTCCACGAGATAATCCTTCGCATCGCCGACGAGTTCGGCCGCGATGGTGACCGTTTCGTAATTTTCCGGGTTGGTGAAAACGAAGTCCGCGCCATCCTTGTAACTGAATTCCATTTTCGTCGTCATCATCGGCACCGGCTCGATTTTTTCCGTCGAGCTGAAACGCACGTCGGACGCCTTGCCGGTGCGGATGCTGCGCAGCGTGGCCTGCACGAAGGCGCGGAGGTTGCCGGGCGTGCGGTGCTGGAAATCCAGGACGACGGAAACATCGCCATTGTAATTGATCGCCATGCCCCGGCGAATATCGCTTGCTGTTGCCATAAAATTAAATCAAAGGTTAAACCATTTTCCCGTAACGTGAGCCGTGGAGGTTACCCTAAATTTGCCTCGAGGCAAGTCCGGTTTTCAATCACACCCGCGCTAAAACGACGCCAAATGTGAATAAGCACTCCTTGACACCACAAAATTTAGTGTGTTACAAACGTGTGACCACAATTAGAAGTGGTTTTATGCGTTGCCCCAAGTGCGGTTGTCAGGAAGATAAAGTCATTGATTCGCGTGCCTCCCGGGAAGGCGCGACCATTCGCCGCCGCCGCGAATGCACCGGGTGCGGTCACCGTTTCACCACTTATGAAGAGGTGGAACATGAGGGTTTGATGGTGCTCAAGCGCGACGGGCGCCACGAAGAATTCTCGCGGGAAAAGCTGTTGTCCGGCATCCGGAAAGCCTGTCAGAAGCGGCCCGTGAGCCCGAAAGCGATGGAAGATCTGGTGGATCACATTGTCGCCACCGTCACCGCCAAATACGAAAGTGAAGTGCCCGGCGAGTTCATCGGCAAGCTCGTCATGGAAGGTCTGCGCGGGATTGACGATGTCGCCTATGTCCGTTATGCGAGCGTCTATCGCCGGTTTGAAGAAGCCACCGACTTTGTATCCGAAGTCCAAAAACTCGAGGCCGCCAAATGATTGCATTAGCCACCGACCACCTGATTTTCCAGCTCACCAGCGGTGAAAGCATCCCGTGCTCCGCGGAGATGATCAGCATCGAGATCGTCGGCAACTCCGCGGGCCTGATTGACGCGGAGATGCTGCGGAACGCCGCCGCCGCCGTGTTCCACTATTTCAAGGTAGAACTCGAACGCCACACCGTCACTGTGGGCGAATTCGCCCTCGCGCTGGAAAAAGTCCTGCGCAATTTCGGCCTGACCCTCTACGCCGACGAATCGCAGCCGTTCGCCAAGAAGGTGCTCATCTCCGACCTGTGCCACCTGGCCCGCGAATCCGACAGCAGCCTCGAACTGTTTTTCTTTCCGCGCCTGCGCGATGAATTGCGCGCCCGGCTCCGCGAATCGCCCCGCCTGCTGCGCTTTCGCGGCCTGCGCCGCTGCGTCAAACAGCTCGCCGGCGCGCAACGCTGGAGCGGACGCTGCGAAGTGATTCAGGACCAGATCGTCGGCTACCTCCGCGAATGTCTGACCGCCGAAGCGGAGCAAAAAGGCTGCGCGCTCCTGGTGGAATAGAGACTGCACGCCAAATTTTTTACCACGGATAGACACGGATTGATGGATTATTGGATTGCTGGATTTGTGGCTGGCACGTCCTTGCCCAATCATCCAGTTATCCACCAATCCATTTATCCTGCCAAAGATTTATGAGCAAAACCCTGTTTGAAAAAATCATCGCGCGGGAAATCCCGGCGGCGATTGTCTATGAAGACGACCTCGTGCTCGCCATCCACGACATCAATCCGCAGGCACCCGTCCACGTTTTGATTTTTCCGAAGCAACCTGTGCCGCGCATCGCCGAAGCCACGACCGCCGGCCAGCCATTGCTCGGGCACCTGTTGCTCAAGGCCGCCGAAGTGGCGGACAAGGTGGGTTTGAAAAAAGGCGGCTACCGGCTCGTCATCAACAACGGCGTGGACGGCGGCGAAACCGTGCCGCACCTGCACTGCCACATTCTCGGCGGCCGCCACATGGCCTGGCCGCCGGGTTGAGTTCGCGCTGGACAGAATAATGCAAAGCTGGCTATTAAACTCATCATGCAAAAGAAAATCAACATTCTCTTTCTGCCGCTGTTGTTATGTCTTTCGTCTTGGGCGCAGCAAACCAACCTCTTGAATTCAAGTTATTCTGTTTCCCCCAAACTTTCGCAATTTATCATCGACCATCCACAAGCTTCAAAATTACTGACGAACATTCTTTCTGAAGCTTTTTCAAACCGAACGGTTCAATTGTATTATTATTACTCTGATGACAAATCCATACCCAGTGCCTTTCATTATTATCCAAGTGAATCTGTGGTAGGCATCACCATTCGCGAAAACCAGCTACCTTCAGATGAATTTATCAGTCTCGTTTTTGAAGTGCTGAATTCAGAAAGTGAAAAGCATTTTCAAGATTTATATCAAAAGGCGCAATTGGGAAGTATATCGAGAACAAATTTTGCACAGGAAATAATGAAGGTGGAATTCAAGGCAGCGAAAAGGACTCGAGATCTAATTGGCAGCCTTAAATTGAGCGACAAAGAAATGGCCGAATCGAAGCAATGCAGACGTTTTATTGAATGTCCGAACGAGTTCGAAGACTTTTTATCCTACACGGAAAAAGTTAATCAAATTACTAACGCATTGCGTCGAGACCCCATTAAAGAATACGAAATGCAATACGATTCATTGCGAAAAACACAATAGTTGTTGAATTTTCTTTATTGCAAAAGCCTCTTCGTCATCTTGCCCAGCCACGTGATTCCTCTGTGGATGTTTTCCTCGCTCGCGTTGCCGAGGCTTGTTAACTGCCCAATGAACTTCAGTTGCGTTTGAAAAACTTTTTCACAATCGCGACCACGGCGATCAGGCCGATGATGATGAATTTCTTCGCCGCCAGCAGGCCGACCAGCAGCACCTTGAAGAATCCCGCCTTCGCCGCCAATGCCAGCGCGCCGCCCGCCACCAGCGTGGCGATGCCGTATTTTGCCACCTTGTCCACCTTGGGATCGAAGTCGGCGTAGCGGCTGCCCTCCTGAAAATCCACCATGCCGAGGATTTGCGGCGTCTGCGCATCAATCTCCGCGAATTGCTCCACGGACGCGATCGCGTTCAGCTCCAGCACGCCTTTGCGGCCCAGCATGCGGATGCTGTAATTCAGCGTTTCTCCCTCGGC
Source organism: Verrucomicrobiia bacterium (assembly GCA_035577265.1). GTDB lineage: Bacteria > Verrucomicrobiota > Verrucomicrobiia > Limisphaerales > UBA11358 > UBA11358. The sequence continues at coordinate 64,127 of DATLVR010000007.1, read as the reverse complement.
ATCCTCGAACTTCAATTTCTTCGCCCAATAAAGTTTGTGCGTGGCGGCATCGTAATGCGGCGGCGCGGCCCAGCCGAGCAAGTCCACGGTGGGATAACCCTCCTGCTTCCGCACTTTATTGCTTTCGGTGACGCCCTTTTGCATCTTCTTCAGCAGATCGTCGTAATTGATCTTGCTCGCGTCATCGTCCTTCACATAGCCGTCCTCGTTGTAATCAATCGTCACAACCCAGCAGTTCGTGGACAGCGGTGTCATGCCCGCCGGAATCAGCAGACCGAGCGGCTTTTCTTCGGACGGCGGATTGCCCCATATCTTCACCAGCACCGTCTCGGCGTCGTCCGGCCCGAGGAATTTAAATTCCTTCGGCACGGTCAATTTCGCGAGCCCGCCGCGCAATTCGATCTCGCCCTGCTGATATTTCAAGTTCTTTACCAGCGCCATGAATTCCTTGAGCCGCGCCAGATGGTTGGTGTCGTCTTGCGCACGGACCAGGCCAGCCGCCGCGAGAAATCCGGTGAAAAGGAGAACGATGAGTTTTGTTTTCATGTAGGGTTGAATTGAGGGTTGTTGGCCAGGCTTCTGAATGAGCTGCTGCATCTCCTGGCACCGCCGGACTCTAGCTGACAGGCGAAATGATTGTCAATTCCTGTGCGGAGGCAGGCATGAACACGGCCGGGCAGAGCTGCCGTTCTGCCCCATTCTTTGGGCGGCGCAGCAAGCCCGCCCTGCCAGGGAGAAGAGATGCAGCCACCTGTGGCGACGGTTTTGGTGGCGGGCTGCTGGCGTTTCCGCTTTGATGTCGTCGCATGAAGCAAATGCTGTTCATCACCGGCACGGACACTGGCGTCGGTAAAACCGTGCTCACCGCCCTGCTGACGCGGTTCCTGCGTGGGCGCGGGGTCAACGCGGCGGCGCTCAAGCCTGTCTGCTCCGGCGGTCGCAGCGACGCCCGCGCATTGTACGCAGTCATGGATGGCGCGCTCCCGCTCGACTTAATCAACCCGTGGTCTTTTCGCGCGCCGATAGCGCCGCTGCTTGCCTCGCGCAAGGAGAATAAACATCTGAAGTGTTCACAAGTGGTCACGCACACCCGCGGACTGCAAAGGCGTTTTGACGTGATTCTTGTAGAAGGCGCGGGCGGCCTGTTGAGCCCGCTCGGGGAAGGTTTCGATTCGCGCGATTTGATCTCCGCCTTGCGCGCGACGCCTCTGATTGTGGCGTCGAACAAACTGGGGGTGGTGAATCACATTTTACTGACACTCGAAGCGCTGCCGAAAAACACCCGGCGAAAGGCGAAAATTATTTTGATGTCGCCGGCCAGGCCGGATGCGGCGTCAAAAACCAATCGGGATCTGTTGGCCGGATTTGTTGATGCCAAAAAAATCTTTTCGTTGCCGTGGCTGGGGAAATCCTTTGACGCCGCACAGTCGTTGAAAAGCCTGCGGGTGCAACGGGCGCTCGATGCGCTCACCGAATAATTGCCGGCATTTCCTCAAGGTTTTACCGGCGCGTTCGTGTCCCGAAAGGATTCACGCCACGGCTGGTGGTTTTGATAAAGCTCCAGCCGGCGCTGGATCATTGCGAGGTCTTTTAATTTTGCCTGCGCCGCAAGTCTGGCCGCTACCTGTCCTGCTTCCATCGCGTTGGTGAAATCGCCAGTCTCAGCACAGGCCATGGCGAGCGCATCGAGGACGAGCGGTTGCTCGCCTCCCGTCAGGACGTTGGCCCGGGTGGCGAGTTCAAGCGCCGATTTTCCGTCGCGAACCTTGGGGTCCTCACTGGCCGCCAGCACATGGGCGACGTAGGCGAGAATCTGGAAATTTTCCGGATCAAGCTGCACAGCAGTGCGAAATTGTTCAACAGCCTCCGGGTCGCGGCCTTGTTTAAGCAGCATTTTGCCCAGCTCCAAATGCGGCGAGGCGTAGGCGGGATCGAGCCGCGCGGCTTCGGAGAACTCAACGGCGGCTTCGTCGAACCGGCCCAGCTTGGCGAGCATCTGGCCGGTGCCGTTGTGTAAAAACGCATTGCCGGGTTTCAACCGCACGGCTTCCTGATATTCGGCCAGGGCCTCCGGCGTCCGGCCCAGATGATCCAGGATGTTTCCCAGATTGTTGTGGATTTGATAGCGGCCCGGTGTGAGTTGAAGCGCTTGCTGGTAATAACCGGCCGCTTCTTCAAACCGCCCCTGTGCGTCCAACGCCACGCCGAGATCCACCAGGGCGACGTCATTGTCCTGGGTGACCGCGATGGCGTGACGGAACAGCATTTCGCCGTCACGCCAGAAACGCAGCTGATGTTCTGTCGCCGCCACACAAGACGCAAGAATCAGCACGGCGGCCGCGGGCAAAATTATTTTGGGCGGTGAGAACCGTTTCGCCAGGTCAATGCAGCCGAAGGCAACCATGATGAAAATTCCCGTCGTGGAAAGATACGTGTAGCGATCGGCCAGCGCGGCGCCACCGACCTGCACGATGCCGATGACTGGCACGAGCATGCCGAGAAACCACAGCCAGCCGGCCGGCAAATAGGGGCAGGGCTTGCGGGCGCGCCAGACTCCGGCGGAAATCAATGTCAACAACGCGACCGACCCGAGGACGGCAAGTGCGGAAATTTTTGCCGGCAGCGGATAAATGACCGCCAGATCAACCGGCCAGAACAATTTCTGCAGATAAGTCGCGTAAGCCACAGGCAGGTTTTCCAGGCGGTAAGCCAGGGAAACACTTTTGAGCGACATGACGGCTTCGCCATGATGTTGCGCAAGGAAAGTGATGACGCAGGAAACGAGCGTGAGCAGGAAGAAGGGCGTTTTCTCCACGACCAATTTTTTAAAATCTGAAATCTGAAATCTGAAATCTGAAATCCGTTTCAGCGGCCAGAAATCCAGCAGCAGCAGGATGAACGGCAGGGTGACCAGCATGGGTTTGGCCATCAGTCCGAGCGTGAAGAAAAGCAGGGCGGCAAGATAGTTGAGGGTTGAGGATTGAGGGTTGAGAGACGAACGCTTTTGCGCGTAACGCGTGTAGCTCCAGAGCGCCAGCAGCGCAAAGAGCGTGCTCAGGACATCCTTGCGTTCGGCGATCCACGCGACGGATTCGGCATGGAGCGGATGCCACGCGAACAGTGCGGCGATGAACGTGCACGGCCACAGCGCACCAGTCAGCCGGAACAGCAGGATCAACAACAGGGCGGCGTTGGCGGCATGGAACAGCACATTGACGAAATGGTACGCGGCCGGATTGAGGCCGAAGAACTCGCAATCGGCCATATGCGAAAGCCAGGTCAACGGATGCCAGTTGCTCGCGTGCCAGGTCGTGAACGCCCACTGGACCCCCGTCCAGGTCAGCCCCTTTTTGACGATGGGATTATTGGTGACGTAATCGTCATCGTCAAAATTGACAAACCGGCTGTGCGTCACCGGCAGATAAACCAGCAGTGTGGCCAGCGCGAGCAGCAGGGCGATGAGGCGCGGTTGGGACATTGTTTAACGGTTTGGCGCCACCACCGGCGTGGCGTTGGTGGCCCGGAACGATTCACGCCACGGCTGATGGTTCCGATACAGTTGCAGGCGTTGCTCAAGTGGCTCCAGTTTTTTTAATTGCGCCCGGGTGGCCAGGTTGAGCGCCTGCTGCGTCACTTCTTGTGCATTGGTGAAGTCGCCGGTCTCGGCACAAGCCATGCCCAACACGTCAAGGACGGGCGGTTGCGCGCCGCCGGTCAAGTTGTTTGCCTTGATGGCCAGTACGAGCGCCATTTGTCCGCTGCGCATCTCCGGGTTGTCGCTGGCCGCCAGCACATGCGCAACGTAGGCGAGGAACTGGAAATTGTCCGGGGCGAACCGCAGCGCGGTGCGGAATTCGTCCATGGCCGCAGCGTCCTGGCCCAGCTGAAGCAACGTTGTGCCCAGTCCAAAATGCGCTGAAGCCGCGCGCGGGTCGAGCGCGATGGCGCGGCGGAAATGGCGCAGCGCCTCGGCGGGCCGGCCCATTTTTAACAACAGGTTGGCGAGGTCGGATTGCGCATTGAGGTTGTCATCGGCGAGTCGTGCCGCCTCGTGGTATTCGGCGAGCGCTTCTTCCATCCGGCCGGAAACTTCGAGAGCCGCACCGAGGTTGACATGGGCGCTGCCGGTGTCGTCCTGCGTGACGGCGAGGTCGCGGCGGAAAAGCGTTTCGCTGTTGCGCCAGAATTGCAGTTGCCGTTCGGTCAGCGCCACGCAGGCGATCAGCGCCGCCACGGCCGCCGCCGCCAGGAATTTTTTGAGGGATGGAAAACGCGCCGCCAGCTCATGTCCGCCAAACGCGATGGCGATGAAAATGCCGGTCAACGATAAATAGGTGTAACGATCCGCGAATGCCATGCTGCCGACTTTCACCAGGCCGATGACCGGCACCAGCATCCCCAAAAACCACAGCCAGCCCACGGCGAGATACGGGCAGCGATGGCGCGCCCGCCAGGTGAGCCATGAAATGAGGAACAGCGCCGCGGTCGCGCTCGCCGCTGCCGCATCAATCCAATGCCGGTGGTTCGGCAACGGATACAGAATGGCCAGGTTGACCGGCCAGACCATGGCCAGCAAATATTCGCCATAGGCGATCAGCGCGTTCTCGAGGCGCAGGTCAAAGGAAAATTGTTCGAGCGTCATCACCGCCGCGCCATGGCGTTGCGCGAGAAAGGTGACCACACAGGAAACGGCGGTGAGGAGGAAGAAGGGCGTTTTTTCCACGACCAGCGCCTTAACATTTTGAATTTTGAATTTTGAATTTTGAATTCGAGCCAGCGGCCAATAATCCAGTAGCAGGAGGACGAATGGCACCGTGACGAGCATCGGCTTGGCCATCAAACCCAGGGCGAAAAATAACAGCGCGAACCGATAATCCCGTGACGGGTGACGGGTGGCCGGTGGCAAACTTGCGCCGCCCGTCCCTTGCCACTGGTCACTAGTCACGCTTTGCGCATAGCGGGTGTAACTTAAAAAAGTCAGCAGCGCGAAAAACGTGCTCAACACATCCTTCCGCTCGGAAATCCAGGCGACCGATTCGACGTGGAGCGGATGCCAGGCGAACAGCGCGGCGACCAGCAGGCTGGGCCAGGCCAGACGGGTCAACCGCAACAGCAACAGGAACAGCAGCGCAGCATTGACTGAATGGATCAGGGTGTTGACCAGATGATGCCCCGCCGGGTTCAACCCAAAAACTTCGCAGTCCAGCATGTGCGACAGCCAGGTCAAGGGATGCCAGTTTGCCCCGTCAAAGCTGGTGAACGCCCAGTGGAGGCTGCCCCACGTCACCCCGCTTCGCACCTGCGGGTTTTCGGTGACATAGACCTGGTCATCGAAGTTCACGAAATCGCAGCGCACCACCGGCAGATACGCGAGCAGCGTGGCGAAGGCGAGCAGCAGGGCGATCAGGCGCGGACGTGACATCGGGCTCCTTTGTAAGCAATTTTTCCGGCGGGGCAAGCTTTCCAGTGCAACCACGGGAAATTAAAATTCATTTTTTGTTAAAAAGTCTTTCCATTTTTCCCCCGGCGGAGTAGAAATTGTGCAGGCAGTTCCGATTCGACCGTCTGCCGCTTGGCCGCTCCTCCTCCCTCACGACCAAGTCAATTGTCGAGCATGATGAACGGACTCTCTTTTTTTAATGTCGTGGGGGCTGCCTCTAACCAGGCGGAACTCGTTTATGTCTGGACGCAGGCGACACCTGAAGCCAAGGTGATCATCTGTTGTCTCCTGGTGTTTTCCATCGTCGCCTGGTCGGTCATGATCTCCAAGGCCATCCAGATGCGCCGCGCGAAGAAGCTGAATTTTTACTTCGACCAGGAATTTCATTCCCAAAAAAAAGTGCTCGAGATGTTCGACCGCAAATTGCAGGTCGAAGGTTGCCCCCTCTACATGGTCTATCAGACCGGCTGCGTGGAACTGGATGCGCGGTTGCGCGGGCCGGGCGGCGAACGCAGCAAGCAGCAGGTCTCACTCAAGAACATGGAGCACGTCAAACGCGCCATGGAAAACGTCGTCGCGCAGGAATCGCTGAAACTGGAATCCGGCTTGATTCTGCTGGCGATCGCGGTGAGCGGTGCGCCGTTCATCGGGTTGCTCGGCACGGTCTGGGGCGTCATGAGCACCTTCGCCGGAGTCGCGCAGGCGAATTCCGCCACGCTCACAACGATGGCGCCTGGTGTTTCTGCCGCGCTGATCACGACGGTGGCCGGCCTGCTCGTGGCGATCCCCTCGATGTTCAGTTATAACTGGCTCGTGCATAATTTACGCGTGTTCACGGTCGGCCTCGACAATTTCGCGCAGGATCTCGTTTCCAAAATGGAGACGGAATTTCTCGCGGATGAATGATTTTTTGCGATGAGACGCTTTTCACAACGCGGTCAGATGGTGACGTTGAGCGAGATCAACATCACACCGCTGCTGGATCTCGCGTTCGTGCTCCTCATCATCTTCATCATCACTACGCCGTTGCTCACACAAAGCATCGATCTCAAACTTCCGCGCGGCGGCCAGCCGGATAAGAAGTTGAACAAGTCCGACATACGCACCGTCGAAGTCTCCAACACCGGCTATTACAAGTTGGAACGAAAAGCAATGCAACTGCCGCAGATGATTGCACAGCTCGCCGCCGAGTCCCGGGTAAATCCGAATCTGGTCGTGTATATCCGCGCCGACAAGGACAGCCGCTACGACCTGGTGGCGCAGGTGATCGATGGCTGCCAAAAACAAGGCATCACGCGTTACTCGCTCCGCACCGACCCGACACCCAAATGAACCGGCTGCAAAAAAAATGCGTGATGGCGACCTCGGGATTCCACCTGCTGCTGCTGGTGATCCTGTTTGTCGGCCCGGCATTTTTCTGGTCGCGGGAGAAGTTGGACGAAACGCCGGTGCTGGACATGATCCCCGCCAATCTGGTGGACTCAGCGACCACCGGCGTCCGGGGTGCCGAACCGCCGCCACCCGCGCCTGCCGTCGAGCCGCCGAAGCCGGCGCCCACACCGCCTGCGCCGGCACCAACGCCCGAGGTTGTGCCGCCCACACCGGCGCCGACGCCGGAAAAAGTGGAGCCGGTCAAGCCGCCAAAAGAAACAGTGAAGCCGGATTTGACGCCCACAGAAAAGCCGAGCGCGACCAAACCAAAAATTAATTTAACCCCCACCGAACGCACGGTGACGAAGACAGCCACAACGACAACCAAAGCGGCCCCGGCCCCGGATAATTCCAAGGCGATCAAGTCCGCGCTCCGGTCGTTGCGCAATAATCTGTCCTCCAGCACGACGATTGACATGCCGGGCAACAGCAGCGCGGCGGCGGCGAATTACGCGCAGGTCGTCAAAAGCGTTTACGAACAGGCCTGGACGCCGCCGGATGACACTTCCAGTGACGATGCGGACATCAAAGTCCGCGTTACCATCGCCAGCGACGGCAGCGTGATTTCCGCGAAGATCATTTCACCCTCCGGCGACGCCAAGGTGGATCGGTCCGTGCGCAGCACGCTGGAGCGTGTTCAATTTATCGCCCCGTTTCCGTCCGGCACATCGGACAAGGAACGGACTTACATTATCAACTTCAACCTCAAATCCAAACGACTGCTCGGATGAAAAATATAATTCTTCACTCAATTAAAATCGCTCTCCCCGGCTGCCTCTTGCTGGCCGCGCTGAATGTCTGCCTGGCCCAGCAAGAAATCGACATCGGGAAAAACATCACCGTTCCCGGCCAAGCCAAGCCCGTCCCCATATCGCTCGAAGGCTTTAGTGGTGAGACATTGGACGTTTTGAAATTTGACCTTTACGTCCAGGGCTTCAGTTTCGTCGCGCCAGGGACTGCGCAATACCGCATCAGCGGCAGCAACGCCGGCAACGTGCAGGGCTTCGTGACGGATGCCATCAGCAAGCAGACGAAATTCTCGCGCAGCTACAGCGGCGCGACCCTGCGGAAACAGGCGCACGCCTTCGCCGACGACATCGTCGAAACCATCTCGGGCAAGAAGGGCATCGGGCAGACCAAGATCGCGTTCAAGGCGCAATCTCCCAGAGGCAGTGGCGAAATCTACATCGCGGACTTCGACGGACACAATCCACTGGAGGTAACGCACGACGATTCGATTGTCGCGGCGCCGACGTGGGCTCCGCACAAACTCGCGCTTTACTACACCTCCTATCAGCCCGGCAACCCGGACATTTTTTATCACAATCTCAGCACCGGCGACCGCACCATCGTGGCCAAGTTTTCCGGTCTGAACACGGGGGCGGCGATTTCCCCGGACGGCACGCGGATGGCGCTGATCCTGAGCAAGAGCGGCAGCCCGGACATCTGGGTCTGCAATGTGGACGGAACGAATCTGAAGCAGTTGACCCGGACGCCCGAGGACGAATCTTCACCGTGCTGGTCGCCGGATGGACAATGGATCTGTTTCGCGACCAAAATGAACGCCCGCCGGGTGCTGGCCAAGGTGCCAGCCGGTGGCGGCGCGGTGCAGCGGATTCCGACCTCGGGGGTTTCCAGCCCGACGGAGCCGGACTGGTCGCCGGATGGAAAGTGGATCGCGTTCACCTCGCAGATGGGCGACTTCAACATCTGCGTCGTGCCGGCAACGGGCGGCACGGCCACGCTGCTGGTTGCGGGCGAAGATCCGTCGTGGTCGTCGAATTCGCGGACGCTGATCTGCGCGCGTCGTTCCGGCGGTCGTTACACGTTGTCTGTGCTTGACGCGATGACCAAACAAGTCAAGGATATTGGCCGAATTTCGGGGAATGATTCCCAGCCTGCTTGGGCGAAATGATTTTGACACTTTGTTTTAACCAACTTTTAACCACACTCAAAAATATGAAAATGACAAAACTGATTTACCCGCTGGCATTCGCGCTGGCCATCACGCTGGCCTCCACGGGTTGCCACAACCGCCAGGTCAAAGTCACGCCGATTCCGGGATCAAAGACCGGGATGCCCGGCTACGCTGGCGGCGGAGATACCCGGCCGACAACCGGTGGCACCTTTGATCCCAATGCGGGCGGTGGTGTGGGAACGGGTGGCGGCCAGTTGGCCGGCTTGGATGAATTTGAAGGGATGATCAAAGATCCATCCGCACTGGCCGCTTACACCGTGCATTTCGGTTTTGACAGCGCCGTCATCAAATCCAGCGAGAAATCGAATCTTGAAGCGGTGGCCGCCGCGTTGAAAGGCGACCCCAACACCAAGCTGCTTGTCGAGGGCAATTGCGATGATCGCGGCACGGAAGAATACAATCGCTCGCTCGGCGAACGCCGCGCCCTGGCCGCCCGCGAAGCGCTGGCCAAGGACGGGGTTGACCCGGCGCGCATCCGCACCATCAGCTATGGCAAGGACAAGCCGGCGGATCCCGGCCATGACGAAGCCGCGTGGGCCAAAAATCGCCGCGACGATTTCGTCCTGCTCCATCCGAAACCGTGAACCTGAGCGTTGGGGAATCGTCTGAAAATGGCAGGGGCCGCGGACAACCGCGGCCCTTGTTGTTTTTGGAGCGCGGTTTGTCCCAAACCGCAGCGCGTCGCCAGCCAGAATCGCCTTAAAATCTCCCGCCGCCCCACCTTCAGCCACCGGCTGCGAGTTGGGACATCCATCCAAGACATGATTTTTGCGGCTTTACTATTGGGCACAAGGGGCGTAGGGTTGGGGCAGGTTCAAAAAAACTGTTTATGAATACATTGTTCGCAGCTTTTCTCGGTGGTTGGGAGTGGGTCATCGTTCTGCTGGCGGTTCTGTTGCTGTTTGGCGCCAAGAAGATTCCGGAGCTGGCCCGTGGCCTCGGTCAAGGCATCAAGGAATTCAAGAAAGCGACGAAGGAAGTGACTGACGAAATCCAGAATGCGCCGGTGGAAACGACCCCGGCCAAACCGACAATCACCGCCCAATCGCAGCCGGCCTCGACCGTTCCGCAAAATTCCAATCCGCCCACCGCCTGACGCCGGGTAAATTTCTCGCATGGCCGACGACTACGAATCGGAACGGCCTGACTTGCATGAAGGCGGTCCGGTCAAAACTTTCCTCGAGCACCTCGAAGATTTTCGCTGGGTGATGGTCAAAAGCGTCGTCGCTTTGTTTGTGGCGATGCTGTTGTGTCTGATCGGGGCGAATTATGTGATCGGCATCGTGAAGTGGCCGCTGAAGCATGCCAGCATGAATTATCCCGTCACGGTCTGGAATCATTTGATGGGCTGGGCGATGCCCCTGAAAAATCTTGATTTCAGCGGCTCCGGCACCAACCAGGTCGTCGTCGTCAGCTTCGGCACCAACCATGTCGGCAATTTCACCCTCTCGCCGGAGGAGCGGCAGGCTCTCAACCTGGGCACGAACCGGTTTGTCGGCGTCACCGTCGAACCGCTCACGCTCGGCACCAACCGGGTGCTCGGCTGGCACCTCAACGATAATTCCGCCGCCATCGCCGCTGCGCAGGGAATGAACATCGAACTCATCAACCTGAGTCCGGCGGGCGGATTCGTCGTGGCGTTTCAGGTCGCGCTTTACGGCGGCATCGTGCTGGCGTCGCCATTCATCTTTTATTTCATCATGTCGTTTGTGTTCCCGGCGCTGAAGATGAAGGAGCAAAAATATGTCAATCAGGGGTTGTTCTTCGGGGTCGGGCTGTTTCTGTTTGGCGTGTGTTTCTGCTATTTCGTTCTGATGCCGGTGGCGCTGGCGGCGGCGCAGGGATATTCCAACTGGCTCGGCATCGGCGCGGTTCAATGGCGCGCGGAGGATTACATCAGTTTCGTCTGCAAATTCATGGTCGGCATGGGGCTCGGATTCGAGCTGCCGGTCGTGCTGCTGACGCTGGTGAAGATCGGCGTGCTGAACTATTCCACACTCTCGAAGGCGCGCCGCTACATGATCGTCATCAACCTGATCCTCGGCGGGGTGCTGACGACGCCCGAACCGATCACGCAACTGGTCATGTTTGTGCCGCTGCAATTGCTCTACGAGATCACCGTGTGGATCGCGTGGTATTGGGACCGGCAGGAGAAAAAGCGCGCCGCGCTCGAATCATAAAACACACTTTACAAACCGGCGATTCGGGGTAGTCTCAAATCAACAATCAAAACGACGTATGCGTAACGTAAAAAATCTTCTCGCTGTGGTCGCGCTCACCGCCTTGTTCACCGCTGGCTGCACCGGACCGGAAACAAAAATGGGACGCGGCATTTCCAACACCCTGAACATTGTGAACATGGGAGAAATTGAACGGGGAGTTGAGCAGGGCGCAGTCATGAGTGATCCGGGTCCCGGCTACGCCACCGGCGCCATCCATGGTTTCAACCAGACCTTGGCGCGCACCGGCATGGGCATTTATGAGATCGTCACCTTTCCGTTCCCGCCGTATCACCCGGTCATGACCAAATACGTGTCGCCCACGCAGGGCTATCCCGACAGTTACAAGCCGGGCTTGGTTGACAACCCCGTTTTCCAGACGGACACCTATTATGGTTTCAGCGGCGGCGACGTCTTCCCGATGGTGCCCGGCAGCCGGTTCGCGGTGTTCCGTTGATCTTGGCAGAATTCAATCATCCTAACGCGCCAATGATTTTACGTTGGCGCGTTTTGCTTTATCAACCATGCAAAAACAATCGCCCTGCAAGGTCAACCTGCTGCTGAACATCCTCGGCAAACGCGCCGACGGCTTTCACGAACTGGAAACCGTCATGCAGCCGGTCAACTTTTGTGACGAACTGGCCTTTGAACGCGGCGGCAGCGGCGTCCGGCTTTCGTGCAGCGACGTCACGCTGCCGACGGATTCGCGCAATCTGGTTTTTCGGGCGGCGGCCAATTTCCTGTCGGTGGCGGATATTTCCGAGGGCGTAAAAATCCATCTGGAGAAAAAAATCCCCCTCGCCGCCGGCCTGGGCGGTGGCAGCGGCAACGCCGCCACCACGCTGCTCGCGCTCAATGAACTCTTCGGCCAACCGCTGTCGCTGGCGAAGCTGGATGAACTCGCCGCTGCGCTCGGCTCGGACATCCCGTTTTTTCTCTACGGCAAGCCGGCGCTGGCCGTCGGTCGCGGCGAAAAAGTCACGACGCTGGAAACTTTTCCGGCGCTGGCCGGCAAGGCGTTTTTTCTGATCCATCCCGGATTCGGCATCGCGACGCCATGGGCGTATCAAAACCTCGCGCGCTTTCCCGCCGCGCTGAACGGCGAAAAGGGCCGCGCGAAAAAACTCATTTCACTTCTGCAAACTGCGGATTTAAAAACGGCCGCCGGCAGCTTCTACAATTCGCTCGAAGCGCCCGCGTTGGACAAATTCCCCGTGCTGTCGCTCTATCAGGAATTTTTGCGCGAACACGGCGCGCTGGCCGCGCTCATGTCCGGCAGCGGTTCGACCACGTTTGCCATTGTCGAAAATGTGCCGGCCGGCGAATCGCTCGTGGAAAAGTTCAAATCGAAGTTCGGCCCGAATTGCTGGACGGCTGTGGTGAAGATCTGAACAAGAGCTAACGGAGGGAATGGAGAAAAAATACCACAGGCAGAGAATCAAATCCCTCCGTTTCCTCTGTTAGCTCCTGTTCAAAGCTGTTTTTTGAATTTCCCGAACGCAAACGCCATCATTTCCTGCGCCGCCGGAATCTTGAACATCAGCGCGAGGATCCCATAAATCCCACCGGCGGTGATCGCCGGCACGAACACGGCGCCGATCTTCAGGATCAGGGTCTCGTGGCCAAAGGTGGATTCCCAGAGCCGCCAGCCCTGCCAGGCGATCAATCCGGCGCCCAACCCGGCGATGCCCAACGGCAGAAATGTCGCGCGTAGCGGCGCCGTGTCCAGCCGGCCGAGCTTTTTCCGCAACGCGAAGAACAGCAGTCCCGCATTGCAGACCGATGTGATCGTGTTGGCGATGCCGAGGCCGCCCTGCTTCAGCGGCACGACCAGCGCCAGGGCGATCAGGAGGTTCAACGCCAGGCAGGCGAGGCTGATTTTCATGGGTGTCCTGGTGTCGCCCAGTGCAAAAAAGGCGCGGGCGAGAATGTTGACCGTGGAGAAGGCGACCAGTCCCGGCGCCAGGCAGATGAGCGCGAGCGACGCCCGTTCCGTCGAGGCGGCGGTGAACGCGCCCCGTTCGAACAACAGCCGCACAATCGGTTCGGCGAGCACGACGAGCAGAATGGCCGCGATCAGATTGGCGAACAACAGGGTGCTGATGCCTTGCCGGAGCGTGGTGCGGAATTCGGGATAGTTTTTATCCGCCGCCAGGCCGGAGAGCGTCGGCAGCAGAAACGTCGCGAGCGAAATGCCGAACATGCCCTGGGGCAGTTCCATTAATCGCACGGCGTAGTTGAACGAAGCGACAATGTGCTCGCCGACCCAGAACGCGATGGTTTGCGTGAGCAGCACGTTGATCTGAAACGCGGCCACGCCGATGGTGCCGGGAATCATCCGGGTCGCGACCAGGCGCACGGTTTCATTTTTCCACGGCGACACCCAGCGGTAACGGAAGCCGTCGCGCCAGAGCGTCGGCATTTGAAACGCCGCCTGGGCCACCCCCGCCACCAGCACCCCAAAGGCGAGCGCAAAAATTTGTTCGGACAGTTCCCCGCCCAGGTGCGGGGCGAACCAGAGCACCGATGCGATCATCACCACGTTCAACATCGTCGCGCCCATCGCGGGAATGAAAAAATGGCCGCGCGCGTTGAGCATGCCCATGCACGCGGCGGCGACGCACACCAGCAGCATGTAGGGAAACATCACGCGCAGCAGCCGCAGCATGAGTTCCGTGCTTTCGCTGAACTGATGCACCGCCAGCGCCAGCGAAAGGCCGAGCATGGCGAGGGCGATGATGACGGTGGCGGCGATGATGAGGCCGGAGATGACGGCGTTGGCCGCGCGCCACATCTCGATTTCCCCGTGGGTTTTTTCCTTCTCCTTGAAAATCGGGATGAACGCCGCAGTGAGCGCGCCTTCGCCCAGCAGCCGGCGGAACAGGTTGGGGATGGTGAACGCCACTGCGAAGGCACTCGCCACCCAGCCGTCGCCCATGAAGCGGGCATAGACCATCTCGCGCACCATGCCGAGCAACCGGCTCAGCAAGGTGGCGGCGGCCATAGCGCCGGAGGCTTTCAACATTTTCGACACGCGCGCAGGTTAAAGTCCAAAGCCCCAAGTCCAAAGTCCAAAGTTTGTTTCACCATCTTGCTTTTCCATGCGCAGCGGGCTACGGTGGCGGCATGGAAAGCGCAATGCTCGCCAAAGCCGTCTTGCAACTTTCGCCGTTTGAAAAAGCGCAGATGATTGACGCCCTCTGGCAAAGCCTCGATCCGGCGGAGCAGAAATCCATTGACCGTGCCTGGCTCGTCGAATCGCAAGACCGCCTGAAAGCGTTTCGCGCCGGTGAAATCAAGGCGCTGGACGGTGCGTCCGCCCTTCAATCCATCGAATCAGAACTGGACCGATGAAATTCCGTCTGCTGCCGCCCGCCGCCGGAGAGCTGCGTTCAGCGGCGCGTTACTACGAAGCACAGGTTCCCGGACTCGGCCGGGATTTTCTGCACGAAGTCCGCGCCACCATCGTCCGCATCCGTCCAATGGCCGGAAGCCTGGCAGCCGCTCGATGCGGAAATCCGCCGCTGCCGCACTCATCGTTTTCCTTACGGCATCAGCTACGCGCTGGAAAATGAGGAAGTGCTGATTGTTTCCGTGATGCACCTCCACCGTCACCCGGATTCGTGGCGGAAAAATCTCCCGTGACAATTGGAAATTGGCATTTGGCCGGCGGCGATTTAATCTGCCTGCGTGAACATTTACGAAGAATTGCAATGGCGTGGTCTTGTTGCCACCGTTACAGAAGGCACCCCGGAACGTCTTGGACTTGCTCCGTTGGCTCCAGATGTAAATGCTCAATTTGTTGATGCCACTCCTGTGTCGGGAAAACCCATCGTGCTTTACTGCGGCTTCGATCCGACGGCGGACAGTTTGCATGTCGGCAATCTGGTGCCGCTGCTGGCGCTGCGTCGGTTTCAGATGCTCGGCCATCATCCCATCGCCGTTGCCGGCGGCGCGACCGGCAGCATCGGCGATCCCAGCGGCAAAGCCGCCGAGCGCCAGTTGCTGACCCAGGAAATCCTCGACCACAACATTGCCAGCGTGAAGGTGCAGCTGGCGAAGCTGCTGGATTTCGAGACGGCGGAAAATCCCGCGCGCCTCGTGGACAACGCCTCGTGGACGAAGGGCATGTCGTTCCTCGATTTTTTGCGCGACATTGGAAAGCATTTTTCCGTGAACCAGATGGTCGCCAAGGAATCCGTGCGCGCCCGCATGGAGGACCGCGACGTCGGCATCAGCTACACCGAGTTCAGCTACATGCTCCTGCAGGCATTTGATTTCATGGTCTTGAACCACGATCACAACTGCGAATTGCAGATCGGCGGCAGCGACCAGTGGGGCAACATCACGGCGGGCATTGATCTGACGCGGAAGAAACTCGGCAAACAGGTTTTCGGCCTGACGCTTCCCTTGATCACGAATGCGGACGGCTCCAAGTTCGGCAAGTCCGTGGAAGGCGCCATCTGGCTCGATCCGAAAAAGACGAGCGTTTATAAATTCTACCAGTTCTGGATCAACACCGACGACCGCGACGTGGTCCGCTACCTGAAATTTTTCACGCTCGCGCGTTCCCGGGAGGAAATCGAGGCGCTGGCGCAGAAGCATGAGCAAAGTCCCGAGACGCGGGAGGCGCATCGCGCCCTGGCTTCCGAAATGACCTATCTGATCCACGGCGAAGACGCGCTGCACCGCGCGCAGATCGCCAGCGCGGTTCTGTTTGGCGCGGGTGGCGACATCCTGGATTCCAAGATCAATTTCTTCGAGGACATTGACGGCGAGGTGCCGACCAGGGAAATCGAAAAATCAAGGCTCGACGGCAAAGGATTGCCGCTCGTGGAACTGACCGTCCTCGCCGGGCTTTGTCCGTCCAAGGGTCAGGCGCGAAAGGACATCGAAGCGGGCGGCATCAATGTGAACAACCACCGCGAGCGGGAATTGGACCGGATGATTACAGCGAAGGATCTGATTCACGGCCATATTCTGCTGCGCAAAGGCAAAAAGAATTACGTCTCCGTCACGGCGAAGTAAACGGTTCAGCGTTCTTCTGCCAGTTCTTCCATGCGGATGGCCTCGACGAACGGCGGCATGGGGCAATCCAGCGAATCGGCGATGGCCCGGAGCAGTTCCACCCCGCGTTCGGTGGCGCGCCCATTGGCAGCAACGGTTTTGCCACAGGCCATGAGGATGTTCCGTTTTTGCGGGTCATGCCGGCAGGCCAGGCGCGTCAGCGCGGCATCCACCTTTGCAAGATCCCATTCATCTCGGGTAAGAAACCGGATCGACGGCCTGGTCACGTCGAGAAATTCCACACCCTTGGCAAAAGCCGTCCGCGCTTCGGTTTCATTTTCGGCGCCGATTTCGGCCAGCGCGGAAAGCAGCAGCGCACATTCCGGCAGCACATTCTGCACGTGGCCATATTGTATCGTCACGGGTTGCGGTCCGCTGAAATGAGCCCGCAATTGCCGTGCGACCATCTTCATCAGCGTGTATTCAAAAAGTTCGATGGCCCCGTCGCACTCGATGAGTTGCTGCATAGTCAGGTGAAAGGCGTCGTGCTCGCTCAGATTGTTTTCCCGGAGCGCCGGCACGGCAAATTCGGACAGGAAGAGTTTATAGCGGTCGCCCAGCGCTTCGACCAGCGGAACCAATGCGGCGGTTTGGGCGAACGCATCGGTTGCGAGATGATCACGCAAAATCGCCGTTTGTTTTGCCCGCACGGTTTCGTCATCGCTTAAAAGCAATGAATAGATGATGCCCGCCGCACCCGTTGGTGTTCGCAGCGCCAGTTTCACCTCGGGCGGCAGACTGAATCGCATCATCGAAATCTCTTTGAGATATTCAGACGTCATGCCCCCGGTTAGAGCCAGCGAGCTTTCGGGCCGACTCTGGGCGGCGGCCATCATATTGTTCAGAGCCTGTTCAAAAGCCAGGTCGCGTTCAAACTGGTTGGGCGGGAGCATTTTCACTTTCGGGAAATTGCCGTCAAAGGCGGGATCGATGGCGGAAATGCGTTTGGTCAGCGGCGGGTGTGTGGAGAGAAAGCTAAACCACGATTCATAGTCTGAGTTCGCAAAATACAAATGGCTGGCGACTTCGGCGTGCGGCGTATCGAGCCGGCCCTGCTTGAACAGGCCGCCGATTTTTTTGAGCGCCCCCTCGATGCCCGCCGGATTGCGCGTGAACTGAACGGCGGCGGCATCCGCGAGCCACTCGCGCTGACGGCAGATGGCGCTTTTGACGAGCCGCTCAAACGGCAGGCTGATGGAACCCAGCACGACAAACAAAAACCCCAGCGGTGCAGTCGGCAACACCTTGACCTTATCGTCCTCGACGAAAATGGAGTCATCCGCCGACGGTGCTTCGGTGCTGCCGTAAGTCAGCACGCGACCCAGAATCGTCGGCCAGAAAAGCCCATGCGCCAGCCCGATCAATTTCATGTTCAGCCGCGTGTCACCGTTCAGGATGTGGCTGAACTCGTGGGCGATGACGCCTTGCAGTTCGTCGCGCGTCAGCAACTTCACGCCGCCGCGCGTCACGCCGATGGCGACGTCATCGCGCGTGTGGCCGGCGGCAAAGGCATTGATGCCGCGCTCATTGTCGAGGACATGGATTTCCGGCACGGGCGTGCCGGACGCGATGGCCATTTCCTCGATGACGTTGCGCAAACGCTGTTCGTCGGCGTCGGTGGTGCCGGATTCGATGCGCCGGCCGCCCAGCAGTTTCGCCACCGCCGGACCGCCGGCGGAAAGCTGGAGGATTTTGTAATAACAGCCGCCGGCGATGGAAAGCAGCGTGCCGAACGAAATCCAACCGACAACCTGCGGATGTAAAATCAGTTTCAGACAATGCCGCGGGAAAACCAGCGCCTCGCCGAGAAGATAAAAAAACCGGTCGATGATTCGCGCCAGATTCCACCAGACATCATTGGCCTGCGGATTGTGGAAAACATAAACAACCGAAGCGATGAGGAGGTTGTTGGCGATCAGGACGACCAGCACGGCCAGGCTAAACAACCAGACCAGCCGACGGGTCTGCTTTTGCGCGCGCGCTTCCCGGTCAAAAAAATCCGTGGCCATGGCCGGTTTGTAACACAAGACCGGCGGACGGAAAACAATTTTGCGGAAGGAATTCCGGCGATGAGGATTTTGGACTTGGTTCAGCCGTCGCTGGCGCAGCGGAGGGCACGACTTCATCGCCTGTGCCGATCAAGGGAAACTCAACCGGAGCACTGCGAAATCAGCTTCATGAACTGCAGGATTACTGATGGGAGGCAGCGGCATCACTGGCAATCGGGATGGCGGCACCGGCTCTGCTGGATTCAAGGACGGCAGTGATGGATCAAGCATGTTCCACGTCTGCTGCGGCATGGCACAATCCACAAACAAGCCGGTCAACTGCAGGTTTGGCCCCAAGTCGAATTTTGGGCCGGTTTCCATTTGCAAGGGAATGCTGGCGGCTGAATTGGTGAGCATTTCCTGGTGGAGCGACATGGAGGCATCCTGCGCCGGAGCAACTTCGGCAATCATGAAACTCGCAGCAAACAAAACCAGATGGTTGCTATTGCCTTTCATGGAAGAAGCCTAGGCCCGCCCCCACGAAAGTCAAATTGCAGGCTTAAACCCCAATCTGCTTCTGAATCGCACCACAGATTTTTTCGGACCACGTTTTCAGCGTCGCCGAATCGCGGCCTTCGACGAGCAATCGCACCTTGGGTTCCGTGCCGGAATACCGCAGCAACAAACGTCCGCCTTGGGCGGACAATTCCTTTTCCGCATCGGCCACGAGCTGGTTCACACCGTCCAGTTGTTCAATCGGTCTTTTCTCGCGCACCTTCACGTTGGTCACGAGCTGAGGGAAACGCGTCCAGCACTTCGCCAGCTGTGAGAGCGGCGTGTCCTTCGCCTTCATGATGCGGAGAATTTGCAGCGCGGCCACCAGGCCGTCACCGGTGCTGGCGTAGTCGCGGAAGATCAGGTGCCCGCTCTGTTCGCCGCCGAGGTTGAATCCTTCGCGGAGCATCTCGTCAATCACGTTTTTGTCGCCGACGGGTGTGCGGAGCATTTTGCCGCCGGCGTTTATGATGGCCGCTTCCAGTCCCGCATTGCTCATCACGGTCGCGACGAGGGTTTCCTTGACCAGCGATTTCTCCGCGAGCATCTCGAGCGCGGTGATGGCCATGATGTCGTCGCCGTCAATCAGATTGCCTTTTTCGTCGCAAAGCAGCACACGGTCGGCGTCGCCGTCGTGCGCGATGCCGATGTGCGCGCCGCATGCGACAACCTTTTCGCACATGGCTTCCGGATGCATGGAACCGCAGTTCTCGTTGATGTTTTTGCCGTCGGGATGATTGTTAAAAACACTGACCTCCGCGCCGAGTTCGCGCAGGACGCAGGGCGAGGATTTGTAGGCCGCGCCGTTGCCGCAGTCCAAAACGATCTTCAGGCCATCCAGCGTCAGGCCGCGCGGAAAACTGGCTTTCACGTATTCGATGTAGCGGCCGAGCGCATCGTCAATGCGGACGGCTTTGCCGATTTCATCGGCGGAGGGGCGGACATTTTCAATCTCACCGGTGAAAACAAGATTTTCAATTTCACCTTCGATCTTATCGTCGAGTTTGTAGCCGTCCGCGCGGAAGAATTTAATGCCGTTGTCCGTGTAGGGATTGTGCGAGGCGGTGATCACGATGCCCGCATCGGCGCGCAGGCTGCGGGTTGCGTAAGCCACGCCCGGCGTGGGCAAAGGCCCGATGAACAGCACGTCCACGCCCATGGAAAGGATGCCGGAGCTGATGGCGTTTTCCAGCATGTAGCCGGAAAGGCGCGTGTCCTTGCCGATGACGATCTTGTGCTTGCCGCGCCCGCGCGACTGGCGCTCAAGATTCTTGAAGACGTGGGCGGCGGCACGCCCGAGTTTCAAGGCGGTTTCGGCGGTGACCGGCTCGACGTTGGCGGTGCCACGCACGCCGTCCGTGCCGAAGATTTTTTTGGGATGGCTCATGGTGATTTTTCGGGGTGGGGTGGGAACAGCATGCCGACTTCCGGCGGATCCACGCTGACGAGCGTCACGCCGGGCGGGGTGGAAACCTCCACGTGCCGTCTTAAATTGGGGGCGGCATTGGTGATGTCCGTGAGATACACAAAAGCGCGGATCTGCCTGGACTGCAACACCGCCGCCAGGTCTTTGGGCGAACCGCTGACTTGCACCGCCACAGTACCCGGCAGGGCGTGGAAATCGCGCACGTCGGCCCCGGCGGAAACGACCATCACGGGCACGCTGCCAATGGAGAGGGTGTTGCCGGCCGCGGCCGGCGCGAACGCCGGCTCTTCGCGGACTTTATGGACGGTCAGCCAGACGGCCACCGCCAGAAAAACGGAGAACAATTTCCACCAAAAATCGTTTGTGATCCAAGCGCGCATCGTTGTAAAAAACCTAAGCTTTTTTGCCGGCATGTTTCACCACCGAACGCGGTTCATGTTTGACAATGACCGGTGCGCCGGGCTTGTGGCGTTCGCGAATCCGGTCACGAACCCAGCGCAGAACGCCACGCGACTTGGCGGACCGCATGAGCACCGAAGTGAGAAACGCGCGGAGTTCCTCCAACGTCACATTGCGGACGAGCTGGCCCTTGTAGGCGTGTGAAATCATGCCGGTCTCCTCGGACACGACGACGATGACGGCATCGGTCTCCTCGCTCAGGCCGATCGCCGCACGATGGCGCGTGCCGAGCGACTTGTTCAAATCCGACCGCTGCGTGAGCGGAAAAATGCACGCTGCCAGGGCAATCCGGTCGCCCTTTAAGATCACGCCGCCGTCGTGAATCGCGTTGTTCGGGAAAAAGATGGTTTCCAGCATTTCCGGCGTGGCGTCGCAATCGATCGGCACGCTGGACTCGACGACCTCCTGGAGTTGGATGGTCTGCTCGACGGCAATGAGGGCGCCGATCTTCACTTCGGCGAGACGTTCGCAGGTCTGGATGATGACCTCAATGCTTTCGCGCTGTTCGCTGGCGCTGGCGAACAGCGGCAGGTTGCCCAGCTCGGCCAGCATCCGGCGCAGTTCCGGCTGGAAGATGATGATGACCGCCACCGCGATAAACGCTGAAAACGTGCCGAGCAGCCAGCGCAGCACCTGCAAGTTCAGGATCGTCGTCGTCAGGGCCAGGGCGATCAGCACGATGACGAAGCCGATGACGACCGGCCAGCCGCGCGTGCCGCGCAGGAAGCGCGACGCAAAATAGATCATCACCGCGAGGATTAAAATTTCCAGCACGGGACGCCATAAATCTTGGATGTGAAACTGTTCGGGCATTAGATTGTTCTTCGGGCCAGCACCGCTTCCGTCGTCCGCACGGACTGAACGGTTTCCGCCACATCATGGGTGCGGATGACCTGCACGCCCGCTTCAACTGCCAGAGTCGCGCACGCGAGCGACGCGGGCAAGCGTTCATTCACTTCCGCGCCCAGCAATTTCCCGAGGAACGACTTGCGCGAGACCCCGAGCAGCAGCGGTCGTCGCAACGTTGTAAAACTCCGCAGGTTCGCAAGCAACTCCAAATGCTGCTCCAGCGTCTTGCCAAAACCGATGCCCACATCCAGCATCACCTGGTCGGAACCGATGCCGGCGACGGATAATTTTTCGAGCCGTTCCGCAAAAAATTCATTCACCGCGCGCACGACATCCGCGTGAAACGGTCGCGGCGGCATCGTCTGCGCTGAGCCGGGCGCATGCATGCAGATGTAACCGGCGCGAAATTCCGAAACGGTTTTCCACAGCTCGTGGTTGTCGCGACCGGCCGCCACATCGTTGACGATGCTCGCGCCCGCCTGCAACGCCGCCTGTGCCACGGCCGCCTTGGTGGTGTCAATCGAGATCGGGATTTTAATCTGCGCTGCCAGCTGTTGGAGGACCGGAATCACCCGGCGCAGTTCCTCGGCCTCGCTCACCGGTCCCGCTCCTGGCCGCGTGGATTCACCGCCGATGTCGAGAATGTCCGCGCCCTGCTTCACCAACTCGAGCGCGTGGGCCACGGCCGCAGCGGGATCCAGAAATTTTCCGCCGTCGGAAAAGGAATCGGGCGTGACGTTGACGATGCCCATGACGAGCGCCGGGCGCGGGAAGACGAATTCAAATTGTCGGGCGCGGAAAACCATCTGCTGAATTTACGATGTTCGACTTGATATTTACGATGCCGCAGCTCTCGCTGCGCGTAAATCATATATCGTAAATCGCAAATGTCTCACACCTTCGTCTTGAAATAGGCAATCGTGCTGGTCATGCCTTCGGCGAGTTTCACCTTGGGCTCCCATTTCAGGAGTTTTTTGGCCTTGGCGATGTCCGGCCTGCGCTGCTTGGGATCATCCTGGGGCAGCGGCTTGTGCACGATTTTGCTGCGCGACTTGGTGGCTTTGATGATGGCCTCGGCGAATTGCAGCATCGTCATCTCGGTCGGGTTGCCGATGTTCACCGGCAGGTCATAATCGCTCATCATCAGGCGATAGATGCCTTCCACGAGATCCGAGACATAGCAAAAGCTGCGGGTTTGGGTGCCCTTGCCGAAGATGGTGATGGGCTTGTTCGTGAGCGCCTGGCTGATGAACGCCGGCACAACGCGGCCGTCATTCAGGCGCATCCGCGGGCCGTAGGTATTGAAGATGCGGACGATGCGGGTATCCACCTTGTGTTCCCGGTGGTAGGCCATGGTCAATGCCTCGGCGAAACGCTTGGCCTCGTCGTAACAGCCGCGCGGGCCGATGGTGCTCACGTTGCCCCAGTATTCTTCCGTCTGCGGATGCTGGAGCGGGTCGCCGTAAATCTCCGAGGTGGAGGCCACGAGGAAGCGGGCATTCTTGTTCTTGGCGAGACCGAGCGCCTTGTGGGTGCCGAGCGAACCGACCTTCATGGTCTGGATCGGGATCTGCAGATAGTCAATCGGGCTGGCGGGCGAGGCGAAGTGCCAGACGTAATCCACCGGGTGGTCGAGGAAAATGAATTCCGTCACGTCCTGCTGGATGAATTTGAAATTGGGGTGGCCGCCGAGGTGAACGATGTTGTCCACCGAGCCGGTGACAAAATTATCCAGGCCGATGACTTTGTGCCCGCGCGTGAGCAGCAGGTCGGTCAGATGCGAGCCAAGAAATCCGGCCGCGCCGGTGATGACGGAGGTGGGTTGCTTCTTTTTCATCAAATTTTGGGGCGATGGGTCGGTGGTTTTATTTTGCCCCGGTGCCGCGCAGGACGACGGGGATGGTGAGCGCTAAAATTCTCAGGTCAAGCCAGAGCGACCAGTTGTCGATGTATTCCAAGTCGAGCCGCACCCATTCCTTGAAATCGGAGATCTGGTTCCGCCCGCTGATCTGCCAGAGACAGGTGAGGCCGGGCTTCACACTCAACCGGCGGCGATGAGCCAGGTTCTGGAAGCGCTGGACCTCATCCACGGGCAGGGGGCGCGGGCCGACCAGGCTCATCTCGCCGCGCAGGACATTCCAGAGCTGCGGCAGTTCATCGAGACTGTATTTCCGGAGGATTTTACCCGTGTTGGTCACGCGCGGGTCGTTCGTGACCTTGAAGACCGGCCCCGTCATTTCGTTCATGGCCTCAAGTTCGTGTTTGAACTGCTCGGCATTCGTGACCATGGTGCGGAATTTGTAGAGCGTGAAGGGCGCGCCACTCAGCCCGGAGCGTTGCTGCCGGAAAAAAACGGGGCCGGGCATGGTGAGCTTGATCGCGACGGCAACGACTAAAAACAACGGCGAAAGGAACACCAGCAAAACGAAAGCTCCAAAAAAGTCCAAAAGCTGCTTGCCAAGCCCCTGCCACCCGTCCTCGGGCGCGGTGCGGAAGATGAGCAGCGGACGTCCCAGCAGGTCGTCCAGGCTGGTGCGGGAAATCTGGGTGCTGAAAAAATCGGCGATGAGCCAGACCTCGACGCCTTCCAGTTCACAGGCGCGGATGACGTATTCGACCTGTTCAAAATTGGTGTGCTTGGCGCTCAGAATGACGCCATAAATGGAATGATCGTGGAGCAGATTGACGATCTGCTGCACGGGGGTTTCGACCAGATTCAGTTCGGCGGTGATTTCCACCCCTTCGCCGGTGTGGTGCTGCAAATCCTTCCGCATCCGGACGATCTCCCGCAGCGTGCCGACGAGGATGAAGCGGCGCTTGGATTGCGCCCGGGCCAGCCGGCTGTGCAACAACAGCCGCACCAGTTCCTCCTTCGCATAAACGAGACTGAAACTGATGACCCCGAAAAACAACATCATCACGCGCGGGGTGAGAAAGTGCAGCGCATACATCGCCAGCACGAGACCGAGGGTGGTGATGAGGCAGCCCTTGAGCAGCGGCCACATCGTGGCGAGGCGCGAAGCCAGCGGGGGACGGCTGTAAAAACCCTGGGATTCGAGAATGAGTGGTGCGGCGGGGATCAGCGCGGCGTAAAGCCAGATGAGCTTTTCCGCATCCAGTGTCGCGTCGGGAATCGCGGGCAGTTTCAGCACCGCGACCACGGCGGGATCGCCGCGTAACGCATAGGCAATCCAAAAACTGGCCGCAAACAGGCAGGCATCCACCAGCTGGTGGATTTGGGTTCGAATCTGCCGCGCGCGTCTTAACATGATGTTCCAGTTTCTCGGCGGCTACAGGATAGACATGGCGGGCGGGAATTCAATGGTTAACGGTTTCCCCGCCGGCAGGAGCGACTTGAAACTCCGGCACCGAATGGGCGATCAAGGCTTTCATCTGTTCAAACGTCGCATCTTCCTGCCCCGGCAGGCACGACGCAAAATACGACACATAAGCCCAGCGTTGCAGGACGCCGGTCCGCAGCAGGTCGCGACCCAGCCACCACATCCGCTGGTGATTGTCGGTCGTCTGCTGGCCGTCCGCAACGAACCAGAAAACATAAAGCCCGCTCACCTGCTGCTTCTGTCCATCCGGTGTCTGATAAACATTGCCGATCACCCATTTTGCCACCGGCAGTTGATACGGTTGTGGGCCGGCCACGGGAATGTTTACCACGGTTTTCTCGTTGACGGTCCAGCCCTGGCCGCCAAGGCAGAAATCCGCGTTGTGAATGCTCGTGCGGTCCGCGCCCATCAGGATGACCGTGGTGTTGACCTGCACGCCGTTCGTCGCGGTGTAAAGACGGCCGTCATAACTGGTATCCTTGGGCAGATAACCTATAACCACCTCCGGCTCCGGCATGTTCGTGGAGATGAAGCCCGGCACATTCTCCGGCAGATGAATGTCCATCACCACACTGCCGGGAATCGCCACGGCCTTGATGCCCGGCCGGCCGAGTTTCTGGTTCGCCCGCAGCCACGTCAACGCACCTGCCGTGCCCGTCATCAATGCGAGCGCAATCACCAGCAATAACCACTTTTGATTCTTCATGCGCGTTCCTTTGCGGTGGATGATTTTTTAAGCCCACGGTTTTCCATCCAGCGTCCGAGCCAGATCAGGCCGAAGATTCCCGGGATGTAAGGCAGGAGGCTGAACACGCCGGCGGGGCCGCCTTCATGAACGTAATTGCCCCATTCCTGTCCGCCCATTTCCGCCGCCAGGATGATGCAAAACAGCCGCAAGAAATTTCCCAGCACCGCGAACGGCAGCGCCATGGCCATCAAAAAAATCCGTTGCCCCGGTCGGTGGAACGTGCCGAACGCATAAACCGTTGCCAGCAGAAACAGGGCGATCAAACTGCGCATGCCGCCACAGGCCGCCGCCACCTCGTATTGATAATGGCCGGACGGATCCAGCAACGTCGTGCCGTGCCGGATGATATTGATGCCCACCAGATGCCCGAACATTTCCACCAGCCACGTCACCAGCAGCCGCAGCGGGAACAGGATGAAATTGAGGTGCGTCGCCAGCGGGATGGAAAACACAAACAGGCCGAATGGATACAACCCATGCCGCAGCCAGGCGCGTCCCCAGGCCAGCCCCATCAGCCCGTAGACCCCCGTGAACAGCGCGACGACGGAAAGCACGGGTTGCTGCACAACATAACCGGCGGCATGCAACAGCAGCGCCGCTGACAGAATCAGCATCCCCGGCCACCAGGTTTGCAGCGGCAACGCCAGCAGCTCCTTCCGCTTCCACCAGAAAATCCCGATGACCAGAAACGGGATGAAGTCGCCATGGCCCGCATCCTCCGACGATCCCTTGTTGTTGTAGGCTTCGTTGAGCCAGCCAAACAGTGACGACGTGTGAACGTAGCCGAGGATGGAATTGCCCCAGAACTGGAACAACAGCAACCACGCCGCCAGCAGGGTGAAGAAGAAGAACTTGTTCGGCAGACGCTGCCAGCACTCGAGGGTGTCCGCCCGCCAGTCCGTGGGCGCTGTTTTCGTTTGATTACCGTTCATTTGTGCGTTGTTCCAGCTTTCAGATAACCGAACCAGACCAATTGCTCAAACAAATTCGCCGTGATGAAATGAATTTAAAGTGGTTCCAGCGGATATTTTTTCAGCCCGGCCAGCTGTCCGGCGATTTTCCACGCGAACCGCGGATTATTGGTCAGGTAACGTTTGGCCAGCCGGCGCGGCTCCTGGCACAGCCGGTAAAACCATTCCAGCCCCGAACGTTGCATCCAGCGCGGCGCCTGTTTCACGCGCCCGGCATGGAAATCAAACGCCGCGCCCACGCCGATCATCAGGGTCACGTCCAGCTTCGGCAGAAATTCCGCCATGAATTTTTCCTGCTTCGGCGTGCTCAAGCCGACCCAGAAAACATCCGGCCGCGCGGTGCGCACCGTCTCTTGCAACTGGACCAGCTCCGCCGGGTTCAGCGGCCGGAACGGTGGCGTGTAGCAACCGACAACCGCCAGCTTGGGAAACCGCGCCGTCAACCGGTCGCGCAAGGCTTCGGCCACGCCCGGCGCACCACCGTAGAAAAAATGACGGCAACCACTCGTCTCGCTCCACTGGCAGACCTCCAGCATCAAGTCCGGCCCGTAGACTCGCCGCATTTCCGCATGCATCCGGATTTTCCCCATCCACACCATCGGCATCCCGTCCGGGGTGCAGAGAAAAGCGCCATTCAGAATCTGCCGGAAGCCCGCATCGTCCTGGGCCTCGATCACGCCATGCACGCCGGTCACACAGATGTAGCCCTTGCGCCGCTCGCGGACGGCCCCGGCGATGGCGTCCAGCGCCGTCCGCAGGTTGAGCACGCTGACACCGACCCCGAGGACATTGACACGTTCGCAGGTCATTTAAAATTCTGCGAAGGATAGCGGGTGAAAAATAAAAGGCGAGCCGAAGCGGGCCTTGTTTATGGAAGGAAACATTCAACATTCAACGTTCAGCATCGAATATCCATTGGCTGACTACGGGCGGACCGATTGAGCGTTGAATGTTCGATGTTGAATGTTGAATGTTGAATGTTCCCCATCCGCGCGAAAATTCTTCCTTCGCTGCGCGCTTTCGCCCAAATTCATCGCTGGACATGAAGTTGCTCGTATTTGCCCACACCCCGCCGCCGCACCATGGCCAGAGTTACATGGTCCAGCTCATGCTCGACGGCTTCGGCGGCGACCGGCGCAAACAGAAGCCGGAAGCTCCAAATGAGCATGGCATCGAGTGCTACCTCGTCAACGCACGCTTTTCAAAATCACTGGAAGACGTAGGCGAGTTTCAAGGCACCAAGGTTTTCCTCATTCTCTTTTTCTGCCTGCAAGCCATCTGGTGCCGTTTCCGTTATGGCGTCACGATCTTGTATTACGTCCCCGCGCCTGGCAAGGCGGTTGCCGTATATCGCGATTGGCTGGTGATGCTGATCTGCCGCCCGTTTTTCAAAAGGATCATCCTGCACTGGCATGCCGCCGGCCTGGCGAAATGGCTGGAGACCAGCGCGCAGATCCGCTCACGGGCCATTACCTATCGCCTGTTCAAGCCGGTGGATCTAAGCATTGTGCTGTCTCACTACAATGTGGCGGATGCGGAAAAGTTGCTCTCCCATCGCATCGTCATCGCCAGCAATGGCATTCCCGATCCGTGCCGGGATTTTGCCACCACCGTGCTGCCGCGCCGCCGGGCGCGCTTTGCCGCACGTCAAACGATTCTGGCGGGAAAAACTTCCCTCCCGGGTGAGTTCAGAACTGCGGGAGAAGATCCGCATTGCGTCAAGGTTCTGTTTATAGCGCATTGCACGCGCGAGAAGGGCCTGTTCGCGGCGATGGAGGGTGTCGTCGCCGCCAACCGTGTGTTGGCCGGGCGGCATTCACCATTGCGGATGAAGCTCGATGCCGCCGGAAATTTTGTCAGCACCGCTGAAAAGGCGGAATTCGACCGCCTGCTGCTGCTCCCGGAGTTCGCCGAAACCGTGCGGCATCTGGGTTTCGTGTCCGGCGCCGGCAAAGCACAGGCCTTGAGTGACGCCGATGTGTTTTGTTTTCCCACCTGCTATCTGGGCGAAAACCAGCCGGTGAACCTGATCGAGGCGATGGCGTTCGGCCTGCCCATCGTGACGACGCGCTGGCGGTCGCTGCCGGAAATGCTGCCGGACGGCCACAACGGCCTGGTCGCAACGCAATCTCCGGATGACATCGCCGCCGCGTTGCTCCGGCTGGCATTGGAGGAACCCGGTGAGGATTTGCGGGAAAATTTCCTGGCCCATTTTAGCCTTGAAAGCCACCTGTGGAAGCTGGCCACCGCCTTCCGCAGCGTGGAAAACTTTTAATTTACGATGGGCCGTTTGCGATTTACGATTCCGGTCGCTGTTCGCGCGGCGGGTAAGTCACATCTCGTAAATCGGAAATGATCATAGGCCTGCTCCAGCTCAATTCGACCATCGGCGATTTCGGCGCCAACCGGCAAAAACTGCTGGCCGGTTACGAACAAGCCTGCTCGCTCGGCGCGGAATTCATCCTCGCCCCGGAACTGTTTCTCTGCGGCTACCCGCCGCGCGATCTGCTGCAGCGCGCTGATTTCATTGACGCCAATCTCGCCGCGCTCGCCGAAACCGCCCGGGGCATCGGTGCCGTTCCGCTCTGCATCGGCTATGTGGACCGCAATCCGGAAAAGCCCGGACGCGGGCTGAAGAATTCCGCCGCTGTTTTGCAGGGCGGAAAAATCGTCTGGCGCACCCATAAAAGCCTGCTGCCGACCTACGACGTTTTTGACGAGGACCGCTATTTTGAACCGGCCGAAAGCATCGCGCCGTTCGAGTTCCAAGGACACAAGCTCGGCATCACGATCTGCGAGGACATCTGGAACGATGAGGATTTCTGGCCGGACCGGATCTACCGCCGCGACCCGGTCCGGGAACTCATTGCGCAGGGCGCGGAGATCATCCTGAACATTTCCGCCTCGCCGTGGTGCGACGGCAAGGAGCGCACACGACTCGAGATGTTGCAGCGCGTGGCCCGGGACGAAAACATTCCGCTGGCGCAGGTCAATCTCGTCGGTGCGAATGACGAATTGATCTTCGACGGCCATAGCGTCGCCCTGAATGCCTCGGGCGAAACGCTTGCTTTCGGCAAAGGCTTTGCCGAGGACATTTTGGTGGTGGATTTGTCTTCTCCCTCGCCCCTTGGAGGGGAGAGGGCCGGGGTGAGGGGTTTCCCTCCGCGCGAGTCGCAGATTTTCTCCGCCCTGTCACTCGGCATCCGCGATTACGTCCGCAAATGCGGGTTCAAATCCGTGATTCTCGGTTTGTCCGGCGGCATTGATTCGGCGCTCGTCGCGGTCCTGGCGGCGGACGCGCTCGGCGCGGAAAATGTCTTCGGGGTGGCGATGCCGGCGCGCTATTCGAGCAGCGGCAGCCTCAGCGATGCCGGCGCGCTGGCCAAGAATCTGGGCATCCGCTACGAAGTTCTCCCGATTGAACCGGCGTTCCTGGCGGTGGAAGCGCAACTGGCAAAAGTGTTTGCTGGAACGAAACCGAACGAGGCCGAGGAGAACGTGCAGTCGCGGCTGCGCGGCGTGACGCTCATGGCGCTCTCCAATAAATTCGGTGCGCTGGTGCTGACGACCGGCAACAAGTCGGAGATGGCCGTCGGCTATTACACACTTTACGGCGACATGAACGGCGCGCTCGCACCCATCGCCGATGTGTTCAAAACAGACATCTACAAAATCGCCCGCTGGGTGAACCGGGAGCGGCAGATCATTCCCGTGGATTCCATCACCAAGCCGCCGAGCGCGGAATTGCGCCCGGACCAGACTGATCAGGACTCATTGCCGCCTTATGAAATGCTCGACGCGATCCTGGAACTATATGTCGTAAAAAATCTGGGCAAGGAAGAAATCATCCGCAGCGGATTTGACGCCGCCGTGGTCAATGACGTGGTCAACAAGATCAATTTCAGCGAATACAAGCGGCGGCAGGCCGCGCCGGGGTTGAAGGTTTCACCACGCGCGTTCGGCATGGGCCGGCGCATTCCCATCGCGCAAAAATTCCGGACGAAGGCTTGACCCGCCGCAATCAATTTTCATGAAGTTTTCCATCATCACACCGAGCTTCCGCAATTCCAACTGGCTCAAGCTCTGTATCGCCTCGGTGGCCGACCAGCAGGGCGTCGAACTGGAGCATATCGTGCAGGATTCCTGTTCCGATGACGGCACGCAGGATTGGCTGCCGCACGATCCGCGCGTGAAGGCGTTCATCGAAAAAGACCAGGGCATGTATGACGCGGTGAATCGCGGCTATCGCCGTGCCACCGGTGACATTCTCGCGTATCTGAACTGCGACGAGCAATACCTGCCCGGCGCGCTGAAGACCGTTCGCGAATTTTTTGAGACCCGCCCGCACGTTGAGGTTTTGCTCGCGGGCAGCATTGTGACCGATGGCGAGGGGAAATACATGTGCCACCGCCATTCGATGACGCCGCATCCGTTGCACATGCACTTGCGTTTTCCGGTGCTGACCAGTTCCATTTTCATCCGGCGCAAGGTCATCACGGAGCGCGGGATTTTCTTCGATACCCGATGGCGTGACCTCGGAGATTACCACTGGGTGCGGGCGCTGATGAAAGTCGGCGTGCCGATGGCGGTAAGCGATGCTTTCACTTCCGTCTTTGCCGACACCGGTGAAAACATGAATCTGAAACCGAATGCCATCCGCGAAAAAGCCGAGACTTCGGCAATGACGCCACCCTGGGTGGAATGGCTCAAGCCCGTGTGGGTGGTTCATCACCGTCTGCGCCGGTTGCTGGCCGGGCATTTTTTCCTGAAGCCCACGGCCTATGCCATCTACACCCGGCAAAGCCCCGGCCAGCGCGTGACGATTGAGGTGCCCAAGCCGACGGCGGTCTGGTGGAACCGGTTGTAGGCATTTAGTGGCGGAAAAATTTGTCAGCCAGGGGCTTTTTTCTTTCGTAAACAACCGGTTAAAACTTGGCAACGCCGGGCCGGCGACCTAGTTTGTCACCCAAAATTAAACAATGAAACTTTGTCTGGTAACCGGATCATCGGGACTGATTGGCTCCGAAGTCAGTGCGTATTTTCACGAACGCGGATTCGCCGTGCATGGCGTGGACAACAACCAGCGCGAGATTTTCTTCGGCCCGCAGGGCAACACCCGCTGGAATGAGCAACGGCTCCAGCAGGCGCTGCCCCGGTTCAAGCACCACGAACTGGACATCCGCGACCGCGCCGGAGTGTTGGAACTCATCGCCACCCTCAAACCCGCTGTCATCATCCACACGGCGGCGCAGCCGTCGCACGACCTCGCGGCGAAAATTCCCTTCGATGATTTCGACGTGAACGCCGTCGGGACGCTCAACCTGCTCGAAGCGGCGCGCCGCCATTGTCCCGAGTCGCCGTTCATCCACATGTCCACCAACAAGGTTTATGGGGACCGGCCGAACACCATCCAGTTGAAGGAACTGGACAAGCGCTGGGATTACGACGACGCGGAATTTGCACTGGGCATCCCGGAAACATTTTCGATCGACCAATCCAAGCATTCGCTGTTCGGCGCGTCGAAGGTCGCGGGCGACATCATGGTGCAGGAATACGGCCGGTATTTTGACATGCCCACCTGCTGTCTGCGCGGCGGCTGCCTGACCGGGCCGAATCATTCCGGCGTCGAGCTGCATGGGTTTCTCAGCTATCTGGTGAAGTGCAATCTCGAGGGGCGTGAATACAAGATTTTTGGCTACAAGGGCAAGCAGGTTCGCGACAACATCCATTCCACGGACGTGGCGAGTTTCATGTTCGAGTTTTTTCAGGCACCGCGCCGGGGCGAGGTCTACAATCTCGGCGGCGGTAAAGGCAACGCCTGCTCCATTTTTGAGGCTTTCGAACTGGCGGAGGCCGCCACCGGCAAAAAGCAAATCTCCACCTATGTGGACCAGTCCCGCAGCGGCGACCACATCTGCTATTACAGCGATCTGTCCAAGATGCAGGCGCATTATCCCAATTGGAAATTGACGCGCACTCTGCCGCAGATTTTCCAGGAGATCGCTGATGCCTGGCACCAGCGGATGGCGAAATAAAATCACCATGCGCGTTCTCATCACCGGCATCTGCGGATTTGTGGGCAGCACCTTGACCCGCGCGCTGCTGGAGTCGGCGGAAAATCTTCAGGTCACGGGCGTGGACAATTTCATCCGTCCCGGCAGCGAGCTGAACCGTCGCGAGCTGGCCAAGCTCGGCGTTAAGATCATTCACGCCGACGTCCGCAGCGCGACCGATTTTGAAACGCTGCCCGCCGCCGATTTCGTGATTGATGCCGCCGCGAACCCCAGCGTGCTGGCCGGCGTGGATGGCAAGACCAGCTCGCGCCAGCTGCTCGAACATAATTTGTGGGGCACGGTCAACATCCTGGAATACTGCAAGGCGCATCGCGCCGGTCTGATCTTGCTGAGCACCAGCCGGGTTTATTCCGTGCCGCCGCTGGCGGCGCTGCCGGTCGAAATCCATCAGCAGGCCTTTCGACCGGTGCCCGGCGGGCCGCTGCCGGCCGGACTCACCGTCGCTGGCGTGGGCGAAACTTTTTCCACGGCGCCGCCGATCTCGCTTTACGGCTCCAGCAAGCTGGCCAGCGAGGCGATCGCGTTGGAATACGGCGAGACGTTTGATTTCCCCGTCTGGATCAACCGCTGCGGCGTGCTGGCGGGCGCGGGACAATTCGGCAAGGCGGACCAGGGGATTTTTTCGTTCTGGATCAACTCACATCTGCGCCGCCGGCCTTTGAAATACATCGGCTTCGACGGGCAGGGCCATCAGGTCCGGGACTGTTTGCATCCCCGCGACCTGATCCCGGTGCTGCTCGCACAAATGAAGCATCGTGGCAAAGACCGGCTGCGGATCGCCAACTTCAGCGGCGGCGCGGCCAACGCGATGTCGCTCGCGCAGTTGACCGGCTGGTGTGACGCGCGTTTCGGCAAACACGCCGTGGCCAGTGACGCCAATCCACGACCGTTCGACATTCCGTGGATGGTGCTGGATTCAGCGCTGGCCACGAAAGCGTGGAACTGGTCACCGCAAATTTCCCTGCCGCAAGTGTTGGAAGAAATCGCCCGGCACGCTGAACAAAATCCCGACTGGCTGGACATTTCGCACTTGTAACCCATCAAAAAAGTAAAGCTAGGCACCAGAGGATGTCAGGGCATAGACGATGATAAAATCGCCGGAAAATATGCGCGTAAATTGCGGGTCGCAAAATTGGTAAAAGGGCGAGTCCGGCAAGGTAAAGCCGGACAGCCGTGGATCCCGCCCGGTTGCAGGCTGGCGGCTCAAGTGGCAGATGGCGGCCAGCGTTTCCAACCAGCTCTCCTTCGAGGCGCTTTTCGTGCGGGTTTTAACATCCATGAGCACCAGGTGGGAAAACCCGATTTTTTTCAATCGGGGCAGGTCCGCTTCCAGGCTGGTGATTTGATCAATGGCTAAAACATTATGATTTAACCAGACGGCTGCCGCCGCACCGTAAAATGGATAGACGACGATGACGCGCGCACCGGGCGGAATCGAGGCTGCCGCTTTTTCAATGGATTGAAAATCAGGGACGCGGGAGGCCTTCAAATCGCTGGCAAAGATGAACGCCATCAAGGCTTGCAGGCAGACCAGCGAAACCACCCCCGCCCGCCAGCGGCCGCCGTGATTTATTTTTTCGGCCAGATGACTGATTCCGAAAGCAGCCGTCACGACTAACCAGGCCAGGGACGGAAGCAAATATTGCGGCTCCTGAATTTTTCTGACCACGAAAATAATGTATAAAAAGTTTGAAACCAACAGCGCCCATTTGACACCTGGCTTGATTTGCGGAGCGCATTTTCTTGCCAAGGCAACGGCGCAACCCAGGATGCCAACCGGCCCCATTCCATAAGGAATCAGGATGGCGCAAATGAAAAAGTAAAATTTGACGGTCAACAGGTCCTCCACGCCGCCCCGGCCGCTCAATAGTTTGGCGATGGTCCAAGGCGTATTGGGATCGAAGAATTCAAGGGACATCCAACCGATCAAACCAACCAGCGGAATCACACCCCAACAAAAGGCAATTCGCAGGCACTCTGGGATGGTTTTACAATTCCTGGCAACCAGCAAAGCCGTCAGCACGGGCAGTCCGAAGACAATGATGCTGATTTTAGCGAGGATGGCAAAAAGGAAGCTGCCGCTGGAGGCCGCCAGATTGTTTTTTAACGCAAACCAGAAGGCCGCCAGCATTCCCGTGGTGCAAAGGATGTCCGGCAGCGGCACCTGCCCAAAATGGAGCAGCAAGGGGGAAAAGGTCCACAGCGCAGCACCGGCGAGCGCCAGGCCCGGGGCCAGCCAATGGTGGAGAATCAAATACAGCAGTCGGATTGACCATAGAGCAAAGAGGATTGAAATGAGGCGAACCACCGCCGCCGGATGACCAAACAATTTTACCAATGGCCAGCCCAGCACGCCGTGAAAAGGAACTTCCAACCGCGCCACGGTAAAAGGCTTTGCTTCGTAGCCGGGCAGGGAAAAGGACGTTTTGGGCGCCAGCACGGCGCTCCACCCTTCGTTAAAAACATGACAAGCCGTGTCAAATGTCTGGTTTTGCCGCTCGTAATGGAAGGAGAGAAAGGGGCCGTTCAAGCCAGAAAAGGCGATGACAAAAAATAAAATTTGAAGAAATCCCACCAGTCGGCGCGCTTGCGGATCTGCCAATATCGGGTTGCCAGCAGTTGGAACAGGAATCCGCATTAAAATTTTTGGCTGTGCTGCCAGAGGGCTGGCGGGGGGATGATTCATTCCACCCGGCGCTTGCCCAGCCAGGCTCGCATTACAAAAAAGTTGCCTGGGGAGGACATTAGCCACCACCTTGACGGCTGGCAAGTAGTAACCCGCTCATTCATTGCACGGTTTTTCAGCTCTCCGTTCTTCGAAAGTTCAAAAAACAATTTTCTCCTGGATTTCAACCCAAGCATTTCAGAATGGATTCCAGGCGCTTTTGCCGGCATAGTTTGCCCGTGAAAATTCCGATTGATGCTGTTTTGCTTTCGCCCGCACCCGGTTTTTAGCATGAATGCGCCCAATCCATCCGCGACGAAGCTGGAATTATTTTCCGTGGTCATGCCAGCCCGGGACGAAGAGGCATCCTTGCCGGCGACCTTGGAACATTTGCACCTGGAGTTTTCCCTGAACCACGTCCCGCATGAAATCGTGGTGGTGGACGACGGGAGCAAAGACCGCACGTGGGAGGTATTGCAGCAATTGAAAACGAAGATCCCGGCCCTGCGCCCGGTCCAGAACACCGGTGAACATGGTTTTGGCCGCGCCATCCGATCCGGTCTGCATCATGCCACGGGCGACGCCGTGGTGATCATGATGGCCGATGAATCGGACGATGCCCGCGACGCGGTGCGTTACTGGAAACTGCTGAACGAAGGCTGGGATTGTGTGTTCGGCAGCCGGTTCGTCAAGGGCGGCGGCGTGATTGATTATCCCCGGATAAAATTGCTGGTGAACCGGCTGGCCAATTTTTTTATCCGCTGTATTTTCCGGATTCCGTTGAACGATACCACGAATGCGTTCAAGGCGTATCGCCGCACGGTCATTCAGGGTTGTGAGCCGCTGATCGCGCCCCATTTCAATCTGACGGTCGAAATCCCGCTCAAGGCCATCGTGCGCGGGTATTCCTGGACGGTCATCCCGATCACCTGGCGCAACCGGCGCTTCGGCGAGGCCAAATTAAAGATCAAGGAGATGGGCAGCCGCTACTTTTTCATCTGCGCCTATGTGTGGCTGGAAAAATATTTCAGCCGCGGAGATTACAAAAAAAACAACCAGTTATGACCGCCAATCAACCGGAGGAATTGCGCCGCATCTATGGCGCGCGTTTTGAAAAAAACTCGGCCTATCGTCAACGGGTCTGGCGCGTGCTCATCCGGGAATTTTTTCAGGCTCAGGTATCCCCATCCGCCACGGTGCTGGATTTGGGCTGCGGCTACGGCGAGTTCATCAACCAGATCCAATGCGGCCGGAAACTGGCGATGGATTTGAACCCGGATGCGCCCCGGTTTCTGGCGGCGGATGTCCGCTTTCTGCAGCAGGACTGTTCGACCCGGTGGCAATGCGAGGACCAGTCCCTGGACGTGGTTTTCACCAGCAATTTTTTTGAACATCTTCCCAGCAAGGCCGCATTGAAGATGACGCTGGAGGAGGCGTGCCGCTGTCTGAAGCCGGGAGGCCGGCTGCTGGCGATGGGGCCGAACATCCGCTTTTTGCGCGGTGACTACTGGGATTTTTGGGATCATCACCTCGCGCTCTCCGACCGTTCTCTGGCGGAGGGACTGGAGAATTGCGGCTTCACCATCGCGGAAAACCACGACCGTTTTCTGCCTTACACCATGGTGAACCAGCGCGAACATCCGCTGTTTCTGCTGTCGCTCTATCTCAAGCTCCGACCGGCTTGGAAGTTTTTTGGGCGGCAGTTTTTTATCGTGGCCGCCAAAGCATGACGGTCAGGGAATCTCCTTGATCAAAATATCCTCTGTCTGGAGGACGGTCGGCCATTGCTCTGCCTGAGGGGCAAGCTTTTTGAGGTGGCCTTCGCGTGGCGTGCCAGCCTGCCCGGAGTTGACCACCTGGATGGCCTGTTGAAACGGCGATGCAGCCAGCATGACCAGCTTGTTGTAACCGAGAGATTTCAACTTTGCCAGGTCCTCTGGCTGGTCAAAAATGTGCGCGCTCCCGGCGGAAAGCCCCTGCCGATGGAAGCTGAATAATTCAAAGCCGCCCCAGCCGCCCTTGATCCAGTTACCCGGTGACAGCCGGCAATGCATAGTCCCCAAAATACCAGAACCTGATCAAACCTGCGGCCGGGCCTCCAAACGCGCGGCGAGAAATTTTTCAACCCGCGCGAAAACTTCTTCCAGCCCAAGGTTCCCCAGGCAGAACGGTGTGGGGAACCGGCAGTAATCCGAGCACGGCTTGTAAGGGCAGGCCTTGCCTTCAATCCACTCCGAGGCCGGATGCAACGGGGCGAACCATTCGGGCAGTTGCGGACCGAAGATGGTAAAGGTGGGAACCCCGCAGATCGCCGCCAGATGGCCCGGGCCGGAATCGTTGCCGATGAACCCTCCGGCATGGTCGATCAGCGCAATCAGCGCCGCCACGGTGTCCGGCGTGGCCACCTCCGCTTCGCCTGCTTTCAGCCACCACGCGCGCTGGTCGCGATCACAGGCGATTTGCACGGGCAAACTTTTCCGACGCAACCACGCCGCGAGTTCCTGGTAATGTTCCAGCGGCCAGACCCGGACCGGCTGCGCGGCCCCGGTGTGAATCAGGATCGTTGGCTGCCGCCTCGTCGCCGGCGTGAAGATGTTTTCCCGAGGCGGAATCTGTAACTCGAGTGCCCGGGCCAGGACCCGCCAGGATTCATAGCGGTGCGCCTCCGGTTCGGGGCGGGCGAGAGGCTGGGTCAAATACATCTCGCTGTGCATGCGCGGGAAACCCAGCCGGTGTTGCACCCGGAAAAGTTTCAAAAGCAGATGGTCGCGCGGGTCCCACCGGGCCGAGAGGCCGAAGTCGAAATGATTCTCCGCCAGCCGGTGCCGTAGCCGGTCAATCTCAAGCACCGGCCAGCGCCAGAAATGGTATTTGTGTTTGAAGGCGGTCCACGGGGCGGTGAACGTTTCCACCCGGACGCCCGGCCACAGACGCGGCTGGAGGTCGCGGGCAAACGGTTTGGCAAGCAGGGTGACTTCAAACTGCTCCGTCGCGGCGCGCAGAAATGGGGTGGCGATGGCAAGGTCGCCCAATCCCCATAATTCCACGATGAGCAGTTTGGGTTTCACGCGCTCTGGTCGCCGGTAATTAGCCTTGGAAGAAAGGCTGGAAGCGCGGCTGGGCCGGAGCGGGCATCCGGGTATCGGCCACGACGGGGGCTTTGACAACAGCCCGCCGGTGGATGCCGCCATTGATGCTGACGCTCAAGCCAAGGAGGACCGCAAAGTTGGCCACATCGTTTTCCAAGGCTCCAAAGACGACGAGGAACATGAAAACGCGGACGATAAAACTGGCAAATAAAAACGCGTTGACCACGCGGAAGGCGGGGTCGCCGTAGCGGTAATTGGCATATAACGCACGAAAGCCCACCAACCAGAGCCATAAGAGACCGATGGCACCCCAAGCCCCAAACGGCATGAGCACCGAAAGCGGCCCGCTGTGATAATTGCCGGAAATGGCCACCTCTTCCGCCGTGGAAAGATAGTGAAAATTCTGGTTATCAAGTATCGCCATTTCGGCCGCATCAATGGCATAGCCCTTGCCGAGCAGGAGGTGCTTGGGAACTTCTGGATAGGTGTCCCGCCAGATCTCCAATCGCCAGTCGGAGCTGTCCTCGGCGTCCCGCCGCGCCGCCTGATCCAGCTTAATAAGGGGCAGGAATGAGAGCGCCCGCTGGAACGTGAACGGCAGCTTGTTCGCGAACGGGATCAACAAGGTGACCGCAATCACCCCGGCAAAAATAAACATCGGCATGATTTTGGACCGGTGCAGGCCTTCCATGAAAAACAGGATGGTAAAGACAAAACCGCAGATGAGGACATGCGAACGGAAGCCGCCAAAAAAGATCGCCGTGAAGGCTGCGGCCAGCAAGACCCATCGCCATGGTTTGCCGCCCAGCAGGATGCCTCGAACCCCGTAACGGGCGAGCAGAAGAAGAAACCCGGCCATTCCCGCAACTCCGGCCCCGGCATAACGGGCATGAAAAACGATCGTCCCCGGCTTGGTATCCATGCCATAACCACTCGTTGGAAAAAAGGCGAAGATGAAGTTGAAGGCGGACGGCAGGTGACCAGCCAGATCCCCCACGGCGCTGCTCATGCTGGCCAGCAAAAACAGGCTGATGTAAAGGCCCACCCGCTGCGGTGGAATCTGCAAGGCGGTCAGCGCGAAATAGCCAAAAATCCCGAAAAGAATGGAAAAGTAATGTTTGCCCCCGGAAACCTCCGCCCCCATGGAATGCAGCCCGATGCCGCCCGTCATTTTCGCAGTCCCGATCACCACCGCGAAAAGAAAAAGCAGCGGCCAAGTGATGGAGGGTGCCGAGAGGAAGCGTGCCTTGTTGTTGATCGCGCGGTGCAGCACGGAAATCCCCAGGCTTAACGCAGTCATCAACATAAACACTGGGGGCGAGCCGGGCAGAAAGAAAATGGTCAGGGACAGATTCCAAGTGGCAATCAGCAGGAAATGGTGCCAGCGGAGCAGCAGAGGCGCGCACAGGATCAACGCCATGATGCCCACAATACTGAACGTGTCCCGAGTCGCCGGCGCGGCCAGCAGGTAGCCGATCCACACCGCCAGCGGGACGCACACCGCATAGATGACCAGCGTCCGGATGAGGGCGTGCGTGTTGTTGCTATTCATTTGCTGACAAATTTCAAACAATCGTGCAGCGTCGGCCACGTTCGTTTGACGGTGTCCAATGTATTCCAATTGCAGAACCAGCAGCAACCGGAATCCGTCAAAGACCTCCCCAGTGCCGCCCTGAATTTAACGCCGAAATCAGGGTTTGCGCAAAATCAAAAAGGCGTAGGACGGCGCCAGTTTTTTAAACCAGCCGGGACGGTGATAGCGGTAGTTCCAATCCGTCAACCGGCAGCAGAGTTGATCCAATCCGATCCAAAATTTTGAATTATAGGTATCAATTCCGCCACGATCCCGCACATGGCGCAGGGGCGGAAATTCAAAATACCGTTTCCGGATCATTTTAAAACCGACCCTGGCAATCATCTCCTCCAATAGCTTTCTAGGAAAGCCGCGTTCGCAGGGGGCCAGGCCTTTTTTTCGCGGCGGATACCAGTCACCCAGCGTTGTGATGGGTTCTTTGATCAGGCAGATACCGCCGGGCTTTATCACCCGGTAAAGTTCGTGCAACACATGGGAGACATTGGGGATGTGATGCAGCACGGCGATGTTCACCGCCGTGTCAAAAAAATCATCGGCAAAATCCAGCGTGCCGTCCACCTGTGCCTTGACATAGGTGGTCGTCGCGTCGTTGTGAAAATAACCGGCGGCGGATTCAACGATGTAGAGATGTTCAATCCATTGGCGAACCGGGCGGAACTCCTCGCCGTTCCCGCTCCCCAGGCCAAGCACCTTGCCCAAGGTATTTCGGTCATTCAACGCCCACCGGTAACCATGCTGCCAGTGCAGATAATCATTGTTTGGCATCCGGCGGCGGCCCTGTTCGTAAATGTCAAAGCAGGCATTCTCCTCCAGCCGATACCATTCGCGGATTTCATCCAGTTTAAAATCATCCCCCCAAAGTTTGCGTCCGGCATAATACTCTCCCAGTGTCGCTGGCGTTTGCCGGCGCAGGCGCGAGTGAAGCTGGTCTGGAGCCGGGCTTTTATTTTCTTGGGTGTTCATGGCATAAAGTCGCGTTTCAATTTAGCTCAATCAGTGAATCATGGGCAACCGGATTGTTTAGCCCGCCATGCTGGTTCCAAACGGGAGCAGGACTTTCCCGACACCACCGGATTTTTACCTTGTGCGTTCCGCCTGCCCGCTTATTTTTAATTTGTGCGTTACCATCCCAAAACCTCCGGATCCAGCGCGAATCCGGTTTTTGCAAATTAGAAACACTAGGAACCCCGCGCGTGAAAATCCTGTTCTACAGTCCGCTGCCTTTCGCGCTCGCGCATGGCGGAGCGCAGATTCAAATCGAGCAGACCATGGCGGCCTTGATCGCTGTCGGGGTCGAGGCCGAGCCGATCCGCTGGTGGGATGACCGGCAGCGCGGGGATTTGATCCATTATTTCGGAGTCGCGCCGCTGATTCACATCGAGCACGCGCGGGACAAGGGTATTCCGATCGTGATGAACCATCTCTTCACCGCCGCCTGCAACCGCTCGGAGGCCCAGTTGCGCCGCCAGGGCTGGCTCGTCCGGACGATCTTAAACCAACCCTTCGGCGAAGGCATCAAACAACAACTGGCCTGGCGTTCCTTCGGCCGCTGTGCCACCAACGTGGTCGGACTGGAAGCCGAACGGCGGGTGCTGGAACTGGTCTATGGTGTCCCGCGCGAACGTGTGGATCTCGTGCCGCTCGGTTTGGAAAAGATTTACCTCGATGCCGGCTCCGGCAAACGCGACGGCGATTACCTCCTCTGCGCCGGCACCATCACCCGGCGGAAAAACTCCGTGGCGCTGGCCCGGCTGGCCCGCGCGGCGCAGGTGCCCGTCCTGTTTGTCGGCAAGCCCTATGCCGAAACCGAATCTTACTGGCAGGAATTCCGCGCCCTGGTGGATGGCCGCTGGGTGCGCCATCAGGCGCACGTGGCCGACCCCGCCGCGATGGTCGCCTTGCTGCAGTCCGCGCGCGGGGCCGTGGTGATGAGCGATTACGAAAACTGGTGCCTCACTGCCCACGAAGCGGCGGCGTGCGGCGTGCCCGTGCTGCTGCCGGATCAAAACTGGTCGCGCGAACGGTTCGGCAATAAGGCGCATTATTTTGACCGCATCGGGTTCAGCCCGCGCAATGTTGAAATCCTGAAACAGTTTTACACCGCCGCACCCGGCCTGCCCGCGCCCGCCGTCCAGTTGTTCAGTTGGGCCGATGCCGCCGTCCGGTTAAAGACCGTTTATGAACGCGTGTTGAAACAGGCGGGATAACCTTTTTTCTTGCGTGCTTCGTTCCACGTACTGATACCATTTCCCAACGACAACTGGTGGATTCATCGGTCGCCCCCTCACCCGGCCTTCGGCCACCCTCTCCCCCACCGGGGGAGAGGGCAGGGTGAGGGGGGCGGTTGGATTTTCCACTGTTTCTTAATTGGTATAACAAGCGTTGCCGAAATCAAACCACCAACCAACATGCCGAAAATTTCCGTCATCGTCCCCCTGCTTCAATGAGGAAGCCGTGCTGCCGTAATTGTTCCAGCGCCTGGCCACGGTCGCCACGACCTGGGCGATGGACTACGAGATCATCTGCGTGGACGACGGCTCGCGCGACCGCACCTGGGAATTGCTCAAGGCACAAAACCAAAAGGATCCCCGCTGGCGCAGGCTTGCCTTTGCGCGGAATTTCGGCCATCAGGTCGCCGTGAGCGCCGGCCTGTATCATGCGACCGGGGACGCGGTGGTGATCATTGACGCGGGTTTGCAAGATCCGCCGGAGCAGATTTCCCGGCTGCTGGAAAAATGGCGCGCAGGTTGCCAGGTTGTTTACGCTGTGCGGACCAAGCGTGATGACGCGATGGTGAAACAATTTCTGGCCTGGGGATTTTACCGGCTCCTGTCCAAGGCGGTGCCGTTCGATGTGCCTTCGGACGCGGGCGATTTCTGCCTGCTGGACCGGCGCGTGGTCGAGGTGCTGAACGCCCTGCCGGCACGCAACCGCTATCTGCGCGGACTGCGCGCGTGGAGCGGTTTCCGGCAGATCGGGATGGAATTTGAACGGCACGCGCGCGCCGCCGGCACGCCCCAATACACGTTCAAAAAATCGTTCCGGCTGGCGATGGACGGCGTATTTTCATTTTCCACAGTGCCGTTGCGGCTGGCGACGTATCTGGTCCTGATCGTTTCGCTGGTGGCGTTTTTGGGCGCACTGTTCACGCTGTGCCAGAAACTCTTTGCGGAACAATTCGCCAAATTCGGGATGACCCCCGGCCCGCACGGCATTCCCACGCTGGTCATCTCGACCTTGTTTCTCGGCGGGGTGCAGCTGATTTGCCTTGGCATTCTGGGCGAATATCTGGGGCGCATCTGCGATGAGGTCAAAGGCCGCCCGCACTGGATCATCCAGGACAGCGCGGGGCTGGATGCAAAAACGGTGCCCGAAAGTTGTGCGAAGTGAAACTGGATGCCTGCTGGCAAAAAAGGCCGCTGACCCGCAGTCATCAAGGCTCTCGCTTTGTTTTGCCCAGCACCTCGCAGTAAACCTCCAGATGCCGCTTCGCGATGACCAGCGGGTGATAACGCTCCCGCATCGCGGCCGCCGCGCTGACCGGGTGCGGACCGCCAGTCTGGATCCAGAATGCGATGGCCGCCTCCAGGCCGGTAAAATCATTTGGTGGAAAGAGTGCCGCCCCCTCCACACCGGTCGCGATGTCCACGATCCCGCCGGTGGCCGCGCCAAAAATCTTCAAGTTGCGCGCCAGCGCTTCCACCACGACGAGGCCGAAGGCCTCCTCGGCTGGAAAATGGACGAGCGCATCTGCCGCGTCCATGGCGGCGATCAATTGCGGGGTGTTCAGATAGCCAAGGGATCGGGCATAGCCGGCCTTTTCCGCCCCGGCTAGTTCCTGCCGAAATTTTTCCCCGTAGGCCGTGCGCGCCGTGCCTTGGCCGACAAATTGGAGCTGAAATTTCAACCCGCGCCGGTGAAGACTGCGCGCGGTTTCAAGGAGCTCCACCTGCCGTTTGCGCGTATCCAAGTAACCAATGTTGAGGATGGCGGGAACCCGTGCCGGCTTTTTTCCCGGCATCGGCGTAAAAAAGGCCGAGCGCACAGGGTTGGGAACGCGCCAGGTCCTGGACGCCCGGGGCGACACAAGACCCTCGGTATAGGCGGAATTGCAAAAAACGCCGAAGGTTCGTTTCAGGGTCGCCGTTTCCAAGCGAGCCGCCAGCCAGAAAAAACTCCCGAACCGCACCCGATAGAGTTCGGCCATGGCCTGCATGTTGCCGTGAATGGTGAGGACATTGGGAAATCCGGAAAACACCGCACCCAGCGCACATTCGCGTTCGGTGCCCTGGCCGTGGACGAGGTCGGGCTGGATCTCCCGCAGCTTTTTGCGCGTCGCGCGAACGCAGCCCTGATAGAGCGTGCGCATCCAGCCCAGCTTGGGCACATGCAGGCTGTGAAACCAGATGTTGTCCGCCAGCTTGGCGGGCGAGGAAACCATCGGCCGCTGCGTGCAGGAAATCACGTGGACTTCCGCCGCCGGCAATTGTGCGAACCCCTGTAGCAATGCTTCCGGGGCCGTGCCAAACCAGGGATCGGCCTTGTGATATTCCCGATACGGCTCGCGGTTATCGGTGGTGAGGATGGCAATTTTCAAGAGACGGCCCATATGATTCAACATAATTTGCGGTTTTGCGGCGAAGGAGGGAAGGAAAATTGCCCCATTGAATCATACAGGCGGTGACAGATCGGCGCCACGCGGCGGGTGGGCTTAGGCTGCGGGGTTCCGGGACTGAATGAAGAGCCATTCCAT
Source organism: Verrucomicrobiia bacterium (assembly GCA_035577265.1). Classification (GTDB taxonomy): domain Bacteria; phylum Verrucomicrobiota; class Verrucomicrobiia; order Limisphaerales; family UBA11358; genus UBA11358. The sequence goes on along the minus strand of DATLVR010000007.1, from coordinate 19,480 downwards.
GATGTGCGGACGCCATTCGCCCAGGAGGATTTTCCGTCCGGCGAGGTCATAGTTTTCCAATTCGGGATAGGAATAGCTTTTCGCTTTCTGGATGTCATCCACGCTGAACACCGATTCAATCCGGTGCGTCGGCTCGAAACGATTTCGCAGCATGGTGGAGATGTTGATGTCCACATCGTCATGAACCTCGATGAACACGTCATGCGGTGCGAGTTGTTTAACCACTTCCGGAGTGAACAACTGCTTTTCATAACCTTCGCAGTCGCTGACGATCAGAGCCCGACCGGTGAGCGGAAGTGAGAGCAGCACCGCTGGATCGCAAAAGGAACCGAGGATGACGCGGTCGCCCACACCGTTCAATTCGGCCAATTCCCGGCACCGGAGTTTGGCCTCCTCGTTCGTGTCAAAGGCAAACACCTTCACCTTGGGCAGCCGCAAGGCCAGTCCGACCGCGTAATAACCCTCCGCGCAGCCGACGTTGACAATCTCGGTGTAATTCTGCCGGCAGATCCGCTCAAGCACCGGATGCACCTCGCGCTCGTAGGTGCCGAGCAGTTTTGGGAACAGCGCGCCGCTGAGATGTCTCACCGGAACATATTGCATGCCGCGAAACACTCCGTGCCGCACTTTCAGGTCCGGGAAAATCTGCTCAACGGCACGACCGATAAAAATCTGATCCGGCAACCGGCCCTGGCACTCCTCATATTTCTGGCGTTCGCGCTGCATGTAGAGCATTGCCTTGAAGACCGTAGCGCTCAAAAAACGCCACAGAACATCGTTCCGAACCAGCCCGGTGGCGAAGGATTTGCAGGCTGATTTCATTTATGCGAAGCCATGGATGGCGGGTTGTTTCATGAGCAAATGGGATACTTGATACGTCTTGCGCAATCAAGCCCGCTTTGGAGCGCGCAGACATGTCTGCACTTTCTTCGACGCGACATGTCGCATCAAACCAAGGCGGTACCGTGCAGCCACGGTTCCCTATCATTTCCGCAGCCGTTGAACGTATTCCGCCAGCAGCCGGTCGCCGTAATCCTGCCAGGTGTTTTTTACCGCCCCCTTTTTATGGGCGGCTTCGCCCATGCGTCGACATAGTTCGGGGTCCTGCGCGACGAGGAGCATGGCGTTGGCGATCTGCTGCGAATCACGACCGCGCACAATGAAACCCTCGATTCCATCTTCCACCAGCGTGGTAGCCCCGCTTTCCGGGCTGGCAATGACAGGCAATCCCACTGCCATCGCTTCCACGATGGCGCGGGCAAAACCCTCCTCCTGAGACGGGAAGACAAATGCGGTGCAATTCTGCAACAAATTGGCGAGTTCCGCATGCGGTAGATGTGGGACGTGGGTGAAAGAGCCTCTCCACCGGGGCCACTCCTTTCGGAAATCGGTCTTCACGTTGCCCACGCAGATCAACTCCGCTGCGGGCATTTGCTTTTTCACCAGCTCAAAGGCCCGGAACAGATACTGATGCCCTTTGCGCAAACAGATCGTGCCGACGACGATAAACCGGGGCGTCACCGGCACGGTAGTTCGCTGTTTGAAAATGCTCACGTCCGCGCCAAAGGGGTTGATAAAACATTTTTCGGCCTGAATGCCATTGGCGACCATGGAATCGCGCACGAACCGGGAAGGACAAAGCACCACGTCCGCCCTTTCCAGCTCACGGTTCATGCGGGCGAACATCCACTGAGGAATGGGAACGCGTTCACCGGCACACCACAAATCGCACTCGCGCTGCCAGTAGCCGTAGCAGCTCGTCGGATGGCTGTTGGGGCAGTCCACCACCTTGAGCGCTCCGGTCTGATCCGCCCGGTCGAATGGTTCGGTGGCAAACCCCATGATGGCGTGAACGACCTGACAATCTGGCCAAGGCTGAACCTTAAGCCAAGATTTCCAAATCGGGAACAAAGTGTAGAAAGCCTTTTCCGTCCAGATTTGCGGCGCGCACTGAAGGAAGGGTCTCATGGCCAGATGGAACGGCCAGCAGCGACGATATTTATCCGTTGAAATGCCGGTGGCGTTTTTGTTGGAAATCCACAGTCCGGCCAGCGCGTCCCGCGTTGCCAGCCCGCGGGCGGTTTGCGGCAAATGCCAGCCTCCGGCAGAGGCGAGCAGAACGCGAATGGGCGCTCCCGCAGTCATTTCACTACTCCCATCCTCTGAAACATCTGCCGCACGCGGTCGGCGGAGGCTTCAATGGAATAGCGCTGGCAGGCCTCGGATACGTCCAGCCGGTCACGGATGGCGGCATAATGCTGAATCACCTCCCGCATGGCCGCCGCCAGCGATTCGGGCGTTTCCTCAACGTAATAAAAACAGCCCTTCCCACATACGGTCGCCACGCTGCTGGCCTGGCTGCTGATCACTAGCAGTCCGGCGGACAAATAGGCGAACACCTTGGTCGGAAACGTCACTGCCGAAATCGGATCGGACTTGCGCTGGCAGTTCAGCCCCACATGGGCGGATGCCAGCAATTGCTGGTAGGCGGCAGAGGTGGAGGCCATGGACGGATGAAAGGTCACCATTTCCCGCCAGCGTTGATCTTGGGCGGCTTGGACAACTTGGTCTTTCAACGCCCCCGCCCCGGCGAGGTCCAGATGCCAGCCGGATTCCGGCAGCAATGCCAGCGCCGTGAGCAGCAAATCCACTCCGCGCGTGGCATCCAAGGATCCAGCGTAGAGAAAGCGCACTTCGCCTTCCGGCTGGCGCGGTGCGGTATCCGGGTTTCTCAGGATGAATCCCGGCCCTGGCAGCACCACTTTCGGCAGGGCGACCGGCAGGTGTTCGCCGAGCGGCGGGGTGGACAGCACCGCGCCGTTTAAAAGCGGTCGTCCCCATTTTTCCGCCAGTCCGCTCAAAACCCGCCAGACGGAACGGTCAATCAAATGTTTTCCATCCAGATAGGCCAGGACGAACTTGACGCGGCGGAACCGCCGCAGCAGGCGGGCGGCGACGATGTAGAGAAACTCATAATTATCAATCACCACCACATCACCGTCGCGGACATGGTGGAGGACATGGCGGGCATAATAAAACCAGGCCAGGGGAATGCGCAGCTTGGGCACGTCCCAAATGGGGCAAAATAACTGGCGGAAGCCGGCAAATTGGGTCTCCACCGCCGGCAGCCATTTCCCCGACCGTCGCTCCAGCGCCTTGGGCGGAGAGGAAAGCACCACGAGTTCCCGGCTCGCGGCGGCGTTCAGGCACCGAAACATGTCCCGGCGGCAGGCAATGGTCAGACACGGCTCGATCTTTTCGCCACGCACGTCATGGTAGTGCTGGTCATAGATGTTGCTCAAAAAAATAATTCGGGGTTGTTTGGTCATGAATATTGCAAATCAGTCAGGCCGGCGGGTTACCGGTTCGCTCGCAGGTGATTTCCTCACGGGTCAAACGGCAAAACTGCCGCGTATTGTTTAAGGAATGTCCTCCCTCCCGGCGAAAATGGCTCAATTTGGTTTTCCAAGTCCGCAGCCAGTAAGGCCAGTAAGGATTTAGCTTTACCCGCAGTTGCTGAACCAATCCTTCTGGTGACTGCTTGGTTTTCTCACTCTTTTGATGTTGATCCCAAACCGCCACGTAATCGCTCTGCTGCGGCGGCGTGCTGAAAATCGGGACGGCGGCGGTCTTTTGGCCCAGCACCGCCATCGAGATCAGCTTGCGGGAACTCAATTGCACACGCGTCCCGGCAGTGGCTGGATCATGCACCTGATAAAAGGGGGCATCGGTTTGAGCGCAATCAAACAAGATGATTTTGCGAAGAGTAAATCCATTTTCTTTCTGGAAAGCCCGAAAATACAATTCCGGGCTGAATTGATAAAACCCGTGTCCCATCCACTGGTTGGCGGGGGTGATGGTGATGAAATGGCCGCCGACCGAAACCAGCTCCAAGCAATGGCGCAGAGCGGCCGGAAAATCGAAGATGTGTTCCAGCGTGCCGCCATCGATCACCAAATCGAAGGTGCCACGTAATTTTTCAGGGAACGACCGGTTCAAATCATGCAGGAGCGTGGCACCCTCATAATCGCTGCGGTCGGCTGACACAATTTCTTTTGCGCCCAGGAAACGAATGAATTCATCGGCAAAGAGACTCTGACCAAACGTCCGATGGAAACAGCGATCCACGTTACCCTGAGTGCCGGCGGGCTTGAAGTCACGCACCGCCCGCCGCAATTGCCGGGGAGAGCAGGACAAACCCAGCCGCCCCAATGTCAGCGTCCGGTCAAAGGAAACCCCGAGATTTTTCGCCCAAAGCAAAAACTTAATGGAATTGAAATCAAGGGCCATATGGCAAAGCGGTGAAGATCTGTTTTGTTTGGGATTAACTGGCCATTCCGCTTGCGAAATGGGAGGCAAAATCTAGCGGATCCGCATCAAAGCAACAGCCTAAAATGAATCTCGTCATTTTTTATGGCGCGGGTGGGGGAAACCTCCTAGTTTTCAACTTGGTTTTTACCGGCATCTAGGCAACGCATTCAATGAATCACACAGCAACAAAAGCCCAGCCGTCGCTCCCGCGCATGGCTTTTATCAGCAGTCTCGGATTCGGCGGTTCCACCACCTTCCTCTGCAATCTGGCCGGAGAACTGGTCCGGCGCGGCGTGCCGGTGCTGGTGGTCAGCCCGGAAAGTGAAAATGTTTTCGCATCTGATTTTCAGGCGGGAGGGGCCCGGGTAATTGTGCAGCAGCGCCGGTTGATCTTTGAAGACCGGCTGCATTCCGTGTTGCAAACCCTGGCTGAATTCCAGCCGACCGTCGTGGTGGGGTGTGTGGGTGCAGATTCCTATGAAGTCCTGCGCTACGTTCCGGCGGGCGTCCAGCGTCTCGCCATCATCCAGACCGATCATCCATCACTCTATGACACAGCCCTCCCCTATGCCGGATGTCTGGATGCCATCGTTGGCATTTCCACCAAAATCACCCAACGACTGGCGGAAATGTCTGTATTTCGGAGCGTCGCCAAGCTGTGCCTGCTGCACGGCGTGACCATGCCAAGCACACCCAAACCGCGCGGGACAGGAGCTGATCCCCTGCGCATTCTCTACCTCGGCCGGATCATGGATCCGCAGAAACGCGTCTATCTCTTTCCCCGGATTCTGGCTGACTTGCGGAAATCCGGCATCCCGTTTCGCTGGACAATTGTCGGGCAGGGTGACAAACGGGCTGAACTGGAGCGGGCCATGTTGTCCACCCCCGATCAACAGGTCAACTTCACTGGGGCGGTGCCGAACGCCCAAGTGGCCGCCATCCTCGACCAGCATGACATCTTCCTGCTGGCCTCGGACGCAGAAGGGCTGCCCATTAGTCTGCTGGAGGCCATGGCGCACGGCGTCGTGCCCGTGGTCAGCGATCTGGCGAGCGGCATCCGCGAGGTGGTGGATGCCAGCAATGGCCTGCTAGTTTCTGTTGATGATGTGAGTGGCTACGCGCGTTCCATAATCCACCTGCACGAACACCGGGACGACCTGACCGCCAAGTCCGCCGCCGCGCATATGCGGGTGCAAAAAGACTTTTCTGTGGCCACCATGACCGATCGCTGGCTGGCCGCTTTTCCGCCGACGTCCGCCGCGCCTCCTGTCTGGCCGCAGCGATGGAACATTTCCGCGCCGCTGGCGGCTAAAAATAAGTTTCATTTTTCACCGCCCATGCGTGCTCTGCGCAGAATCGCGGTAAAGCTGCGAGCGATGGCATAAATCAACAGGCTGGAGTAACTCATACGGTGCACGCCGCTTAATTAACGGGATTTGTATTTCCTTAAACCTGCTGTTTAAAATATATTTTCCCAACTATGTCTAGCATCCTCCCAAAAAAAATTACTGAAAGCCGGTGGGCGTGGTTTTTAAAAGGCTTGCCAATTCTGCCACGCGCCACGGCCATGTTCCGGGCCAAGCGATATACGATGACGACCCCGATTCGGTGCCGTCGGCTTTGGGATTCCTGTAAAACGGTTTTGGAGGGCAATGTTCCCGGATGTTTTGTAGAATGCGGTGTCTGGAAGGGCGGCTCCAGTGGCATCATGGCTTTGGCCATCAAAAATGCGGGACAGGAGCGGAACCTGCACCTGTTTGATTCATTTGAAGGACTCCCGGAACCTACGGAGAAAGACGGGGAATATGCCACGACCACTTATAGTGGCGGACGAAGCGGAGGGAAACTGGCCACAATCAATCAATGTTCTGCGGAATTAGACGGGGTGCGCCATTTGATTCTGGATAAAATCAAGGTGCCGGAGAAATTTGCTCATTTTCATGTGGGCTGGTTCCAAAACACCGTTCCCGTTGACGCCGTCAAGCTTGGCTCCATTGCACTATTACGCCTGGATGGAGACTGGTATGACTCGACCAAGGTCTGTTTGGAACATCTATATCCGCACCTTTCTCCGGGCGGCATTCTCATTTTGGATGATTACTTTTGCTGGGAAGGCTGCCGCAAGGCAACCGACGAATATCGCCTCAAAAACAACATCAACAGCCCGATTCAAAGGATTGACGAAGATGCTGGTTTTTGGGTGAAGGCATAACGTCACGCTTTAATAGATAGTTTTGGCCGTTTAGCTACCAATGTCCAACCAAGCGTATGGACATCATGTTTCAAATGCCGTTCGCACCAGACGAAAAAGCGGTTGATCAGCCAGTTGAACGGTTTCCCACCGATGGGTTGCGTTTGTTGGATGGCTTGGCCGATGAAGGCGTAGGAGCGGCCACGGTTAAATAATTGCACCAGTTCAAATCCACTTTCTTTGATGAGATGCAGCAGTCCGTCATAAGGGTAGCGGAAATAATCATAGGGCACTTCGTGCCTGGGCCAATACATCGGGGTGCTCAAAATCAGGTGCCCACCGGGCTTCAGCACGCGATACATCTCCCGCAGCGCCAGCAACGGATCGGGCACATGCTCCAAAACCTCGGTGCATACCACGGTGTCAAAACTCGCGTCTCCCAGCGGGATGTCGGTGGCCGAACCCACTACATCCGGCGAAGAACGGTCGGTGAGATAATCCATGCCGACATATTTTTCAGCCCCGGCAAAAAAAGTTTTTTCATAAGGCTTGCGCCCGCAGCCGACATCCAACGTGACCCCGTTGACGTAGGTTCCGCATTGCTTGAGGGAAGCCTCCAACATCAGAGTATGGAGAAAGACCCGGTGGCTGGGCGGCACAGAACACTTGAAATTCTTGGGCAGATTTTCCAGCGGATGCTTGGCCAGCGGATGGGCGGGTGTGCGAGGCATAGTTATTTAATTTGCAGGTTGCAGGAAAACGCGTTTGAGCCAGGGGGTGGCTTTGGCGGGAACCCGCCGCAGGAGTTCGACTTGAAACGCGGCGGGAATCCCGTAGCGGAGAAATAAATATCCGCCCAGCGAGACCGCCAGCGCGACGTTGATGCCGAGCCGGGCCGGGCCGGGCACCGGCGACAGCAACCACCAGGTCAAACCGGCGACCGGCAGGCAGCCGAGTAGAAGTTTAAACATGGGCCGCAGCCAGTCCACGGCAACTTCGCCCAGCGGAAGCTGAAAGAAATGGCTCATGCGCCACACGCCATACGCGCCGCTGAAGGCGGTGGTGCACAGAATCGAGCAGCCGATGATGGCGGGTAGCCCGCCCCAACGTGCCACCAAAAAAGACAGGGCCACAAAGACCACGCCCTCCAGAAAGTAAATGTAGCGCATGAACCCGACCTGCTTGGTCAGCAGGGCAAATGAATTGTGGCAATGAACCACAGCGGATAGGATCATCCAGCACGCCAGCAACCAGTCGTTCCCCGCCGGCCAGTGGATTTTGTCATGCGTCCAGATGGTGATGAACAGGCTGTTGCAGAGCGCAAAGGAAACGGCCATCCAACCGGCCAGCGAAAAAGTAAGGATGGCCAGGCTGCGGTAACGGTCGCGCAGCCGGCTGATTTCACCGCGCGCCAGCATTTCCGCCAGTGCCGCCTGGGACATGTCGTAGAGCCGCCAGATGAGCTGGTTCAGCAGGTTGAACACCCGCAGGCCCACACCCCACATCGCCGCCGCTTCCAGTCCCAGCACGCGGGTGATGACGATGGTCTGACTGGTCATGATCAGTTGTGTGCCGACGCCCACGAGAAACAAGTCTTTGCCATAATTAAAAATATCATGGAAATGCCGCCACGAGGCGCGGCCCCAACTGCCAGCCCGTGGAAACAGCTTCAAGACAACGCACGCCGACGCTTGAAATGCCACGTTCACCACGAGCGAGACGAGCGATCCCAGCGCCAGGCTGATCACGCCGAATCCGAGATGAAAAAAAATCCATTGCGCCGCAAAATTCACAATCAAGCCGCAGACACCTATGTAATTGGAAAGATCCATCCGCTGGTGGGCGTTAAGAATTAGTCCCAACATGCGTGTGGAAAACATGAGGCCCACGACCCCGCATTGCCAGTTTACCAGCCGGATGAATTCCGGTTGCAACAGTGCTGATATGGCCAGCAGCCGGGCAAAGGTTCCTGCCAGACATAACCCGATGACAAAAATGATGAGCCCCTGCAATATGGAAACGAGCCAGCCGGTCTGGACAAAACTGCCGTAGTTTCCCCCGTTCCGGTCATCCTTGTGGTCAATCAGCAGTCGTGCCGCCGCACCGGTCATGCCAGCATCAATGAGGCTCAAATAACCCGCCAGCGTGCCCATGACCATCCAAAGCCCGAATCGTTGGGGATCCAAGTAATGCAGCGCCACCGGAATGGAGGCCAGCGAATACAAGGCGGTGGCCGCCAGCAAAACATAGCTGGAAGCCACCCCGTGAATAGCGCGGCGAAAGCGGGACATCAGGGGCTGGATTCTGCCGCAGTTCACACCGCCAACTCAATTTAATTGTCAGAGGAGGCGCGATGCGCCAGCAGCCAGGATTTGAATTTTTCACCGGGCTTGGCGCCCGTGACGGGTTCAGCGGTCATTACAAAATGCGAAAGAGGGCTGCGATTTCGTAATCCCTGACGGCAACCACGCGCAGCTTCGGACAATCTGCCCGCGTCGTCGAATCAACCTCATGCTTTTTGGCAGGCGCATCCTGCCACCACCCCCGTAGCGGTGGGCCTCTGGCCTGCCGTAGAGCCGGGCGTCTCGCCCGGCGGAAAGGACGTGGGTTGACGGCGAGGCGTTGGCAAACAAAGGAGTCGCAGAGGATTCGTGCGTTTGTTCCGGGCGGCAGGATGCCTGCCCTCTACGTCCGGCGGGACGCCCGACGCTACCAATCGGGGGGATCGCGGTTTACGCCGCTTCACCGCCCGCAACCACGCCGATGGTGGTCTGCTTGTAGCGCACCAAAATGTCCCGCCAGGAGAGAAAGAAGAACAATTCGCGATACCGCCACAGGTCGGACCAGTAGGCGCGTTCAGCGTGTTCGGCTTCAATGATGAGTCGGCTCATTGGGTGAAATACAGTCGGTTCATCATGCCGCACCAACTGACGCGTCAAGAAATGGCTGCAAAACGGCGTGACCGGGGATGCTCAAAACTCCGTCGTCTGCCAGGTTTTTACCGGGAAGGACCCGCTCGCCCGGTATGGCGCGGATTGGCCCGGAACATCGGCCACGGACTGGGGGCGGGCGGCAGCAAATCCCCGGGTGGCCGAAGGGCATAGAGGCGGAAGTCTGCGCAGACGTAGAGAATGCCGTCCGGGGTCAGCGTGGGCGAGGCTGAGGCGTTGCTGTCCAGACCGGCCGACCAGAAGTCCCCATCATCGGCCGCCATCGCCCGCACCGTCCGCCATGCCTGACAAAAATAAAAGCGCCCGTTTACGGCCACCGCAGACACGTCCACCGGCAACGCCGATCCGGCATGCCACAGCTTTTTGCCGGCGGGTGAAACCGCCACGAAAAGCGCGTTGATGCCGAGGCCGATTTTACCCGTTGCATCCAGGACCGGGGACGATTCGGTGGTGCCGCCCGAATGATAGCGCCAGCGTTCCGTGCCGTCCGGGTTCAGGGCATACAGGTTGCCATCCAAGGACGTGAAATAGATGACGCCGTCCGCGCCGATGGCGGGCGAGGAGATGATGGCACCGCCGGTCGCACATTTCCAACGCACCGTGCCATCGGGATGGAGTGCATACAGGTTATGGTCGTGCGATCCGAAGTAAACCGTGCCATCCGGCGAGATGGCCGGGGAAGAGTCCACGATGGCGCCCGCATCCGTTTTCCATTTGAGCGAGCCGTCCGGGTTGAGCGCGTAAAAGAATTTATCCCATCCGCCGAAATAAATGGTGCCATCCGCCGCGATGGCCGGGGAGGAATCCACCCAGGCCCCGGTGGCGAACTTCCATTTCAAGGTGCCGTCCGGGTTGAGGGCGTAGCAATACCGGTCGCGCGAGCCGAAATAGACGGTGCCGTCGTCGGCAATGGCCGGAGACGATTTGATTTCCCAGCCCGCCTTGAATGACCACTTGAGCTGGCCTTCCGGGTTGTAGGCCAGAAAAATCCCGTGAAAGGTGCCGAGGTAAATGGTGCCGTCCGGTGCGACGGCCGGGGTGGAACTGCTGGTGTTCTCGTAGCCCGGAAAAACGGCTGTCCAAAGGTTCGTAGCCGACGGCGGCGTTTGCGCCTCTGCGCGGCCCGGCCCGGCGGCGACCATGACCAGCGCGAGCAGTGTGACCAGAAAACGGAATTGTCTCATGGCGGTCAGTAAACCAGCGGCGCCGGACTCGGGCAAATGGAAACGTGCCGGTGGGTGCCTGGGGGCCGCTGCGATTTCACCGCTCACGGTTCGGTCATCAAACGGCGCGCAGCTTTTGCTTGCCCGCACTTCGCAATTTGCCGACCATTCGGCGACGAAATCACAAAGCCGTCACTCATGTCGAAAATTTCTGTCGTCATCCCCTGCTACAACGAAGAGGCGGTCCTGCCGCAACTGTTTGAACGGCTGACCGCCGTGGCGGCGACCTGGGCGCTGGACTACGAGATCATCTGCGTGGACGACGGCTCGCGCGACCGCACCTGGCCATTGCTCAAGGCGCAGAACCAGAAGGATGCGCGCTGGCGCTGTCTGTCCTTTGCGCGGAATTTTGGACATCAGGTTGCCGTCAGCGCCGGGCTGTATCACTCGACCGGCGACGTAGTGGTGGTCATTGATGCCGACCTGCAGGATCCTCCAGAGGAGATCGTCAAGTTGCTGGAAAAATGGCGTGAAGGTTATCAGGTTGTTTATGCCGTCCGCACGAAGCGTGATGATGCGATGTTGAAACAATTTCTGGCCTGGGGATTTTATCGCCTGCTGTCCAAGGCGGTGCCGTTCAACGTGCCTTCGGACGCGGGCGATTTCTGCCTGCTGGACCGGCGGGTGGTGGAGGTGATGAACGCGCTGCCGGAACGCAACCGCTATTTGCGCGGACTGCGCGCCTGGAGCGGTTTCCGCCAGATCGGGATGGAATTTGAACGGCACGCGCGCGCCGCCGGCACACCGCAATACACGTTCAAAAAATCCTTCCGGCTGGCGATGGACGGCGTGTTTTCATTTTCCACCGTGCCGTTGCGCTTTGCGACCTATCTGGGTTTGATCGTTTCGTCGGCGGCTTTTTTGGGCGCCTTGTTCACGCTGTGCCAGAAACTATTTGCGGAACAATTTGCCAGGATCGGTCTCACACCCGGGCCGCATGGGATCCCCACGCTCGTCATCTCAACCTTGTTCCTGGGCGGCGTGCAGCTGATCTGCCTCGGCATTCTGGGCGAATATCTCGGACGCATCTACGATGAGGTGAAGGGCCGTCCGCACTGGATCATCCAGGAGAGCGCGGGACTCGAAACGAAAACGCTGCCGAAACATGAATTGAACGCGTGACGTCCAATCGTTGGGTGCCCCTCGCGAAAACCTGGTGCCGCATCGGAAAAGTGTAGTATCAGCCATCCTGGCTGACGTAGCGCCAGGGCGTCCCGCCCGGCAGAAAAAACTTCGCCCCGCAACCAGCCTTTAACATGGGGGATTTACCGTAACGTGGACGGTTCTTTCGGATGGCAAGATGCCGCCCGCTATGGCAGGCGGGACGCCCGCCGGCACGTTTTCAGACAGACGCTAGAGGCGTGGGTGAAATTTTTTAGCCGGGACATTTTCATTCAATGAGCGCGGTCAGGGGAACCGCTCACCGCGATGCGCCAGCGGCCAGGATTTGAATTTTCCGACGGGCTTGGCGCCCGTGACGGGTTCAGCGGTTATTACAAAATGCGAAAGAAGACTGTGATTTCGCAATCTCCAACGGCAAACAGGCGCAGCTTCGGACAATTCGCCCGCGCCGTCGAATCAACTTTAACCCCGTGCTTTTTGGCGGGCGAACCTTGACGCTGCCTCCGAAATGCAGCGTCGGGCCTCTGGCCTGACGTAGAGGGCGTGCGTCTTGCCGCCCGGAAAACTTCCGAACGGATGGAACAACCAAGCAACGAAGGAACAAAGTTAAGAAGGATTGCCTTGGTTCCTTTGTTGTTCAAACAGTTGTGCCGCTGGGCAGGACGCCCCGCTCTACGGCAGGCAGGATGCCTGCCGCTACGGGGCAATTCTAGATGCGCCATCATCTTCGGGACTTCCTTTTCCCGGCTTGTTCCCACCGGATTCTCTGCTACTGTCCGTGTTCCTTTGAAGACTAAAATAAAATTCCGGAGCGGCTTGAACTGATATGCCCACCATCATTTCCGCCTCTGAAATCACCGTTCGCTACGGCGACCGCGCCATTCTCGACGCCACCACGCTCGGCATCCAGGAAGGCGAACGCCTCGGCCTCGTCGGCCGCAACGGCGCGGGCAAGACGACGTTTCTGCGCATTCTCGCCGGCCTGCAATCGCCCGACATCGGCGAAGTGGCCCGGCAGCGCGATCTCGTGGTGAGTTATCTGCCGCAGGATTTCATGCTGGATGCCACGAAGTCCGTGGAGGAAAACATCCGCGACGGCGCCAAGCCGGTGCTGGATCTGATCGCGGAATTTGAATCGCTGCCGCACGACTCGAAGCGGCACGAATTTCTGGAGCATCGCATCCAGGCGCTCGAAGGCTGGACGCTCGACACCCGCGTCGAGATCGCGATGGCGCATTTGAATTGTCCCGCCGGCGACCGTCGCGTTGACACGCTGTCCGGCGGCGAGAAACGCCGCGTGGCCATGTGCCGCGCGGTGGTTTCGCTGCCCGACTTTCTGATTCTCGACGAGCCGACGAACCATCTCGACCCGGAATCCATCGAATGGGTCGCGGAATTCCTCGATGAATTTCACGGCACGTTCCTTGTCGTCACGCACGACCGTTATTTTCTCGACCGCGTGGTGAAGCGCATGATCGAGCTGTCCGACGGGAAATTTTTCTCGCACGACGGCAACTACACCGAATACCTGCTGGCCAAGGCCGAACGCCAGGCTGCCGACGCGACCGTCGAACACAAGCGCCAGATGTTTCTGAAAAAGGAACTCGCCTGGGTGCGCCAGGGCCCGCGCGCGCAACGCAGCAAACAGAAGGATCGTTTCGAGCGTTACTACGACACCGCCGCGCAGGCCGGCCCGGTGATCGAGGAAGACGTGGAGCTGTGCATTCCGCCGCCGCCGCAACTCGGCAATCGCACGGTGGAAGTCGCGGACCTGGGCATGACCCTTGGCGGGAAAAAATTATTTTCCGGCTTCTCCTTCAACTTCGCGAACGGCCAGCGTATCGGCGTTTGCGGGCGGAACGGTCTCGGCAAAACCACGCTGCTCAAGGCCATCATCGGCCAGCTGCCGCCGACCGAAGGCACGGTGAAGATCGGCCAGCTCACGAAATTCAACTACGTGGACCAAGGGCGTCTCCAGCTGAACGAAGAACGCACGGTGATGGACGAAGTCGCCGATGGCCGGGAGTTCGTGCAATGGGGTGACGATAAAATTTCCGTGCGATCCTACCTGAAACGTTTTCTTTTTTCCGACGACCGCATCACGACCCAGGTGAAAAAATTGAGCGGTGGCGAACGCAGCCGGTTGTTGCTCGCGCAGGTTTTGAAAAATGGCGGGAACTTCCTGATCCTCGACGAACCGACGAACGATCTGGATCTGCCCACGCTGCGCGTGCTGGAGGAGGCGTTGATCGCCTTCACCGGCATGGTGCTGGTGGTGAGCCATGACCGTTATTTCCTCAATCGTGTCTGCACGGACGTTCTGGCATTTGAAGGCGACGGCAAGATTCATCACAGCGTCGGCGACTACGATTACTATCTGGAGAAGAAAAAGAAGGCGGAGCAGGCCGCCGCCCGGCAGAGCGCCGCCATCCTGGCCACGAACAAGGCGGAAAAGTCAGCGGCACTCTCCCGAGATGCCGCCACGAAATCGGCCAAAGCGCGCAAACTCTCCTTCAAGGAACAACGCGAACTCGAGGGCATGGAAGCGCAGATCCACACGCTCGAAGCCGAAGTGGCGCGCATCGAAGGGCTGTTCGCCGATCCGGAATTTTTCCGCAAACATGCGGCGCAGGTGAACCAACTCACGCACGAACTCGACGCAGCGAAGGCAAAAGTGCCGAAGCTTTATGCGCGCTGGGAAGAATTGGAAGCGATCAAGCTGGCCAGCGAGACATCCGCACCGGTTGGTTGAACTTTCTGGGATTAGCGCTGCAGCTTTTCAATGGCCGGAAGAACTTCCAGCTTGGCGCGTTCGACGTCGCCCGGAAAATCAATTTCCGTCCACGGGAAACGGGTGACATCTTCGTGCCCAAATCGTCCCGCCTGGACCAGTTTCCGGAGGACATCATCGTAGGATGCGGACCGTCCTTTTCCGGTGCTCATGCTTTGCGTGAGCTGAATCAGCTCCGGCAAATCGTCGGCCGACACCTTGAAAAAGCCGATGGATTCGCCGATCTGCTCCGCTTTGCCCTGCCATTTTTTGACGAAATCAAACGGACGTCCGTTCGCGACCGGCACCAGCACCGGATCATCATCGGCGGTGGAATATTCCCGGTCAATCAACAGCGCGGTCGGCTGCGGCGAATCCACGAGTCGCTGTAAAATTTGGGCGGGATAAAGCACGTCGCTGTCCATCAGCAGGACGGATTGTTTCCGGGCCAGCGGTTGCAGCACCGGGATCGAGGTGGCCAGGCTCAAGATGCTGCCCTCCGTGAAATCTGGATTATTCAACTGCTGGATTTCGATGCCATAGTTTTGTCGCAACGGTGGCAGCGCTTCCTGGATGAGTTCCTGCTGGTAGCCGGACACAATGGTCAGGCGGGTGACCCCCACCCCGCGAAGGCAGTGAAGATGGCGTTCCAACAAGGATTTTCCGGCGAACTCCAGCAGTATCTTGGGCCGGTTACCGAAGGCGGATTTCAGTCGCATTCCGATTCCAGCGGCATAGATGATGGCTTGCATGAATGGTTATTTGAATGGGGTTGCCGGTGATGATGGTTCAGCCTGGGAGCGATTCCTTGGCCGCGTGATCCAGCACGCGCTTGAATGACGCCTCCTCCGAATAAAGCAATGCGCCGCCGATCAGGACGTAAAACAGCTCCCGTCCCCGACGGAGGATGGCGTAGGTCACCGCGATGGGCGTCGGGAGTCCAAAAGTCTCAAACAACAGCACCACGCCGGACTCCTGCACGCCCAAGGCTCCCGGCACAAAGATGCCGAGCGCCTTGGCGACGGAAATGAACGATTCGATGGCGACGGCCTCTGTCCACGCGAGCGGGAGTCCGAACAAATGGCAAACCACATAAATTTCGAGGGCATCGCACAGCCAGCCCAGCAGAAAAGCGCCCGTGGTCTGGAAGAAACGTCTGCGGTCGCGGTGATAGAAACCGTAGATCTGGTCGTCCAGTTTGCGCAAGCCCGGCCGGTTTGCTTCCAGAGCCTGGATGCGGATGGAAAGGTTGGCGAGCAGCCCGCGCAGGCTGCTGAACATTCCCCGGCGTTGCAGGAGAAAGATCAAACCAACCAGGCCCAATGCCACCACGGTGATCAACATCATCCCGGTCCGGGCGCCCGACTCGGCCGGCAACCGGGTCATGGCGGCCAGTGCGCCGAGTCCGATGAAAAACACCTGGGCCAGAATCTGGCAGGTTTTGGAAGCCACCACGCTCGTGCCTGCGGTCAGGCCGGAAAAGCCGCGCTTCCGCAAGAGATAGACCTTGAGCGCCTCGCCGCCGACGTAGCCGGACGGGATCACGTTGTTGATGGATTCACCCGCCCAACGCACGCGAAACAACGTCAGGTAGGGCGGTCGCACCATCGTGTAACTGCCGAAGGCCAGATACCAGCCCAGGGTGTCCATGACATAGACCAGGAAATAAGGCAGCACCACCACCGGCATCCACCAGCCCAGACTGCTGACGTTGGCGAAGATTTCCGCCGGCCCGGCGCGGTGGATGAACCAGCCGAACAATCCAAGTCCCAGCGCCAGGACGATGCACTTAAGAGCGGTTTTCACGATCCGGATTCGGGGTTGCCGGCGCTGGCTGACCAACCAGTTGCACGCCCAATGCCAGGAGCCAGAAAATATGAACCCCGATGGCCGCCATCCAGAGAAACAAGGACATTTTATCCAGGACGGTCAGCACCAGGAGCACCACGGAAAAATCCCGGCTGGCAGTGGCATCAATCAATTTTTTTAGACGATGCTTGCGCGGGCTCTCCGGTTGCAGCTGGCCGCGCACAACCACGATCAAGGCGATCACGACCCCGATGGCGGCGCTCACGACCAGCGGTATCAACGGATCTTCGATCCGGGCGCGATAGAGCCCGATGCCGATACCCGCAAAAATGCTGATATGCACCACCTGGTCCCCGACGATATCCAGCCACCGGCCAAGGCGGGATTCCTTGAACAGGATACGGGCCAGGTCGCCATCCACGCAGTCCACAATGGCGGAGATCTGAAATAAAATCGCTCCCCACAACGCGGCCTGATAATGGCCCTGCGCAAAAAGCCATGCCGCTGCAAGCCCGATCAGGGACGCGACGACTGAAACTTGATTGGGTGAGACGGGGGTATGGACGAGAATTTTTGAGAGGTAATGCCCGGCCGGACGGTTGAAATGTTTGTCAACGAAGCCGTCCAACGAAGTGGACAATGAAGACCATAATGCACGGGCCGCAACCGCCGCGGATGCGGCACCCGTGATGGGCACGGCGACGCCCTCCGCCGCCACGCCGGGCAGCGGGGATAATTGCTCTTCCAGCGTGCTTCCGGTGAAGCCGGTCAATACCCCGGCCGGCAGCGGCGTGCCGTCGCGCGCCATCAACCGGCCGCGCTGTTCCAAGAGTCGTTTCAAGTCGGGGGCCTGGACCAAGACGCGGGTGGAGAGGACCAGGGTTGGCTCAATCAATTCCGGACGGTGCGCCGCTGCTTTCACGGTGATGCCCAGTGCGGCGGTTCGCGCCAGAGGCGGCAGAGGTTTTTCAGAAACAATCGTGATGCTTCCGGCTCCCGCCCGATGCGCCGCCACGATCAGCCGGTCGATCACCAGCAATCCTGCGATGCGCAGAGTGGAAGTTTCCGGGTCACAAAAAATGACCGCCGGAATGCTCATGAGCGTTTGCGCCCGAAGAACACTTCTTTCAGCCCGAAGTAAGCGATGGAATCCTTCATGTTGGAGACGAAACGCATGAAGGGATTCATGTGGGCGTTGGCGACGTATTGCATGGAAACCATGTAGCGCTCCTCGCCGGCCTTGGTTGGCGTCACGGCGTGATACACCTTGTCTCCGTTGAACAGCACCAGGGTGCCGGGCGCGACCTTCAGGGTGAGATTGACCTCCTGGTGGCCCGGATTGCGGGTGTGCAGCTTGCAGACGAGCTTGGAACTGGAGTCGTCCTTGAAACCCACCAGCAAGGTCCAGCGCCGGTCCTTGTAATAGGAAGTGTCGTAGTGCCAGCCGATGTGGTCGCCTTCCTCGGTGTAGGCGTAGAACGCGCAACGATGTTGATCCGAGTCGGGGCATTCCTGCATTTCCGAGCCGGCGATTTTTTTCAGCAAGGCCAGCAGGGCCGGGCTTTGGTAAACCGAGTTCATGGCCGGGGCGACCGATTTGACGGTGTCATAACCGACACTGCCACCTTTCTTGTGCTTGGGAATGAAGTTCCGATGAATATGCAGCTTGAGCGCCTCCAGTTGTCGGTCCCATTGCGCCATGATTTCCGGGGAGAGAAAATCATCCACCACGATGAATTCGTCCTGGTCCAGATAAGTCTTGTGAAGGGCGGCAGCATCCAGTTCAGAAATTCGCCTGGCAATTGCTTGTTCGATGTCAACGGTTGTTGTCGTGGTCATGGCGCGATAATAATACTTATAGCTACAGCCTCAAGATGGCCCAACCGTAAAGGGAAGTTCAAGCGCAAACGGGCCGGCGGACGGGGCACGGGCGCATCCGCGCACCGCCCTCGAAATGTAGTGTCGGGCCTCCGGCCTGCCGTAGCGGGCGGGCGTCCCGCCGCCCGGAATGACTCGCGATTGAACCAAGTCTCCAAAATATTCCGAGGCTCCTGCACGATTCACCTCTGTTCCGCCGGGCGGGACGCCCAGTTCTACGGAAGGCCGGATGCCTGCCGCCCGGCAGGACAGCCGCCGGCAAAAGATGGTTGCGCTCATGGCCTGTTATGATGTCAAATTCCCGGACTCTGGATGAAGAAAACGACGCAGTTCCGACAATTATTGAAAGCCAACCGGCTGGAATTCCTCATGGAAGCTCATAATGGATTGAGCGCCACCATCGTGGAGGAAACCGGCTTCAAGGGGATTTGGGCCAGCGGCCTCTCCATCTCGGCCGCTCTCGGGGTGCGCGACAACAACGAGGCGAGCTGGACGCAGGTGCTGGAGGTGGTCGAGTTCATGAGTGACGCCACGAACATCCCCATCCTGCTTGATGGCGACACGGGTTTCGGCAATTTCAACAACGCCCGCCGCCTCGTGCAAAAGCTTGAAAAGCGCGGCTGTGCGGCGGTTTGCATCGAAGACAAACTTTTTCCCAAAACGAACTCATTCATTGACGGCGAAAAACAGGCGCTGGCGGACGTGGATGAATTCGCCGGCAAGATCAAATCCATGAAGGACGCGCAAAGCGACCCGGATTTTTGCGTCGTCGCCCGGTTGGAGGCGTTCATCGCCGGCTGGGGCCTGGACGAAATGCTCCGCCGCGCGGAGGCGTATCATGCCGCCGGCGCGGACGCCCTGCTCATCCACAGCAAAAAGAAAACGCCCGACCAGGTGCTCGCATTCGCCAGGGCGTGGGGTGGCAAATGCCCGCTCATCGCCGTGCCAACGACGTATTACTCGACGCCCGTTGAAGCGTTTGAGCAGGCTGGCTTTAACATCGTCATCTGGGCGAACCACAATTGCCGCGCGTCCATCACGGCGATGCAAAATGTCTCGCGCACCATCTTCCAGGAACGCTCGCTCGTCAGCATTGAAGACAAGGTTGCGCCGGTGAAGGAAGTTTTCCGCCTGCAACGCGCCGACGAACTGGCCGCCGCCGAGGAACGTTACCTGCCGCGCAAAGCCGAGTTCGCCCGGGCCATCATCCTCGCCGCGTCGCAGG
>DATLVR010000006.1:0-115917 GCA_035577265.1 Verrucomicrobiia bacterium | reverse complement strand
GCACGTCCGCAAAAAACTGAAGCCCCCGTGGGCAGCCGTCTTCGATTCGAATGGATAGCGGGTGGGTTTACTGCACAGAGTTTCTGGACCGGGAGGCAACGTTTGATTGCGTCCCTGGAAAGTAAGTTGAGGTTTGGTCTGGCGACCAGGCTCTGACTCACTCGATTGAGTTCGTATAGGTGTTTAGCCGGACGTCCCATTGTCCGAGCTGCCCATAGAAATTAAGACGGAGAGTCTCGCCGGTTGGACGTTAAACAGAAAAGGATCGCTTTTCTGATGGGATTACTTTTGCCACTTGACAGCCCGGGCTTGATAGGTGTTAGGCGGCAAAATCATACAGCCAATTTGACAACCAAATACGACACAAGCCACACAGCCAGCACCGTGGCTAATGCCACTAATGCCTGATAGCTCTGGTGACGACGAACATCTACTAACGCCTTAATGCCCCAGCCAACATTGAGCAAGAGACAAACCAGTGAGATGGGGACAGCAGTGGCGAGAAATGTGAAACTATCGCTGGCATCGTAGTAATCGCGCTGCTCCATCCTAGCTAGATGACAGATACTCGCCACTGAAAGCAAAATGAGAAGCAAACCAACGAGATTGGCAGTCGAAAATAAGATGGTGCTTGTCCTCATGCGCTTTATTCCGCCTAACTCTTATTCAACGACCACCGGTTCGTTGATTCAATTCATTCATTTGATCAGCATTGAAAACTGCAACTCCTTCGTAGTCAATAAAACGTTGCTTGGATCAACGAACCGGTGGTTCGTTGATCCCATTCTCCCAGCTCCCTGAGGCAAAATTCCGCAAGTGTTTCGTATTCAACATAACTCATTTGAATCAGCGAACCGCCGGTTCGTTGATCCGGTTCGTTGATCCATCTTTTCACCAGGACAGCCTTTGTCCCACCCGGTTTGCCACACGCTTGGTATCCTGAATCTGCCCAACGCCATCCAACGGCTCCGGGATGTCCTGCGCCTTCAGCATAAAGCCCTCGCCACCGAATCCACCTACGTCTATTGGCTGCGTCATTACGTGACCGCTCTTCACGCCATGCCATCCTCCCTTTCCAGTGAGCAAAAGCTCGAACGCTTTCTCACTGATCTCGCTCGCCATCGTGATTTGTCGGCCAACAGTCAAAATCAGGCCATGGGTCACAAATCCCTCGAAACCACAATGGGCTATTTACACGCCGAGAGCCTCAGTGTTCGCAGCCCCTTGGATCTGGTTCTGCCGGATACTTCTGGCGGGCAGAATCATCGAGCGGATGGGAAACGTGAGCTCCGCCCTTGCACGTGGACTGGCCAAAAGTGCAGTTTTGTCTTCAACCTAAATTGTCCCAACACCTTGATAGCGAGTGAAACACCTGGCCCTCATGCGTTCAAGCCAATTATGCGAATTCTGTAATTTAGCGATGTTTCAATTGGGCTATTTGTCCTGTCACGGCTATTGGGGAGATTGAGATCGTTATCGCCGTCGGCGCGCGTTACAACATCGCTCCCGGCGACCTGAAGCGGCCTCTTCCCGTTATTGCTATGCGGCAGGGCAAGCCAGAACTGATCTTTGTAGAACATGCCGGAGGTTCATGAAATTGGCTGTAAGCACGAAAATCATTTTTCCAAATTCCCGCCTGCATTTCGTGTAAAGATTACACAATACTCGCCCAGTAGGCTGGTTCACTCGCAGGCATGATAACGAACCCGACCGGGTCGTTGGAAACTGTGTATGACCACCGAAGACCGATTGAAACGATTGTTCACGGCGTCACCCGAACAAATGGAGGCCATTGACGGCATTCTTGAATTGGGCTTTCCCGAAAGGCCGGTCGCCACGCCTGGCCCTCTGCTCATGGGAATGTCGGCTGCCGCAAGACTGCTTGGCGTGAGTCGCGCGACCCTCTGGCGGATGACCAAAGCCGGGTTGCTCCAAAAGATCGAAGTGTTGCCCGGCAGTTTCCGGCTCCGTCGTTCCGATTTGGAGGCCATTGCCGCCGGCCAAAAAAATGATGCCTCTACCTGACGCCTTTTTAGCACATTATTCGTCCATTGAATAAATCGGTTTCCAGTAACCGAACCTCTTCAAATTCCAGGAACATGGGCTTCAAAATTGCGGAAAGACCTTCTTTTGCGTCGCCGGTTGGAAAAATGTGTTTGTGGCTGTGTTTGTTTTTGTTCGTCACATTTCAGGAAGTTCGCCATGTTTCACGGAAATGCCGCCAAAGCGACGGAATCGCATAAAACGTAATAAAAACGGCCCTGAAACGTAAGTTTCAGGGCCGGAAATTGGTTGCGGGGGCTGGATTTGAACCAAACGATCCCGCACTGCGGGATTATGAGCCTGACGAACTGTGCGATTTCTCCAGACAAGTCAGCCGGTAAAAGCCTTCGCCGCCCTTTTGCCTTTTGAGAAGGTTTTCCAGTTTCCGCGCTTCACTCAAAGACATGGGAACACTCGTCCAAACCAGATTCCACGGACCGCGCGAACGTGTCCATTTGGAAACACCTTCATTATGTTGTTGAACGCGAATACCAACGTCTTCACTCAACCCGATGTAAAATTGTCGGGCGGAATTTTGCAGAACATAAACTTGGTATGATTTATCCATGCCCGCAAAAAAAGCCCCGCACTTGCGGGGCTTAAAATTGGTTGCGGGGGCTGGATTTGAACCAACGACCTTCAGGTTATGAGCCTGACGAGCTACCGGGCTGCTCCACCCCGCGATCAAGGGCTCGCAATATGCCCGAACTGCCATCCGAGGGCAAGTTTTAAAACGGATTCACTCCGTAATAGATCCAGTAGCCGGGCAATTTCAGGAATTCCAGCCGCATCCGCCGGTTGATCCCCAGCCGCGTCCAATCCTCGCGGGCAAAAGCGAAGTAGGACGGGCGCGAATAAAACTTCAGGTCCGGCGCATAATGTTCGAAGGTTTTCAGCCCCCGCCGCGAGTGATACCACGACGTGACCAGAATCGCGCTGTGGAGGTTTTCCGCGCGCAGGAGTTTGAGGGTGAACCCGGCGTTCTCCTGCGTCGTGGTGGACTTGCCTTCCACCTGGATGGCGCTGGCGGGAACTCCGGCTTCCAGCAAAAGCTTGCGGTTAATCTGATCGTCGCCCTCGCCAGTGATGATGATGCGCGGCGCGGCATGCTCCTTGAACAATTGCGCCGCGCGCAGCGGCCGTTCATGTGAACCGCCGCCCAGGATGATGATCACGTCCGCCGAAACCCGACCGTTGTCCACGCACAGAAATTTTTCGGGATTGAACCAGGCGAGCGCGGCCACCGCCAGCGCCAAAATAAAACCGACAAATGCAGTCAGCAGGATCTTTTTTATGATGCGCCAGATAAAACTCACGCGTAGAGCGGGCCGAAGTTGGCGCAGGCCCGGTAATCGGAACCTTCAAGACAGCTCGTGCCGAATGCCGCCCAGCTGCTGGGCCGGAAGACATTTTCCACCGCGACGTTGTGCATATAGACCGGAATCCGCAGCATCGCCGCCAGTGAAATCAAGTCCGCGCCAATGTGGCCGTAGCTGATCGCGCCATGGTTCGCGCCCCAGTTGTTCATCACGGAATAGACATCGCGGAATGCGCCATGACCCGTGAGTATTGGCGCAAACCAGGTCGTCGGCCAGGTCGGGTTCGTGCGCTGATCCAGCGTATTGTGGACTTTTTCCGGCAGGTCAACCGTGTAACCTTCGGCAATCTGCAGCGCCGGTCCGAGTCCCTTGACGAGATTCAAGCGGCACATCGTCACGGGCATTCCGCCGCGCGTCAGAAACCGCGTGGACCAGCCGCCACCGGGGAAATATTCCGTGATGGACGGGTGCCACGTCGTCGCCCCCAGACATTTCTGCGCCTCGGCCTTCGTGATGTCCCAGAACGGCTTCATCGCGGGCTGGCCGTTGATTTCCTGCCGCCCGGTGCCGTCGAGCGTGGCCGGGCCGGAATTGATGAGGTGCAAAATACCGCCCGCCGCCGCACCGGTCAGTTCGTAGCCGGAGACGCGTTCGACGGAATCAGGACTCCAGTAGGTGCGCACATCGGCAAAAATCTGCGCGGTGTTGGTGAGCAGATGCCCAAACAACATCGAAGCGCCGTTGAGACAATCATTCTCCGTCGCGACGATGTAAGGCGCGCGGATGCCGTTCCAGTCGAAGGACGTGTTCAGGATGGCTTCGAGAAAGTCGCCGTTGGGCTGATAATCCGTCCACTGGCGCTGGCCTTGGAAGCCGGAAGCGATGGCATTGTGGCCCTGCGCTTCTTCGCCGAAACCCATTTTCGCCAGCGCCGGATTGCCGACCATGAGGTCGCGCGCGATGAGCGACATCTTGACGGATTTCTCCCATTCGCTGTTGAGTTGCTTGCGCGGGCGTTTGGTCTTGGGCGAATTGTAATCTTTGCCTTCGGGACAATTCTGCTTCACCCACGCGAGCGCCTTCGCATATTCGGCCGGATCAAAAATCCCCTTGTCCATGCGCCGGAGAAATTCCGTCATGTCAATCGTCTCGACGCGCATGCCCAGATAATCCTCGAAGAACGGCTGGTCCACGATTGAGCCGGCGATGCCCATCGAGACGCCGCCCATGCCGAGATAGGATTTGCCGCGCATCAACGCGACCGAGAGACTGGCGCGGACGAAGCGGAGGATCTTTTCCGACACATCGGCGGGAATGGACTTGTCGCCGGCATCCTGCACGTCGCGTCCGTAAATGCTGAACGCGGGAATGCCCTTCTGCGTGTGACCGGCCAGCACCGCCGCGAGATATACCGCGCCGGGACGTTCCGTGCCATTGAACCCCCAGACGGCTTTGGGAATCGTCGGGTTCATGTCCATCGTCTCGCTGCCGTAGCACCAGCACGGGGTGACGGTGAGCGAGACGCCGACGCCCGCCTTGGCAAATTTTTCCGCGCATGCCGCCGCTTCGGCCACGCCACCGATGCAGGTGTCGGCAATGACGCATTCGACCGGCTGGCCGTTCGGATAAAACAGCGTGGAGGAAATCAATTTCGCGGCGGACCTGGCCATGTCCATCGTTTGTTTTTCGAGCGACTCGCGGACGCCGCCGAGGCGGCCGTCAATCGTGGGGCGGATGCCGATCTTGGGCAGTGAACCGGTGAAGACAGAAAGTTTCATGATTGGTTTGATATAAAAGTTGTCGTGTATGACAAAGCAGAATAATTTTTCGCGCCGGTCAAACGCAAGCCAATCCGGCGCGTCACGTCAGGACCCAGCCCGGCTTGATGTCGTCATCGAGCGGCGGCAGGGGGGCTTGATTCAAAAGTTTGCGCTCCGCCAGAATGCCGATCATCGCAGCATTGTCGGTGCAAAGCGCCTTGTCGGCCAGGCGCAGGGCGAGGCCTTCGCGTTCACAGGCGCGGGCGAGTTCCTGGCGCAGCGCACGATTGCAGGTCACGCCGCCCGACGCGGTGACGCAGCCAACGTGGTTGCGTTTCGCGGCGCGGATCGTTTTTTTGACCAGGACTTCGACGATGGCCGCCTGCACGCTGGCGCAGAGGTCGCGGATTTTTTGCCCATCGTCGAGCAACTCCGGATGATCGCGGATGAAATAACGCACGGAAGTTTTCAGTCCGCT
This sequence comes from Verrucomicrobiia bacterium, assembly GCA_035577265.1. Lineage (GTDB taxonomy): Bacteria > Verrucomicrobiota > Verrucomicrobiia > Limisphaerales > UBA11358 > UBA11358. Next base: position 110,317 of record DATLVR010000006.1, on the reverse strand, counting down.
GAAGCTGAAGTCGTCAGTTGCGTCGTGCAGCAGCGGGCGCGGAAAGGCGAACGCCGTCGGATTCCCCTGCTCCGCCAGCCGGTCAATCTCCGGCCCGGCCGGATACGCCAGTCCCATCAGCTTGCCGGTCTTGTCGAAACATTCGCCTGCCGCGTCGTCGATCGTGCCGCCGAGGACGCGATGGTTCAGCTCGGATTTCACCAGCACGATCATCGTATGACCGCCGCTCACGATCAGCGAAATATTGGGCTGAAAAGAGCCAAAGTCCGCGAAGGGTAAATCTTCACCCCTCACCCCGGCCCCGTAAAGGGGCGTGGCCCCCACGGGGCTATACGCCCTCTCCCCTCCGAGAGGCGAGGGAGAAGAGTCCGGCGCAACCCGAATCCACGGCGAATATAAATGTGCCTCGTGATGGTTGATGCCGACGAATGGTTTGCCCAAGGCGAACGCGACGGCTTGCGCGGCCTTGAAACCGACCAGCAGCGCATTCGGCAGACCGGGCCCCTGCGTGGCGGCGACGGCATCGAGCTGACCGGCCCTGACTCCGGCCCCGGCCAGCGTGGCTTGCGCGACGGGGATCAGATTGCGCAGATGTTCCCGCGCGGCCAGTTCCGGCACGACCCCGCCGTATTCGGCGTGAAGCTTGATTTGCGACGAAACCGTGTTGGCGAGAACTTTCCCGTCGCGCACCACGGCAGCGCTGGTTTCGTCGCAGGAAGTTTCAATCGCAAGCAAAGTCATTTACTTGGCGGCGACTTTTTCCGGCGCGGCGAGCGTGTCATACAGCAAAATCCCCTTGAGCAGATCTTCGGCGCGGTCGAGTTGCACGTCACGGTAATTTTCCACCCGCGCACGGTCTGGTTCGTTGAGCGATTCCAGACCGCCGGGCGCACGTTTGATGAGCAAGGCCGCCTGCTCCTCGTCACTCATCGGCACGAAAATGTCGGGGGCGATGCCGTGCTGGTGAATGACTTTATGACTGGGCGTGTAGTATTTCGCGACGGTCAGCTTGAGCGCGGAACCGTCGTCCAGGGGAAAAATGCTTTGCACCGAGCCTTTGCCGAATGTCTGCTCGCCCAGCACAACCGCGCGATGCAAATCCTGCAAACAACCGGTGACAATCTCCGCCGCACTGGCGCTGCTGAGATTGGCCAGCACGACAATCGGCATGCCCTTCAATTCATCGCCGTGGCCATTGGCGCGCCGGACGGAATTTTCCCGCGAATCGCGGCCTTCGGTCGTCACGACCAGCTGGCCGCGCGGCAGAAATTTCTCGCAGACTTCCACCGCTTCGTCCAGCAGGCCGCCGGGATTCCAGCGCAGGTCAATGATCAGCCCCTTCATGCCCTGCTCTTTTAAGGTTTGCAGCGCGGCCTCCAGCTTTTCTCCGGTCTTGTCACCGAACTGCGTGATGCGGACGTAACCGATCTTGTCCTCGCCGAGCGGAAATTTTGTCTGGCCATGGATGTCCTTGACCATGTCCATGCTGATGATGGCGCGGGTGAGCGTGTATTCCTTCACGACGCCGGTGGACGGGCGCTCGACCGTGATGGTCACTTCGGTATCGGGTTTGCCGCGCAACTGTTTCACCGCATCGGACAACGACACCCGTTCCGTGCCTTTGCCGCCGATCGCGATGATGCGGTCGCCGGTCAAAATCCCGGCGCGAAATCCGGGCGTGTCTTCCATCGGCGCGACGACGGTGATGAAATTATTCTTCAGGGCGACCACCAGACCGAGTCCGCCGAACTGCCCTTCGGTGTCGTCCTGCAATTGCTGATAGCCTGTCGCGTCCATGAATTCGCTGTGCGGATCGAGCGAGTTCACCATGCCCTTGAGCGACGAATAAATCAGGTTGTGATACGTGAGGTTCGTGCCGTCCACATAACTGCTGCGGACTTTCTCCAGCACGCTGGCGAACAATTCCAGGTTCGCGTCCGGCGAATCCTTCTGGTCTGCCGCCCGGGCCGAACCGAAATAGATCCGCGCGCCGACGGCCAGATTCACCGCCAGCAACGCGATCACCAGACTGAAAATCAAACGTCGTTTCATAACCTTGAAAAATTTATCACAAAGACCCGAAGGCACAAAGTTTTTGGTAGTGTCCTAATTTAAAGTTAAACGAAATGCTATCCAAAGCCCTATTAAAACAAAGGCAAGAACAGCCCAGCCAATGCCCCACAATTTCCAGTCTCGACCATTCATTTATTTTCCTTCACATCAGTTTAAGCTGACTCAACCGGCGGAATTTGCAACACGGCAACGAATCTCCAATGCTCAAATCGCAATTGCCTTCCGCTATCAAGAATTGGACGTCGAATGTATCCGCAACAACATCTCAATGAAAGGCAGGTCGCCCGGCACCGTCACCTTCGGATTCGGAAACATCGAAGGCACGAGCCGGACGGGCTGTCCGATCAATTCACACGCCGCCGTGTCATCCGTCAAATTCAATCCGCGCCGCCGGACCTCGGCCAGCGCACTGCGGATGACCTCCACGCGGAACGTCTGCGGCGTCTGCACCGCCCACAATTTGGAACGATCCACCGTGCGCAAAATGGTTTTGCCGTCGCAGGTTTCCTTGATGGTGTCGGTCACGGCCTGCGCCGCCACGGCGGCGCCGGTTTCGCGCGCAGCCTCAATCGTCGCCGCGATCAATGCCTCGCCGGTGCAGGGCCGCGCGGCGTCCTGGATGGCCACGATGGCCGTTTCCGGAGCCAGTGCGGCCAGACCGTTGCAAACGGAATCCTGCCGTTCAACTCCACCCACCACGATACGGAATGGTTTTGGAAAATGAAACCGCGCGGCGAGTTCCGTGAAATGGTTTTGCATCCCGTCACGAACGACGAGGATGATTTCGCCGATGCATTGCGCGTCGTTGAAGCGTTGCCAGGTGTGGGCAATGACCGGACGCCCGGCGACTTCCAGCCAGAGTTTGTCCACCTTCGCACCCATGCGGGTGCCCTTGCCGGCGGCGACGAGGATGGCGGCGTTCATGGGAAAAAGTGCCGCTGAGCAATGACCTAGCCGATGCGCCAGACGATGCGGGCTTTGTTCAGGTCGTATTGCGACATTTCCATCTTCACGCGGTCGCCCACGGTGAGGCGGACGAAACGTTTGCGCATCTTGCCGGAAATGGTCGCCAGCACTTGATGCTTGTTGTCCAGTTCGACGCGAAACATCGTCCCGGCCAGCACGGTCTGAATACGACCTTCAACTTCTATGTGTTCTTCCATGAATTAAGCCAACTATAACGAATACAGCATGATTAAAGCGAACAAAAAATCCGCGATCAAATGACACGGGGCGACGCTCGCTGGGAACGCCGCCCCGGTCAATGTAAATTCTGGAGATTAGTAACGGTCACGACCGCCGCCGCCGCCGCCACGGCTGCCGCCGCCGCCACCGCCGTATTCACGACGCGGACCGCGATCACCGCCGCCGCCGCCGCCGCCGCGGGGACGTTCTTCTTTCGGACGGGCAATATTGACCGTCAATGCGCGATCGCCGAGGTTCGAGCCGTTCATGGCTTCGATGGCTTTCTGCGCTTCTTCCGGGGTTGACATGGTCACGAACGCAAAACCGCGTGAACGGCCGCTCATCCGGTCCATCATCAGATTCGCTTCGACGACCGTGCCATGCGCGGCGAACGCCTCGTGAATCTCGTTTTCCGTGGTGTTGAAGGAAAGATTTCCAACAAACAGTTTAGTGCTCATTTTATGTCTCGCTGTTCAAGACCAACCGCTTTTCTCAGACTGTTCCCGACTACCGGGTTTCAAATCATCACCGAACCACGTTCACCTGAAGATTTTCCATGACCTGAATAAGCCAGCTTATCCAACAGACGTCGCCACCCTAGCCACTCCGCATTTAATTGCAAGCCCTTTTTCAGACCCGCCCGCCACCCGCCGGTTGCCAATCCAGCACTTTCAGTTGCACCGTCGTCCGGCCGTTGAATTCATTGATCTGCGGCGCGAAAGCGAGATCGAATGCGCCCTCCGGCAGCGCCTCCTTGCCGGCGCCCCACCAGACACATTCGTGCGTCACCGCGCCGTCCGTCACCCACATTTTGACATGCTGCTTTTCCTCGCCCATGCGCTGCAACGGACGGCTCTGCGTCACCCCGCGCGCGAAGAATTGCACGGACGGATTCCCCTGCCCCACCGGCTTGAGCCGGTCCAGTTCGGCCAGCGTGGCCAGGGAGATGTCTTTCAAGGCGACTTCGGCATCGAGGCGCAGCGGCGGCTGCAAATCCTCGGGCTTGAGCGCGAGACGGGCGAGGTCGTTCAACCGCGTGCGGAAGGCCTCCAGCTTGTCCGGGTGAATTGTCACGCCCGCCGCCATCGCGTGTCCGCCGTGGCGGATGAGCAGATCGTCACACGCGCGCAACGCGGCGGCCAGGTCGAAACCCGCGATGCTGCGGCCCGAACCACGCCAGGCGTCACCCTCGCCACCGATGATGAACGTGGGCCGGTAAAATTGCTGCAACACGCGCGAGGCGACGATGCCCACCACGCCGATGTGCCAGAGCAATTGCCCCTCAACGATGACAAAATCTTTCTGCGCGTCGAATTTGGAGCGCACGACGCCGACGGCCTCGTCGCTGATGCTGCGTTCGATTTTCTGCCGCTCGCGATTCCGCAGATCCAGTTCCTGCGCCAGCGGCATCGCGGTTTTCAGATCCGGCGCCAGGACGAGGGTTAGAGCTTCTTCAGCCGTTTCCAGGCGACCGGCGGCGTTCAGCCGCGGGGCGAGTTGAAATCCAACCTCGTAGGTTCCCAGTGTTGGTGGACATTGCGCAACTTCCTTCAAGGCGACCAAGCCGGGCCGTTGGGTAGTGCTCAATTTTTCCAGGCCAACAGAAACTAAAATACGGTTTTCGCCGATGAGCGGGACGATGTCCGCAACCGTGCCGAGTGCCACCAGATCCAGCAACGGTTTCAGGTCAAACTCCGCCGCGCCGGGCAAGCCGGTTTCACGACCGCGCTTCACCAAGGCATGGCCGAGTTTGAACGCAAGACCGGCGGAGCAAAGCTCGGTGAAGGCAGTTGATGGTTGAGAGTTGAGAGTTGAGATCTGCGGATTGACGAGCGCCACGGCGGCGGGCGCCGGATTGGAAACCTGATGATGGTCCAGGACGATGACGTCCACGCCGCGTTCGCGCAGCCAGGCGACGGTTTCCACGGCGGTCGAACCGCAGTCCACGGCTAGCAGCAGCCTGACGGGAAATTTCTTCAGGCAATTCTCCACGCCATCGCGACTCAAGCCGTAGCCTTCGTCCATGCGATGTGGCAGATAGAAATCCACCGTCCAGCCGAGTCCGCGCAGCACTTCCACGAGCAGCGCGGTGGAAGTCACGCCGTCCACGTCGTAGTCGCCGAAAATGACGAGCGGTTCCTTCTCCGCCTGGGCGCGCAGCAATCGCCCGACGGCGGCGGCCATGTTCGGCAGCAGAAACGGGTCGGCGAGATTTTTCAGCCGGGGCGCGAGAAAATTTTCGATCGCGGATGGCTCGCTGTGACCGCGATTCAGCAGACATTGCGCGAGCAGCGGGGAGCAGTGGCACTGACCGGCGAGTTTTTCCGCGAGCAGCGGCTGCGGGGGCGCGGGCGACCAGCGGAATTTCATTTCGGTTTCCGGTTTGCCGGTCCGGTGCGTTTCTCGCGTTGCGCGACCATGGTGGACAGGACCACGGCGATCAACACGACGGCGGCGATGGTCATCAATGAAACATTCGTCGGAATCTCAACCTGAAACCATTTGGGTTCCTCCTCGTGCGGATCGAGCAGCATTTTTACGCCGACGAACACGAGCACCACCGACAGGCCGAATTTCAGATAGCGAAAATAGCCCAGCGCCCCGGCCAGCAGGAAATACATCGAGCGCAGGCCGAGAATGGCGAAGACGTTCGAAGTGAAAACGATGAAGGCGTTTTTGGTGATGGAGAACACGGCCGGGACGGAATCCACGGCGAAAATCAGGTCGGTCGTCTCCACCAGCACCAGCACCAGCGCCAGCGGCGTGAGCGCGAAGCGCCCGTTCAGCCGCGAGAAAAATTTGCGCCCTTCAAAATCCGGGGTGACGGGAAAGAACTTCCGCACCAGCCGCAGCACGGGATTTTTTTCCGGCTCGACCGCCTCCTCGCTGGCGAACAACATTTTGACCCCGGTGAACACGAGGAACACGCCGAACACATACAGCAACCAGTCAAATTCACGGATGAGCGCCACGCCGGCGGCAATCATCGCGCCACGCATCGCCAGGGCGCCCAGAATTCCCCAAAACAGGACGCGATGCTGGAATTGCAACGGCACCCGGAAGGCGGCAAAAATGAGCGCGATGACGAGAATGTTGTCGAGCGAAAGGGAGAGCTCGATGAGATAGCCGGCGATGAACTGGGCCGACTCCTCGCGTCCACGGGTATAGATCAGGGCTCCCCCAAAGGACATGGCCAGCGTAAACCACAGCGTGGTCCAGGCGAGGGCCTCCTTGAAACTGACCACGTGCTCCTTGCGATGAAACACGCCCAAATCGAGCGCCAGAAAGACCAGCACGCAGACGACGAATCCTGCCCAATGCCATGGTGTGATTTGGATCAGGCCAAGCATGGATTTGGCATCAACTCTTCGTCGTCGGCACGTTCTGCATGGTCACCTGCGACGTGCCGCCGATGTTCGGCCGTTCGCCCTTGTGCCACCGCAATACGATCGCGCTGGCGACGTAGATGGAGGAATACGTTCCGGCGATGATCCCGATGAGGAAGGTGAACGCGAAGTCGTTGATGACCCCGCCGCCAAAGATGTAGAGGCAGAGCGTGGCGATGAACACCGTGCCGGACGTGATGATCGTGCGGCTCAACGTCTGGTTCAGGGCCTGGTTGATGACGTCCTTGAACGTGCCGCGCGCACCCAGCTTCAAGTCTTCGCGGATACGGTCGAAGATGACGATCTTGTCGTTGATGGAAAAGCCGATGATGGTCAGCACCGCCGCGACGACGGTGGCGTTGAACTCGCGGCCCGACACGGCGTTGGCGATGCAGTAGCAGCCGATGGCCAGCACCACGTCATGGAACACCGCAGCCACGGCGGCGACGGCGAAGGAAAATTCGTAGCGAAACGCCACGTAAACCAGGATGCCAAACATCGAAAGCAGCGAGGCGATGATGGCCGAGTTACGGATTTCCTTGCCGACGGTTGGGCCGACGTTCTGTTCGCTAATGGGATTCAGTTTCGCCGCCGGGAATTTTTCCGCCAGCGCCTGCTGGACTTTTTTGGACGAGCCGACGGCGGTCGTCACCCGCAAAGTCTCCGTGCCGGCGGCAACGTTCTTCTGATATTGGATCTGCGCATCTTTTTCGCCGTCCGCCGTCAGTGCGGAACGGATTTGATCAACGTTGAGTTTTTGCGCGAAGCTGAACGTCGTGCTGTCGCCACCCAGGAAGTCCACGCCAAACAGTTTTTCGCCCCGGAAGCCCCAGCCATAGGCGATCGCCGCAATGGCGAAGATCGAGGTAGCGATGGACAACGGTTTCGCCAGCGCCATGAAATTATATTTCGGGTTTTTGATGAGGTGAAACATCCCCAGCGTCGTGATGATGTTCCGGTCCAGCATGAAGTTGAAGATCAGCCGCGTCACCACCAGCGAGGTGAACAAGCTGGCCGCGATACCGATCGTCAACGTGACACCGAAACCTTTGATCACGCCCGTGCCCATGAAAATCAGGATGACAGATGAAATCAGGGTCGTGACGTGCGAGTCAAAAATCGTGCCGAACGCGCGGGCGTAACCGGCGGCGATCGCGCCACGCAAGGATTTGCCCTTCGCCAGTTCCTCACGCAGACGTTCGTAAATCAGCACGTTGGCGTCCACCGCCATGCCGATGGTCAGCACCACGCCGGCGATGCCGGGCAGCGTCAGCGTTGTGCCGATAGAGCACATGACGCCCATCAGAATGATGACGTTGATGACGAGGGCGACATTCGCCGCCACGCCGGCAACCCGATAGTAAATCAGCATGAACAACGAAACGAAAATGAGCGCGTAGATGGACGCCGAGACGCCGCTGCGGATGGAGTCCTTGCCCAGCGTCGGGTCAACGTCTTCGGAGGAGACGATGCTTAAGGGTGCGCGCAGCGGATTCTGCAGGACGTTGGCGATGCCGAATGCCTCCTGTTCCGTGAACTGCCCGCTGATGCGGCAATTGCCGGTCTGGATCGGCTCGTCAATTCCCGGTGCGGAATATAATTCACCGTCCAAGATGATTGCCATGCGATGCTTCACGCCACCAGATGGCGAATATTTGGTCGTGGTTTCGGCGAACCGGTTGCCGCCCTCCTTGGTCATCTCAAATGAAATCTCCGGGTTGCCCAAATTATCCCGCATCACCATCGCGTTTTTGATAATGTCGCCGGCCAGGCCGTTCTCCGCTTTCTTGCTTACGATCACCTGCGTGATTTGCGGCGGGCCGCTCGGCTGCGGTTGGACTCGTTTCAACAACACATAACCCGGCGGCACCGGTTCACCGCTCTTGATGATCTCATCGCTGTCGTCGCGCACCATCCGGAATTCCAGGAACGCCGGCTTTTGAATCTGTATCTTCGCATTTTCCTTAACCGACTGGGACAAGCCCGGCAACTGAATCAAAATCCGGTTGCCACCCGCCGGCTGGATGACCGGCTCGGCCACGCCGAACGCGTCCACACGCTTCCGCAACACCTCAATCGCCTGGGACAACGCACCGCCGACATCAGGCGCGCGGGAGACGCCATTCGTGCCGACATCCGCCGCGCTGGCGGCCAGTGCGTTCGTGTCCATCTCCACGAGAAACGACGTGCCACCCTGCAAATCGAGGCCGAGCTTGATCTTGCCCGAAGCGTCGCGCTGGATCTGGTTCAGGATGTAGATCGTCGGATACAATTCGTTCTTGGCGGTGATGACTGGGAAATAACGCTGAATGTCGTTCGTGCCGATGGCGTCCTGCAGATTGGCAAACTCGCGGTCAGGCCGCGCCGTTTGCAGCGGCGCGAGCCGTAGCAGGATGTTTGTGAACGCGGCGTCCTGGTTGTCCGCGCGGGATGTGAACTCCTGCACCAGATCGCGCGAGGTCGGCGGGTAGATTTCGTAAAGCGACCAGACGACAATGAGGATGACGAGGATGAACCTCCAACGATTATTTTGCTTCATGATGACTTAGGATTCGAGCGCGGTGCTGCCTTCGAGGATTTCTGTGACTGAGGATTTGGTGACTTCCATTTTGGCGTCAAAGGAGCGGAGGGTGACGGTTTTATCCTTCACGTTGATGACCACGCCGACGATGCCGCTGGTCGTAACGACCTTGTCGCCCGCCTTGATGCTGCTGATCAACAGCGCCTGCTGCTTGGCGCGCTTCTGCTGCGGACGGATCAAGACAAAGTAAAAAACGATGACCAGCAAGACCATCGGGGCAAACCCCATCCAGGCCGGTTGTTGTGGGGCTGGTCCCGTCGCCGGCGCGGCGACATCCGCTAACAATGTGTTCAGGTGCATAAATTGAAAATTGGCCGGACAATGTAAGAAAGCGGACGCAATTAGCAAGCGTTATTGGCCGGAGAATCGGCTGTTCCCTCCCGCCGGGGAGAAATTTTACCTCCGGGAAACGGAAGGACCGGGTGAATACCCAGTGGACTTTGCCGTCAGACTCTACTAAACGTGTGTCCGTCATTATTCTGCCGGAACCAAATTGATTGCTTGAAAACACTGCACAGCTATCTCGTCCGCCAGGTGCTCGCCTCGCTGTTCCTCACCGTGGCGGTGTTCACCTTTGTGCTGCTCCTGGGCAATGTGCTCAAGGAAATCCTCACCCTGCTGGTCAGCGGTCACGCCAGCCTCGGCACCGTGGCCCAGGCCATCGGGCTGCTGATCCCGTTCGTCTGGGTGTTCGCCCTGCCGATGGGGCTGCTCACTGCAATGCTGCTGGTGTTCGGCCGTTTTAGCGCGGATCACGAACTCACCGCCGCCCGCGCCAGCGGCATCAGCCTGCTGTCGCTCATCACGCCGGTGCTGCTGTTGAGCCTGCTCTGCTGCTCGCTCAGCGCGTTGATCAACATGGAACTCGGCCCGCTATGTCGCGTGGCTTACGTAAATCTGATCTTCAAGGTGAAGGGCGAACTGCTGAACGCCCAGCTGCCCGAGGGCCGCTATATCCGCGATTTTACCGGCTACATTTTCTATACCGAAAAAAACCGCGGCGGCAGATTGGAGAACGTGACCATCGTCACGCTTCCCAAGGATGAAACCAACGATTCCACCACCACCATCATGGCTCCGAACGGCCAGCTCGAGATCGATGTGCCGAACCGGCAATACATCCTGCATCTGTCCGACGCGCGCAGCGTGACCACCGGCTCACGTGTGGCCATCAGTGCATCACCCGAAACGATTCTTAATTTCGACATGAACACCACCACGAATAAGAATTACAAGCCGAAGATCACCGACATGACGTTCTGGCAGCTGCGTGATGAACTGGCGGATCTGGAAGGAAAAATCAGTCTGCGGCCGGCGGCGGTCACCAATTCGGCCCAGTTGAAGACCCAACTGGAGGCATTGAGAAAACAGAAGAACGACCTCACTGAGCCCATCCGCGTGGAGATGAACCGTCAGGTCGCTTTCTCGTTCGCGTGCTTCGGCTTCACGCTCGTCGGGATTCCGCTCGGCATCCGCGTGCATCGGCGCGAGACGAACATCGGCGTGGCCATCGCCCTTGGCCTGGTGCTGATCTATTACTGCTTCGTGCTGACCGGCCAGGCGTTGTCAGCCCGGCCGGAACTTGCGCCCCACCTGATTGTCTGGCTGCCGAATTTTCTTTTTCAAGCCGTCGGCGCAATGCTGCTCTGGCGCGCGAACCGCGGAATTTAAAAATGGATGAATGGATTGTTGGTGATTGATGGATTATTGGGACAGAGTCGTATTCATTCATCCATTTATCCACCAATCCATCAATCCCGCTTTATTTCCCCCTTCGGAACACTTTCCCGATCGCCGCCTGATCCACCGGCTTGACGATCATTTCATCAATGTTGACGTGCGCCGGACGGCTGGCGACCCAGACCAAAATGTCGGCGATGTCTTCCGCCACGAGCGGATTAGCACCCTCGTAAAGCTGTTTGGCGCGCACGGCATCGCCCTTGAAGCGCACGAGCGAGAACTCCGTTTCCGCCAGCCCCGGATCCACCGTGCTGACGCGAATCCCCGTGCCGAAAAGCTCCTGGCGTAACACGCGGGTAACCGCCAGTTCGCCCGCCTTGGCCGCGCAATACACCGAGCCGCCTTCATAGGGAGTCCGCGCCGCCAGCGAACCGATGTTGATGATGCTTGCGCCCGCATCCCGTGGCAGCAACGGCAGCGCGGCACGCGTCACCCGCAACACCCCCAGCAAATTCGTCTGGATCATCGTCTCCCAATCCGCGTCCTTGCCCTCGGCGATCGTATCCGACCCATGCGCGCCGCCGGCGTTGTTGATGAGCACGTGAAGGCCGACTGGGTCTGGCGTCTGAGATTTGGGGTCTTGGACTTTCTGTTTCGCCCACGAAACAAATTTTTCGACGCTCGCCGTTTTGGAAACGTCCAGTTCGTGGAAGTGCGCCGCCGGCGCGCCGGCCTGCTGCGATTCCGCCGCGACTTTTTTTAAACGGTCGACCCGTCGCGCGCCCAACAGCAGTCTGGCGCCCTCTGCGCCGAACGCCCGCGCCGCCGCCGCCCCAAAGCCGCTCGACGCGCCGGTGATCAAAACCCATTTGTTTTTCAATGATGATTTCATGTCGTCAGAAATTGATTTCGGCTGCCCTCGTTTTGCCGGGGCAGCCCGGCGCATTAATTTGAACGCATCAGCCGGTTTGTCGAATAAAAACCCGCAACCGCGCGACCAAGGCAAGGTAAGATTTCCCGTTGTGCAAAAATTCATACGAATGGATTGCAAACGGATTTACGATTCATTTACCTGTCGCATGCTGTTCGATTTCATCTTGCGCCCGACCCGGACGGAACCGTCCGCAACCTTCCTGGCAGTGCGCGGACGACCGATTCCGCTGGCCATGGTTCGCAACCTGCGGGCGCGTCGCTATCTGCTGCGGCTGCGTCCTGATGGCTCGGTGCGGGTCACGATTCCGCGTAGCGGTTCAATCGCCGAAGGCCGGCGTTTCGCGGAACGGAACACGGAATGGGTGGCCGGACAACTGGACAAACTCGCCGCTCATCCGGTCAAGCCGGGGGAATGGCTGCCAGGAACCGAGATCTTATTGCGCGGCGAACTGGTGAAACTTCAAATGGGAATTGAAGGCCAGGCCGGCACCGTTCAGATCGGCAACGAATTCGTCCGGGTTCCATCTCCGGGCGAAGATTTACGCCCCTGGATTGTGGAGCATCTCTGGAAACTCGCGGCCACGGAATTTCCGCCCCGCGTTTTGGAATTGGCCGCGACGCACCAATTGACAGTCCGGCGGGTCACGGTTCGCAATCAACGCTCCCGCTGGGGTTCGTGCTCGCGGCGCGGCACCATTTCACTGAACTGGAGATTGATTCAGACGCCGCCGTTTGTCCGGGATTACATCATTCTTCACGAGCTGATGCACCTGCGCCAGATGAACCATTCGGCCCGATTCTGGCGGGAGGTGGAAAGCGTTTGCCCGGATTACGCAATCGCCGAGCGCTGGTTGAAGCAACACGCCACGCTGCTCACTTAGCTAACGAACAGCGTTATTGGCGTGTCTTGAGATCGCGAATCCAACTCTTGCCTTGATTTCCTTACGATTGCAGCAGAGTTTTGATCCGTTCCCCGCATCAACGTCATGAAACAAATGCTCGTTAATGAACTGGCGGTTCTAGCATGCCTTGTGTTGTGCGTCGGCTGTTCAAGCACCCAGCCCGCCCCGAACCAACCCGCAGCCGCGGTCACCACTGCCAATCAAAAACAAGCGCCCGCGACTCATGCTGGTCCGACGGCGAGATTCGTGAATGGCTGGTTGAAAGGAGAGGCTCCGCCTCCCGATTTTTCCATGGGCGGCGGCGATGGCTATTCGGGATGGACTTGGTTTGGAATGATCCTCCAATGCGCGGGCACTTTGCTTGTCGGTAAGTGAACGGGAATTTGTTCAACTCAGTGACGCATTCCCCTACCCCGGCTGGGCGCTGACAAATTCCTGGTGCAGCCGCGCGTAAATGCCCGCCTCACGCAACAAGCTCTCATGCGTGCCGCGCTCCACGATCCGGCCCTGATCCAGCACCAGCACCAGATTGGCCTTGCGAATCGTGCTCAAACGGTGGGCCACGATGAACGCCGTCCGTCCGCGCAGTAAAATATCCAGCGCCTTTTGCAACCGCGCCTCGGTGATCGAGTCAATCGCACTCGTCGCCTCGTCCAGCACCACGATGCGCGGATCAGCCAGCATCGCGCGCGCGAAACACACCAGTTGCCGCTGGCCAAACGACAACGCCGCGCCGCGCTCCGCCACCTGCGTATGCAGTTGTTGCGGCAGCGCGTCGAGCATGTCGAGGCAGTCGAGCGATTCCAAAGTCGCGCGCACCTCGGCTTCCGTGGCTTCCGGCCGGGCGAGCCGGATGTTGTCCAGCACCGAACCGGAGAACAGGAAATTATTCTGCTGCACGCTGCCCATCTGCGACCGCAACGAATCGCTCGTGACGGAATTCAAATCAAAATCGTCCACCAGCACGCGGCCGCCGGTGGGCAGATAAAATTTTTGCAGCAGTCCCACGAGCGTCGTCTTGCCGCTGCCGGTGTGGCCCACGAGCGCCACGGATTGTCCGGCCCCGACCGTGAAGGAAATATCCGCGAGCACGGGACGTCCGGGTTTGTATTCAAAATCCACCGATTGAAACTCCACGCGCCCCTTGATCGCCGGCAGCGTTCTGGCATTGGCGGCGTCCTGCCATTCCGGTTTTTCATCGAGCATCCGGAACAGACGTTCCGCGCCGGCCATGGCCATCAAGGCCTGATTCAGTTGATTGCCGATCGCCTGCACCGGGTCGAAGAAAAGATTGGCGAGGAAAAAGAACATCACCAGGTCGCCAACCTCCATGTGCAGCCAGCCGTGCCATTGCAACGCACCAAACGCGCCGAGCAGCGCCATCGCACCGAGAAAGAGCTGGCTCTTCAACTGCAGCAGCGGCACGAACACCGCCGAGGCCTGCGCCACGCCGACGTTGTTCTCGCCATGCACATCGATCAACTTTTGGAAGAAGCCCGCGTTGACGTCATGCCGGACGAACGCCTGCGTCACGCGGATGCCGCTGACCGATTCGGCGAGCGTGGAAGCCACGCGGCTCCAGGATTCCTGCACCTTGCGCATCCGCCGGGCCATCTCGTGCTGGTAATTTTTGTTCACGAACCAGATGACCGGCGCGAGCAGCAGCATCAGGGAAAACAGTTTCCAGTCATACCACGCCATCAGCGCCGCCGAGACGGTCATCTGGAATCCCTGCACCACCAGCACGAACGCCACGTCCTGCACCCCGGCGCGCACGCTGTCGATGTCCGACGTCATCCGGCTGATGATGCGGCCGAACTTGGTCTGGTTGAAAAACGCCATCGGCATCGTCATCAATTTGGCGAACAGCTCGGACCGCATGTCGTGAACCACCGCCTCGCCCAGCTCCAGCGCAAACCGCTGGCGGAAATGAAAAGTGACGATCGTGAACAACGCCAAGGCAAAATAGCCCGTCGCATACCAATAAATCTCCGACAGGTTGCGACCGGAAATCGGCCCATTGATCGTGCGACCGATCAACCACGCCAGCGCGGGCAACTGCAGACCGCGCGTGAAGGTCAGAATGAACAGCCAGTTCCGCTTGGCGGCGTAGGGTTTGGTGTAACCGAAAATCCGGCGGATGAGTTTCCATTGCAACGGCGCCTTGTCGGCCTCGCGCTCTTCCATCGGATTGTAATAGGTGATGGCGGCGCGCGTTGAATGGTCTCCTTTCGCAACGCCCGTCGTCCGCGATTTGATGTCCGGCTGCGAACTCATGACCGCACCCCGCTTTCTCCCTGCTCGCCCAAATCCATGATCTGCAGGAGCGCGGTTTCGTGATACGGACCCGGACAATGCGCCAGTTCCGCGTGCGTGCCGGACTGAATCAAACGCCCGTCCTCCAAAACCAAAATCAGATCCGCCCGGCGCAGCAAATTGACGCGGCTCGACACGACGAACGTGGTCCGGCCGGTCATCGCTTCGCGCAAGGCGGATACGATTTCATTTTCCGTCTTCGCATCCACGGACGCCGTCGGGTCATCGAGAATCAGGATCGGCGGTTGCAGGATCAGCGCCCGCGCGAGCGCCAGGCGCTGGCGTTGGCCGCCGGACAAATCCACGCCCGCCTCGCCCAGCACCGTTTCGTAGCCATGCGGCAGCGCGATGATGAAATCGTGCGCCGAAGCGATCCGCGCCGCTTGCTCGATCTGTTCCATGGTGGCCGACGGATGCCCGAACGCGATGTTCGCGGCGACCGTGTTCGAGAACAGAAAACTTTCCTGATAAACGATGCCGATCTGCCGCCGAAACGCGTCCAGGTCGAGGTCCCGCAAATCCTGTCCATCGGCGAGAATGCGCCCCGCATGCGGATCGTAGAACCGTGGAATCAAACCGAGCAGCGAGCTTTTGCCGCTGCCGGTCATTCCGAAAATGCCGACCACCTGCCCGGGCCTGGTCTCAAAGGAAAGGCCGTTCAACACCGGTGTCTCCGGTGAATAGCCGAACGTCACTTTCTCAAAGGTGATTTGTCCCGTGAGCCGCGCCGGCTTGATGGCATTGGGCCGGCTTTGCACGTCCACCGGCGTATCCAGCACTTCAAACACGCGCCGGGCGGCCGCGAGACTTTGCTGCACGGAATTGGCGATGGTCGAGAAGGTCGCCACCTGCCCGGTGAATTGTTGCAGCAGGCCGGCGAACACCACGAGACCGCTGCCGAGCGGAATCTTCCCCTGCACATACAGCCAGCCGCCATAGGCGAACAGAATCACGAGGCTCAGTTGCGACAGCATCTGCGTGCCGGGGGTGAAGAGGGAGAGATCCCAGAAAATTTTCCGCTGCTGCGAACTCACCGTGTCATTCGCGGCTTCAAACCGCCGGACCTGGTGGGCTTCCGCCGCAAAACCCTTCACGGTCTGCATGCCGCGCACGCTTTCGCTGAACAACAAAATCATGTGGTCCGTCAACTCGCGGTTCCGCAGATAACCCGGACGCAGGCGCGCCGAATAAAATTGCGCCAGCCACCATAACGGCAGCGACACCGACAGGCATGCCAGGGTCAGCGTCGGGTGAATCCGCCACATGAAAAAGGCGTAGGCCGCCAGCGTGAGAATCATGTTCACGCCCTGCAACAAGACGCCGTCCACGAACAGCCGGGTGTTCTGCACGTCGCCCGTGACGCGGTTGAAAATGGAATTGGAACCGTGAACATCAAAGAAACTGAAACTCAGCCGCTGCAGCTTGGCGTAGAGCTGTGCGCGCAACGTCGGCACAATCTCACCCTGGGTCAGACGCGCCGTGATCATGTTGTAGATGTAGGTGAGCACCGCCCGCACCGTCGCGAGCACCATGATGGTCATCGCGATGGCGGTGACGGTTTTCAAAGCTGACCACGCGACCGGCGGCTGCCAGCCGAACGGATACAACGGCGCAGGCAACGCCGGATCCAGCGCGTGCCGGATGACGTCGATGACCAGGCCCAGCAGCTTGAGGCCCGCGATGCCGAACAGGAGCAGAATCAGGCTCAACACCACCGACCAGACACAATCCGCGCGGAACTGCCACGCCAGCGCGAGCAGGCGACGAATCAGCTTTCCCGTGGAATAGCGTTCGGCGTCGGTGACCGGACTGGTTGTTCCTGACGTTTTCAGAATCTCCAAAATGCCGGAGCGGGAATCCGCAATCGAATCAAAAATAAACGCCCCCCTGATTTGGGCGTATCCGGGCGCTGCCCCGGATCGCGGTTTGTCCCAAACCGCAGCGCGCCGCCAGACAAACCAGCGTCCTGATTTTCCCAGCCGTTCGGTGCTTTCCACCTGCTGCGACCGGGGACCGGTCGCGCTCCGTCGGGCGAGATGTGTGGAGGCGCTCTCAAAAGCCCGAACGTAGCAGCCGAGATGACGAGGCTCTGATAAGTCTCCTGGTTTCGTGATTTGAGCCTCCTCACGTCGGCTGCTACAAAATCAGGTGATGCCCAGTAGTTCGACTTCAAAAATCAGCGTGGAGTTCGGCGGTCCACCGCCCGCAGCGGTCCACCGGCAAGCAAAGATCCGGATTTTCCCAGCCGTTCTATGCTGTCCACCCGCTGCGACCGGGGACCGGTCGCGCTCCGTCGGGAGGCGGGGTGTGCCCCCCTGATTTGGGGGTTGCGCAAGCAAGGTCTTCACTCAAAACTTGGCGCGGCAATGCATCCTTTCTTTTTCAATCCGACCGCGGCCGCGAGGCCGCATGAAATGACATGAACCCCTATCATCAATATGTGTCTGCGTTCGCCCGGCTGATGGCGGATGGAAAATCCCTGCCGCTCGGCGGATTTCCCCCGCCGCCGACAGCCAAACCCGGGGCCGACGCGCCCGCAGCCCTCATCTTCTCACCACATCCGGACGATGAATGCATCATCGGCGGCCTGGCCCTTCGCCTGATGCGCGAAACGGGAATGCGGGTCGTCAATGTCGCCGTCACCCAGGGCAGCAACCAGGAACGCCAGCAGGCGCGCTGGCAGGAATTGAAAAATGCCTGTGCTTATCTGGGCTTTGCCGTCGAACAAACCACGCCGAAGGGACTGGAAAAAATTTCCGCCCGGACCCGCTCGGAAAATCCGCAGCACTGGTCGGCGGCGGTGAAAACCATTTCCGCCGCGCTCACCCGGCATCAGCCCCGCGTCATTTTCTTCCCGCACGAAACCGACTGGAACAGCACGCACATTGGCACTCATTTTCTGGTCATGGATGCGCTGCAAACCTTGCCCGCAAATTTTCAATGCCTGATTGTTGAAACCGAGTTTTGGGGCCAGATGGCGTCACCCAATCTGATGGTCGAATCGAGCATCACGGACGTGGCCGACCTGCTCGCGGCGTTGTCCTTTCATGCCGGCGAAGTTCAGCGCAACCCTTTTCACCTGCGGATGCCGCCGTGGCTGCAGGACAACGTGCGGCGCGGCGCAGAGCTTGTCGGTGGACAAGGCGGCGAGGCCCCTGACTTTGCCTTTGCCACGCTCTACCGGCTGCGTCAGTGGAAAAATGGCCGGGTGGAAAACATTTACCAGGGCGGCAAACAAATCAGCGCGACGGAAAATCCGGGCGGCCTTCTCAACCTGGCCGTTTAACGCAACCATCGAAACGTTGGATCCGAACCTGTTCACGTGAATATGTCATTGTCACAAAAAATGATTGCGCCGCTCGATCCCGACTTCCAGCCGGCGGCACTGTTCAACCGTCGTTATGTCGCGGCGGCAAAGAAAACCGGCAGCTGCGTGCCGCTCGTCATCGGCCTGGAACGCGACGGCGGCTTTATCTCACGTTACGAAACCGTCGTGAACGCCGAGGCCGACCCGGACACGTTGCGCTATGTCGAGCGCATCGTGAAAAATCTGCTCTGGGTGCGCGGCGGCTGGAAAATTTATTTCGGCGGGCCGCCGCAGATTGGCGAAATCATCCGCCAGCATTACTCGGCGAACGGCGAACGGAAATTCGACGTGGATCTCATGGGCCGTGTTTACGAACAGCCTTTTGAAGTGGTGATCACCAAGCCGGAAGCCGTGCCGGCGGCGAATGAAATGAACGTCACTCTTGGCGGTCATCTCGACGGCTGCCGCATCGGCTTCGACCTCGGGGCAAGCGATTACAAAGTTGCGGCGGTTAAAGACGGCGAGGTCGTTTACAGCGACGAGTTCACGTGGAACCCCAAAGATCAGCCCGATCCGCAGTATCACTACGAACACTTGAACAGCGGTTTGAAAAAAGCCGCCGCGCATCTGCCGCGCGTGGACGCCATCGGTGGCAGTTCCGCCGGCGTCATCGTGAACAACAAGATCATGGTTGCGTCATTGTTCCGTGCCGTGCCTCTGGCGCAATTCGAGCGGGCGAAGAATATTTTCCTGCGCGTCCGTGACGAATGGAAGGTGCCGGTCGAAGTCGCCAACGATGGGGACGTGACGGCCCTGGCCGGCGCGATGGCGCTCAAGGCAAATGGCATGCTGGGCGTGGCGATGGGCTCCAGCCAGGCCGCCGGTTTTCTGGATGCCAAGGGCGGCATGACCGGCTGGCTCAGCGAACTCGCCTTTGCGCCCGTGGACTACAATCCCAACGCCGCCGCCGATGAATGGTCGGGTGATCGTGGCCCGGGCGTCCTGTATTTTTCGCAACAGGCGGTCAACCGCTTGCTGCCCGCGGCCAGGATCGTTTTGCCGGCGGAAATGGGATTGCCCGAACGGCTCAAGGAAGTGCAAAGCCTGATGGCGGCGGGCGATCCGCGGGCCAAAAAGATTTACGAGACCATCGGCGTTTACCTCGGTTACACGATTCCCCATTACACGGACTTTTACGATTTTCGACACCTGCTGTTGCTCGGACGGGTCACCACCGGCAAAGGCGGCGACATCGCGCTCGACCTGGCACGCGAAGTTTTGAAAACGGAATTCCCCGAAGTCGCCGCAAAAATCCAACTGCATGTGCCGGATGAAAAGACCCGGCGCGTCGGGCAGGCCGTCGCGGCGGCCAGCTTGCCGGTCACATCCAGGTAACAGCCGGGTAAACTCGCACGCCGCCTGCGCGGGCACAATCTGTAGCGCAGATTGGCAATCTGCTGTGTCGCCGATTGGTAATCGGCAGAGTGCGGAAAAGCAAGAGGCTGCGGGCTGCCAGCCCGCGACACCGCAGATTGCCAATCTGCGCTACTTCCGCCGGATAGAGACTGATCAAAACAGTGTCAAGCTGCACCCATCAGCCTATGATTTGCAACGAACCGATCGCCTTTACTTGGCTCCACCGCGCAGGACTTTGACGGGCTCGGGCAATTTGTAATGCCGCTTCAAGCCTGCATCGCCCAGCATCCCGGCCGGCACACGGGCGATGAATTCGGGAAAGCTCCGGTCCACGCGGTCGCGGATCAACTTCTGCCCCGTCTTGGACGCCCAGAAATCATCCTCAATTTTGCTCAGGGCGATGCCCGCCTCATCGTTCGTCATGTTTTCCCGCTTGGCCAGCGCCCAGATCAATTCCGGGTCGCCCGGCAAACTCGCGGGGAACGGCACAAATTTCAGCGTGACGTCCTGTTCGTCGCTTCCTTCGGCCGCCAACGGCCGCACGAGAATCCGGCTGTGCAACTGTGTCCCGTCCGGCAGCGAAACATCCACGTTCAGCGACTTGCCGCTTTCATGCGGCTCAACCTCCAGATCGGCGTCGCCGAATCCGGCCGCGAGCTGCAGCTTCACGTCATCCAGCGTCTTCGCCTCCAGATCCGGCAGTTCGATGCGCTCGCAAAATTTTTCAAACGACACGACGCGGTTCTTGGCCCGCAATTCGGCTTCAAACGCGGAATAGATCTGGTCCGCAAGCGCGGCATCGGGCGCCACCTTGGGCAATATGCTTCTCAGCAATTCCAGCATCCTGGCCTGTTCGTCGCGTTTTGATTTTGTCGGTTTCTTTTCTTTCATAAATGGTAAATCCTATCGGTTGTTGTCCCAAAGACATTGCGGTTGACCAAACTTTCGGCAATGAGTTTTTTCATTCGAAAAATGGTCGGATGGTTTAACGAAGCACGGCCGCCGTGTAAAACCGAAACGGAATAAATTTATTGGCGCGAAGCGAAAACCAAGCGGGAACGATGCAGCTGAATTAACCACGAAATACATCAAACACACGAAAGCCAGGACCGGCAACCGGGTTGAGGTTCCGGCCATGACCCGGCCCACCGGTGAGCGAGGATTTGAAACCGCCCATCGAGCTGACGACTGGCAGTCACTTCAGTTCTATTTTCGTGTGATTCGTGTATTTCGTGGTTCAAAAGAATTATTCCCGCCAAGGAATCAGCGGCAGAGTGGTCGGCCGTAAATACGTGGCACCGTAGGGGACGAAGTTTGTGCGACCAACGTGACCTTCCTTGATTGTTTCACCAGCGCCGCCGCGGCGGATGCCCGGCCATGGATCGCCACCAACGAGGTGGCAAATCTCACGATCATCGGCCCGATGCTGAATATTCTGCCGGGACCGGAACCGCTGATTTTACAATGGAACAACGGCTTCACCTTGCAGACCGCCACGAACATGGCCGGGCCCTATGCCGATTTGACCGGCGCCACCAGTGTCTACACCAATCAATTCTCGAATTCGCCCCGGCGCTACTTTCGTTTGCGTCAGTAAAAAGGCAAAATCAAAATCCGGATTTCAAATGAAAACAGACCCATGTTTGATGATCAATGCACCACATATACATGCGGTGGATTTCAGGCCCGAACGTGGCAAGCTATCTCACTCAATGACCACGAAGAAAATCGACAACAGTCTCGCGTGCCGCGTTTCCTCCAGGACGCTGCGACGCATCAATGCATTCTGGACCGCCGGCATCCTGCTGACTGGCTTGCTGAACATTCCTTCACTCACCGCCCAATCGAGCCGCCCGGGGATGGGCTCGATCCCCTACGCGGATGCGTCGGGAACCGGTGTCACCTTTCGCGTTTGGGCGCCGGACGCGACCAGCGTAACCGTGCCGGGTTCGTTCAACGGCTGGAGCACCACGGCCAACCCATTGGTCAAAGAAGCTGGCACTTCCGGGCTTTGGTCCCGCGACCTTGCCAACGCGCGCGACGGCGACCAGTACAAATACTATCTCAGCGGCAATCTTTGGAAGCGCGATCCGCGCGGGCGCAAAGTGGTCAACTCATCCGACAACTCGATCGTCTACGATCCCAGCGCGTTCAACTGGGGTGGCGACACCCGTTTGAGCGTGACCAATTCCGACCTCGTGATCTACGAACTGCACGTTGGTTCATTTTATGATCCGACCCCTGCTTCCGGTGGTCCGGGAAAATTCGCCGACGCCATCACCAAGCTGGATCAGCTGGTGGATTTGGGCGTCAACGCGGTCGAGCTGTTGCCCGTCGCGGAATTCGCCGGCGATTACAGCTGGGGTTACAACCCGGCCGACCCCTATGCCGTGGAGAACACCGGATACGGCGGGCCCGACGGATTGAAGAGCTTTGTCAAAGCCGCCCACCAGCGCGGCCTCCGCGTGCTGCTCGACGTGGTCCATAATCATTACGGGTCGGCCGATCTTGACCTGTATACCTTTGATACCGGAGCCAGCCCGAGCATCTACTTCTTCACCGGTGCCATGCTCAATACCCCGTGGGGAGCCAATCGTCCCAACTACTCCACCGATGGCGTCCGCTCCTACATCATCGACAATTTCCGGATGTGGCTGGACGAATGTCATATTGACGGCTTCCGCTGGGACGCCGTGGGCGCCATCAGATATTACAGCGGCGGAAACGTCACCGGTGCCGACACGCTCATCAAATATATCAACGACACCGTCATTCATGCGGACCATCCGGGAGCCATCAGCATCGCCGAGGATCAATCCGGCGGCATGGACTTCGACGGTGAATGGGGCGTCGGCTTTGGCGACACCTTGATCAACGTGGTCACCCAGGGCAGCGACGCCGACCGGGACGTGACCGGCTTGTGGAACGCCATGAACGGCTCCGGCTTTTTCCGCGTCCTCTACGACGAAACCCATGACCTGACCGGCGACTTGAACAACGGCAAACGGCTGCCCGTGCGCATCAACGGGGCCGACCCCACCGGCTACTTCGCCCGCAAACGCGCCATGCTCGCCGCCGCCGTGGTGATGACCACTCCCGCAACTCCGATGTTGTTCATGGGGCAGGAAATGCTCGTCACGAATCAGTTCGGCGATGCCAAGCCGCTCAACTGGTCCAACCAGACCACCTATACGAACGTCGTGAACTTTTATCGCGACCTGGTTCATCTGCGCCGGAATCTCGATGGCGTCAGCCTGGGCTTGACCGGGCCGAACATCACGTCGCATGTCGTGGACAATACCGCCAAAGTCCTCGCCTTCCACCGTTGGGGTGCCGGTCCAAACGACCAGGTGATGGTGGTGATGAATTTTTCCAACCAGGCGCTCACCAATTATGCGGTCGGCGGTTTTCCGGCCAACGGGACGTGGTATGTGAACCTGAACTCGGACTGGCCGGTGTATGGTTCGGACTTTGAGAACAAGGGCGCCGGCTTGGTGCAGGTCTCCGGCAACAGCGGCCAGATCACCCTCGGCCGTTACAGTGTGCAGATTCTATCACAGCAGGCGCATCCGCAACTGGATGCCGACGGCGATGGGTTGCTCAATGGATGGGAACAGGCGCATTTCGGCAACCCCACCAGCGCGGTCGCCACGGCGGATGATGATCTGGACGGCATGAACAATCTGCAGGAGCAGGCGGCCGACACCGATCCGAATTTGGCCGGCTCGGTTCTCAAATTCACCGGCATTCAAGCCGGGAACGGACAAGTCACCTTGAATTGGAAAGGCGGCCAGGCAGCGCGACAGATTCTCAAACAGGCCAGCCAGCCGGGCGGACCATGGACGGCCGTTTATACCAACAATCCTCCGACCACCGTCACCAACTCGCGAACCATTCCCCTGCCCGTTTCATCTGCCTCGTTTTATAGAATGGAAGTAGTGCCTTAGCCGGAACGATTCAGTAGAAAAGAGTTTTAACCACGGATGGACACAGATAAACACGGATTGGGAACGGTTTTCAGAAATGAAAATGAGTTCACCGATCGGTGCCTGCTACCAAGTTCGCTGAAGTGGTCCTTTCTCCGGTCTTTCTCCGGTCTTTATCCGTGTCCATCCGTGTCCATCCGTGGTTTCACTGCATCGTTCCGGCTCAGGCTCCGGACGGAAACCGGGCGCAAACGGCGGCCAGTGCCTCGGACAGCTTGGATTTCAAAACCGCCTCGGGCAGCAGGAACGGCTTGGCGGTGATGGTGACTTCGGCCTTGCCCGCAGTGAATGCAAATGTCCCGGTTAATTTCCCGAGCACCTGACCGGTGAACTCGCCACAGAGCGCACCGTCCGGCTCAAAGCGATAAATCCCGCTCACCTTGGGCTGCTCCGGGTTGGGGTGATGGAAGTCCCCGGCAAGTTCATTGCCGTGGATCTGAACGCCATGACCGGCGGCCAGCTCTTGAAGTTCGCGGAAAGCGGGGACTCGGCCCAGCGGGTGTGTGACGGTGAAAGCCATGGATGTCTCCGGTTAATCCGCCAGCTGCGGCGATTGTCTTTTGCGCAACCACAGGAGCGTCACCACCAAGACCGCGATGAACCCCATGACCGCAAACTTGTTGGCGCCAGCCAGCCGGTGGATTTTTGCCAGCAACGGTTCCGGGTTTTGCAATTCATCCAGCTGCCGCTCGCAATGACCGATGATGCGATAAAGCCGGTTGATCTCCAGCATCTCTGCCTCGGTCAGCCTTTTCTTGGGAACCAGGCGATCCGTGAAGAAATACTTGGTCATGGAGTTGAATTCCAGTTCGTGCCCGGGGAATACCACGCCGGGATTCGCATCAGAGGTGACGTATTGGTGGCCTTCATAGGCAAACTCCTGGGTTTTGCGGACGTCCACGGTATCGAAGTCCGGCTTGGTGGCTCCCTCATGGAACCAGCCGGGACTGTAGAGAGACACATCCATGCCGGGCTTGCGTTTCAACGGGGTCACCGGCTGATTGACGATATGTTGAACCTGAAAGATGGCATCAATCATCTGCGACTTGACGGCGGCGATCTGCCCGTCCGGCGAGGCCGCATCCGCCGGGGTCACGCCAGCTAAATTCAGAAACAGCACAAATAGAAAAGTGAGACCCGGATCAATTCGTGTCCGTGACAAAACAGCCGCGCGGCGCCCGGGCTGGTCGGCTGATAATTGCCTGCGTGAGCATAGCTGCATGCGGAATTTGATAACAGCTTGCCGGACCCGCTTCCATGTTTTTCGCAATTCAAAATCTGGCGGAATATCACGCGGTTCACGCACCCTTTCACGGCAGCAGCTTGATCCGGTCCTGGATAAAATCCGCGTGCGGTTCCAGCATGGCGGCTTCGAGCAACAGCCGTTTCGCCGCGGAGGTGTGGCCGCTGGCGATCAGGGCATCTGCGTGACCGCTGGTGGCAAAGAGGAGATTCATGCGATGCCGCGTCAGGTTGCCGGCGTCGCGTTCGGGCTGAAACGGATAACCCTCCGGCTCCAGTTCCGGTCCGGGGGCCTCGGAACTGATCCAATCAATGTAGATTTGCTGAAACGGCGCAATCATCTCCGTCGCCGCTTTGAGCCGCGGTGTGAGCGAGTTCGCTTGCGCCGGATCAAAGGCGCTGGCTGTGTAGCGCGTTCTGGAAGCCGCCCGCTCAACACCCCGGACACAGCCGCCCTGCAACTGCGCTTCATACTCAATCAACGCCCGGCAAACCGTGTCCGCCAACTGACGCGGCCCGACACACGACTTCGACCACGCCATCGCCTCCTCAAACAGGCCGAGCGAGTAAAGACAATAGCCCACGCCCGCATAAACGCTTTCGGTGTCGGCAGCGGCATTGGAGTTTTGAGTTTCCAACTCCGCGATGAATTCCCGATGCCAGCGGAGTGCGCAGATGAACATGCCTGCATTCGCGTAAACCTCGCCCATCAGCTCGAAGAAGTCGGCGCCAAAGTAATCAACGACCGGGTTCAAACTGGCCGCCTCTTCCTCCGACAACAGACCGCACTGGCGATACGCCTCCACCACATCCCGCCGGGTGGCGTCCGTGCGGCCGGCCAGATGCGCTTCCTCCGCGGCGATCAACCGTGGATCGTCCATCACCGGATCTTCCGTTTGAAACGGCAGCACGCGGCGAAAATGGACCGGGTGCCACGCGCTGAACGCGTCAAACACGGCGGCATCACAGTACAACCGCTGAAAACCGGCGGACAAAACAGGGGGTTGGGCGTTCATATCAAATGCTCAAAAGAAAAACCATCGGGATGCCTTCAGCTTCGTCCGCAACAGATCGCGGCACTGCTCCATCTCCATCCGCGACGCGAACGCGCGTTTCGGAAACATCATCCACAGCGAGCCCTGCGGGTTCCACACAAAAAACGCCCAGCGATTCTCCAGATAATATTTGTAAGTGGACCAGACCAGGAGACCGCTGACGTCGCTGCCGGCATATTGAATGCCGTCACCGCTCAACGCCACTTGTTGCGGTTCCACAAACTTCTTTTCCGAACGCCACGAGACGAACGCGACCACAAAAAACATCGCTGCCATCATCGGTATCACCATCGCCAGCATGATAACAAGGGTCTTGCCACGTGAATTCACCGCGTCCGGAGGATCGGAAGCAAACAGACACACCCCAAGGATCAAGGCCAAAAAGAC
Source organism: Verrucomicrobiia bacterium (assembly GCA_035577265.1). Classification (GTDB taxonomy): domain Bacteria; phylum Verrucomicrobiota; class Verrucomicrobiia; order Limisphaerales; family UBA11358; genus UBA11358. The sequence continues at coordinate 83,868 of DATLVR010000006.1, read as the reverse complement.
CAGTGCCATGCCCCGCGTCCCCCACGACGTGAACATCCGCGTCAGATAATCCCGGTAGCCCAATTGGACCGTGAGCGTGATTCCTTTGGCGGCGAACCTTCCCGGCGCAGAGGTTTCACCGGCCGACGACGCCGCCGTGTTCTCCAGTTGATTGGTCAGAGTGCGAAACCAGTCCTGCGATTTCTCATCCGGGAATGACCGCTTGGGCACGGTCCACAAGATGGTCCTGGCGCGATTGATCAGGACGAACAGCGCCGGTGATTCCAGGCACTGGCTGAACGCCGACCACGGCATCACCGTGCGCCCGTTGCTGCCGGTGAAGACCAGTTCACGCTCGGAAATTTCCAAGCGCGCCGGCTCATCCAGTTTTCGGCGTGTCTTCCGTTTGAATAACTGGAGCGCGATGAAAACCACCACCACGAGCGCGATGAACCAAGTGCGATCTTCCGGCGCGATCTCCATTTTGAATCGCAGATACACCAGCACGGCCACGACGGCGATAAACGCCCAGTAAATCACCTGCGACCGCCATTTCGGTCCGCCGCCGCACTGTCGCTGCAAATTGAGCGACTGCGCCTCCTTCATTTCCGCTTCCGTGCAGGTGTATTCCAGTTGCAGGGTCATGAATAGATATGCCTTGAGCAACAACTCAGTGACTGCCCATGCCATGGTTTTTGACCAGGCGATAAATCGCCGAGTCCTGGCCGTGTTGTTCCGCGGCGGCCAGCGTGGTGCGACCTTGCGCATTGGCCGCGTTCGGATCCAGGCCGTGTTTCAACAACGCGGCGAGAAAGGGTTCCAGTCCGTAAACGGCGGCGCCGATGCCGATCTCAGTCACCTGGCCGGGAGTTTTCTTCGCAATCAACGCCGCCAGCGCCTCGGGCCCTTGGTCGCGCGCGGCTTTCAATTCCTCAATCGTCGGCAGACCGGACACGGTGGATTTCTTCAGCAGGTCGCACGCGGACTTGTCAAATTGATCACGCATCTGCTTCATGATCTCGTCGGCATCCTTGCCGAACATGGCAAACATTTTGGCCGTGGCCGGGCTGCTTTGGTCATACTGGCTGTTCCACGTTTGTGTCAGCATGTTGATCGCGATGGGATAGCTGTCGGGCAAGGGAAATGGCGGAATATCGCTGCCGCCGGGTGGTTCCGCCTCCTTGCGCTCTGCGCCGCGGCCGACCGGTTCAAACTCCGCCACATCCGCGAGATTTTCCGAGCCCTCCTCGTCAAAATAATTGAAGCCGAGGCTGGCGCGCGTCTCGTCAATGCCCAGCAGTTTTGCCAGTTCGGTGACCGTTTCTTCAGCGAAGGTGGTAAAGCCATCCGCCGGATGAAGCACTGCATCCAATTGTGCGTGACTGATGTCGGCGAGGCAGAGCGGCAGCAAAATGTCCGTGTTGCCACGCACGCGGGCGCGGGTCTTTGCATCCACGCGGGCGCCAAAGTAATCCGGCGCGGAATCGAACTCGTCCGTCAGCCGGCCATTTTGGAAAAGCCAGTAGGCGGCAATGTCACTGTCGTGAACCAAAAAACCGAGCACATCCGCCTTTAGCACTTGGGAAAGTCCACCGGCGATTTCACGCAGGGTTTTGTCATTTTGATCCTCGGTGGCTTCGAGATAGACCGTGACCCAGCCATTGCCATCAGGCGAAACGTAGGCCCGTGAGTCAGTCAGTTTCGGCAACGCCGCACATACCGCCCTGGTGGAAGTCTTGCGAATTTGTAAATTGGTGAAGAAAGCGCCCATCGGCTTTTATTTACTGAATCGCGTCGGTTTACCCGTTTTATTTAACCGCGTCAACCACGGCATCTTTGCAGCGACTTGACTGACTTGACTCACATTAAATGTTACCGGGCCGGTGCTGAATTCCCCGCCGGTTAATTTTTCTCCGTGAGGCTTTTCAGATGTAATGCCCCGCCTGACAGCCCCGCGGTATCACTTACCCGACGGAGTTCAAAAATCAACGTGGGCAGCCCGCGCTGGTGTGCCTGCTGCCACAACTCGTTCTCGGCCCGGGCCACGCGCCGAAAACGCTCGTTGCGGGAAATGAGGCGCACCAATCCATAGCAGATGAACCCGACGGCGGCCGCAACGGTTAGCGCCTTTTTCCAGCCCAGCAGAAAGATCAAGCCCGCGAACAACAGCGGCACGCCAAAATACGCGCTCAAGGCAAACATCTGGATGCGCCGGTAGTATCGGGAATCCTCCGCGCCGACCGTCGCCTCCAATTCCGCCCGCGTCGGCGGGTCGAGATGGATTTCCCCTTTCGGCACGAGACAACGCAGCGCGTAATTCCCGCCGGGAACTGCCACCACGCTGCCGGCCGCCGCCAGCTTCGCCGGCCCGGAGCGATACTCTTCAATGCCACCTATCACCAGCCGGCCGCTCGGAACGAAAATCAGAAACTCGCGCTTCGCCGCCCGGCATTGCTTCCGCACGTCGTCCGGAACCGCGGAATCCACATAGACATCCACCGGTCCGCCACCATCCGCTCCGGTGCGGAGGAGAAATAGATTTCCCGCCGTGCAATCCTCTTCGAGCACCTGATCTAATTTCTTGCCCGAGACACCGGCGAGCGCGGCATCGTTCCGGCCCGCATCCCAGGCGCCAATCATCGCAATGTCGGTTCCGGCTTCGATACGGGTTTTCATTTTATTCCCACTGAAACTCCAGTCCGGATAATTTGGATAATGTCGCTTTCATCGCCGCATCGCCAAAACACACCAGTGAATCCTGCCCCAGCGCGACGATGAAAAATTTCTGCCCGTCGGCCCGTGCGGCCACCAGTTCCTGCAAGCGCGTGTAAAGTTCCGGTGCCAGCCAGTCGTCGCTCACTTCCAGATCCCAATGCACCGGCTGGCCGTCGAGTGTGAACTCCAACCACGCCTCGCCGTTCTCGATGTCCACATGATCGCGTAGGTCGGTGAGCGGGAGCTGACCTTTGGCAAGAATCACGAACCGCTCCAACACTTGGACATAGTCGCCATCCTCCACAATGCATTCCGCATCGAGGTGCCAGATGTCGTCCGACATGGGTTGATGCCCGGCGCGCTGCACGTCTTCGCCCAGCACGCATAACAAATTGACCCAATCCACTGGCGAATCCAGCGTGCCTTCGAGCGACAGCAACAGGTCATCTTCCGAAATGCCGGAGCGCCGGCAGATGCCGAGCGCGGCAAGCTGGTCCAACGCCTGCCGCACGGAAACCAACGGCATCGGCTCTTTTGATTTACGGGTGAAGAGCCACATGGAATCAATGCAGCGGCAGTTTCAATTCCGCGCGGACAACGCTCACGATGCGGGCGTGGGCATCGTCTTCTCCAGCGATGGTCAGCCGGACCGTGGTGCCGGCTTGACCGCGAATCAACTCAGCCGCCTTGGCGAGCTTCAGGTCTTTTGTGTCCACGGCGGGTCCGTCGTCCTGGGCAATCGCGAGGATGCGGTCGCCGGCATGGATGTCCTTCTGCGCGGCGGCCGGCGAACCGGGAATGATTTCCTGCATGATGATGTTGCCTTTGTCCTCGCGCAGCGCGACGCCGATGCCGACCACGGGCGCGTCTTCTTGCGCGGGCGGCATGAGGAAATGTTGTTTCAATTCAACCGCTTCTGTTCCGTTCGTGACGATTTTGTTTTGCGCGTTGAAAACGTAACGTTGGAGAACAATCGCATTGGCGAAGTCCACCCGATACCGATAGACGCGCAGCCCGTGGTCATCACTGCGGTCCACCAGATCAATCGCCATCAAATCGCCGAGACGCTTTACGGAATCCTTGATTTCCTTCTGTTTGGGCGCGACCTCCGCCTTCCAGAATTCGTCTGTGCAATCCTCGGGATGCAGGATGCCTTCGCCCGCGTCGTGAATCGTCGCTCGCAAATGCGCGGTCATTTCCGGCTCCTGGTCTGGAATCGGTTTGTATTTGTCCACCGCCAGCCGCTCCATGTTCAACGGCAGGGGCAGCGGGGCCAGCGCCAGTTGCTCTTGGATCCGCGCCATCTCGTAGTAATGACTCCCTTTCTTGAGTTCAGCCGCGAGATTCAACTTCACCTCGTCATCACGACCCGGAAACGGGAAGAGAAAAATATCGCCGGACTTCAAATCGAAAATGTTCGAATACTTCGTGGCGTAATCGCCGCCTTGCCGGGAATCCTTCAAAATGCTGAAACCCTCCGCCACGGTGACCTGGGGATTTTTCGCGAGCGCGGCATCCAGCGGCCGTTGTCCATAACCGAACCCGCGACAACGGTCGTCCTGCTCCACCAGCAGCTTGCCGTCGCGTGCGCCGATGATGACCGAAGCGCCCGACCGGTCCGCCACGAGAATTTTCGCGCGGAAGAATCCGGCTTCAAAATGACTGCGAAAAAACGCGACGGCCTGATCAATCGTCGCGCAGGTCTCCAGCATGCGCTGGCCGGAGTTGTAGCGCACTTCCGGCAGATTTCTGTCTAGTGCCCATTTCTCCGTATACCCCGCCACCCAATCGAAGGCCAGCCCCTCCGTGTTCATGCCGCCCTGCGCATAACCATTCGCGAAGCCGACATACACCGCGCCGAAACATCCCTCACCGGCGGGCAGAAACCAGATGCGCGTCTTCGGGTCCGACCAGTCTTCGTTGTTGCAAAACAACGCCTGATGGGTGTCGGTCAGCACGAAGATGGTGCAGGCGGGCACTCGTGCGGTAGTGAACAGGACACAGGCCAATATCAAAGCCAGACAGGGAATGCTCAGACAACTTAGCCGTCTCATGATCAAGGTTCCTTTCGGGATTATCATTGTGGATTTCCCGGAATTTAACCACGAAAAACACCAAATACACGAAAGCATTTTAAACCACGGATTAACACGGAGGGACACGGATTCAGAGTGACAAGTTCCATGAACCAAAAGGCGCTCACGCTAAACGCGACTGTGTCTTGGACTGCGGCAGCCCTCTGCCGCTTTCAACGGGTTGTGGCACAAAAAGCGCCAGAGGACTGGCGCACTCCAAAACCTGGCGGCACACAGACGGTTCTCCCTCCAGCCGCCCGCAGCAGAGTATCATCCGAAACGTCGGCGCGTCGGCGGATGCCGGGCACGGCGAGCCGTTCCAACGCCTGCCGCACGGACGCCACCGGCGTCTGGCTATTGGGTTTACGGAAGAAGGGCCACGTAGATCAATTTCTACTTTAGATAACCGCCGTGGCACCCGCCTATATCTTGTTCAAGGTGCCGCCGAGGGCGATGAGATAATTCATTCATTCCTCCAAATAATCATCTGACATGATCGGATGCGGTTCAAACGAGCCAAATCCAAAATAGAAATTTATTTTCCCTTCGTCATATAACTTCTTCCGTGCTTCCGCAATACGATTCGCCTTTTCACAAAAAGATTGAGGCAGGTAAAAGCGATTCTCCGACGCCCAGTTTAGAAGCATAGTTGCATCACGGTAAGAAATTTCGGTTTTGCTCAAAATTAAATCTGCTTCAGCTTCTTTTGATTTTAAAATATTCCGCGATATGCGCGGATTAAGCTCTGGAATCCATTCTGCCGTTCCATCTTCTGATACCACAACAACTACACAATCTTTTTTGCGAGCGTCCATTTGGGCGGCATATCGCAAGCTGGAATTATAACGAGCACCACGCGCTGGATTGCCAAATTCAACAGCTTCGCCATCCAGAATGACGCCAATTGCGTGACAAATCCCATTCGTGTCCAACATCACCGCGCCATCAATGGCTGTGACACTCTTTAACAACTTTGGCGTGAGCGAGACCGGCACTAGGCCTGTTGCTTGTGAGGCAAGTCGTTTCGATTCGCTGGCAGCTTCAGGAGTCATCACGAGAACAGTGCCATGACGCTGCCGGCATGCTTCTTCAGAAAGTTCAAAAAGATTTTTAATCGCACTTTGAGAAATACCTTTGAAAATCCGTTCAAGATCATCTGTAAATCGTTGCTGGTTTAGAGGTGGCAGAGGTAATGCAGGCTTGCCAAAATCTACCCGCATTAGTTTGTGATCAGCATGGCAAAGCTCCCATTTGTGGTATCCCGTAAAACGAACCCTTAACAAATCCGCCTTCGATTCATCATAGTTTCCAAAAAACTTGCCGAAACCTGTAACAGAAGCTCCATTTGTTAAAATTGCATCTCCGACAGAACTGATTTCCAAAAGTTTTCGAACCGCCCGATGTTGATGAAGCGATAGAGGTTTTTCGAGCGTTAGGGTCGCCTGAATATTTGGATGATCTTGACGCGCAATAAGCATTTCACCGACTGAGGTAGCGCGTTCGTAAGTTAATGATGAGATAAAATTGCATGCCTTAAATAATCCATATAAGCCTTCAATTCCACGGCCGGCAAAAATCGGCGCTTCCATGAGACGATCGCCAGCCCTTGCCAAAATCTCATCAGTTTTTAATCCGTCATAATCTGCTACGTTTTCAGGGTCTGGAACATAAAATGACGCGCAACACTCCTGAAGAAATAATTTCGCGACAGCTTCTGTCAACGATGCTGGCACTTGGTAACGATCTTCTGCATATACATGAGGTAATTGATAATGCGAAATGCCATGTTTATGATGCAGCCGAAAAACAACGCCGACATCATAATCTGCAACCGGCATGAATCCTGAAAAGAAGAACTCGTCATTTGCGTAATGATGCCGATCTTCAATAGCTTTCATTACCGCATTTTTCTCCGCGCGCCTTTCACGTCGTCTCTCAATGGAGCGTTGATGTGTTGGATGAGTTGCCATCAAGTTACGATCGGAGGCAACAGCGAGAAAATGTTTGGCGTCTTCTCGGACTGATGCGAAATGATGTGGTTCAAAACCGCATTCCTCTGGTTCAAGGCAAACCGGATGATTTGTGGGCGATTCGTTGCGAACCAAACCCAGCAGGAAAACTTCGACTTCAAAATTAGGATCAAGCGCTTTAAACAATTCTTCAACTCTAACTTTCAGGCTAATTTGAAAGTGTTGTTGGAATCCCCACATGAAAAGTTTGATGGTGTCCGATTCCATAAAATCTATTTGTTATCTATTTGAGGACGCGTCTGAGTCAAACGCAACGCTGCACATGCAGTGGATGTAAACCGATCTGTATCAATCCGTGCTCGTTCGTGGTTAATTTTCATTCTTGGCCACATCGGCAACGATCTGTTTATCAAAGCCGATGTAGATGCGGGCGTTGCCATTCCTGGCCAGTTCGGCGAGCGCTTCCAGTTCCAACATGCGCAGGAGGGCCGGGTGCTTGGCGTAGGCGGCGACGGTCATAGTGTTACATTTTTCCTGCCAGTGCCAGCACTTTGGGTTGGGCGGTGCGAAACGCATCCTGCAATTCCTGAATGTCGGGCAAGCGAACCCGACCAAAGGCCGCATTCAATTCCGCAGCTGACACTGGCTCCATTTTCAAAAGAAACTCAATGTCAGCAAGGTCTTCGGGATCGGCGCCGCGCATCATTTTGGTCAGGATGAGATCAAGCGTCGCGGGTCGGAATAATTTCAAATGGGTGAAGGTGTGCTGAATGGGCACGCGACGCTCCAGCCAATCCGGCAGGAGGAAGATGTCGGCTTCCGTGAACAGGTGTGTGATGTAGAGATCGCGTTCCGCCAGTTCCGCATTGGTGGCGTCCTTGGCTTCCCAAAATTGTTCATCCGCGTGCATTTGATCGAGCTGTGCCAACGGGATGATCGCATCCACGTCCTGAGTTGTGTCGTGCCGGGGCTCGTGCGCGGGAAAACCAAGTGCGAGCGCAGCGCGTCCGTAGAGCGTCAGCTCAACCGTGTGGTCCAGGTGGCGGTCCAACGTTTGCAAAATGAGAAGCGGATTATTCACGGCGTTCGAGCCATTGGGGCGGAGCGTACGAACCGTTGCGTGTGAGGCCGGGCAAAATGGCAAACCGTGTCCAATGCGGCAGGGCGTCGGTGCGCACGGCGCGCCGTGGATGAAGTTGTTTCTTTATCGTGGCCCACGGTTCGGAGATTTCACCCGCCCGTTCGCATGCGGCGGCAATGTGGAGCAGGATCGGTTCAACGCGCTCCATCTCCGCCAATCGCGCGAGTCCCTGCGGATCCACGCGCGGCGACGAAAGCAATTGCGCCGCCGCGCGGATGAACCACGGCTCAAAAGGCAGCTGGCCAAGGCAAAGAGCGACGCCAATTTCTTCGTCTGGAATGGCTGGATTGTCCGGTGGCAGGGATGGGTCGAAATCGCGCTGGTAATGTTTGGCACCGCGTTCCACGGCAACTTTCAGCAGCCATTCCGGCAACCGCCCGGCCGCGCCGCTCATCTGCGCCAGTCGAATGGCCAGGCCCGACACGTGGGCCGTGTCTCCCATCCTGCGAGCCAGAGTGGCTTGCGGCGCTTGGTCCTTCAGTTCCATTGGCGACAGAGTATCACGTTACGCAAAATTTGACTCGGACAACTTTTAGTTCAGAAAGGAAAATCTGCGTCCATCTGCGTTCATCTGCGGTTAATTTTCATTCTTTGGCCGCCTCGGCTACGACATGTTTATCAAAGCCGATGTAAATTCGCGCGTTTCCATTCCTGGCCAGTTCGGCGAGCGCTTCCAGTTCCAACATGCGCAGGAGGGCGGGGTGTTTGGCGTAGGCGGCGGCGGTGCGTTCGCGTTCTTGCAATTGCTTGATCTCCGCCTCGGTGTGCAAACGTTGCACTTCGCTATCGGCCTGCGCCGCCAATCGCTGGGAGTTGGCCTTGGACTCGGCTTCCTGACGTTGCGCGTCGGCTTTGCTCTGGGATTCGATCTTCTGCACGTCGGCCTTGGTGCGGGCTTCGACGAGTTGCACCTGGCTCATGCGCTCGGCGGCGAGCACCTTGTTCATGATCTCCTGCAAATTGCCGGGGAACACGAGGTCCTTCACGTCGGCGCGCTGGATGGTCACGCCGTAGCTGGCGGCGGTGCCTTTCACGTCGCGCAGGATGTCCTCGCTCAGGCGATTGCGGTTGGTGAGAATCTCCTCCAGCGTCATGCTGGCGAGGGAACGGCGCGCGGCGAGTTGGACGTCGCTGTAAAGCCGGTCCTCGTATTTCTCCACGGCGTGCAGCGCCAGCTTGGGATCCACCACGCGGAACTGGACGATGATGCTGACGCGCAGGGCGACCTTGTCGGCGGTGAGGATTTCCTGGCCCTTGATGATGAGGTCGCGTTCGCGCATGTCCACGAGCGTGACTTCCACAAGCGGGCCGGTGCGGCCGAAGACGCCTTCGTTCTTGGGAATCTCGTAGCGTCCGGCTTCGAGGGTTTTGGTGAGCACGCCGTCCTCATACCAGAGGCCGCGATGCGTATCCTTGATGATGATTTCAATTTTCTTGCTGGCCATAAAATTTAACCGCGGATGAACGCGGAGGGACCTAACGCGGCTGACGCCGCAACTGCAGCGGACCGCGCGTTGTCCCAAAGCGCAGCAGGTGGATTGCAACGACGACGCGCGAACTGTCCATGCGACCATGATAAATGACGCGCTGCGAGTTGGGACAACTCGCGGTCCGAGGATTGGGCGGCTTCACCTGGCATGGAGTTCTTGTCCCCATTGCTTGAATCTTTGTCTGGCGTGGTTCGCGGTTGAATTTCCGATATTTCATGCATCTCCCAAAACTGGTGCCCCGAAGCGAGGCCGATAGTTGAGCACGGCCGAGAACAGATCTGCATCTGCTGAGTCACGATCGCAATGAGTGACAACAATGCTTGTTGGTGGCCGCTCATTGACCTCGCCGGGGCAGGCGGAGTGAACACCCGACGCAAACGGAAGTCAATCGCGGCGTTGGAAATAGAAGCCGGCGGAGCGCCCCTCACCCTGCCCTCTCCCCCGGTGGGGGAGAGGGTGGCCAAAGGCCGGGTGAGGGGATTCAGGGGTTCAAAGCGCGAACTATCAGTTCGGGGAATTCTCTTCCCGTTCGAGGCGGAGAGGGAAGAGCTTTTCAGCCTTGGTGGCTTGCCAATGTGCTGCGGACGCAAGGCGTTTGCAGCCCGACTGCCCTGCCCTTTGGTGGATCAGCTGGTTTCGCCTATCGGACACGTTCAATGACCGGAGTTGAATTCGACGCCGGACGATACACCGTCCGGGCTGGTGTTCAATGCGGCTTTCACCTCGCGCAAAAACTCGTCGGGCGTGAACGGTTTTTGTAAAAAGCGGTCCGGTCGCACGGAACCAAACCGCAGATGATGTTGATTCAGACCGCTGGCCATCAGAATCCGGAGGCCGGGACAAATCTGACGACACAGTTTCATGAACCGGTCGGTTGAGAGCGAATTCCCGAGGTGGTCCATGATCAGAAGATCCGGCTTCTGCTCCTGCCGTTTCAAGGCGGCCAGCGCCTCGTTGCGATCATTGAAGGCCCGCACGCGGCAACCGGTCACTTCCAGCAGGACGGTGTAGAGTTCCGTCAAGTGCGGCTCATTGTCCACCACATAGATCAACGGCGCTCCGGCGCGTTGCCCGGCAACTGCGGAAGCGCTCGCCGGCTGCGGGGAAAATCCCGCAGGCGGTATCAGCGCTGACATCAGCGCCAGATCCTTGAACTCGAACGTGGATTTAAGGCACGGCAAGACCGGCGCGGGTGGCAACAGATTGGCTGACGGCATGGTTTTTCAGTCGGTTATTGGTGGTTGGCATTGCTTTAATTTTAGAACGATCACCGCAACTTTTAAGTGAGCGTCCATCGGGATAACGATACGACCGGTGGCACCGATCTGCTTGGCTGCGCGGTTCAATCATTCGACTGGGCAGGTCGCTTGAACGTCAGGTTCGCTGCTCGCATGACCAGGCAGTTTCGGGTGAATCACAAGGGTGTCTGCGGCTGGCGGTGCAACCTGCGCCTTGATCGTGCATAATCCACCCGCGCAGCCCGCCGCCGCTGAATCGGTTGAAAGCCGATCAAGGTCGGGAGCGGAAAAAAATGTCCGGCGCAAACGCTCCAAGGTGTAAGTTTCCCGGCTATTCCACGGCAACAGCGAAAGGAGACGCGCCATTGTGCAATAACCGAAGACGAGGAGGGCAATGGTTCCCACCACCAGCAGCCAATAAAACCAGCGCATCGGTGACGGATAACTGATCAGCATGAGAAGGAGATAAGCCGCCCGAATCTGAACGGAAATTGCCGCCGGACTGCGGTCGCGGACGAGCAGTATGATTCCCTGCCCCGCCGTCACCGCCATGGCGGCGCTGAAGGCCGGGTTGAAGCCGGACAATCCCACGATCAGCAGGACGGTAGTAACGGTCCATGCCCACCAAGTCCAATCGGTTAGATTGATGTAGAACAGTCGGCGGGAACGTTTCGTCATATTCTGCGCTGAGGTTTGTGGTTATCCATTTAAGATTCGCCCGCCCTGGTTGCTGGCCGACTGGTCGTCGCAGGATGGTTGCCGACGCGCGGCACGAACGCACGCGTGTTGCGTTTGTCATCGGCGTATTCGTTTATGGAAGCGCGTGAGTTAATCGGTCAGAGCGTGGGTGGCGTGCGTCACAGCGGCACCTGCCCGCAGCGAAGCGGCGACCATCGCGGCCTCGGTTAGCTCGGTTTCGGTGGCTCCGGCCTTGCGCGCGTTGTCGGTGTGGATGCCGATGCAATAGGGACATTGCGTGGTGAGCGCCACGCCAACGGCGATCAGTTCCTTATATTTCACGGGAATCGCCCCGGCGGCGACCGCGGCCTTGTCGAAGGCCCAGAAGGCCTTCATCAATTCCGGCGCGAGTTGGTTCATCTTCGCAATCCTGGTCAGATTTTCTTTTTTATACATGTGTTTGGTTGTGGTTGGTTTTGGATCATTTTTTGAAACCTGGTTTTGTTTCCCGGTCAAAGTCGTTGGGCCTTGACCGGGGCGCGTAAATCATCAGTTGTTGGCCTTTCGGAAGAAGAAGTAATCGGCGGTGTAAGGGACGCTGGCGATCTGCCCGATCACCGTGCCGGCCGCCGAGGGTGCCTTGCCGCCGGCCGTGTTCACCCGCTGGATGTAAGTCGTGTTGGCGAAAATCCCGGGGCCGGTGGTTTTCGCGGTGACTGCGTCAAGCCGCAGCCAGGGGATGGAATTAGAATCCACGATGACACTCTTCGGAGGCAGCGCCCCCACCACTTTACTGCCACTGTTGCTCTCCCACGTCGGGCCGGCGTAGTGAATCGCCACGACGTTGCCTTCGTCATCGAACAAGGTGGCGTCGGGCACGGCGGCTCCCCAACTGGCGCCATTCCAGGTGTAGATCTGGAAGCCCACGGCGTAGCCGTGGAAGTGAACCTTGTTGCCGTCCGGCACGGCGATGGTATCCGGGACCTCGGGGGCGCGCTTGTCGGCGGCGAGGGCGGAGGCGGTGGACGCAGCGGCCAAAGTCAGGCCGGCCAGGACCGGCAGCCATGCGCCGGTGCGAATCCATTTTGACTGATGTGTTGTCTTTGTTTTCATTGCGTTTGTTTGTGGTTGGGGCGCGGAGGCCCCGTTTTTGTTGTTTGTTTGTTCAGGCCCGTCCAAGGCGGGACCACGGCACACGCCGGTTTGAAAATTTCGACGCCGTCTCACGGTGCTGCCCATGTCGGTTTCCATTTGAAACGGGCGTCCCTGATTACGGTTCCGTGACAAGCACTACGCGGAAGCCGAGGTCCGTATCGTTGAGCGCGGGATGATTGGGATAGAAATAGCGGCGCGCCGACCGGCAGTCCGGTTCCGCGAAGTCGTAACTGCCGCCGCGAATGACTTTCCATCCGATTGGATTGGAGGCCGGCCCTTGCGGGTCGGTCACCGTTCCGCCGGGCAAATCGCCGAGCCAATCCTGGCACCATTCCCAGACATTCCCTTCCAGGTCGTAAAGTCCCCAGGGATTGGGAAGTTTCTGCCCGACCGGATGAACGGTGAGGCCGCCGTTCAAATAATACCACGCATGATTCGTCAGGCTGGCGTAGTCGGGATCGTCTCCGTAGCTGAACCGCGTCGAAGTGCCGGCGCGGGCGGCGCATTCCCACTCCGCTTCCGTCGGGAGCCGATAATGGCTGCCGGGAGAAATGTGTCCCGCCGCAAGTTCCCGCTGCGTCAGCATCCAGCAATAATTGGTGGCGTCGGGCCAGCTCACGCTGGAAACCGGCCGGCTGAAGTCGCCGGGGAAGTAGCTCGGGTTGGTCTCCGTGACGGAGAGATATTCTCCCTGCGTCACTTCATACTTCCCGATCCAAAAACCGCGGGTGAGGGTCACAGTGGTTTGCGGACCTTCGTTGACGTCGCGATGCAATTCATTCGCCGGACTACCCATGATGAACGTATTGGCCGGAATGAACACCATGTTGGTGGGCGGGGCTTGCAGCACCGCACGGTAAAATTTTCGCAGCGGGGCGTTGGTGATTACATCGTGGAAGTTGACGCTGCCAAGCGGGTTGGTTGCAACACCCACCGCGCTCCAAGTCGAGAGATTTGTGGAGCCAAGGATCGCGTAGACCCCCGGCGGTCCGGTGATGCCGAATTTGAACGCGCCGATGAGCGGCAGTGGTTTGACCAATTGGGCGGTCAGCGGATAAGTGAACACGGAGACGCCTTGATTCTGCAAAGCGTCAACCACACTGGCGAGTCCCGTGGCGGCCAAAGGTTCCGACAGCACCAGGGTCGCGAGCGGATTGCCATCGAGGACAAGGGTGGACAGCACGGTGAGATCCGGCGGCAATGTGAGATTGGTCAGTTGATTTCCAGAGACAACCAGCATGCTTAAATTGGTCATACCCGCCGGCAGGGTAAGGTTGCGGAGTTGATTTCCCGGAAGAAAGAGGAGACTCAGATGATTCAAACCCGCGGCTAGCGTGAGATTCGTGAGTAGATTGTCATTAAGCCGGAGGAAGATCAGGTTCGTCATGTCCGTGGGCACGGTGAAGCTGGTCAGTTGATTCGCGCCGGCGATAAGTGTGTTCAATCGCGTCAGGCCCGAAGGCAGGGTGAGGCTGCGGAGCTGGTTTCCATCGAGATCGAGATTGGTCAAACTATTCAGCGTCGGGGGCAATGTCAGGTTCGTGAGCTGATTCTGAAAGGCACTGAGGAGGCTCAGGTTCGTCATGTCAGCGGGCAAGGTAAGGCTGGTGAGATGATTGAAGCCGAGGCGAAGTGTGGACAACTTGGTCAGTCCTGCGGACATACTGAGATTGGTCAAACTGCCATCTTCGAGACGCAGCGTCGTCAGGTTCGTCAGCCCAGGTAACGTGAGCTGGGGAAATCGATTCTCGCTGAGGTCCAGAGAAACCAGGCGGGTCAGGTTGGTGGGAAAGTTGAGACTCGCGATCTGGTTGTCCTGGAGATCAAGTGAAACCAAATTTTGAGCCGCCTCCAGCCCTTGCAGGTTGGTTATGTTCTGGAAGATGGCGCTCAGGTTTGTCAGGCCGAGCATGTCCGTTTGCGTCAAAGGCCCGTTGGGTTTTTGCAGAGCCGTGCGAATCGCAGCGTTCAAGTTTGGATCGGGAATGGAAACTTCCTGCGCTGGGATCGTAGCCACGAAACCTGCCAGAACCAGCACGGCCAAAAAAAATGACCAGATACGGCGATGAATGCACGCAACACGCCGCTCAGCCGTGATGCCGTCCGTTTGCGAAATCGGTGATCCGCTATTGTTATTCATGGTGTTTGATTGAGAGGTGCAATTTCGTCGATTGTTCCCTGATAATTTCAGCTTCGCGTGGCAACGACCTCCAGATATTCGGCGGCGACTTCAGTCGTGCCGGGAGTTTTGGCGAGGTTGTTGGCGGTTTGGAGTTCAACCAACTCCCGCCGCAGTGCGTCCTGCGCAGAGACCTCGAGCGCGGCGAAGGCCTTTTGCGTCGGGCCGTAGTATTGGCGAAAGAACTCGACGGTTTCAGCCGGCGGGAACGGATAGCGCATCAAAGCGATTCGCCGGGCAAGACGCACGTCCGTGAAGCCGTGCGCGAGCCGCGAACGCACCGTGGGTTCGTCGCCCCAACCCATCGGCGACGGGACGCCCGCCGGTGGTGGCGGCAGATGCGCTTTGAAGACCTTGAACATTTTCCCGATGAACCCTTCGGGTGTCCAGTTGGCCAGCGCGATTCGTCCACCGGGCCGGGTCACGCGCAGCAACTCGGCGGCGGCGACGTGGGGTCGCGGCGTGAACATCACGCCGAACATGCTCACCACGAGATCGAACTGCCCGACATCAAACGGTAGCGCCTCGGCGTCCGCTTCCATGAAATTGATGCGCAACCCTTCCTCGGCTGCACGGATGCGGGCCTGGCAAATGAGGTTGCGCGCGATGTCGATGCCCCAGACCGGGCAACCGTGGCGGGCCGCGATGACCGCGAGGTTCCCCGTGCCGCAGGCGACGTCGAGCACGTGCGTGCCGGGCTGGAGGAGTTGCCGCGCCATGAATTCCCCGGCGACAGTTTCGATGGTGCGGGCGATCTGGCCGAAGTCGCCGGCTTCCCACGTCGCCTTCTGCTTCGCTTTGACGGCTTCGAGATTGGGGATGGTCGCGGCATTGAGATAAGCGTCCCTGTCTTGGCCGGCTCTCCGTTGGGTCAGGTTTTCTTTGTCATTCATAGTTCAGAAGCGGTTGGATTCATTTTGATAGTTTTGCATTTTACGGCACGATCTGAAATGGGTCTTCCGGCCCACTCAACACAAGCCGGGATGGAGCATGCCCCCCGATCAGGCTTTCGTTTAAATAAACAGATTTAACGGTTCGTGTTGGCATCAGTGATTCCGGTTGTATTGCGGGAATCATCATGGCAAAAACAAAAGAGCCGTGCTTTGCTGCACGGCTCAATCATTTGACTGGGAAGCCCACTAAGCGGCCGGGGCGGCCTGACGATAGGACAGCGGCGGCACTTCGAACCGCTCCTTGAAAACACGGCTGAAATGGGAAACGTCCTCAAACCCGCTTTCAAACGCGATCTCCGTGACGTTCATCCGGGAACTGCGCAGCAACGCGGCGGAATAATCGAGGCGCTTTTGGAGCAACCATTTGCCGGGCGATTCCTGAAAGTGCTCCTGGAAATCACGCTTGAAGGAGGACAGGCTGCGATGACAAAGCTTCGCGTATTCTTCCAGCGAAAGATTGAATCGAAAATTCGATTCCATGATCTCCTTCACCAAAGGCGCGTCGCTTTCACCGATCTGGTGGAAATAGGCGGCCAGCGCGGGATTTTTTCCGCCGGTGAGGACGCCGACAATCAATTCCTTCAACTTCAATCGCAGCAAGGGTTCCGAGGGCTTTTCCCGGCCGGAAAAATAGGTGCGCATGGATTGGAAGAACGCGGTCAGCCCGACATCATTTTCCACGCGCGCAGCAGCTCTGATCGGTTTCACGCCGGGAGTTTTAACGCCGGCACTGCCGCCCATTTCCCGCACCGTGCTGCGCACCAGCGCATCAGGGATGAAAAATGTGAACATGCAGACATCCTTTTCGAAATGCTGTTCCACAATGGTCGCGCCCTTTTTGACGAACAGCGTCTCGCCGGGCTCGGCTTTGCAAACGCCATCCATCGTGTGCCAGGTTTTTGCGCCCGTGACCACGTGCATGAGATAATCCGTATCCGTCCAATTCGGAAGCTTTTCCTCGCTGGCGCCGCAGGTGTATTCAACAAACAAAAAATCGCCGATCTCGAGCTTTTTATAGCTCGGATTCGTGCGGACGGCTTCGTAAAGATTCAGCATAATGAGAACGTTCAAGCCTAAACCAACCTCGACCATACACGAATTCCGGTGGCAATCGAATGAAACTTTAGGTAGTGTCCTGATTTGAAATTCGGAGCGCGGATTGTCCCCAATCCGCAGCACGTGAATAACCGGAGGAGCCTCTGAACAAAATCCATCCTCATGTCCGTCACCGCCGCTGCGAGTTGGGACAACTCGCGCTCCGATCAAATTAGGACACTGCCAAACTTTAGCCCCATAAATAGGCAGCTTGAAAACCGCCCGCCGGCGAAAAATTGTCCTTTAAAATTCCGGCGCTTCTGGCTCAATAAAACCATGACCCCGCCTGCCCTTGGCTACGTGATCGTGTATGTGACCGATGTCGCCGCCAGCCTCGCCTTTTATGAAAAGGCGTTCGGACTGGCCCGCCACTTTTTACACGACGACAACGGCAAGGCTTACGGCGAATTGGAAACCGGCGCGACCCGGCTGGCCTTCGCCAGCGTGGTCCTGGCAACCGGGCATTTGAAACAGCCTGTCGTGGCCGCCGCGCCGGACCAGCCACCGCTGGGAGTGGAGATTGCCCTGACCACACCCGATGTTCCGGCGTTGTTTCAGCGCGCACTCAAAGCCGGAGCGGCCGCCGTCAGCGAACCGGCGACCAAACCGTGGGGGCAGACCGTCGCCTACGTCCGGGACAACTCCGGCTTCCTCGTCGAGCTTTGCACTCCCCTGCCGTGAAGCGGAACCGACCCGGCAAGGAATTCCCGTCCGGCTATTTCTTCGGGAAGTTCGGGTCCGCCTTCACCTCCTCAATCTGCTTCGTGTGGCGTTCGCTATGCGCGGCGATGAACAGCACCCACTCATAGCCGTCGAGTTCTTTGCCGAGCGGACTGGTGATCGCGTGCCCGCGCAAATCCTTGGTTGTTTTCAGGAAAGAGATGGTCCTGGCGCGGCTGGCCTTGAAATGTTTCAAGCTCGCTTGCGGCGAGCCGAAACGGTTGTCCGGTTGCAGCGGCTCGGGCGCTTGTGCTTTGACCGTGCGGTCGGGTATGGCCTTGAGCACGAATTCATCAATGACCTTGACGTCAACGGCGTTAGTGCGCCCCGGAGCCTTCATCACCTGTTCCTGGATCAGGTTCATCAGAAAATCTTCGGCGGCGGCAATGTGCTCGGTCACCTCGGCCACCGACCAGCGGTTGGTGGCCGGTTTGAAATTCCATTGTGCCTCTGACAAACCTTTGGTCGCCGCCAAAACACCGGCTTCCGTTTTCTGGAGATACTTCACCGCCGAGTTGACCTCTTCCTTGGAAACGTTTTGCGCTTTTAGCGCCGGGGCAACGAGCAGCGTGAGGCACAAGGCGAATAACAGTCGTTTCATAGGCTGATGGAAATGTGGTTTTATGGCGACGAACGGAGAATAATCGCCCGCCAACGCGACGGACAAGGGCAAAGATGCGCAAAGATGCGCGAAGATGCGCGATCGTCCTCCAATCACCAACAACATGCTTGCATTTCCGCCCGCGCGATGAAACGTTTCTGGAAATTCAAATTCAGGAATCATCATGACCAAACCGATACCCGATGGCTTCCACACGCTCACGCCGCATATCGTCGTAACCGACGGCGTGGCGGCGATTGAGTTTTATAAAAATGCTTTCGGCGCGAAGGAAAATGCGCGGCTCATGACGCCCGATGGCAAAAACGTGATGCATGCCCAACTGACGATCGGCAATTCCATCCTCATGCTCGGCAGCGAAATGCCGCCGAACTACCTTTCGCCCAAAAGCCGCGGCGGCACCAGCGTCTATCTGCACCTTTACCTCGCGGATGCCGACGCCGCCTTCGACCGCGCCGTCAAAGCCGGTTGCACGGTGCGAATGCCCGTCTCCGATACGTTCTGGGGCGATCGCTACGGCGTGGTGGAAGATCCGTTTGGCCATCAATGGGCCATCGCCACGCACCGGCACGACTACACGCCGGAACAGATTGCCGCCAACGCCAAAGAATTCATGGCCAGGATGCCAAAGCACTGACCGCCAGAACGCGCGGACGCGGAGTTCCGATAGAATAAACTGATTTTAAGAACTCTTGCCAGGCTTGAGCGAAGTTCTGCTGGCGCCAGCCTGCGCAAGACCTCTGCGACCTGCGAATTCGTTTTAATTCATGTCGAAAATTTTTCACCCGGTTCGTCGGATCCGGCGGTGAAATGATTTCCACCTGAAAACCCATTCGTCCTCCTTCGCCGGCTCTGTGATTAGATCTTCCGGCTGCAACCCGCCCGCGCAGATGATTCGCGCCAGTGATCAAACAATTGCCTGCGGAGAATAATTGCTTGCCCAAGGAAAGATTGATCGGGCACCGCAACTCCCACGACAAAATTATTTTTAAAGTAATTCCCGCCACCGTTACGTTCGCAATCTGAGGCAGCAAGTGAACGTTTGGAAAAGTTCACCCGTGGCTTTTATGCTGTAAACGACTATGAACGAGGACAAGTTTTGTCCGACCGGTCCGGATCCGCTCCGTCAACTCCGGAACGATTTCAATCCGGTTGGTGATCCGGTCCCAGCCCACGAACCGGAAGGAGCGAAAATTCATTTACGATGGCACGCGTCTCGCTAAGGGCAGGTCCCGATAAAAATATTTATGAACATCACAACTGAATGGTCTGTATCTGACACTCAGCCGCACACGGTAACACCCACCCCAAGTGAAGCCCTCCGGCCGGATGAATTTCCTTTGCTCCGTTCACCCCGGCAATGATTTTCCAAAAGCACCGATTAAATCCGGCAACCAACGCCGGCCCATTGGAACACAAAACACCCGCCAGAGCCTGGCTGCAAAGATTGGGAGCGGCTCTGGTGATTCTTTGGAGCATGCCCATGCTGGCGGCGCTGCCGACCGGCAGTGTCACCCTGATGTGGTCTCCCAGCCCCAGCCCGGATATCGCGGGATACAACGTTCTTTACGGCGTTGCCAGCGGCGTTTACACCACCAGGGTTTCGACGGGCAACACCAACAGCGTGACCCTTTACGACTTGGTCCCGGGAACCACCTACTATTTTGTGGTGACCTGTTACAACACCGCCGGCGATGAGAGCGCGCCTTCCAATGAGGCGGTCTATACGGTGCCAACAGACCCGTCGAGGCTGCCCGTCCTGTTGGGAAACGCTGTTTCGTCCGCCGGAAGTTTTAGTTTCACCGTTCCTGGCGGATCCGGCACCAACTTCGCAGTGGAAGCCTCGGTGGATCTGGTGAACTGGGTTCGCGTGGCGATCAACACCGCGCCCTTCACCTTCGTGGACACCAATTCCAAGCAGTTTGAACAGCGATTTTACCGCACCGTCTTGCTTGCGGATGGGGCGCCGTCCAATACGACGAGTGCAACTCCGCTCGCGCGGGTCAATTCACCGCTTTCCGTCACCCGGCACGGGCGGATGACCGCCCCGCTGCGGAAGCCTTCGCGGAGTTGATCCACCGGACCTGCGTGCGGCGGAGAGGGAGAAGAATTTTTCGCGGGACGATTTCCCGCAGTTGAAAGTGCGGGCTATTATCTTTCGCCCCCCGTCGGGCTTGCCTCGCGCCAACTCGGGCAAGTCGCGTCAAAAACTTTTGGCGTGCCAGATCAAACCCGGTTCGCGCAACACGCCGCCCGCGCCGGACAGATTCTCCGGCTTCATCTCGACCTGATCGCGTTTATTTCTTGAACGTCCGCAGGTAGGTGACAGAGGCCTTGATGTCGTCATCCGGAAGTTCCGACGGCTTCATCAAGGTTTTGTCGTCTTTCTTCATGCCTTCCTTGATGGATTTGAACGCCTGGTCGTCGGTGAAGGCCGCCTGCACGGTGGCATCGGTGTAATCACGCGCGCCGAGTTTCTGGCCCATCTTGGTGGCGCCTTTGCCATCGCCGCCGTGGCATTTGGCACAGCTGTCGGCATAAACCGTCTTGCCTTCGGCGGCAAAGGCGTTGGTGGTGAAAGCGAGCGCGAAGGCCGCCGGGAGTGCGAGGAGTGCGAGCTTTTTCATAGTGTGAACCACACTCGCCCCGGACGCGGAATTCTTCCAATCACTTTTTGGCAAAGGCTTGACGTAGATTGCGCGGCGAAAATGCGGCGTCTTTGAGTCAATATGCTCAACCCGGCTGGCGGCTCTTATTGAACGGCAGCGCCAAGTTAGGCCAGGGCGGCAACGGCCGAACTGGCGGCCGTTGGCTTCCTGGCGTCCGCCCAAAAGAGTCCCAGCTGTTTGATCGCCTTCATGAACTCCGTGAAATCCGCCGGCTTCACCACGTAAGCAATGACGCCGTGTTTGTATAACTCGGCCACGGCCGGGGCTTCGCGCGCGGACGTGAGCGCCACCACGGGAATGGATTTCAATTGGTCGTCCACCTTGATCGTCTTCAGCACCTGCAGACTGCTGGCTTTCGGCATTTTGCTGTCCAGCAGCACCAGCACCGGATCGCCCGGCGGGCGACTGCTGTGTCTGCCCCGGCGATACAGGTAATCCAGCGCCTCCTCGCTGTCGCAGACGACGGCGACCTGGCTGGCCAGATGGCTTTCCTCCAGCGCGGCCAGGGTGAGTTCCGCATCCTGCGGATCGTCTTCGACCAGCAGGATTTTTTTCAACTTGATGATCACAAGATTTATTGGCGTCACTTTTTAAGCGGGAGGGTGAAAGGTAGAATGGTCATGTCGTTATAGGTCAGGAAATCCGCGAGTGGTTGGCGGTCGGCAGGCGCTGCCAGTTTTGCGGCGGACCGGAGATCGCGCGGTCGTGGCGGCCTGGCCGCAGCACATTTTTCACCGTGGTCAGGAGTTCCGGGACGGAATAGGGCTTCACCAGCGTGGCTTGGATTTGCAGCCAGGGGTGCTGGTTCAACACCTCGGTAGGAATCGTGCCCGACATCAGCACCACGGGCAGCTTCATGTCTTCGACGCGCAGCTTCATGATCAACTCCACACCCGAGACCGCCGGCATTTCATTGTCCGTGATCAGCAGGGCGTAATCGAACAGCTGCAGCGCCGTCCAGGCCACCGCGCCATCGTCGGCGGCGTCCACCTTGTAGCCGGCGTGAATCAACACCTCCGTGTTGAGCCGGCGGATGTCCACGTTGTCATCCACCACCAGAATCCGCGGTGATGAATTGGACCGGCGACTAAAGGCGGCCCGGGCCGGGCCCCCCGATTGCGAGGCTTTTTTCGCTTTCACCGAATGACAATAATGCGAGCCCTTTGGCGGCGATATACGGTGGATTACCCATGGGTGGTTTTTCGCAATCCAGCCGCAAAACGCTCCCTCAAGTCACGCTGGCTGGCGATGCGCTTTGATCCCCTGCGCGCAGGGTGAAAAAAACTTCCGCGTCAAGCAATCCGGTGTGACGGGCGGATTGCGGGGGTGTTAAGGATGGTTCGGAATCGCGGCGCGGGCGCTTCAATCACCACCCGATCTCGGCGGCTAGACGATGGTCAACTGCACACTGCTCTCGACGATGCCCAGGCTGATGGCGTAACGGGTGAGCCCGGCGACATCGTGAATGTCGAGCTTGTTCATCAAATGTTCGCGATGCTTCTCCACGGTCTTGAGACTGATGCCCAGTTCCCTGGCGGTCTCCTTGTTGGCCTTGCCCTCGGCGATGAGCTGGAGCACTTCCATCTCGCGCGAAGTCAACCGGGCCGCTTTCCGGTCGCGCCTGCCCTTGCCACCGGACGCTGGCAAATTGAGACGCGCGGAACGTCCGGCGATGGACGGACTGAAAAAGGTGTTCCCCGCCTGGACTTCCCGGATCGCCCGGCACACCTCGTGGGACGAACTCTGTTTGAGCAGAAATCCCCGGGCACCGATTTCCATGGCCTTGGCGACATAGGCGTCGTCATTGTGCGCGGAAAGCATGAGCACCTTGGTGGCGGGGACGGCCTTGAGCACCTGGCGCGTGGCCTCCAGACCGTTGAGGAGCGGCATCGCGATGTCCATCAACACCACGTCGGGACGAAGTTGTTTCACCAGGGCGACCGCCTTCCGGCCGTCCTGCGCTTCACCGACCACCTCGAGGTCAGCTTCGAGATCGAGCATCTTATGAAATCCCTCACGGACAATCGTGTGGTCTTCCGCCAGCAGAACCGTGATTTTTTTCATGTGCGCTTAAGTTTTGATCTCCCGGATATTTTTCTCGCGGATTTCCCGGCCCGGCGGGCAAAGGGAATCTCCACCCGGACGATGGTGCCCTGACCGGGCGCGGATTCAACGCCGAAAGTGCCGCCGACCATGTCCACCCGCTCCCGCATGCCGAGCAGTCCCAATCGCCTGTTGCCCCTGGAGTTCAACGCCCGCAACACTTCAAACGATTTGCCATCGTCCTTGATTTCCATGCGGGCGGAATGGTCCAGCTTCTCGATGTTCACTTCCACCCGGCCGGCCTTCGCGTGGCGGGCGACATTGGCCAGCGCCTCCTGGGCGACGCGGTAGAGCACCGTGCGCTTGGTGTTGTCCATCCGTTCGATCCCCGCAAAAACTTTCAAGTGAACGAGGATGCGCGTGCGTTTGGAAAACTGTTTCACAAACGAGTGCAGGGCGGGAATCAAGCCCAGATCATCCAGCACCGCCGGGCGCAGTTCGCGGGCGAACGCATGCACGACGTTCACCGATTTTTCCACCATGCGTTGCGTGCGGGCGATGCTGCGGTCGATCCCGTGCACATTCAACGAAGCGTCCTTCTTCAACGCCGCCAGCCGGACGTTGATGGTCGTCAACGTCTGGGCGATGACATCATGCAATTCACGGCTGATGCGCTTGCGCTCCTCCTCCTGCGCGCGCAGCACCTTGCGGGACAGGAATCGCGCCTGCGCCTGCGCCTGGCGTGATTGCGCGAGCAGGCGGCTCTGCTGCTGCTGGCTTTGTTTGAGCGATGCCTCCACCGCCTGGCGCCGGATGATTTCGCGCCGCAGTTTCAGGTTCGCGCCGCCCAGGACTTCCATGCGGCGCTGCGCGCCTTCCGCCTGTTTGCGTTCGGTGATGTCAATCATCACGGCCCGGCATTCGGGCCGGTCGGCGAAGTGCTGGGCTTCGAGGTTCACGTTCAGGGGCGGCTGGCCCGGGCGCAACAATTCGAAGTCGCCGGATTGTTTGGCGTGATTCGCGAAAACCTGTTTGAGAAAAGCTCGAAAAGCAGGCCGCCATTCCGGGGTAAACAACTGGGCCAGGGACCGCCCCACCAGCCTGGTCCGCTCCATCCCGACCAGATTCGCCCCGGTGAGATTGACAAACTGAATGCTGCCATCCACGGCGAGGGTGAAATATCCCACCGGCGCAAAATCGTAGAGGTCGGTGTAATTCTCCAGCGCCACCTCCAGATTATCCCGGGCCTGCCGCAACTCGGCGTTCTGCATCTCCAATTCCACCTGGTGGACCTGCAACTCGTGCAGCAGCCGCCGGCTGTCCGCGACCGACCGGGGAACATCCGGCTGCGGCGGACGAAGTCCCTCCAACTCCCGCAGCCGCGCTTCAGCCTGGCGGCGCAATGCAGTGATGGAGAGCGCACTCTCCGGCAACTTTTTTAGGACGGAAGCAGTCACGGTCTCATTTTTTCCGGCGAGGGATCGGTTTGCGGTATTTTTGCGCGCCACTATTTTTAAAAATGGCGCGCTCATTGAGCAACTTCTCCTCCAGCGTCTTGGCTGCGGTGATGTTGGCGAAGGTGATCACGACGCCGTCAATCCGGTCGTCCAGCGTGCGGTAGGGCATGACGCGCACGGTGAACCAGCGGCCGTCGCGCGCGGCGATCGGTTTTTCCACAGCCACCAGTTTCTGCAGGACACCCCGCGCGTCCTCGGCCAGTTCCGGGTAGCGCAGGTCCGAGGCGAGGTCGGTAATGGGCCGGCCCACATCGGCCGGGATGAGTTTGATGATTTTCGTCGCCTGCGGGGTGAAGCGCCGCACGTTGAGGTCCCGGTCCAAAAACAGCGTCGCGATGTCCGTGCTGTCGAGCAGGTTTTTCATGTCGTTGCTCGACCGCGACAACTCGTCCACCTTGGCCTGCAACTCGGTGTTGACCGTCTGCAGTTCCTCGTTCAGCGACTGCATCTCCTCCTTGGACGTGGTGAGTTCCTCGTTGGTGGACTGCAATTCTTCATTCGTGGATTGCAATTCCTCGTTGGCCGACCGGAATTCCTCCTGCGAAGTCTGCATCTCTTCGTGGACGGTGCGCGCCTCGGCCCGGACCTGCAACAATTCCTGCTCCAGTTCCTCCAGCCGGGCGCTGCGGACGTGAGGTTTCGAGAGCCGGCCCGATGGTTTGGCAGCCGGCGGCACCGCCACATCGGTGAAGACGATCATCACCAATCCCTGCAGCAAGCCGGGCTCGGCGAGCCGCTGGAGGCTGACATCCACGCATTGCCCGCCGCCGTCCTTGCCGAGGTTGAGCCCGTGGAGCGTGACCTTTTCCTTTTGCCGGAGCGCTTTCTGGAAGGCGCTGGAAAGTTCGTAACGCAGGCTTTCGCGGGCCATGACAAACAGGTTCCAATTGGCCTTGCCCGCGGCCGGTTCCAGATATTTGCCGGTATGTCCGCTGATGTAGAAAATGTCGCCCTTGTCATTGACGAGCACCGTCGGCGGCGCGTAATGCTGCAGCACCAGTTGATCGGCCAGCGACTGGAGACTGGCTGGCGGTTTGGGTGCCGGATGCACTTCTGACACGGTGGGTGGGCCTGCGCTGAACGACGAGGGAAAGGAAACCGGCTCGGTCCGCAACGGGGATTCCGTCCGGCGGAAAATGCGCAATTTATTGTTGATGGGCAGGAACAAGTCGCTGAAGGTTCCGACCGTTTCCGCACTGCCGAGAAACAGGATGCCGCCGGGAGTCAGGCTGTAATGGAACAACGGAATCAATTTCCGCTGCACGTCCGGGGTCAGATAGATCAGCAGATTGCGGCAGCTTAAAATATCCAGCTTGGTGAAGGGCGGATCCATGATGAGGCTCTGCGGGGCAAAGATGACCATCTCCCGGATCTCATTCGTCACGCGGTAGCCGTGATCCTCCTTTTTGAAGAACCGGCCCAGCTGCTCCGGCGACACATCCGCACAAATATTTTCCGGATAGAAACCCTTGCGGGCCTTGTCAATCGCGTCCTTGTCCAGGTCGGTGGCAAAAACCTGCAGCGTGATCCGCTTGCGAGGTTTGATTTTCTCCACCGCCTCCTTGAACACCATCGCCAGCGAATACGCCTCCTCCCCGGTGGAACACCCTGGCACCCAGGCCCGCAACGCCTGGCCATCCGGCCGGCTGGCGATGAACGTGGGCAGGATGCTTTTCCGCAACTCTTCCCAGGCGGCGGGCTCGCGAAAAAAGTTCGTCACGCCAATCAGCAATTCCTTGAAGAGCAGATCCAGCTCCTGCGAGTTCTCCTGCAGAAAGCGGACATACGCCGACATCTTGCCGATCTGATGAATGCCCATGCGACGCTCGATCCGGCGATAGAGCGTGTTCCGCTTGTAGAGCGTGAAGTCCTGACCGGTGTGGGCGCGCAAAAGGATGACCGCTTTTTCCAACGCGCTCTGCGTCTTGTCTTCCAGAACGACGTCCCGACGCGCGACCAGCGGCGTGCGCTGCAGATAGGTCATGATCTTTCCCGGCAGTTCGTCCACCGGCGCCACGATGTCCGCCAGTCCCGCGTCCACTGCGCTGCGCGGCATGGAGTCAAATTTGGCCGTCGCCGGATCCTGCACCAGCACGACTCCCGCCGACTCTTTGATGGCGCGCAAGCCCAGCGTCCCGTCGGAACCCATCCCGGAAAGGATCACCCCAACGCAGTGCTCCTGCTGGTCCTGCGCCAGCGAGCGGAAGAAGAAATCAATCGGCAGCCGCAACCCGCGCGCCGCCACCGGTTCCAACAGATGCAGAACCCCGTGGAAAATGGACATGTCCTTGTTCGGCGGAATCACATACACACAGTCCGCCTGCACCTTCATGCGGTCCCGGACCTGGATGACTTTCATGCGGGTGGCGCGCTGGAGCAATTCGGGCATGATCCCCTTGTGCGTCGGATCCAGATGCTGAACGATGACGAACGCCATGCCGCAACCCGCCGGCACATGACCGAGAAATTGTTCCAAGGCTTCCAGTCCGCCGGCGGACGCGCCAATGCCGACGATGGGAAACCACGCCTTGAGGTTTGTGGCGGTGATGGTTCCGCGGGCAGAGGTGGATTTTTTCGGCCGGTGCGCCGGCCTGGATTTCGTTTTCATGTTCGTTTTGTCACCACCCCGCGCGGAACATCATGGCCGACCGTTGGTGCTGCGCGGTTGGTGTTGATGATTAAGCTCCCGCACGGGGCTCCGTTTGGGCCGCACAGAATTTACCATCAACCGCCAAGGGCTGGCGATTTGAATCTTGGACCCCATGGCGTTGTTCATGACAGACTTTTTTCGGTGAGCCGCCCGGCAGTGATGCCCGCTCCTTGCCTCCATCAGAAAGCCCGGTAAACACCGGAGGAAAAATGTTCGCCGGGCCATGCCTGCCCGAACTTTTGTGTTCAGGCTGTGCAAATGATTCATGTCCACTGCCACGCTGCGGGTCACACATTCGGTTCTCGCAAAAATCGCTGGAGTGACCGGCCATTTACACCGCTAACACCATAAAGGAGACGGCCGCTTTCCGCTATGGGGTGTAACCCTACCATGACCGATCGGGTAGCGCGCACGTGGAGGAAGATTCCCGGCAGTGACGGCACCGGCCGAAAAGGCCTGAGTCAACAGCTTTGGAGACCTCTGCAAAACGCGTGGCGGCGACGCCCTACGATTGCCGATGGAAAGCAGCGAGGAGAGAGAGATTTATTTTGTGGGACATTTACCCGGGGTAGCCCCGAAAGTTTTCGGGGCAACCGCCGGGCTAATTTCCGTTGCCCCGTTGGGGCAAGTCAGTTTGGCTTCGCGAGTTTTGGAATCACGTCATGCCGGCCCTCTCCCCAGCGCGGAGAGGGTGAAACGTTCGTGTGGTTCGCGGTTCGACTCTCCCGGTCCGCACTTTCGAGCAAACCCACATCAGGTGGAGCAAGACCGCGTGCGACAGCCGCGCCGTCTTGGTGTAAGGTTTCAGCCGAACGTTGAATGAACAGAAAGCCATCATTTATGTATCAAACCAAAGCCTATGCCGCTGCCAGCGCCACCTCGTTGCTGGCGTCCACCCAGATCAACCGCCGCCATCCGACGGAACGCGACGTGCAGATTGAAATTCTCTTTTGCGGGGTCTGCCACTCCGATCTCCACTTCGCCCGCAATGAATGGGGCTTCACCCAGTATCCGGCCGTGCCGGGCCACGAGATCGTCGGCCGCGTGACGGCCGTCGGCGGCGGTGTGAAGAAGTTCAAGGTCGGTGACACCGTCGGCGTGGGTTGCCTCGTGGACTCGTGCCGCACCTGCCCCGACTGCCGCGCCGGGCTGGAGCAATTCTGTCTGGACATGACGCTGACCTACGGCAGCATGGACAAGCATCTCAATGCCCCGACGCTCGGTGGCTACGCCCAGAGCATCGTCGTGACAGAGGACTTCGTGCTGCGCATGCCGGCCAACCTCAATCTCGCCGCGGCCGCGCCGTTGCTGTGCGCGGGCATCACCACGTATTCCCCGCTGCGCCACTGGAAGGTCGGCCCCGGCCAGAAGGTCGGCATCGTCGGCCTCGGCGGTCTCGGCCACATGGGCGTCAAATTTGCCAGAGCCTTTGGCGCCCACGTCGTGCTGTTCACCACGTCGCCCGGCAAGGTGGCGGACGGCAAACGCCTCGGCGCCCACGAGGTCGTCGTCTCCACCGACGCCGCCCAGATGGCCGCCCACGCCAACAGCTTCGACTTCATCCTCGATGCCATCTCCGCCACCCACGACATCAACGCCTACTTGAACCTGCTGAAACGCGACGGCAACCTGACGCTCGTCGGCGCGCCCGAGAAGCCGCTCCCGGTGGCGTCTTTTCCGCTGATCTTCCGTCGCCGCTCCTTCTCCGGCTCGCTCATCGGCGGCCTGCCCGAGACGCAGGAGATGCTCGATTTCTGCGGCCAGCACAACATCACTTGCGACATCGAAATGATCCGCATGGACGAGATCAACACCGCCTACGAACGCATGCTCAAGAGCGACGTGAAATATCGCTTCGTGATCGACATGGCCTCGCTCAAGTCGGAATAGCCAGTCCAACCCACAAAGGATACAAGATATGAACATCATCAGGAATGGTTCACAACCTTCCGCCAAAGGACCGGCCGATTGGTTCACCGGCACGGTGCGCATTGACTCACCGTTCAAGGGGACTGATCCCGCACGTATTGCCGGTGCCATCGTCACCTTTGAACCCGGTGCGCGCACCGCGTGGCACACGCATCCTCTCGGTCAAACCCTGATTGTGACGGCAGGTTGCGGCCGCGCGCAACGCGAGGGCGGTCCAATCGAAGAAATTCGCCCGGGCGACATCATCTGGTTTTCACCCGGCGAGAAACACTGGCACGGTGCTGCGCCCACCACGGCGATAACGCACATCGCCATTCAGGAACAGCTCGACGGCAAAGCCGTGGACTGGATGGAAAAGGTCAGTGACGAGCAATATCACGGCTAAACAGGTAGGGCGAAGCTGCTGCTTCACCAAGCCGTCGCTTGACCGCCAGTGCGGTTGCGGCACACTCCCGTCATGCCGACGAATGTTTTGGGCGGAGAATTACAATCCTGCTGTCAATCGCCTGTGACCGGGTTTTATCGCGATGGTTATTGCCGCACGGGGCCGGAGGATCGCGGGCTGCATACGGTGTGCTGCCAGGTCACCCAGCCATTTCTCGACTATCTGGCATTGCAAGGCAACGACCTCATCACCCCGCACCCCGAATATGATTTCCCCGGCCTGACGGAAGGCGACCGCTGGTGCGTTTGCGTGCGGAGCTGGGCGCAGGCGTTTGAAGCGGGTTGCGCCTCACCGGTGGTGCTGGAGGCGTGCCATATCTCGGTGCTGGAGTTCGTGGACCTGGATTCGCTGAAAGCCCACGCGGTCAAAGCCTGAACGTCTAGCGATGCAGAATATCTGGACTGACTCCCGACGAAGTGGAAACTGTCGGCGCACTCCTCATGGGTGCTGATAGCGCGTTTATCACCGGCAACGACTTCCTAATGGATGGCAGCGTATTGGTTCGGCGAACTGGCTCTGAAGTAAGCGCGAGCCGCACGAGCAAACATTGGTAGGGCGGTGCTGCTGCACCTCAGTGTCGAATTTCTTTTGGCGGGTTACTGTGGCTGGATGGCGCGATAGAACCGTTGCGGCATGTCGGTAGCGGCTGGATCAGTGAATTGCACCGAGCCTTGTGCCGGTTGGTTGGTAAAAACTGGTTCCCAATCTACAAGATCGGCCGATGCGTAGATGATTACCGCGTTCGTTCCGCGAGCGCCTTCCACCTGCAGATGCATGCCTGCGGCATTATTCCAGAGCGCTGCCCGACCGGTGTTGAACTGAAGATTTGCCGGCAACACCAGCACGTTGACCAGATTGGTGGCACGGTTGCCAAAGGGGTCAACGGCGATGAACGTAAAGCTGTCGGTGCCGATGAAGTTGGTCGGTGGAGTGTAGCAAACGTAGTCGGAGTATTTCACCGTGGCGAAATCGCTCAAACTCCAGGACGGGCCGGAACCACCGACGACAACAACGTTACCCGCATGGTCCAGGGCCAGGTCCTCGGCAACGTTCCAGGTTCCCGGAGCGATGCCGCCGTAGCGATTGGTCCAGACCGCGCCGCCCGCACCGGCATATTTGATGGTCACAAAATTATAGTTGGTCCCGCCTGGTCCGGTGGCATGACCGGCAAAATAAAAATTACCGGCGGCGTCCACCGCGGTTCCTGCTGGTGCCGCATTGTTGGAATTAACCTCAAAAAAACTGTTCGTCCAGAGCGGCATGCCGGAGGCTAACAGTTTCACCGTGGTAAAATCGGCATTGGCTCCATCCGCTCCCGGCGAACCACCGGTCAGGAATACATTGCCGGCAAAGTCGGCTACCACGCGAGGCACATTTCCTCCCTGATAATCGGCAGCCGGGATGAGGTTGGTCCAGAGCGGCATGCCATTGCTGGAATATTTTACGGTCACATAAGAGTGGCTGGCCCAAAGCACATCGCCGGTCACGATTGCATTCCCATCCTTGTCCACAGTGATGGCGGTTGGGATGGCGGTAAAACCGTTAATGTAGCGATTCGTCCACACGGCGGTCCCATCCGGGGCGTATTTCAAGGTTGCGTAATTCATTC
Source organism: Verrucomicrobiia bacterium (assembly GCA_035577265.1). Lineage (GTDB taxonomy): Bacteria > Verrucomicrobiota > Verrucomicrobiia > Limisphaerales > UBA11358 > UBA11358. The sequence continues at coordinate 52,999 of DATLVR010000006.1, read as the reverse complement.
CGGTCCCGTCGCCATCCGAATCGCCGGTGACAAAAATATTGCCGGCATGATCGACCGCCAGGGCGGCGGCCCAATCCGATCCGCTGGCTGATCCCTTATAATAGTTCGTCCAAACGGCATTCCCCAACGGATCATATTTAACCGTGATGTAAGCGGTCGTCGCATACGCGAGACTCGCCGTAATGAGCACATTGCCGGCGGCGTCCACGGCCAGTCCGCCCGGCCCGCAGTAGTTGGTGCCGTCGCGATTATAGTGGCTTGCCCAAAGCAACTGGCCGTCGGCTGAATACTTGATGGTGACAACGTCCCACGTGGCACTGGAGACTTCCGACCTGCCAGCCACATAAACATTTCCTGCAACATCCACCGCCAGATAGCCAGCCGAGTCATGCAAGTGTGCCGGCCCATCCCAACGGTTGGTCCAGAGCGGGGTTCCGTCACGGGCATATTTAATGGTGAGAAAATCATCCGAGGTGGCGGGCTTGGATGACCAACCGGTTACAATCACGTTTTGCTCCTTGTCCACGATTACCTTGGACGCGACCGCGTAACTGTAGCCGTTGTAATTAAAGCGTCGCACCCAGGCCTGGGTATTGACGAGGGAAACGCCACCATTGTGCGCGGAGACAGGTGATACGCTGGAAACCATGAGATCCGGCACCGTGTTGGTCAATCCGATCACCCCGTTAGTTGTTAAATCGGCGGCGGCGAAAACGAGCGGACTGTTTTGAATCGCCGACAATTGTGTGGACTGTGCCAGTGCCGTCGAATATCCAGCTAGAAGCAGCCAAATCCCGATGCAACCGGCCCGATTCATGTGATGACTTATCATTCGATCGAGAACTAAAATAAGGATATTCAAAGGCTGGCAGGAAAGCCAGATTGAACCGCAATTAAAAGCTCATTTCCGTTGGAATTGCAGCGCGTCGTCCTTGGCACTGACCTTGATTTTATCCCCCGGCCTGAACTCCCCCGCCAGCAGTTTCGTCGCGAGCGGGTCAAGCAGGTGTTCCTGGATCGCGCGCTTGAGCGGACGCGCGCCGAATTGCGGGTCGTAACCTTCGCTGGCGAGCAGCTTCTTCGCGTCGACGTCCACATCGAGGGCGAGATTCTGTTGCGCGAGGCGTTGTTCCAACCGCCCGAGTTGGATGTCCACGATGCGCGCCAGTTCGCTTTCGTCGAGACTTTGGAAAATGATCACGTCATCCACGCGGTTCAGGAATTCCGGGCGGAAATGCTTTTTCAACTCGGCCATCACCTTGTATTCCATGATCTGATGGGATGACTTGTCCGTGTGACCGTCCATGAAATATTCCTGGATGATGGGCGAGCCAAGATTGCTGGTCATGATGACGATGGTGTTTTTGAAATCCACCGTGCGCCCCTGCCCGTCCGTGAGCCGGCCATCGTCGAGCACCTGCAGCAGCACGTTGAACACGTCGTGATGCGCCTTCTCGATCTCGTCGAACAGGATCACGGAATACGGTTTGCGGCGCACGGCCTCGCTCAATTGCCCGCCTTCCTCGTAGCCGACGTAGCCCGGCGGCGCGCCGATGAGCCGCGCGACGGTGTGTTTCTCCATGTATTCGCTCATGTCAATCCGCACCATGGCCGATTCGTCGTCGAAGAGAAATTCCGCCAGCGCGCGAGCGGTCTCGGTCTTGCCCACGCCGGTCGGCCCGAGAAAAATGAACGAGCCGATGGGCCGGTTCGGATCCTGCAAGCCACTGCGCGACCGGCGCACGGCGTTCGAAACAGCTTTCACCGCTTCCGCCTGGCCGATGACGCGCTGCTGCAATCGCTCCTCCATCTTGAGCAACTTCTCGCGTTCGCCTTCGAGCATCCGCGAGACGGGGATGTGTGTCCATGCCGCCACGACACGCGCGATGTCTTCATCCGTGACTTCCTGGCGCAAAAGAGTTGATCGTTGAGAGTTGAGAGTTGATTGTTTCTCGATGTCGGCCAGCTTCTTCTCCAAGTCAGGAACTTTTCCGTATTGAAGCTCAGCGGACTTCGTGAGGTCGCCCGCGCGCTGCGCCTTTTCCAATTCAATCTTCGCCTGCTCCAACTGCGATTGCACGATGCTGATGGCATTGACGGCGGTTTTCTCGTTCTGCCATTGCGCGGTCAGCGCCTTGGACTTGTCCTTCAAGTTCGCGACTTGTTTGTCAATCAGCTTGAGCCGCTCTTTGCTCGCGGGATCCTTTTCCTTGGCCAGAGATGTGCGCTCGATTTCCAGTTGCAAAATCTGCCGATCGAGCTGGTCCAGCTCCGTGGGTTTGGAATCCAGCTCCATCTTGATGCGCGACGCGGCTTCGTCCACGAGATCAATCGCCTTGTCCGGCAGAAAGCGGTCCGTGATATAGCGATGCGACAGTGTCGCCGCCGCCACGAGCGCCGAGTCCTGGATGCGCACGCCGTGATGGACTTCGTAACGCTCCTTCAGCCCGCGCAAAATCGCGATGGTCGCCTCGACCGTCGGCTCGGCCACCTGCACCGGCTGGAACCGACGTTCGAGCGCCGGATCTTTCTCGATGTGCTTGCGATATTCGTCCAGCGTCGTCGCGCCCACGCAGCGCAACTCGCCGCGCGCGAGCTGTGGCTTCATGATGTTCGCCGCGTCCGTCGCGCCTTCCGCGGCACCCGCCCCGACCAGCGTGTGCAACTCGTCAATGAACAAAATGATTTTCCCTTCGCTCGCGGTGATCTCCTTGAGGAACGCCTTGAGCCGGTCCTCGAACTCACCGCGATACTTCGCGCCGGCGATCATCGCGCTGAGATCCATCGCCACGAGCCGCTTGTTTTTCAGCGATTCAGGCACGTCGCCGCTCACGATGCGCCGCGCGAGGCCTTCGGCAATCGCCGTCTTGCCCACGCCCGGTTCGCCGATGAGCACGGGATTATTTTTCGTGCGGCGTGTCAGCACCTGCATGACGCGACGGATTTCCTCGTCACGACCGATGACCGGATCAATCTTGCCCTGACGTGCCAGCGCCGTGAGGTCGCGACCGTATTTTTCCAGTGCCTGAAATTTTCCTTCCGGTTGCTGGTCGGTCACGCGCTGGTTGCCGCGCAATTCCGCGAGCGCCTTGAGCACCGCGTCGCGTTTGAGGCCGTGCGCGGCGAAAATTTTCTTGAGTGATACGCTCGACGAATCCAGCAGGCCGAGCAGCAGATGTTCAGTGCTGACGTAATCGTCCTTGAGCTTGTTCGCCTCGGACTGCGCGGCGTCGAGCGCCTTTTGCAGATCGCGCCCGGCGTAGGGATCGTTGCCGCCTTGAATCTTGTGACGGCGCGCGAGTTCCTTGTCCAAATCCGGTTGTAGCTTGGCGGGCGGCACGCCGATGCGCGCGAGTAATTCCGGCACGAGGCTCTCGGCCTGACCGAGCAGCGCGAGCAGCAGATGCTCGCCGTCCATCTCCTGATGCGAATGTTCGCGGGCGATGCGCTGTGCGTCCTGCAACGCCTCCTGTGATTTCTGGGTCAGCTTGTCGAGTTGCATGAGGCGAATTTAACGCAAAGACGCAAAGGCGCAATGACGGGAAATTTCAACCACGAATGGACACGGATGAACACGGATTTTCTTTTGATCAGAAGTTTCTGCAGCCGTGCGCCGACTAACGCCCAACGAGATTCCATCGCTCACGGAAAGCTAGAAAACCGGAATCACCCCGCTACACTGGTGCCATCGCATGGCCGACCAATCGCAATTCCGCGTGGAGATTCTTGATCCGGCCGTTCATCGCCGGGACGAGTTCGCGTGTGAGTCGCCGGCGTTGACCGGGTTTCTTCGCACGCGGGCAAGGAAGGAGGCCAGGTCGCGGACGTCAGCTTGTTTTGTCCTCGTGCCAGAGGCTGATCCGGGTCAAATCGCCGGCTACTACACGCTCTCGGCCACGTCCATCAAATTGGAGAACCTGCCCGTTGAACTGACCAGGAAATTGCCGCGTTATCCGCGACTGCCTGCCACGTTGCTGGGGCGGCTCGCCCGCGCACTCGCGTTCAAGGGACAGGGCATCGGCGATTTGCTCATGGTGGACGCGCTGAAGCGAAGCTATGAAAACAGCTCCGTCATCGGTTCGGTCGCCGTCGTGGTGGATCCGAAAGATGAACCGGCCGCACAGTTCTACGGCACATTCGGTTTTCAGCCGCTGGATGAACATAAAATGTTCCTGCCGATGAAAGCCGTTCCCGCATGGCTCGGACTGGAAAAGAATGACGAGTCATGAGGCAAACGCAACTCTGCGCGTAGCAGCCGACGCAAGGAGGCTCAAACTGAAAAGCAGAAATTGATCAGAGCCTCCTCATGTCGGCTGCTACTTATCAAGCGGGCTTTCAGGCAGCCACGCGCTGCCGGTAAGCGGCGGCCGCTTTCTTCAACCGGGTCGGAACCGGGATGGTGGGATTCAGCAGCGCCTTCACGAAACGACGTGACTGGAGGGCATCCAGCTCGATGGTTTCCTGGTCGGCAACGATCCGCCGCGCCATCTCGCGCGCATGCGTAATCACAAAGGTTGCCACCGAGCGCCCTTCGAGCGCGGCGGCACGCTGGAACAGCAGTTTGTCCGACCCGCTCACGCGGGCGACCAGCCGCTCTCCACGACGTTCTTTGATTGGAACCGGCATGGGGCTAATGTGTGCCGCAGAGGCACACATTTCAAGTTTCTTTTCATCCGAGGTTGGAAACTCGCTCCTGACGGCCGCATCGGTGTTTATCCGTGGTTAAAATCATTTCCCCTTTGGCACGCACGGCGTTAGTTGCTAGTTTCAGGGCGATGCCGGACATCGTCCTTACCACGCTCAACGCGAAGTTCAGCCACGCCGCGTTCGGGCTGCGCTATCTGTTCGCCAACCTCGGCGAACTGCAGCCGCGCGCCGTCATCGCGGAGTTCGACATCAACCTGCGCCCGCTCGACATCGCCGAGGCGCTGCTCGCGCAGTTGGACCGCCGGGCACCGTCCCGGCTCGATGAATCTGCCGCGCAACTGGCCGGGACGGTGCCCGGCGCTCCAATTCAAATCATCGGCTTCGGCATCTATATCTGGAACGTGGCGCAGACCACCGAGGTCATCAGCGCCATCAAACGCGTCCGGCCGGAGATCAAAATCATCCTCGGCGGCCCGGAGGTCAGCTACGAAACCGAGGGGCAAAGGATCGTGGAGCTGGCCGACCACGTCATCTCCGGCGAGGCGGACCTGAAATTTGCGGAGGTGTGCCGGGGGCTTTTGGAACGCCGAGCACCGTCTCGGCCAGATTCTAATTCAGCTATCAATTCTCAACCTGCCGAGACGGTGCTCGGCGCTCCGCTTCCAAAGCTAATCGCCGCCGAGCTGCCGGAATTTTCGCGCATCGCCCTGCCCTACGATTATTATACCGAGGCGGACATCGCGCATCGCATCGTGTATGTCGAGGCATCGCGCGGCTGCCCGTTCACCTGCGAGTTTTGCCTGTCGTCGCTCGACATTCCGGTGCGCCAGGTGCCCCTGGATAAATTCCTCGCCTCGATGGAACGGCTGATGGATCGCGGGCTGAAACAATTCAAGTTCGTGGACCGCACATTCAACCTGAACATTGCCGTCAGCAAAGCGCTGCTGGAATTTTTCCTCGCACGCTACCAGCCGGGGATGTTCTTTCACTTCGAGATGATTCCCGATCGCCTGCCCGCCGAGTTGCGCGCGGTCATCGCCAGGTTTCCGCCCGGCTCGTTGCAGTTCGAGGTCGGCATCCAGACGTTCAATCCCGAGGTCGGCTCGCTCATCAGCCGCCGCCAGAATTACGAACGGATGGCGGACAATTTTCATTATCTGCGCAAGGAAACCAGCGTCCACATCCACGCGGACCTGATCGTCGGCCTGCCAGGGGAAACGCTGGACAGTTTCGCCGCCGGCTTCGACAAACTGATCGCGCTCAGCCCGCAGGAAATTCAGGTGGGCATCTTGAAACGGCTGCGCGGCACGCCGATTGTCCGGCACGATGCCGAGTGGCAGATGATTTACAACGCGCATCCGCCCTACGAGATTTTGCAGAACAAGCTGCTCGACTTTGCGACGATGCAGCGGCTGCGCCGCTTCGCGCGCTATTGGGATTTGGTGGGGAACAGCGGCAACTTCGTCGCCACCGCGCCGCTGATTTGGTTAGTGGCACGGGCGTCCCGCCCGTGTGAATCAGAGCAGGAACAGAAGCACACGGGCGGGACGCCCGTGCCACAACCGTCGCCGTTCCAATCTTTTCTCAGGTTCAGCGACTGGCTTTACGCGAAGATCGGCCGCACGGACAGCATCGCGCTGGCGCGGCTGATGGAACTGCTGTTTGAATTCCTCACACAGGAAGGAAAACTCGACACGAAGCTGGTTGCGGAAACGTTCTGGCTGGATTGCCAGCGCACCGGCCGCCGCGATGCACCGAATTTCCTGAAGGAATTTTTGCCGGAAGAAAACTGGTTGGTCGTGCGCGAACGCGACCGTTCCCTGCCCAAACGCCAGTCACGGCATCTGGCCGCTTAGACTCATATGATTACGCCGCGGGGAAAAGCGGTGGAGTGCGCCAGCCCCCTGGCGCTTTGCGTGGGGTGCCCTTTCCACATGATCCGCAATGTGCCAACGTCAAACGATCTGCCCCACTTTGCGACTTTGCCTTGAACTTTTTTCCCGTTAACTTGCGCGCATGAAATATCGCACTCTCGGACGGACTGGCTGGAAGGTTTCGGAAATCAGTTTTGGCGCGTGGGCCATCGGCGGCGCGTGGGGCGACGTAAGCGATGAGGAATCGCTGGCCGCACTCCATGCCGCGCTGGACGGCGGCGTGAATTTCTTCGACACAGCGGATGTCTATGGCGACGGCCGCAGCGAACGTCTGCTGGCGAAACTGCGCAAGGAGCGAAAGGAAAAGTTTTACATCGCCACCAAAGCCGGACGCCGGTTGCCGCAGCAAACGCCGGAGGGTTACAGTCGCAAAAACCTCACGGCCTGGATCGAGCGCAGTCTGAAGAACCTGAACACGGACACTATTGACCTGCTGCAACTGCATTGTCCGCACCCGGAAGTGTTTTACCGCCCGGAAGTTTTTGGAATTCTCGACGACCTCGTGAAGGCCGGCAAGCTGCGGCACTACGGCGTGAGCGTGGAGAAAGTTGAAGAGGCGCTGAAGGCGATTGAATTTCCAAATGTCCAGTCGGTGCAGATCATCTTCAACATGTTCCGGCAGCGTCCGGCGGAATTGTTTTTCCAGGAAGCGCAACGGCGCAAAGTCGGCATCCTTGCGCGCGTGCCGCTGGCGTCGGGGATGTTGTCGGGCAAAATCACGCGTGCCAGCAAGTTCGCCAAGGACGACCACCGGAACTTCAACCGCCATGGCGAGGCGTTTGACCGCGGGGAAACGTTTTCGGGCGTGGATTTTGAAACGGGGTTGCGCGCGGTGGAAGAACTGAAAACATTCGTGCCCAAAGGCGCGACGATGGCGCAACTGGCCTTGCGCTGGATCCTGGAATTTCCCGCCGTCACCTGCGCGATTCCCGGCGGCAAACGCCCGTCGCAGGTGACGGACAACCTCGCCGCGTCGGATCTGCCGCCGCTATCCGCCGCCACGATGAAGAAAATCCGGGCGCTTTACGAGGCGGACATCAAGCCGCTGGTGCATCATTATTGGTGAACCGGAGCGCGGGCGGCTCGCCTGCGAGTTCCGGGGTGCCATTAAACAACTCGCGGGCGAGCCGCCCGCGCTCCGCTCAATCCACCTTGCCCCGGTGCGGGCTTTGCGCTAATTTGCGCGAGTTATGGATAATTCATTTTCTTCCCCCGGCACCCAGCCGGCGTCGCCACCTCCACCGCCGTTGACCCCACCGCCGCCCGTGATCACGCCGCCACCGCCGGCCAAGCCGCGCCGGAGCTGGGGCTGGATCATTTTATCCGTGATCTTGCTCGTGATGCTCGGGTTCAGCCTGATCGGGAATGTGGTGCAGTCTTTTACGCATTCGTTAGGGGCCAGTTTTAGCCGCGGTTATAAAAGCGGCATGACGCGGGAGGCCGGTCCGCGACTCGACGAGGTGACGTTGGAAGACAACGACGCGCACAACAAGATCGCCGTCGTCACGGTGGACGGCATCATCACCAGTCACAGTGCGGATCAGGCGGGCAACAACATGGTGGATGTGATCAAGGCACAGTTCGACCGCGCGAAGGACGACAAGCGCGTCAAGGCCGTGATTTTGAAAGTGGATTCACCCGGAGGCGAAGTGATGGCCTCGGATGAAATCAACAAGGTGATCGTGAATTTTCAGGCCGACTCGAAAAAGCCGGTGATCTGTTCGATGGGCAGCCTGGCGGCGTCGGGTGGTTATTATATTTCCGCACCGTGCCGCTGGATCGTGGCCAATGACCTGACCATCACCGGCAGCATTGGCGTGATCATGCACGGCTACAACTGGCGCGGGCTGATGGACAAGGTCGGCGTCGCCCCGATGACGTTCAAGAGCGGCAAATACAAGGACATGTTGAGCCCCGACCGCAACCCCGGTGAAATTCCGCCGGAAGAACGCGAGATGGTGCAGGCGTTGATTGACGAGACGTTCCAGAAATTCAAGGGCGTCGTTCGCACGGGCCGCGCCGCCGCGCATGAGAAAAACAAGGCCGAAGGCAAGGCCCTCGCCGACGACTGGGAAGATTATGCCGACGGCCGCGTGCTGTCCGGCACCCAGGCGCTCACGCTCGGCTTCGTGGATCAAGTGGGCGATTTCGACGAAGCCGTGGAGCAAACGAAGAAGATCGCGCATATCACCGACGCCAACCTGATCGAATACCGCGAGCGCTACGATCTCTCGGATTTTCTCTCGATGTTCGGCCAGAGCGGTTCGGCACACGACATCAAGCTGGACGTCGGCCTGGACATCCCGAAACTGCGCGCGGGCTGCATGTATTTCCTCTGGCAGATGCCGGAAAATAAATGAAAGGCGTGACGGTCATCGCGCATCCGCTCGTGCAGCACAACCTCACCCGGTTGCGCGATAAACGGACGCAACCCCAGGAATTCCGCCGGTTGCTGGGCGAGATCGCCGCGCTCATGCTTTACGAAGCCACGCGCTCATTTGCCATCAAAAAAGTCCATGTGCAAACGCCGCTCGCCCGGACGAACGGCTTTCAACTCGAGCGCGAAGTCGTGCTCGTCCCCGTCCTGCGCGCCGGACTGGGAATGCTGGATTCCATTTTGCAGCTTATTCCGCATGCCCATGTCGGCTTCATCGGCTTGAAGCGCGAAGAGACGACGCTCCGGGCGATGTTTTACCACAAGAGCCTGCCGAAAAACCTTGGCCGCTTTGAGACGATCCTGATCGACCCGATGCTCGCGACCGGCGGCAGTTCCGTGGCCGCGATTGATCTGCTCATCGAGCAGGGCGCAAAAAACATCCGCATGGTGAATCTGGTCGCCGCACCCGAAGGCATCCTCACCGTGCAGAAGAAATATCCGCGCGTGCCGATTTTCACCGCCTCGGTGGACCACAAGCTGAACGAAAAGGGATTCATCGTTCCCGGCCTGGGTGACGCGGGCGACCGACTTTTTGGAACTTAACGACGGATGGGCACCGGCAGACACGGATATTATGGCGATGCATGGGAGGGGGTCATGCGTCCGACTTACGAAGTCCTGGCGCATCTTTTGATGATGCGCGGTCAGAGGAAAAGTTCCGGGCGAAGGCGAATCAGCACCCCATCGACCAGCCGGCTGCTGGCGTGCAAGCGGCTTGAAAGCTCCAACCAAGGACCGTTATGCCGCCACCGCCTGCAATTCCAAAGGACGCACTTGTTTTTCAATTTGTCTTGATTTCGCGTAACGTGCCACACGCAAGTCATAATCAGACTGCAAGCCGACCCACAATTCCGCCGTCGTGTTCAGGCAGCGGGCCAGTCGCAAGGCGGTGTCCGCCGTGATGCTGCGCTTTTCCAGAACGATTTCATTGATGCGGCGCGGCGGGATGTTCAACGCGCGGGCGAGGGCGTTCTGCGACAACCCGAGCGGCTTCATGAATTCTTCCCGGAGGATTTCCCCCGGGTGAATGGGGGGCAGTTTGTTCGTTTTCATAATTGTCAGTGATAATCCACAATTTCCACATCCCACGCATGGCCGTTCTGCCAGCGGAAGCAAATACGCCACTGGTCGTTTATCCGTATGCTGTGCTGGCCCTGTCGGTCCGCCTGCAATGCTTCCAGACGATTGCCGGGCGGCCCGCGCAAATCATCCAAACGCCCCGCATGCTGCACCAGCAGCAGCTTCCGCCGCGCCCCCCTCTGAATCTGTGTCGGCAAACGCCGTGATGATTCATCGTTGAACAGCTTTTCGGTTTCGGGGCAGGCGAAGCTGCGTATCATCTGAGAACCACTATAACGCATGCCGTCATAGCTCGTCAAGTGCGGCCTGTCCGTTATGCCGGACGGCCGCTGTGAGCCTTTTGGCTTATGGCGTTTGTTGGAATTTTCAGGTTGGTGCCTTCGGCAACTCTGCGAGGCTGGAAAGTTGCGTGCGTCAAGTTCAGCAAATTGGTTTTCTGGTCATGGTGTGGCCACGAGGTAAATCGAGGCAGCGCGGATAGCGAGCCATCCGCCCTTTAACCCCGATTGTGAATGTCCGGCCGTGCTGCTCTTGAACACCCGCCGGAAGTTGAAAGGTCATCAACTTGTTTCCATCGGCATGATGGAAACGATTTTGGTGCATCCGCGCGAAGTGCTCCGGCCGGCAATCCTCACCGCCACGAGTGCCGTGATTGTCATGCACAATCACCCAACGGCGAAAACAGCCCGTCAGAAGCCGGCATCAAAGTCACGCGGGATTTAATCCGCGCCGGCCAGCTTCTCAAGCTGGAACGGCTGGACCATGTGGTCATCGGCAACGGCAATTTTTCATCGCTCCGCGCACTTGGCTGCATTTACCAATGACCCGCAATAACTGTCAGTGAAACCTGCCAGTAAAGGCAGCCGCCCATAGCCGAAAATTCTGGCGGTTTAATCTCAATTGTCTTTAGTTTCCCAAACAATTTGCTAATTTAAATTACATTTGAATTAATGTTCCAGACCGTGTTAATCCATGGTTTTTAAAATCAGATGAAGAATCCGGAAACCTTGCTCATGGTCGCTGACAGCGAGCGCAACGCGGACATGCTTTACGCCACCGGCCTGTTCGTGCCCGACCCGTTCATCTACCTCAGCTTCGGCCGCCGCCCGCTGATCGTTCTGAGCGACCTGGAGATTGACCGCGCCCGCAGGCAGGCTCCGCATTGCCGGGTCGTCTCCCTGGGCGAATACCAGAAAAAACTCCGGCGCAGCGGCGTGAAATCCCCCGGCTTCGCCCACGTCATCCGGGACATTCTGCGCGAGCAGAAAATCCGGCGCGTCACCGTGCCGGGGCATTTTCCCTTTGGCCTGGCCCGGGACCTTAAAAAACTCGGCATCAAGGCAAAGCCCTGCGCGGGAAATTTTTTCCCGAAGCGCGAGATCAAATCCGCCGACGAAGTCCGGAAAATCTCCGCCGCCCTGACGATGGCCGAGGTCGGCATGGCCGAGGGGATGCAGGCGTTGCGGCTCTCGAAAATTGACAAGCGGCGACAGTTGATTTATCGCGGCCTGCCGCTGACCTCCGAACGGCTGCGCGCCGTGATTGACTGCGCGATTTTGCAGGCGTGCGGGCTCGCGGCGAACACCATCGTCGCCGGGGGCGAACAGGGTTGCGACCCGCACGAGCGCGGCCACGGGCTGCTGCGCGCAAACCAGCCGATCATCCTGGACATTTTTCCGCGTTCGCAGAAGACCGGCTATTTCGGCGACATCACGCGCACCGTCGTGCGCGGGCGCGCAAGCGAGCCCGTGCGGAAACTTTACGACACGGTCTTTCAGGGGCAGAAAATCGCGCTGCAAAAAGTCCGCGCCGGCACTTCGACGTCGGAGATCCATCAATGCGTCCAGCAGTTTTTCGCGCAGCGCGGTTACCAGACCGGCAGGCGCAACGGACGCATGGAGGGGTTTTTCCACGGCACTGGCCACGGACTCGGTTTGGAAATCCACGAATCGCCGCGCATGGGCGCGACTTCCAACGGCGCCTTGCGCACCGGCCAGGTCGTGACCGTCGAACCGGGATTGTATTACCCGGGCATCGGCGGCGTGCGGCTGGAAGACGTTGTGCTGGTCACGCCCACCGGCGCCAGGAACCTGACGCGGTTTGAAAAAGTCCTGGAACTCTGACGTGCGCCAGAACGCGCGGCTCAACTGTGTCCCGCTGGCGCATAAAAATCTTTCCGCCAGGAGAATCCCCCGCAAAGCCTGCATAATTCAATTGGCACGCGCGCAGCTTGGTTTGAATGAAACCAGCGCCGACGCTGTCAACTGAACAGATACTATGATATTCGATCCTTGGTTTATAATCATCGCCCTGCCCGGCCTGCTCCTGGGGATCTGGGCGCAGATGAAATTGCATTCCACCTACGGCAGATACAGCCAGGTCGGCGTCGAATCGGGTCTGACCGGTGCGCAAGCAGCACGACGGATTCTCGACAACGCCGGGCTCATCAACGTGCCGGTGGAGGAAATTCCCGGACACCTCAGCGACCACTACGACCCGATGAAGCGCGCGTTGTTCCTGTCGTCGGACAACTTCAGCGGACGGTCCGTCGCCGCCGTCGGGGTGGCGGCGCTCGAGGCGGGCCACGCGTTGCAACATCAGGCGGCCTACGGATTGTTCAATGCGCGCATGGCACTGGTGCCCGTGATGCAATTCGCGAGTTTCGCCTACATGGGCATTTTCGCTCTGGGCATCATTTTCGGCCTGTTGAAAGTCGCCATCCCCGTCATCATCGGTGTTTTCGTGGTAATGACGCTGTTCCAACTGGTCACCCTCCCCGTTGAATACGACGCGAGCAGCCGCGCCAAGGCGCAGTTGTTCCGGCTCGGCCTCGTCCGCGAAGACGAGCGCGCCGGCGTGAGCCAGGTGCTCGGGGCCGCCGCCCTGACCTATGTGGCGGCTTTGGTATCCAGCATGTTGGAACTGGTTTACTGGATTTCAGCCGCGCGCCGGAACTAATTTTCGCTGCGGCCAGGTTAATTTTTCTTGCGACGGCGCGTTTCACCTTTAACGTCTTGCCCATTCTATGGCGGCGAAAAAACAAAAGCCAAAAGCGGTCAAAGTCCGGCGACCCGCGAAAGTTTCCGCACCCGCCCCGGCCAAGCCGGCGGCGTATGTCATTCCCGAACCGGGCCCCTCCAAGTCCGCCGAAGGCGATGCGACCGACCTCACCCGGCCGGAAGCCTCACGTTACGACGGCGACACGGCCATCCGCCTTTATCTCCGCGAAATCGGGCAGGTGAAACTGCTCACGCCGGAGGAAGAAATCCAGCTGGCCGCGCGCATCAAGAAGGGTGACAAGAAGGCCCGCGAACACATGATCAAGGCAAACCTGCGTCTGGTCGTGAAAATCGCCCGCGATTACGAAGGCATCGGCCTGCCGCTCCTGGATTTGATCAGCGAGGGCAACATCGGCCTGATGAAGGCGGTCGAGCGGTTTGATCCGGCCAAGGGCGGGAAGCTTTCGACCTACGGTTCGTGGTGGATCAAGCAATCCATCAAACGCGCGCTCGCCAACCAGTCCAAGACCATCCGGCTGCCCGTGCATCTCGTGGACAAGATCTCCAAGATGCGCCGCACCGCGATGAAGCTGCAGGAGATGCTCGGCCACGAACCGACCGACGAGGAACTCGCCGACGAGATGGGCATGACCGCTTCGCGCGTCCGGCTGATGCGGCAGGCGTCCATCCGCCCCGCGTCGCTCGACGCGCCGATCGGCGACGACGATTCGAACAATTTTTCCGACGTGGTGCAGGACGAAAACGCCACGTCGCCTTACGACAACCTCGAGGACAAGACCGTCACCGACATGTTGCAGGAAATGGTGAAGCATCTGGACGACCGCGAGGCGACGATCTTGCGCTTCCGCTTCGGCCTGGATGGCGGCTCGGAAAAGACCCTGGAAGAAGTCGGCGTGAAATTCGGCGTCACGCGCGAACGCGTCCGCCAGATCCAGAACCTCGCGCTGAAAAAACTCCGCAGGATGATCGAAAAACTGGAAGCTTCCAAAAAACGCGATGAATAAATCCCCTGTCACGCCCGCCGAAATCGAAAACGCCATCCGCAACGTCCCGGATTTCCCCAAGCCGGGCATCCAGTTCAAGGACATCACGCCCGTGCTGGCCGATGCGCGCCTGTTCGCCGGCTCGATTGATCTGCTGACGCAGAATTTCACGCCCGGCTCCGTGGACGCGGTCATCGGCATTGATGCGCGCGGATTTATTTTCGCCGCGGCCGCCGCGACCAAATTGAAAGCCGGCTTCGTGCCGGTCCGTAAAAAGGGCAAGCTGCCCTATCAAACCATCGAACAGGATTACGCGCTCGAATACGGTCACGCCACCGTGGCCATGCACATTGACGCGCTCAAGCCCGGCGCGCGCGTGCTGCTGATTGACGACCTGCTCGCGACCGGCGGCACTTCCGCCGCCGCGGTCGCGCTGGTGGAGAAACTGGGCGGAAAAATCCTGGAAGCGAGCTTTCTCATCGAACTGAAATTTCTGGACGGGCGCGCGAAGCTTAAAGGGTTTCCGATCCGTTCCATCGTGGCTTATTGAACAACCGTCCGGGCTGCGCCCTGTGCTCCAGGCCTTTGCATTCAGCGGGCGCCGCGCAATTCAGTGTTCAACTCCGTATTTCCCGCTACATTGTCGACAATGCACTGGCTGCAAACATTGGACACCCACCTGTTTTTTTTCGTCAACCGGTCGCTGGTCAATCCGTTCTTTGACTGGCTCATGCCGGTCTTGAGCGGCAGCACCGGTTCTAAAAACATTCTCATTGCGATGGGCGTTGCGACCTGCGTCGCCCTGCTCGGCTTTGGCAACCGGCGCGCGCGACTGTGCGTGTTGTTGATGACCCTTGTGATGTCGACCAACGACGGCCTGATCTGCAATACACTCAAGCACGCTGTGGCCCGCCCGCGCCCGTTCGTCACGCTGCCGGAGGCACGGCTCTTCGGCAACGTCGGCAAAGGCTACATCGCGCCGGAGATCAATGCCGACGGCGTGGACATGGCGGCCAACAAAGGCAGCCACAACAGCATGCCGTCCTCACACGCGGCCAACTGGTTCGCCGCCACCATGGTGCTGTTCCTGTTCTACCGGAAAAGTCTCTGGCTCATGCTGCCGCTGGCATTCGGGGTTGCCTTTTCGCGGGTCTACAACGGCGTGCATTATCCGAGCGATGTGCTGGCCGGGGCGCTCCTCGGTGCCGGCTACGCCGTGGCCGTGGCGATCGCCATCGAAGCCGCCTGGCAATTTATTGGAAGGAAATGGTTCCCGCGCTGGCATGCCGTCGTGCCGTCGCTGCTCAACCCGGGAGCGGGAGATCCGCAATTGGCATCCTCGACCCTCAACTCTCAACTCTCAACCCTCAACGCCCACTGGCTCCGTCTCGGCTATGTGTTCATCATCGTCACGCTGCTCGCCCGATGGATTTATATCGCCAGCGGCGTGGTCGAGTTGAGCAAGGACGAGGCGTATCAATGGATCTGGTCCAAGCACCTCGCGCTGTCGTATTACAGCAAGCCGCCGGGCATCGCCTACATCCAGTTCGCCGGCACCTCGCTGTGGGGCGACACGGAACTGGGCGTCCGCTTTTTCTCGCCGCTGTTCGCCGCAATTTTGAGCGTGATGGTGCTGCGCTTTTTTGCGCGGGAAGTCAGCGCACGCGCGGGGTTTGTTTTTCTGCTCATCGTGACCGCCGTGCCGCTGTTCGCCGCCGGCGCGCTCTTGATGACGATTGATCCGCCGCTCGTCTTGTGCTGGATGTGGGCGCTGGTCGCCGGCTGGCGCGCGGCGCAACCCGACGGCCGGACGCGCGACTGGCTCGTTGTCGGCCTCGCAACCGGACTGGGTTTCCTTTGCAAATACACCGCGGCCTATCAGGTCATCTGCTGGGCGATCTTTTTTGTGATGTGGCCGGCCGCACGCGTGCATCTCCGGAAGCCGGGGCCGTGGCTTGCCCTGCTCATTTTCCTGCTTTCCACCGTGCCCATCCTGATCTGGAACTCGCTCAACGGCTGGATCACCGTTCAACACGTTGCCGGCAACGCCGGATTGAATTTGGAATGGAAGTTTACCTTGCGCCACCTCGGAGACTTCCTAAGCGGAGAGTTTGGCTTGCTCAATCCCGTCTTCTTTGTCGGGTCCATCGTGGCCATGTTTGGCTTCTGGAAATTCCGGCGTGAACAACCGCTATGGCTGTATTTTTTCTGCATGAGCGCACCGGTGCTGCTCGGCCATCTGCTCTGGTCGCTCCATTCGGACATCAAGCTGAACTGGATCGCCCCGGCCGTGCCGCCGATGTTCTGCCTGATGGTCGTTTATTGGCGGGAAAGGCTCGGTTTGCGGCTGGTCAAACCCGCGCTGGCGATCGGCCTGGTGCTCGGCTTCATCGCCGTCGGGTTCATGTATGACCCCGACCTTATCGGCAAAATTGCCGGGCAACCGTTACCGGGCGAGATCGATCCGTCGCGCCGCGTGCGCGCTTGGCGGGAGACCGCCGCCGTGGCCGAAGTCGCGCGCGAAAAACTGGCCGCTGAAGGCAAACCCGCCTTCATCATCGCGGACCATTACGGTTTGACCGGAATGTTCTCGTTTTACTCGCCGCCCGCCAAAGCCGCGTTGAAAGGCGACCCGCTCGTTTACTGCGTGAGTTCGGACGAACCGAAAAACCAGTTCTATTTCTGGCCGGAACATGATTATCGCACCAGCCGCAAAGGGCAGAACGCCATTTACGTCGCCGAATTGCCCCGGCTTCCGCTCGAAAAAGGCTGGCTGGGGAAATGGCTGAAACATCAGCCCGTCGAATATGTCGAGCCGGCGCGAATCCGTTTCAAGCCGCCGAAGGTTGCGGATGAATTTGAATCCATCACCGACCTCGGCGAACAGGAAATCCAGTTCGAAGACCGCACGTTTCATCGCGTGCATCTCTGGGCCTGCTACAATCTCCGCTGAAAATGGCTATTAATCCGACACGGTGGGGCGAGACTCCCGGCGAGCCATGGTGGCCGTCTGCAAAGACCTCGCGGGGACGCTCGCCCCACCAGTCTGAAATTCTCCTCCGCGTCCGTGATTACGACCTGGATGCCACGCTCGACTCCGGCCAGGCCTTCCGCTGGCATCGAACTGAGGAGCGCGGGCGGCCCGCCCGTGAGTTTCGAGATCACGCGGGCGAGCCGCCCGCGCTCCTTGATTCATGGACCGGCATCATCGGAACACATCAGGTGCGATTGACCCAAACACCCGACGGCATCCACGCCACCACTGCGGCTCCGGTGGAAAATTGGGACTGGCTCCGCCAGTTTCTCCAGACTGAAATCGACCTGGCCGCCGTGTTGAAAACCTTTCCCGACGACGAACCGATGCGCGCCGCCGTCGCCGCCTGTCCCGGATTGCGGCTGCTCAAGCAGGACCCGTGGGAATGTCTCGCCTCGTTCATTTTGTCGTCCACCAAACAGATTGTCCAAATCCGCCAGATCATCGCCCTGCTCTGCGAACGATTTGGCGAACCTTGTAGCGGCGTCTCGGCAGAGCGCCGCAAACCCTTGCAAGCTGATGAATGCGGCTCTCTGCCGAAAGCCGCTACGCCAGCCTTGCCCTTCGCCTTCCCCACGCCGCAGCGCATCGCCGCCTGCACCGAGGCCGAACTCCGCGACTGCAAGATGGGTTTTCGCGCGCCGAGTCTTCTCGCCGCCGCGCGGGAAATTGCCGAAGGCAGATTTGATCTGGAGCGCATCCGGCAACTACCCCATGCCGAAGCGCGGGCGGAACTGATGAAACTGCGCGGCGTGGGCGGGAAGATTGCCGACTGCGTGTTGCTGTTCGCCTGCGGATTTGATGCCGCGTTTCCGGTGGATGTCTGGATTGAACGCGCGCTGCAACGGCTTTATTTCCCGCGCCGCCGCGCCAGCGAGCAACGCCTGCGTCGCTTTGCCGCCACGCATTTCGGCCCGCACGCCGGCTACGCCCAGCAATATCTTTTCCATTACATCCGCACCAAATTAAACTAGCTTTTGCGTATTGGGAATTTACAAGTCAGCTTTCCTAAACCGATGATGAATGGTACAGATAACAAAAATGTTGATTAGGAACACACACTATGAGTGCAACCACCCGGCGTTTTATTCGTGCTGACGACCTCACGCATGAGCAAGGCTGGCGGCTAATTGACTGGTGTGCTGAACGCGGAGGCGATGAATTTTCAGTCCAATTCATGTGCCTCGATGGCGAGCGGCCAACTTCGCATGGTCAGTTGAGGAGCGCTCTTGCACCATTTCATCGTGGCACGCCCAAGCGCGAGCGTGTTACAACAATGGCTGGCGAAGAATCACGACGCCCCACCGATACTTGGGGTTTGTGCGCTGACAGCGCGGCTCATTTGCGCCGCCACGTTTCGGACGGAATCTTCCTTTCACCGTCATACGCCGCAGCAGGCTGGTTTGAGGATTTCATAATTTATCGGCACGGTGAAATTATGCTGGGAGTTGTCAACCACGAGGGTCTGGTTGTTTTGTGTCTTTCCGAACAAGAACATCACGAGCTTTCAAATCTAAAGATTGAATCATATGAAACCGCCCGCCGCGTTTCGGCGTCAGATTAAACTTTCTTCGCCGCCTTCGCGTCTTTCGCGCGACATAAATGAAAATTGAAACCATATCCTGACGCCTGCGGAATTGCCCGCGCGCGACCAGCACGTTTATTTCCCGCGCCGCCGCGCCAGCGAGAAACGTCTGCGCCGCTTTGCCGCCACGCATTTCGGCCCGCACGCCGGTTACGCCCAGCAATATCTTTTCCACTACATCCGGACCAAATTAAACTAGCTTTTGCTTGATGGAAATTTGCTCCGTTACATAATCACGCTGGATGCTTGGAAAAGAGAGCTTTTATGCCTCACGACGAACTAAATTACATGAAAAAACATCCGCCCTCGTGCATTGGACCGGATGTCGGTCCAGCCACAAGCGAGTTGCGGAACCTGATTCAGGGGGAATATGGCACGAATACCACCGTGTTTGCTTTGCGCTGTTCCTGCGGAGAGGATCGCTTTGGCGTTTCATTACCTGAGGACGGATTTGGTCTAGTTTTTATCAAATGCGCACAGTGCGGTTTGCAGCGCACCATTTTCGACCCGTCGAAGCACGGGTATGATGGCGCGCTTGGCAATAACAAAGGATTGGAGTTGGGCCCATCCTCACCTAGCTGCTGCCCGAAGTGCCAGCTCGGAGTGCTTCGTCTCGCCACCGGCTTTCAGTATTCTGGAGAGACCAGTATTCTTGAAGAGGAAAAATTGGACATCAAACCCCAAGACCTCTTCGGCTGGTTCGTACTTGGTGGACAATGCACATCCTGTGGAGGGTCTAACATTCTTGCCGACTTGGAGTGCGCATGACCCGGCATCCAAAAAATCACTCCAGCCAAAAGCTGCCACACCGAACAGTCGATCGGTTATGGAGACGCGAATCTCACCCTTGCAGACCGTTTCCCGCTCCAGCGGCTGTGGCTGAGTTCTTGCGTAGGATGAAAGTTTCTTCGTCGTATTTAGGCGCCATTAAATGAGAATTGAAACCATCCTGACGCCGGCGGAATTGCCCGCGCTCGCCCAACGCGATGTGCGCCAGACCGCGTGCGTCGTGTTCGACGTGTTGCGCGCGACCAGCACGTTTGTGACCGCGCTGCACCACGGCGCCCAAGCCATCATCCCCGTCAGCGAAATCGCCGAGGCGCTGGAAATCAAGAAAGCAGAAAGCAGAAAGCAGGAAGCAGAAACTATTTTGCTCGGCGGCGAACGCAACGGCGTCCGCATTTCCGCTGACGGCGTTGATTTCGACCTCGGCAATTCACCGCGCGAATATGCGCCGGAAAAGGTCCGCGGCAAAACCATCGTCTCCACCACGACGAACGGCACGCGCGCCTTGCGCGCCTGTGCGAAGGCGCAAACCGTCCTGGCCGCCTCGTTTCTGAACCTCACCGCCACGGCACAATTCATCCGGCGACAAAATTTCGCCAACGTTCTGCTCGTCTGCGCCGGCACCGGGGAAAACACCGCGCTCGAAGATGTGCTGGGAGCGGGTGCCTTGTGTGAGTTGCTATTGAACGAACCCCTCTCCCCGGCCCTCTCCCCGCTTGGGCGGGGCGAGGGAGTTGCTGATTCCGCGCAGATCGCGCGGCGGGTCTGGCTCGGAGCGAAAGCAGATCTGGCCGGGGCGATCAGCCGTTCCGAAAACGCGCGGCGATTGCTGGCCATTCCCGAACTGCGCGATGATGTGGCGTTCTGCCTCCAGACCGACACCTGTCCGCTCGTCGCCCAAATGGATGCGGACGGCAAAATCTGCCGCGTTTATTGAGTCTCGCGCAATACGGTGACGGAGCGCGGGCTGAAGCCCGCTTCGACGGCCAAAGACGCGAGGCGCATCAAATGCCCAGCCCGCTTGCATGTTGGACGGTGAAGCGGCGGGAACGCCGCGCTCCAATCGCGCCGAGTTCTTGTCACTTTAATTTACGAGGCGCCTTTCACGACCGTCACCGGGAGAATCCGAAGTTCCTCCCGATAAAAGAGGAAACTTGAAATTCCATCATGCCGTGGTAACCGTGGTATACCAGCTTTCGCTTTTCATCGTCGAATGATCAGGCGATTTGGAGACGCAGCAAGGTTATGGATGATTCACCCGGCTTAATTGAGGAACTGATCGACGCCAACTTTGACTGGCTGTTCCGCGAGTCGCTGTATTGGACGGCGCTTGGCCTGGCGGGAAATTTGATGTTCGGCCTGCGGTTCTTTGTGCAATGGCTGCATTCGGAAAAGGAAAAGCGGGTGGTCGTGCCACCGGTCTTCTGGTATCTCAGCTTTTGGGGCAGCATCATTTGCCTCATCTACGCGGTCCACATTGACAAGCTGCCGGTCATTCTGGGCTACCTGTTTCTTCCCATCATTTATGCGCGAAACCTCCGGTTGCTGCGGAAAACCAGGACCGAGGTTGCGGCGCGGCAGGATGCGTGACCGGAAGCCCCGACAAAAACGGGGTGAACCAAGCCTCGTTCACTTCCAGCAATTCCAGTCCACGTCGGGGAAGAGATTGTCGCGCGACTCGATTTCGGCCAGCCACTGTTCGTCCACGCTCGTGGCGGTTAACTGGTCGTGCAGCGAGATGAACCGGAGCAGATGGTCCTTCACGCGGCGGCGCGCATAATCGGGACTCGTGCCGGCGCGCAGGATGAACGGCCAGTCGCTCGCCTGCGCGAGGAGCAGTTCGCGCGCGGCCTGCTGCAGGGCGCGCTTTTGCAGGGCGGTGGATTTTTTTGCAAATTTCTTCACCAGGCCGGTCATGCGCTCCTGGGCAACCTGCAGGTGCGGATAGATCCACTCGTTCGTTTCGTTCAGCCACGCGCGCAGATGGCCTTCCTCGCCCCAGGTGGACGCACTGGGCGTGGCGATCTGGTTGGTCGGATGCCGGTGCAGATATTCGCCGGGCGTGATCAGCTCGACGGTCTTCTGGTTGTGAAACGCCTTGCGCGCGAAGCTGTCGAGGAACTCCGGCCCTTCATACCACCAATGGCCGAACAGTTCCGCGTCATACGGCGCCACGATGAGCGGCGGACGATCCAGCAGTCCGGCCAGTCGGTCAACCTGGGTGATGCGTTCGTTGAGAAAGTGCTGCGCGTGTTCGTTCGCGGCTTTCAGCGCCTCGTCGCGCTGATAGATCTCCTTCTGCCCGGCGCCGCCGGTGATGCGGTAATATTTCATGCCCGTGAATCCGCGATTTTCCGGCGAAGGCAGATGCGGCCGGACGTAATCGAGATCGAGGTCAAAGCCGATGTCGCGGTAGAAATCGCGGTAACGCGCATCGCCAGGATACCCTTCATGCTTGCTCCAAACCTGCCGCGAGGAATCGAAGTCGCGCCCGAACGCGGCAATGCCGTTGGGCGTGAACACCGGCGCGAATGTGCCATAGCGCGGACGCGGCCGGGCGTGCAGCACGCCGTGCGTGTCGAGGATGAACCAACGGATGTTCGCCTCCTGCAAAAAGGCCTCGACCCCGGCGGTGTAGGCGCATTCCGGCAGCCAGATGCCCCGCGGATCGCGCCCGAAACAACTGCGGTAATGGTCGCGTGCCGTCAAAATTTGCGCGCGGATGGATGACGGATGGTCCGCGAGCAGCGGCAGCAGCCCGTGCGTCGCGCCGGTGGTGATGATTTCGATGCGGCCTTCGTCCTGGAATTTCTTGAATGCCCCGACGAGGTTGCTTTCGTAGTGACGCCACGTTTCACGCGCCAGGGAAAATTTGTGATGATACATCCACGCGAGTTCGCGAAACGCGGTGTCCCAGTGCGTGCGGTGGATTTCCTTTTCCGCAAGATCAATGAGGCCATCGATGTGCCGTCCGTAACGCTCGCGCAACAGGGGGTCGAGCAGCATGGCGCACAAAGTGGGCGACAGCGAAAGGGTGATCCGCGCATCAATGCCATCCCGCCGCCAGCCTTCGAGGACTTGCAGGAGCGGGACGTAGGTCTCGGTGATGGCTTCGAACAGCCAGCTTTCCTCCAGAAATTTTTCGTGTTCGGGATGGCGCACAAACGGCAGGTGCGCGTGCAGGACGATTGAGAGATAACCTTGCATTTTAGCCGGGTTGGACGCTCATTCGTCGAATTTATTCGAAATCCATTCCGCCACGGCCCTGGCTTTGATCAGAATGACCAGGCCCAGCACGGCGGGGATTGATTTCAAAACGCACGGAAAGACTTCCATGGCGGTGTGGTCGTGCTGGGAAATGACCCAATACAAGGCCAGTTCCACCAGTGTCACACAGAGAAGCGACACGCCTGTGAATCGGACGAGCATCAAAGCTCCGCGATCAGGATCCATAACAATCACACGTTATCCGGCAACGGTGGTTTCAGCGAGGGATCCTGCGGATGGGCGCCGACATCGCCGAGATATTCGGTCGCGCGGCTGAATTTCAACTCCGCCGCGCGCGCGTCCGTGCCATCGGCGGAAACGGCGACGGCCGGCATGTCATAGTTTCCGTCCGGCAACGCGAAACGGTAGCTGAACGAGCCGTCGGGCCGCAGCTTGATCTGGTGGCCGCCCAGCGTCACCTTCGCGTCCGGCTCGGTCGCACCGTAAATGATCAGTTCCGCGTTGACGTTGAACCAGAATCCTTTCGCCCGCTCCACGCCGCCGAACGGACTGGACAGGCTGGAGACGCCGGCGCTGGAGATGCCGAATTGCGACGCGCCGAGCGAGGAGATTTCGTGCGCGAGCTTGCGGCGGATGAGCTCCGTGATTTCGAGCGAACCCATCCAGACGCGGCGCACCTCGTCAATGTTGATGATTCTGGCCAGCGCCTGTTCCTGCTGCGGCGTCCAGCGGGCGGGCAGCGGCGCCGCCGTCAGGGCCGTGATGCGCGGCAGATCGGGATATCCCTGGCGGCGCAGTTCTTCGAGCGCCTGCGCGAGCGGAAGATTTTCGTAGACGGCGGCCTTGATGAGTTCGAGCAATTTGGCGAAGGGAAATTCAAACGGGATGGTGGCGAAGTCGGTGTCGGTGTCGGCGGAAACGGCGTCGGGCGGCGTCATCGTGCCGCTCGACGTGGAGATGCGCGTCCATTTGCCCAGCGCCGAATAATAGCCGAGCTCGGCGACGTAGGAATTTCCCGCGCGCTCGACATGCGTGAACCAGTGGCGCGACTCCGGATGAACGTGGATCTCGTAGGTCGGATGGCCTTCAATCTTGTGCGCGTAGATCCGCAGGACGAGATGACCGTCGGAGGACTGGGCGTTCAGCTTCAATTGCTGTTCGCGGGACAAATCCCAATGCGCATAGAGCCAGTGCGGATCGCGCGCAGTGAGAAACAGCTTCTGGGTGCCGTAGGATTCGGGCAGTTCAGATTCCGCCGTGGGGAACGTTTGCGCCGGCGGCACCGCGCCAAGGGAGAACTTCTCTCCCGGCCCGCTTACCGGCGGCGGTGCGGGGGCGTCGCCTTCGAGCAGGATGGACGGCACCTCGGCTTTTTTCCGGCGCGTGAACGTGCGACGAACCAACGTCTCCGAGGTGACCTCGGTTTTGGGTTCGGCCTTGGTGAACACACTGGTGACGGCTTTGATGACCGACTTGGCCACCGACTTGGGCGTGGACTTCGCCCTGGCAGCCTTGGGCTCGGGCTTGGCGTCGGCGGTTTCAGTCTCGCCTGGGGGTTTGACCGGGGATGGTTCCGTTTTTGGGGTGGTTTTCTTTTTCACAGTAGTCGAGGGTTTGGCCTGGGAAGAGGCCGTGGTTACGGCGACGGGTTTAACCTTGAGTGAAATCTCGGGTGCGGGGGTGCGGGACAGGGAAGGCGATTTCTTTCTGGCGGCGGGAGCGGGCTCTGATTCGGCGGGGGCGGGGACGGTCGATCGCGGGCTGACGGTGAGTGCGGAGGCTTTTTTGACCGGTTTCTTTTCCGCAAGGTCACCGGCCCTCGCTTTGGCCGGGGCGGCTGTCTTTTGGGGAGTGACGACGGTTCTGCCGGTCAATGTTTTCGAAACACCAATGGACGATGCCTTTTTTGCTGAGATGGGTGATGGTTTCACTTTCATAACCAAGAAATCCCTGCTTTGACAGCGATGGGTTTTATCGCCAGGGCATAAATTTACCGGGAGCCTTCGCCGGAAGCAACGGGAATTTTCCACAGCCCCGGCAGTTTTTTATCCAAACAAGCTTGCCAGCCATCCGGCGCGGGTGTTTCTTATCGTTGGATTTAACCATGAATCAGCCCAAAGCCAGCAGCGAGCCGGACAAACGCCCCACAATTTTTGTGGTGGATGACGAGCCGATGCTGCTGGATCTGGCGGCGGCAATCCTCGAACCGCTCGGCTATGACGTGCGGACTTTCCGCGATCCCGAGACGGCTTTGGCCGAGTTTGCCAAAGCCAAACCAGCCGTCGTCGTGACCGACTATGCGATGGGCGGGATGAGCGGAATGGCGTTCATCCACGAATGCAAACGCCTCAATCCGGACCAGAAAACCATGCTGGTGAGCGGCACGGTGGATGAACAAATCTTTATGGGCGACACGGCCAAGCCGGATACCTTTCTGGCCAAGCCGTATCAAGTCGGCGACTTCATCGCATCGGTGCAGAAACTCGCCGGTTCTTGAACGGACGCGCGGTCCGGCAATTTTGCTGGCGCAAATCGGTTCATGCCTGTAAACCTTTTGCCCATGAAAAAACCGAAAAAAATCCTGCTGCCCGTCGGCATCGCAGTGCTGATTCTGGTCGTGGTCGGCCTCATCCTCTCCGCGGTATTTCTGGACGACATCGTAAAAAAAGGCGTGGAAACCGTGGGCCCGCTGATCACCAAGGTTCCCGTCACCTTGAATGAAGTGCACATCGGCCTGGTCACCGGGTCGGCCAAAGCGAAAGGCCTTGTCGTCGGGAATCCGGCGGGTTACAAGACGCCCTCGGCCATCAGCGTCGGCCTGGCGGAAGTGGGCGTGTTCCCCTTTTCAGTTTTGTCGGACAAAATCATCATCCGCTCCGTCCATGTCATCTCCCCGGAAATCAGCTTCGAAGGAAATCCTTTGGGCAAAAATAATCTGGGCGACATCATGGAAAACGTGAATGCCATGGCCAAAAGTGGCGGGCCGCCGTCCGCGAACAAAACCAAAACCGAAGCCAAACCGGCCAAACGGATCCAGGTGGATGATTTCCTCATCTCCGGCGCGAAAGTCCATGTCGCGCTGACCGGCATGGGCGGCAGGGAAATGACCCTGACCTTGCCGGACATTCATCTCACCAATCTGGGCACGAGTGGCGACGGCCTCACGCCCACGGACCTGACCCGCACCGTCATGAGTGCCATCACCGCGGCCACCGTCAAGGCGGTTGCCAGTGCCGCCACCGATCTCGGCAAGGGCGTGGAGAATCTCGGCAAGGGCGCCGGCAGTGTGGCGGGCACCAACTTGAACAAGATCACCAAGGGCATCGGCCATTTGTTCGGCAAATAAACCTCCGGAAAATATCCGCCGCGCCTGCGACTTTTCGTTTGCACGCGCGGCCGTTTGCATTAGAGTCGGGAGGAAACCCGAAAGAAAGAGAACTCTATGTATTTTGGCGTTGACTACTATCCCGAGCACTGGGTCTTCCCCCACGGTGGAACCGCCGAAAATCCCGAAGCCGTCTGGGAGCACGATGCCGAACTGATGGCCCGGGCGGGCATCAATGTCGTCCGCATCGGCGAATTCACCTGGGGCCTCTGCGAACCGGAAGAAGGCAAATACGATTTCAGCCTGCTCCAGCGGGTCATGGACCTCATGGGCAAGCACGACATCAAGGTCGTGCTGGGCACGCCGACCGCCGCGCCACCGATCTGGCTCGCGAAAAAACATCCGGAGATTCTGCCCCTCGACGAAAACGGGCAGCTCAAGCACGAGGGCACGCGGCGGGCGGTGTGTCTGACCAGCGGCGTTTTTTGGGACTACTCCAAACGCATCGTCACCGCCATGGTCGAGGCGCTGGGCAAACATCCGCAGCTGATCGCCTGGCAGATTGACAACAGCATCGGCGGGGAAGACACGGAATTTTCCTTCAACGACGTCACCCGCGAAGAATGGCATCTCTGGCTCCAGGCCAAATACCAGACCATCGAGCGCCTCAACGATCTGCTCGGACTGCGTTTCTGGGCGCAGACCGTGACCAACTGGGATCAGGTGCCCATGCCGATGCACACGCCGGCCATGCACAACCCGGCGCTGATGCTGGATTGGAACCGGTTCAGCAGCGACACCATGGTGCAGTTCATCAAAATGCAGGCGGACCTGTTGCGCGAGCTTTGTCCGCAGCATCCCGTGACGGTCACCATGCGGGCGTTTGTCCGGAAATTCGACCATTTCGACATGGCCGACGTGGTGGATTTTGTCTCCATCGAGAGCAACGTCGCCATCCAAACCAAGTCCGCCGAACTGGCCTGCGATGTGGACATGCTGCGGTGTCTCAAGAAATCCGACATCAAAACCCCCGATGGCGAAAGCGGCTTTTGGGCGATGGAACAAAAAGCCGGCCACTCCAACTGGTCGGAAGTCAATTCGCTGGTCCGGCCCGGGCTGATCCGGCTGTTCACCTACCAAGTCATCTCCCGCGGTGCGAGCGGCGTGGTTTACTTCCGCTGGCGGCAGCCCCGGATCGGCTGCGAAAAATTCTACGGCGCCATCGTATCCCAACACCTGGAAGGCAACACACGCATCCTCAGGGAAATCAGCCAGGTGGGTGAGGAACTCAAACTGCTGGCCGCCGCGCTCAAGGACACCAAGGTCGTGTCCGACGTGTGCATCCTTTACAGCCACGACAACGAGTGGGCCTTGTCGCAGCCCAACCAGCCGAACAAATTTTTCAAGCTGCAGGAGCACATCCAGCTTTTTTACAGCGCGCTTCATGGAAAGAACATTCAGGTCGATTTCGCGCGCCCCAGCGAGGATTTATCGGGTTACAAAGTGGTCATCGCTCCGTCGCTGCATTTGCTGTCCGGTGCCGAAGCCGACCGCCTGAAACTTTTTGTCCAGAATGGCGGCACGCTGGTCGGCACCTTCAACACCGGCCTCGTCAATCAAAACCATATCGCCCCTGACACCGGTTATCCCAACGACCTGACCGAGCTGTTTGGCATGGAAGTCTCGGAATTTGATCCCATTCCGCCCGGCGAGGAAAATCATCTCACGTTCAAAGGCGCCTTTCCCACCAGCCACATGCATCCCGCCCGGCTGTGGTGCGATATCATCGAACCCAAGGAGGGCTGCCAGATTCTGGCGACGTATGTGAAGGATTTTTACGCTGGCCGCCCCGCCATCACGATGAACACCTACGGCCTGGGCAAGGCCATTTATGTGGGCACGATGAGCCACCTGTATTTTTATCAGGATCTCGTGGTCTGGCTGCGCCAGATGTGCAGCCTGCATCCGCTGCTCAAAGTCCCGGAAAACGTCGAGGTCAGCCTGCGGCAAAAAGAAGGCACGCGCGTTTTCTTCCTGCTAAACCACCAGAATTCGCCCGTCCGCATCCAGTTCTACAAGCCGATGCACGATTTCCTCACCGGCAATTCCTTCTCGGGCGCCTACGAGCTGCCGCCCTACGGCGTGCTTGTCCTGGACGAACATCCCGAGCATAAAATTTCCGGCAACGAGAGCTGATCCGGGTGCCGCTCTCCAGCGTTGCCAATGAGCCCGGCTCTGATAGCATGACCTCGGCTGGGCGTTTGGCGCAGTGGCTAGCGCATCTCGCTTACACCGAGTAGGTCGGGGGTTCGAGTCCCTCAACGCCCACCATTTAAATCTCGCCGGCAAACCCCTGCTGCCGCAGGGCCTCAAACAAAACCAGCGCCACACAGTTCGACAGGTTCAACGAACGCGATTGCGCATTGAACATCGGAATCCGCAGCCAGCGTTCGCGATGCTGCTCCAGCAACTGCTTCGGCAACCCCGCCGTCTCGCGACCGAACACCAGATAATCGTCCGGGAAAAATTTCACCTCGCTGTAATTTTTCCCGCCGCCGGATTCGACGAACCACAGCCGCGCATCCGCCGGAAGTTTTGCTTCAAACGCCTTCCAGTTCGCCCAGCGCTGCCATTCCAAGTGCTGCCAGTAATCCATGCCCGCCCGCTTGAGTTGCGCGTCATCCAGCTTGAAACCGAACGGCTCGATGAGATGCAGCCGGGACTTGGTGGCCGCGCACAGCCTCGCCACGTTGCCCGTGTTCGGCGGAATTTCCGGTTCGACAAGGACGATGTTCATATGAGTCAGTAGTTAGTAGTTCGTGGTCAGCAGCAGAGCACAGCGATTGATGCCACTGACTACTGACTATGAGCTGCTGGCTTTTTGTAAAACACCTTCCATAGCACCAGTCCATGCGCCGGCGCGGTCATGCCCGCCACGCGACGGTCGCGGCTGGCCAGGATGTTTTTGATTTCCGCCAGCGGGATCTTCCCCTGCCCGACCTGCACCAGGGTGCCCACGATGCCCCGGCACATCTTGTAGAGAAAGCCGTCGCCTTCGATGATGAACGTGAATGTTGGCCCGGACTTTTTGATGTCGCAGCGCGTCAACGTCCGCACATTCGATTCCATTTCGTAAGTGCGCGTGGCGGCGAAGGATTTGAAATCGTGCTTGCCGATGAATAATTTCGCCGACGCCCGCATCGCCTTCACGTCCAGTTTTATCGGGAAATGCCATGCGCGGTTTTGCAGGAGCGGATTCATCGCGGCGTGATTCCAGACGAAGTAGCGATACTGCTTGCCGGTCGCATCGAAGCGCGCATGAAACGTGTCCGGCACGCGCACCGCCGACAGCACGCGGATGTCGTCCGGCAAAAAGGAATTGATCGCGATCGCCAGCCGGCCGACGGGCATCTTGAATTCCGCCCGCGGAATCTCCACGTGCGCCACCATGCCGAGTGCATGGACGCCCGTGTCCGTGCGGCTGGAACTGTGGATGCGCTTCACGCTGGGAAACATCTTGCTGCACGCCGCCTCGATCAATTCCTGCACGCCCGTGCCGGTCTTCTGCACCTGCCAGCCCTGGTAAGCCGTGCCGTCGTAGGCGATAACGAGTTTGAATTTGAGTTTATCCACAAAGAAAAATTAACCACGGATGGACACCGATGGACACGGATGACAACCGGGGCGGATAATTGGATGAATGGATTTATGGATGGATGAAGGACGGCGCACCCGCGAATAATCCAGCAATCCATTAATCCAACAATCCTTTGTTTGACCTGCGTTCATCTGCGGTTCAAATCACATCCCCATGTCCAGATAACTCTGCAACAAGATCGCCGCCGCCATCTTGTCCACCTTCTCCTTGCGTTTGTCGCGGCGCACGCCGCCCTGGATCAGAACCTTGTTCGCCATCGTGGAGGTCAGCCGCTCGTCCCACATCTTGATGGGCACGGTGATGGCGGAATTCAAGACGGCGACGAACGCCTCCACCTTTTGCGCCGCCGGACCATAACTGCCGTCCATGTTGCGCGGCTGGCCGATGAGGATGAGGTCAATCTCCTTCTCGACGAGGATTTTTTTCAGCCGGTCCAGAAACGGGGCGAACGGTTCGGCGAGAATGTATTCCAGCGGCTGCGCGATCGTTTTGGTCTCGTCGCTCACCGCGACGCCGATGCGTTTGGTTCCGTGATCAAGGGCGAGAATTCTCATGATTAATTAAGATAGCAGCCGGTCGTATTCCGAGTGATGGCCGATCCAAAACCAGTTCAGACCTTCCGCGCGCTCCTTGGCGACGGCACGATAATGGATGCCCACGCGCACCGTCCAGAATTTGCCCGCCTTTTTCAATCGCAACGAAGGGTGCCGGGAATTTTGTTTGAGCAGCTCGAAATCTTTTTCCGCCAGCCGTTGAATTTCTTCCGGCAAACGACCGAAATGCTGCCAGAATTCCGGCGTGGTGAAATGCATCATAGCGGGCGGCATTTGCCCTGCTCGAACGCGCGGTCGGCGGCCTCGCCCAGCTTGTCCAGCCTGCCGGCCTGCACGTCAGCGGCGAAACGATTCTCCCATTTCTCCGCCAGAAAATGATCAAACCAGCCGGACAATTGCCCGAGCGACTGGTCGTCCAACCGCGCAATCGCCGTTTCAATATCTTGAACCGTGCTCATGCCGTCAAATTAGACGATGCCTTCCAGCTTGGCAAAGGTGAAATGGTTTTTTGCGGCTGGTGAAACACAAACCCCATGACACGGATTTCACTGATTTTCACTGATTAAATCCGTGTCTAAGGAACGCTGGACAGACACTGGATTGCAAAATAAAATCAAAAATGTGAAACAAATTTTCCGCCGCATTCGCCAATGCAGACACATTCCCATGAAAATAAATTTATTGGGCATTTGGTTGGCGGCTGTTTTCTTTTTCAGCGGCATCTGGCCTCATGTGGCTTTCGCAGATGAGACGCCAAAGGAATCGCATCCGAAAATTTACGATGAATCTGCAAATGGTGAACGGCAGATTTCTGATGCGCTGGGTCTTGCAAAGAGTGAACATAAAAACGTCCTTCTCCAATTTGGTGCGAATTGGTGTGTCTGGTGTCTTAAGCTGCACGCCTTTTTCGACAGCAACAAAACCGTGAGTGAGACACTAGAAAATAATTATATTCCCGTTCTGATTGACCTGAGTGAATCGCACAATCAGGACTTGCCATCAAGATATGCGGCCAAAAATGGTTTTGGATTGCCATTCATAGTCATTCTTGGCGTGGATGGAATGTATCTCACTACCAAAAACACAGAGGAATTGGAGGATGGTGATCATTATAGCCCGGAAAAAGTGTTGGCTTTTTTGATGGAATGGACGCCAAAATCGAAATCCCAACTTGTTCATCAACTGGTCGACATATTTCTCAAGCGCCAGTCTTCAATAAATACCAACGAGCCGAGCTTTCGGACGCTTCAGGCAATGAGTGCCGATGTTGTTCCTTATTTAATTGAGGTGATTGGAACCAATTCGAGTTCAAAAGATGATCTGGACAAGCGTCGGAATGCCTATGTGACACTTGGCTTGCTCCATTCTTCGGGCAGTTCCGCGGTTTCATTTTTGACCACACAATTCAATACAAACAATAATTTGCTGCAAATCGACTCCAGCACTCTTCGTGATTTCGGTCGGGAGGCAAAAGAAGCGATTCCGGTTTTGACCAAGGCTTTTCATGATGCTGATTTAAGAATGCAGTTTGAGGCCGCTTGGACACTGACGAAAGTGGAACCAGATTATCCGGAATTAATTCCGACCATGTCGGCTTGGCTGAAAAGTCCAAACGTCTATTGTCGGCGCGTTGCTCCAATCGCCTTGGGAGATTTGGGGCAATTGGCCGCGTCAATCAAGCCCGCCTTAACGGAAGCATTAAATGACGAAGATAAAACCGTTCGACAGAACGCAGCTCAAGCAATAAAGAAAATTGACGCGAACACGGCAGAACAAAACGGACAAATCAAATAGTTTTCCGCTTCGTATTTTTCTCCCGGCTAAATTTCTTTTTCCCGCGCGCGTTTCGTGGTTAAATTTTTCCCGCGATGATTCAATATCTCCATTTGCTGCGGCACGTCCTCGAACACGGAAAGTTCAAGGCCGACCGCACCGGCACCGGCACCTATTCCGTCTTCGGCGCGCAGATGCGCTTTGCGTTGCGCGACGGCTTTCCGCTGGTCACGACCAAGAAGACCCATCTCAAATCCATCACCCACGAACTGCTCTGGTTTCTGCGCGGTGAGACGAATGTGAAATCACTCAACGCCAACGGCGTGACCATCTGGGACGAATGGGCGGACGCCGACGGCAACCTGGGCCGCATCTACGGCGCACAATGGACGGACTGGCGCACCGCCGACGGCCGCAGCATCAACCAGATTGACGAGGTCATCGCGCAGATCAAAAAGAATCCCGACAGCCGGCGGCATATCGTCACTGCCTGGAATCCGGGAGAAGTCGGACAGATGGCGTTGCCGCCGTGCCACGTGCTGTTCCAGTTTTATGTGAACGACGGCGAGTTGAGCTGCCAGCTTTACCAGCGCAGCGCGGATATTTTTCTCGGTGTGCCGTTCAACATCGCCAGCTATGCGCTGCTCGTGCTGATGGTGGCGCAGGTCTGCGGACTGAAGCCCGGCGAATTCGTCCACACGTTCGGCGACCTCCACCTTTACGCCAACCACGTCGAGCAGGCCAAGCTGCAGCTCACGCGCGATCCGCGTCCGCTGCCGCAGATGAAATTGAATCCGGCGGTGAAAAACATCGCCGACTTCAAGTTCGAGGATTTTGAACTGGTGAACTACGACCCGCATCCCGGCATCAAGGCGCCGATCGCGGTTTAAGAACTACAGCTTGGAACAAACGAACAAATTATTTTTGCGGACCGGAAAGTTTTATCTGGTGCTGGGAATCCTCGCGCTGACGTTGTCGGCTTCGCCGGCGCAGACCATCATCCAGAATTTTTCGGGCCTGAACTCAAGCGATGTGGCCGCGCTGGGAACCGGCGGCACCCCGCCGGACACGATGGGTGCTGCCGGCACGAACCAGTTTGTGGTGTTCATCAACGGCGGGTTTGCCATTTACAGCAAGGCGGGCGTCCGGCAATCACTGGTTTCGGACATCGCCTTCTGGACCAATGCAGGCATCAGCGGCGCAACCCTGTCCGCTGGCCTGACCGATCCACGCATCATTTATGACGTCGCCAGCGGACGATGGTTCGCCACGGAACTCACCATGAATAACACCCAAAACAAGGTGCTGGTCGCACGCTCCAATTCTTCTGATCCCGCGGGTGGCTGGAAGGCGTTGTCCTTCATTGGCAATTCTGGAGGAGCAGATTTCGATACTTTGGGCGTTGACTCGACTGGAGTTTATGTCGGCGTAAACGATTTCACCAGTTTAGGCATCAACGGCAGTTTCACCGGCGTCTCACTTTTTTCAATTCCCAAGGCTGACCTATTGGCCAGCACGCCAACGCTCGCCAACATGACCAAATTTGAAAACCTGAGTGAAACAACTTATGGCTTCACCTTGCAGGGGGTCTGTAATCCGGATGCCGGGCCGGGTCACGGTGTGTTCATCGCCGTGGACGATGCTTTAAAATTCATTGACCGCACCACCATCAACGGTTCCGGCGCGGCCGGCGCGACGCTTTCTCCCCGGGTGCGGATCGCCACCACCTACGATGCCCTGCCGAATCCGGCCCAGCAGCCTAGCAGCCAAACGGTGGACGCCGGGGACGACCGGATTTCCGCGGCAATCAGACAGGTCGGCGGCTACATTTTCATGGCCAATAACATTCTCCAAGGCAGCAAGGACGCCGTGCATTGGCTGGTGCTGAACGAAACGAACAACGCGGTGGTGGGCGAAGGCTTGATAAGTAATGCCAGCTTTGACTATTTCCAACCCTCGATCACGGCCAGCCACAACGGAAAAATCCTGCTGGCGTTCAATCGTTGCGGCACGGTCGCCCCTGCCGGCGACATCAGCATTTACGCCGCCGTCGGCACCATCACGAACGGAACGGTGAGCATGGGTTCACCATTTCTGCTGAAGCAAGGCACCGTCAACAATTTCTCTGAAGGTGATCCCATTCCTAACGGTTCCCACCGCTGGGGTGATTACTGCGCCACGATGGTGGACCCGACGGATGAAGACCTCTTCTGGACCATTCAGGAAATCCCCGCCGGCAGCACCAGTTGGGGCACGCAAATCACCCTGATCTCGATGGTCACCAATCCGCCGGTGCTGAACCTGGCCCGCACGGGTTCCACGGTGGAGCTCAACTGGCCGCTGAGCACCGATCCCGCTTACATTTTACAGACCACCACCAACCTCGCGTCCGCCGCAGTATGGAACACCCTAACCAATGCGCCGGTCGTCAGCATCAATCAAAACATCGTGACATTGACGCAAACGAACCGGCTGGCGTTTTACCGGCTGAAAAAATGAAGACCGGCTTGCTCCCTCCGAACAACCAGGCCGCAACGATGATTTAAACCCGAACCAAAAACTCCCATGAAAAAGCACCCGTTCACCTTTCGCCGATTGCTGGTTGGATCATTGTTGCTGGCCGGGCTGGCGGTCGGACTGACTTTGCTGGCGAACCGCACCTGTAAAAATGCGGCGGCTGGCCGGATCTTCACCTCCATTGAAACGGTTCCGGCGAACGAAGTGGGTCTGGTTCTGGGAACTTCAAAACTGACCCAGCGCGGAAAGCCGAATCTGCATTTCAACCAGCGCATCGCCGCGGCTGCGGTGTTGTATCGCGCCGGAAAAATTCATCACCTGCTCGTGAGCGGCGACAACCACATTGCCACTTACGACGAGCCGACCGACATGCGCGATGCCTTGATTGCCGCGGGCGTTCCGGCCGGCGCGATCACCTGTGATTATGCGGGGTTCCGCACGTTGGATTCGGTGATCCGGGTGGGAGAGGTTTTCAACCTGCAACAGTGCACGATCATTTCCGAGGAATTTCACTGTCCGCGCGCGGTCTGGATTGCCCGCCAGCACGGACTGGATGCCATTGCCTTCGCCGCGCCGGATGTCGGTTTGAAAAGCTGGTCGCTGCGCGCCGATGTCCGGGAGCAACTCGCCCGCAACTGGTGTGCGGTGGATTTGTATCTGTTGCATCGCAATCCGAAATTCCTCGGACCGAAGGAACCGATTCTGCTCTCCGCAGTCACGCCGTGAAACCCTCCAAAGCCATCGCGGCAAAATCGCTGAACCGGCCCGCCTGTAATCCCAATCTCTGGTTGCTGGATCCCCAGATCACATTCTTGAACCATGGCTCGTTCGGTGCCTGCCCGCGAGCCGTGCTGAAGTTTCAACAGGAGCTGCAGGGCAGATTGGAGCGGCAACCGGTCCAGTTTATGGTGCGTGATCTGGAGCCATTGCTGGATCAGGCAAGGGGTGCACTGGCGCGTTTCGTCAACGCGAGCCCCGACGATCTGGTGTTGGTCCCGAATGCCACCGCCGGGGTTAATACAGTGCTCCGTTCTTTGCGGTTCAAACGCGGTGATGAACTGCTCGTGACGAATCACGAATACAATGCGTCCCGGAACGCCTTGAACTTTGCGGCGGAACAATGCGGCGCACACGTGGTGGTGGCCAGCGTTCCTTTCCCGCTGAAGTCGGCCGACGAAATCACCGGCGCGATTCTGCAGTGCGTGACGTCGCGCACCCGGCTGGCCTTGCTCGATCATGTGACGAGCCAGACGGGATTGATCCTGCCCGTTGAACGATTGGTGCGCGAGCTATCCAAGCAGGGTGTCCAGACGCTCGTGGACGGGGCGCATGCGCCGGGCATGGTTCCGCTCGACCTGAAAGAATTGGGCGCGACCTATTACACCGGCAACTGCCACAAGTGGCTTTGCGCCCCGAAAACCGCCGCCTTCCTTCATGTCCAGTGTGATCAGCAGAAGTCCATCCGCCCGCTGGCCATCAGCCACGGGGCCAATTCCACGCGCACCGATCGCTCACGTTTTCAGGTTGAGTTCAGCTGGACCGGCACGGGCGATCCCACTGCCTATCTGAGCGTGCCGACGGCGATCAACTATATGGGCGCGCTGTTACCCGGCGGCTGGCCGGAAATCCGGCGGCGCAACCATGCGCTCGCCATGGCGGCCCGGAAAACAATTTGCGACGCGCTCGAAATCGCATTGCCTTGTCCCGACGAACTGATCGGGTCGCTCGCCGCGATTCCGCTGACTGACGCCCCTGCCCGGCCGCGGCCCCAATCCCCGCTTTTCCTCGACGCGCTTCAGGATACCCTGCTCCGCGAACATGGATTCGAAGTGCCCGTCATCCCCTGGCCCACGCGCCCAAAACGGTTGCTGCGCGTGTCCGCACAGCTTTACAATTCCCTGCCACAATACGAACGTCTGGCCAAGGCGATGAAACAAATCCTGTCACATGGAAAAAGGTCATGAAATCCGGCACACCTGATTCTGAAAACCCGGCAGGGTCAATCTGGGACAAATTCAACTTTTTCAAAACCATCGGACGACTCCCGGGACCGGTCCTGCTTGGTGGATTGTTCATCATCTGCGCGACCCTGGCGGCGTATTGGCCGGTTTTTCCGGCCGGTTTCATCTGGGATGACGATGCCTATGTGACGAACAACGCGTTGCTGACGGCGGCGGACGGCTGGTGGCGCATCTGGTTTTCCGCGCATTTCCAGTCGCAATATTTTCCGCTGGTGTATTCGACCTTGCGGCTGGAACACGCGTTGTGGGGTTTTAATCCGGCGGGCTATCACGTCGTCAACGTCTGCCTGCACATTGTAAACGCGCTGCTCGTGTGGACGTTGCTGAAGCGGCTGGCGGTGCCGGGGGCGTGGCTGGCGGCGGCCATTTTTGCCCTGCATCCGGTGCAGGTGGAAACGGTGGCGTGGGTCACGGAATTGAAGAACACCGAGTCCGCTTTCTTCTATCTGCTGGCGGTGCTGGCGTGGCTGAGATTTTGCGGCGGCAAATCACGGTGGTTTTACGGGCTGGCCTTGCTGCTGCATGCGCTGGCGTTGTTCGCCAAGACCACGGCCTGCACGCTTCCGGCCGTGCTGCTCCTGGTGCTGTGGCTGAAGGATGAGCCGGTCAACCGGCGGCGGCTGCTGCAGGTCACACCGTTTCTGGTCATGGGCTTTGCCATGGGATCGCTTTCGATCTGGTGGGAAAATCATCTGAACGATTACCTGCCCAAGTATCATTTGACCGGCAGTCTGCTGGACCGGCTGCTGGTTGCAACCCGTGCCCTCTGGTTTTATGCCGGAAAGATTTTCTGGCCGGTTGATCTTACGTTCAGTTATCCGCGCTGGGCCATCAACGCTCACAACCCGTGGCAATACCTCTGGCTGGCTGGCTGCGTGCTGGTCGCCGCCAGCCTCCGGGTCTGGCACCGCAAATGGGGACGCGGACCGGTGGCCGCGTTGTTTTTCTTCGTCGCGGTGCTGTCGCCCTTGCTGGGATTCATCCCGCTCTACACGTTTTACTTTACGTTCGTTGCCGACCATTACCAATACCTCGCCTGCCTTGGACTGATCGCACTCTTCGCCGCCGGCGCGAGGAGATGGGCGGCGAGATGGAATCTCGGCCAGGCGCAGTCACTGCTCCTGGCGTTGGCGCTGCTGCTGATTTTGGGAGGGTTGACCCACAGCCAGTGCGGTAGCTACCAGAATCTCGAAACGCTCTGGACCGACACGTTGAAAAAGAATCCACGCTCATGGATAGCGCACACGAACCTGGGAAGGATATCGGCGCAACGCGACGAATTCACGGCGGCAGAGGCGCATTATCAGGCCGCCTTGGAAATCAATCCGGCAGAAGAGGACATTCATTTTAACTATGGCAACCTGCTGGCACGGATGGGGCGACTGGACGAAGCCGTGGCGCAATATCAGGAGGGATTGCAGCTAAACCCGAGAAAGCCGGACACCCACAACAATCTTGGGTCCGTCCTGCTCAAGCAACAGCGGACGGAAGAGGCCATTGCACAGTTCCGCCTTGCCATCCAGGGCGCACCCGACCGCGCCCATTTTCATTATAATCTGGGCTCCGCGCTTGCAACGGAGAAGAAATTTGAAGAGGCTGTCGGGGAATTTCGGCAGGCCCTGAAGCTTGACCCCGCTTCGGAGTTGTATCGCCGCAAGTTGCGCGGCTTGGGCGTCACTGACAATTGATGTTCAGCAGTGCGAAACCACGCCACAGCAATGGTCCAACCACGTCGCAGATTTATGAAACCTCCCAGTTCAAGAAATCATGGCTGGAAGCGAACCGTTAGCCCTGGCCTGGCAGACCTGGCGCCGGCCGCCATCGGATTAATGTTCGGACTGACTGATTCCCCGGCCCGCCCGCGTCCGCATTCCCCGCTGGCCCTCGACGCGCTTCAAGATAAACTGCACCGGAATCGTGCGATTGAGGGGCCTGTCATCCTCCGGCCCGCACAACCACATCCGCCGCTATGCGTGGCCGCACAGCTTTACAATTCCCTGCCGCAATCCGAACGGCTGGCCAAGGTGCTGAAGAAACATCTGCGCGCAGAAAAATTGAAATGAAACATTTCAAAGCCATCGCGGCGACGTCGCTGAACCGCGTGACCGCAATAGGCAGTCCAAATTCGATTTGCGTTCACTATTTTCGGGGCGCATAGTTACGGCGTTATGAGCGACCGTGAATTAGTATTGGACGCCGTGAAAGATTTGCCGGACGACCTTTCCATCAGGCAGATTGTGGATGAGTTGCTGCTGCTGGACGAAGTGAAAGAGCGTCTGGCCAAAAGCGAGCGGGGCGTGCCCGGTATTCCGCATGAAGCCGTCGTCAAAATGCTCAATTCATGGATTACAAAATAATCTGGGATGACCAAGCCATTGAGGAATTGGGAAAGGCCGTTCGTTTTATCGCGCCAAAAAATCCGGTAGCCGCCCGCAAGACCGGTGAGGCTATTCTTCAGAAAGTAGAAATTCTCGGTTCATTTCCCCGCCTTGGAAAAGTGTATTCAAAGCCGAACCGCGATGATGTCCGTGAGATTTCCGTCCCGCCCCATCGCATTTTTTATCATATCAAGGACGCTGAGCGCACCGTCCGGATTTTGAAAGTCTGGCACGGCTCCCGGCAGGAACCGGAAATCAAATGAAACACTTCAAAGCCATCGCGGCAATGTCGTTGAACCGCGTGATCGGCGCGGGCAATAAAATCCCCTGGCATCTGCCGGAGGATTTCAAGTGGTTCAAGCAAACGACCATGGGCCACGTGGTCGTCATGGGGCGCAAGACGTTCGAGAGTCTTGGCCGGCCGCTGCCCAACCGCAAAAACCTCGTGCTGACGAAACATCCGCAGCGACTCATCACGCAGCACCCGGAGATTTTCGGCCAGTATCACGAGTGGCGCGGCGGAAAATATTTGAAACGACCCTACCAGTTTCATTTCTCGAAGCTGGGGGAAAAAGTGGAGACGGAGATTTTTGTGTTCAAGTCGCTGGACAAGCTGGATCCCGAGGAATTTCCGAATGACATCTTCATCTGCGGCGGCGCGCAGATTTATGAGCAGGCTTTGCCGCGCTGTTCCGATCTTTATCTCACGCTCGTCAAACGCGAAGTCGAAGGCGGCGACGCTTTCTTCCCCCCGTTTGAAGACAAGTTTGAACTGGTGGAAACGATGCGTGACGAACCGGAGTTCAAGATTCTGCATTACCGGCACAAATCGCTGGCAAAATAAAATTGCCGCGGCACTCCGCAAGCACCGGATTTTCCGGCATGGCCGCCAAAGAGGTCGTAGCAATGAAGCTCAATCTATCGAACGGGACTTAGCGCCAGTTCTACTGTCGCGGGTTCATCCAAACATTTGCGGATGAGCTGTGCGAGTTTGTAAATCGAGTAGGGTTTGGGCAGGAAATTGCGGCTTTGCATCAGTGAAATCTCCTTACCCGCCAATCCCGGACTGTATCCGCTGGTGAAAATCACTTTGAGGTCGGGATTTCTGGCGACGAGTTCACAGGCCAGTTCGCGACCCATGATGCCGCCGGGCATGACCATGTCCGTCACGAGAATGTCCACTGCCGGATTGGTTCGTTCCCACATTTCAATGGCCTGGCGTCCGGAATTGGCGGTGATGACCTGGTAACCTTGCACGGTCAGGATTTGGGCCACCATATCCAACAGGTCTTCCTCATCCTCGACGACCAGAATGGTTTCATGCCCGGTGGAAAGGGCCGCATGTTCAGTCACCTCCAGCGTTTCCACCGGCTGCTCACTGGGAGGGAGAAATATCCTGAAGGTTGTTCCCTTCGCGGGCTGACTTTCCACTTCCAGCCAGCCGCCGTGCTGGCGGATGATGCCATAGACGGTGGCCAGGCCCAGCCCGGTGCCTTTGCCAACGGCCTTGGTCGTAAAGAAAGGCTCGAAGATGTGACCGAGCACCTCGGCATTCATCCCGCAACCGGAATCCGCGAAGGTCAGACATAGAAAATGACCGTCACGGGCTTCAGGATCCATCGGGGTGGCGTCCCGTTTGACCTTCACATCGGCGGTTGCAATTTTTACCTGACCACCATCGGGCATGGCGTCACGGGCATTGACCGACAGATTCATGACCACCTGTTGGATCATGGTGCTGTCCCCGTGGATCGGCGGCAGTTCGGCGCCAGGATTGAACTCCACCTGGATATGCTCACCCATCAGGCGTTCCGTCATGGTAATGCAATTCGTGAGGCAGTCGTTGAGATCAAGGGTGCGGAACTGCATCACCTGTTTGCGACTGAACATGAGCAATTGACGGATGAGGGTGGCGGCACGCTCGCTGGCCTTGAGGATCTGTTCGGTTGATTTGATGGCCGGACTTTTGGCGTCGACAAATTCCTTGACCATCCCCGCGTGTCCTTGGATGACCGTAAGGATGTTGTTAAAATCATGGGCCACCCCGGCGGCCAGCTGGCCAATGCCCTCCATTTTCTGCGCCTGACGCAATTGTCGTTCGAGCTGCAGTCGTTCGGTGATGTCCTGCGCCAGCAGCAACGCATGAGACTTGCCGTCCAGCGAAACGGGCGCAAGGGAAACCAGCACGTCGCGCAACACTCCGGATTGATGGCGAACCTGGGCGGCTTGATCCCGCATGTCCTCATTCCGGGCCACCTGCTCGAGCCATTGATCCATCGTGGCGGGATTTTCCCAGATGAACAATTCATTGGCGGCATGGCCAACCAGCTCTTCACGACTGCATCCGGTC
This sequence comes from Verrucomicrobiia bacterium, assembly GCA_035577265.1. Classification (GTDB taxonomy): domain Bacteria; phylum Verrucomicrobiota; class Verrucomicrobiia; order Limisphaerales; family UBA11358; genus UBA11358. The sequence goes on along the minus strand of DATLVR010000006.1, from coordinate 11,689 downwards.
AATTTGATGAAGCCTTCATTCACGTCCACGAAGCGGAGATCCGGCAGGGTTTGGATCCCGCTGGGAATGGGGCTGGCGTGAAACGCCTTGGAAAACCGTTCCTGCGTGGCGACCAATTCTGCGTTGGTCCGCTCCAATTCTGCCGTCCGTTTCTGCACCATGGCTTCCAGCTCGGCCATCTGCAGGCCGGCCTGGAGGTTGAGCTGCCACTTCCTGGTCAGGGCGTGTGCGAGTTGCTGCACTTCCACGTTGTCGAACGGCTTTTTCAACACCACCAGGCTGTCGGGTTGACCAACTTCGGCCCGGAGTTCCTCCCAGGAATAGTCCGCATAGGCCGTGCAAACAACGATCTGGATTTCGGGATAGACTTTCCAAATGTGAGCGATGGTTTCGACTCCGTCCCAGCCGGGCGGCATCCGCACATCCACAAATGCCATGGCGTAAGGACGGTTCTCCGCCACCGCTTTCGTGACCATTTCCAAACCCTCCTGGCCTTGATAGGCTGAATCCACCTCAAATTTCAAGCTGTCCACCTTCGGCTGCACCTCATCGAAAAGCGCGGCCTCCATCCGATCAAGGTTCGCATCCCCTCCATTCGTCGGACAGAGAATTTTCCGGAAGTCGGCATGAATCGTCGCATTATCGTCGATGACGAGAATCCGATGATTGGGTGTTTGCAGTCCGACTTTCATCAGGTGCCTGGATTGGCGGCATTTTCTGTTTTTTCGCTTTTGGCCACCGGCAATTCCAAGGTAAAGGTCGCACCCTGGCCGAGGCCTTTACTCTGGACGGTGAGACGCCCGCCCATTTCTTTGGCGGCGTTCGCACCGCTATGGAGGCCGAATCCGTGTCCGTCCTGCTTGGTCGTAAACCCGTGGTTGAAAATCTTGACCATGTTTTCCAGCGCGATGCCGACGCCATTGTCACAGATGGCAACGCCCACCCGTTCCGGCGTCAAGCGGGTCACGCGGATGATCAGCTTCCGGTCTTCCGCAGCTTTCTCGTCCAGGGCATGCTTTGCATTGCGGAGAAGATTGATGAGAATCTGCAGCACCTTGTGCCGCTCCGCGCGGACCAACGGCAAATCAGGCTCCGTCTCCCGAACCACCCGGATGAGGTGCCGCTCAAAACCCGCCACATTCATCTGCACCGCCTCTTCCACCATCTCGGCTGCTGAGACGCTTTCCAAGGCGCCGGAAACCTTGGCATAGGTTTGTTGCATGGCAACGATTTCCTTGATGTGCTCAATGTGCTGGCCAACGCAACTCATTTCCAGAATCGCATGATCCTGCTCATCTGCCAGCTCGTCCGCAACCTTGCACAGGTAATCCGGAAGCATTTTCCCCTTGGGGTCCTCGGTCAAAAATTCCGCGAGATGACCGTTTTGCTGGCGCAGCATGGCCGCCGCCCGGCGCAAATTGCCGGCCTTGGATCGCCGCAGACGATCGTTTACCAACGTGGCCGACACACTCACGCTGTTCAGCACATTGCCAACATTGTGCAGGACCCCCGTGGCGATTTCAGCCATTCCCACGCAGCGGGAGGTCTCGACTAATTTCCGGTTCAGCGCCTCCAGCTGTTCGGCGGCGATGTTCTGCTCGGTGACATCCTGAAAAATACCGCGAAGCGATATCGGCTTACCTCTCTCGACCAGAATCGTCACACTCTCCCGGATGGAGACCCAGCGACTGTCCGCACCGAGAACCCGGTATTCCTGATTATAGGACTGGCGCTCGGCAAGCATATCCGCGCACGTCTGCAAGACACGGGCGGAATCCTCCGCATGCAACTTTTGCCGCCAGAATCCGGGTTGATTGAGGCACGCTTCGGGCGTATAGCCCAGAATGCGCATAATCTGGCTGCTGATGAACGTGAAGTCGTAGGCCTTGTGCGGCGTGGATTCCCAGACGATGCCGTCAATCGAATGGATCAAGGAACGCAACTTTTCCCGGGATTCATTGATCTCCATATCGCGACTGACCTTGAGGGCCTTGTCCTGGCTTTCGATGTGCGCCAGCATCTCATTGAATGTCTGGACGAGATGCCCCAGTTCTCCCGTGTTGGTGGGGGTGTTCACCCGCACCGAATAATCCCGCTTTTCGCCAACTTTTTTGGCGGTGTTGTCGAGCGCCAGAATCGGTTCCGAAATGCTGCGCCCCATGCGCTTCGTGAGAATCATGGCCAGCCGGAACGAAATGATCACGACGAGCAGGATCACCAGGCCGTAAAAGAAAAGCAGTTCATGAAACGTTTTGCTGTAGTCAAATTGAAGATAAAGGGTCCCAACCCGTTTTCGCTCCGAACCGACCGGCTGGGTATAAAACAATTGACCGTTAAGGGAGCTAAACTCCCGGTCCTTCGGAAACCGTGACAGATTTTTTGTGTTGGCGTCTTCCTTGCCAAAACTGGCCAGGACATAGTCATCTGGCATCACCAGGTGAGCTGCCATCAGATCGGGTTGGGCGGCGAGCGAACCAATCACTGCGTCCGCCGATCGGGCGTCCTTTGTTCTCAGCGCATCGGCGCTGTTCTTGGCGATAATGTTGGCCAGAACAACTACATCACTTTTAAACTGAGACCGGAAGTTCCATACTTGGAAGCTAAACAGCGCGGTGATGGCTATCAGCAGCACCAACCCGCAATTGATCAGTGCCATCAACACCAACTTCTTCTGGATCGAGATGTTTTGGAATAGTTTCACGGTCAGTGGGTGTTAGCCTGATGCTCATGGGCGACTTCAGGGTTCTTGCCAGCATCCCTTCGATTGTCAGTCAAGCCTTTCGTGATTTCTTCGCCCCTGAAAGTAAGGCAGTAAAAAGCCAGCTTCTGGCCGGCGACCCTGGTTGTTATGTCTGGATTTGATGCACACATTTGGCTTCTGTTTAGTTTAACACTCTGACTTTCAGCCAAGCACAAGCCTGCGATTCAGACTACTCTCCCATCTATCGCAGCATCAATGCCAACGGGACAAAACTGTGGTCTATTGCTCAACAAAGTCCTATTTAAGTGCAAATCACTGGATTCTAGGCTGGTCCGCAGTTAATTATCTCCTCCAAACTCAGCGAACAGCCAAAAAATTGGACAATAGCGTCTCGAAATGGAGACTATTTGGATGATCCGGTTGACGAAGTTCGCCGCTGCCACCCCGCGAAAATTGGAGCAATACCCACTCCCAGCTAGTCGGCTTTCTCAATGGAAAAAGTTTTCCAGTCAGCGAGAATGACACTGTTTACAGAGGAGGCTACAAATAAAAACCGGCGGACTGTTGCCAGTCCGCCGGTTCGCGTAATTTGATTTCGTCCGGAACGATTAATCCGCTTTGACCATTTCGTCGGCGGCATCGAAGGCGTGTTGCAACGCCACGAGATCTTCGCCGGGCTTGAGCTGGTCGAGGATCTTCTGCTCTTCCTTGAGCTGCTCGTCGGTGTAGCTGGCGGCTTTGATGGACAGGCCGATGCGGCGTTCGCTCTTGTCAATCTTCACGACGCGCGCGTTCACATCCTGGCCGACCTTGAGCACGTTCTTGATCTTGTCAACGTGTTCCTCGGTGACCTGCGAGATGTGGACAAGGCCGTCAATGTCGTGTTGCAATCCAACGAAGGCGCCGAAGCTCGCGAGCTTGGTGACCTTGCCGCTGACGAGATCGCCCACTTTGTAGAGCGTTTCGATGTTCGACCACGGGTCGGTGCCGAGCTGTTTCATGCCCAGCGCGATGCGCTGGTTCGGACGATCCACTTCGAGCACGGTGGCCTCGACGACGTCGCCCTTCTTCATGACTTCGCTGGGATGATTGATCTTGCGCGTCCAGGACATGTCGGACACGTGGATCATGCCGTCAATGCCTTCTTCCAGTTCGACGAACGCGCCGTAGCTGGTGAGGTTGCGCACCTGGCCTTTGACATGCGTGCCGACGGTGTATTTCGCCGCTGCGCCGTCCCACGGATTGGATTCGAGCTGGCGGACGCCGAGGGAGATTTTCTGCTCTTCGCGGTTGATGCCGAGCACGATCGCTTCGACTTCCTGATCCTGCTTGAGCACGTCGCTCGGTTTGGCGATGCGTTTCGTCCAGGAAAGTTCCGTGACGTGGATGAGGCCTTCGACGCCGGGCTCGAGCTGCACAAACGCGCCGTAAGGCACGAGGCTGACGACCTTGCCCTTGACCTTCTGGCCGACGGGGAATTTCGTTTCGATGCTGTCCCACGGATTGGCGAGCTTCTGCTTGAGGCCGAGGCTGACGCGTTCCTTTTCCTTGTTCACGTCGAGCACGACCACGTCGATCTCCTGGCCGACCTTGAGAATTTCCGACGGATGGCCGATGCGGCCCCAGCTCATGTCGGTGATGTGGAGCAGACCGTCGATGCCGTTCAATTCAATGAACGCGCCGAAATCGGTGATGTTCTTGACCGTGCCCTTGCGGATGTCGCCGGGGGTCATTTCGCCCAAAATCTTCGCGCGCTTCGTGGTGCGTTCGGATTCGATCAATTCGCGGCGGGACAGAACGATGTTCTGGCGTTCCTGGTTGATTTTGACGACCTTGAATTCGTAGGTGTTGCCGACGAAACCCGCCAGATTCTTCGGCGTGATGACATCGATCTGCGACGCGGGCAAGAAGGCCTCGACGCCGACGTTGACGACCAGGCCGCCTTTGACGATGGCCGTGACCTTGCCTTTGATGATGCCACCTTCGTTGCAGATGGAGAGAATGTTGTCCCAGTTCTTCTTGAATTCCGCCTTCTCGTGCGAGAGGACGACGGTGCCTTCCTTGTTCTCGAGCTTTTCGATGAGCACGTCGATCAGGTCGCCGACCTTCACGGACTTCAGATCCATGAATTCATTGCCGGGGATGACGCCTTCGCTTTTGTAGCCGATGTCCACGAGGACTTCGTTTTTGCGGAGTTCGATGACGGTGCCTTTGACGATTTCGCCCTGGGCAAAACGCGTCGCGCTTTGCTTCATGGCTTCTTCCATTGTGAGCATACTTTTACTATGTGATGAACTACAGGAGGCTTGGATATCCCGGAACGGGACTTCGAAGACTCCATTGCCTAACGACCAAACGCTGCAAACGGCAACGGAGGTTAAGGGTTAGGTTGTTTGTTGACTGCTTTTTCTCAGCCTCAATGAACATCCGCACACGCGGCGTTCAGGCAGCATGAAATTAGTGGAAACGGGGAGAATGGCAAGCAGAAAGTCAACTCTGGGAATGGCCCATCTAAATACCTTCTAAACAGCCCCGGCGCTACTTTGCCCCGGCAGTTTATGACGGGGGACCAACAACGAACGCTCAGGCTTCGGGCAGTTTCAACTTCATCCCGACGGCAATCCGGTCGGTATCCAGGCCATTGGCCTCCTTCAAGGCGCTGACGGTCGTGCCGTGGATCTTGGCGATACGACTCAAAGTGTCCGCCGGCTTCACCACATAAATTGTCACCGGTTGACTGGCCAACACGTTCGCGCCTTCTTTTGAGACAATCGCTGCCGGCGCAGGTGTAACAATTGGACTCGTTAAGGACGATGCTGGATTCGAGGCAGGCTGGGAAACGGTTACCGAATCCGCTTCGGACGTGACGGGTGACGCGATTAAAGCACCGGTGGCAACCGTCACGGCTGAAGCGGCGCGGGCATGTTCGTTGTTGCAGCCCAGTATCAAAAGCACTGCCAGTAAAACAGTTGTGCCGGCCACGACCGCGATGACACTTTTCTTGAAACGCTCGCGCCGGCGCTGTTGGAGGCTGATCTGAAAACAGGAAGGTATTTGAAACGGATTTGTGGCATTCATAACAGGAGACTTTTGAGCAACCAAGATGCCAAAGTAATTCAAGCATTTATCCCTTGGTTCAAGTTCTCGAAGGTGGGCAATGCTGGCTTGAATGCGGACAGAAACAATGACTGAAAGCCACAATCAAAGCATCGGCCCCGGGCGAATTTCAGAGCGTGATGTCCTTGCGCTCGATGCGCAATCGTTGGATCAGTTCACAAACCCCTGCACCTTGAGCCAGAACAAGCAGTCGCCCGCCCATGGATGCGGATGCACGAACGGCGGCGTCCGGTCGCCTAAACCAATGCCGTGTCGGCCTTTCTGGTAGACGTGCAGATCAAACGGCACATGGTTTTTCCTCAGCGCCGAGGCGAACATCAGGCTGTTCTCCATCGGCACGGTCTTGTCCTCGTAGGTGGTCCAGATGAAACAGGGCGGCGTGTTCGTCGTCACCTGCAGTTCGTTGGAAAGCAGTTGCACGAGTTCCGGCGACGGATTTTTCCCGAGCAGATTATCTTTTGAACCTTTGTGGGCGAATTCACCCAGTGAAATCACCGCATAACACAAAATCCCGATGTCGGGCCGCGAGCTTTGCCGCTCGATCAGGTCGGTGGCATTCGTGTCGCCAGCATCAAAATGCGTCAGCAACGTCGCCGCCAGATGCCCGCCCGCCGACGAGCCCATGATGCCGACCCGTTGCGGGTCAATTTTGAATTCGTCCGCATGGGCGCGCACCCAGCGCACAGCCCGCGCAGCGTCGTTGATCATGGCCGGATGATGATAGCCGCTGGAGCCGAGGCGGTATTTCAAGACAAAACAGGTCACGCCATGCTGGTTCAGCCAGAGGGCGTAATCGTTGCCCTCGTGCGCTGCCAGATGCGCATAGCCGCCGCCGGGACAGATCACCATCGCCGCGCCCGTGGTCCCGCCTTGCGGGATCGGATCGGACCGATAGACCGTGAGCGTGGGAATGTCGTTGGAGGAACTGCCGAGCGCGCCGGGGGCGCCGTCGGGCCAGAGCGGGATGGGAGCTTGCATTTCAGCGCGGGATAAAATCAGGGACGAGAACAGCATCACCGAGGCGAAGATTTTTTTCATTTTGCAGAACCGGTTTCAGAACCACTTTTTCTTTTTGAAATACAAATAAGTCGCCACGGTGGAAATCACCATGAGGCCGGCGGCGATGGGATAAGCATGCGCATGTTCCAGTTCCGGCATGTCCTTGAAGTTCATCCCATACCAGGTGCCGATCATCATCAACGGCGTGGTGATGACGGTGATGAGCGTGAGCAGCTTGACCACTTCGCCGGTCTGGTTGGACGACATGTTCAGATAGACCTGCAGGATGCCGGTGAGCGAATCGGTGTAGCCCTGGGCGGTTTCGCCGATGTGGAACAGCGCGTCATACACATCGCGAAAATACGGCACCATCTTCGGACGGATGAGTTTGAACTCGCCCTGGGCGAACCGGGCCAGAACTTCGCGTTGCGGCCCGATGATTTGCCGCAGGTGCATGACCTCTTTTTTGATCTGGAGAATCTTGTTGAGCGTTTGCTTGTTCGGATGTTGCAAGGCCATCTGCTCCAGTTCACCGATCTCCATCGAAAGCTCGTCCAGCGCTGGCTTGTAATTATCCACCAGCCGGTCGAGCAGCGAATGCGCCACCCGGTCGGGCGCCCGGGCGATTTGCATGGTGCCGCTGATACAGCGCTCCTCAACATAGGTCACGTTGCGCAGCGGTTTCTCGTGGTAGGTGACGAGAAAGTTTTTGCCGAGAAAAAAATCCAGCTCGCTCGTCGCGAACAGTCCATCCTGCCGGCTGTAGTCCACCGCGTGGATCACCATGAACAGGTAGGGCGTGAACAGGTCGTCCTCCTTCGGCGAATATTCCTCCACCTTCGGCGCCTGGCTGACGGTGACGCAATCCTCGATGGACAAAGGGTGAAAATGAAACACGTTTTCCAGAATCACGTGGACTTCCTCCTTCGTCGGCGCTTCGAGGTCAATCCAGAGAAACAAATTCGTGTCTGCCAGCAGCGTCGGCATCAGGAACAAATCAATGTCCCGGCTGTGCAAAGTCCCCTTGGTCGTAAATGCGAGTGAACGGATCATAGCTTCGTCAGGCTGGATGCAGCATAGTTTCCGGCGGCGACGCAAGGCAAGTTTGTTTGCAGCCGGCCCGTTGAAAAATCGCGCGCGCGACGGCGCAAGGATTCGCACGGACCCAGGTTAAGCGCGGGCGACCGGCGGTGTCCGGTGGTTTTGTGCTGTCTCCGGGCCGGAAACCTTGCATCATGACGGCCGCAAACTTTTTACCAAATCACATTATGAACCAGATGCACGAAATTGATTACAAGGTGTTCGGCGACGCGATGCAGTATGTCGAAATCGAACTCGATCCCAACGAGGCCGCCGTGGCCGAGGCCGGCGGCATGATGTATATGGACGATGGCATCGAGATGGAAACCATCTTCGGCGACGGCTCGCAGCAGAAAAGCAGTTTCCTCGGTTCTTTGATGGGCGCGGGCAAGCGGTTGCTCACCGGCGAATCCATGTTCATGACCGTCTTCCAAAATCGCGGCGCGGGCAAAAAACGCGTCGCGTTCGGCGCGCCCTATCCGGGGAAAATCATTCCGGTTCACCTCGCGGAAATCGGCAATGAGTTGATCGCCCAGAAAGATTCCTTCCTCTGCGCCGCCAAGGGAGTGAGCCTCGGCATCGCGTTTAACAAGAAGATGGGGGCGGGTTTCTTCGGCGGCGAAGGCTTCATCATGCAACGACTGCAAGGCGATGGCTGGGCGTTTCTCAACGCCGGCGGCAATATCCATGAACGGGTGCTGGCGCCGGGCGAGTTGATCCGCGTGGACACCGGCTGCATCGTGGCGTTTGAGCCCGGCGTGGATTTCGACATCCAGTATGTGGGCAACATCAAATCCGCTTTGCTCGGCGGCGAAGGTCTCTTCTTTGCCACGCTGCGCGGCCCGGGCAAAATCTGGCTGCAATCCCTGCCGTTGAGCCGCATGGCCGATCGCATCGTGGCCGCCTCCAAGACCGGCGGACGCCGCGAGGAAGGCTCGGTGCTGGGCGGCTTGGGCAACCTGCTGGACGGCGACAACCGATAGCGGCGCAAATCCCGGCAACCTGACGCTGGTGTGCTGGCTGTGAACTGCGAATGCCTGCGCCATCCGCCCGTTGACGCGACGCCGTTTCGCTTCTATTTTCGCTGCGCATGTTTGAACTCGTCTCCGATTACGCGCCCGCCGGCGACCAGCCGCAGGCCATCGCCAAGCTGACCGAAGCCATCCTGGCCGGCGCGAAAGCCCAGACGCTGCGCGGCGTCACGGGTTCGGGCAAAACATTCACCGTCGCGAATGTCATCAAGAACGTGGACAAACCCACGCTCGTCATCTCGCACAACAAGACGCTCGCCGCGCAGCTTTACGCCGAGTTCAAAAGTTTTTTTCCGCACAACGCCGTCGAATATTTCGTCAGCTACTTCGATTATTACCAGCCCGAAGCCTACATCCCGCGCACCGACACGTTCATCGAAAAAGATTCGAGCATCAACGAGGAGATCGAACGCCTGCGGCTCTCCACCATGAGTTCGCTCTTCTCGCGGCGCGACGTGATCGTCGTCGCCAGCGTCTCCTGCATCTACGGCATCGGCAGCAAGGACGATTACGAGGAGATGATCATTCCGCTTCGAGCCGGCGGCGGCATTTCGCGCGAGCAACTCCTCTCGCGTCTCGTGGATCTTCAATACTCGCGCAACGATGTCGCCTTTGAGCGCGGCCAGTTCCGCGTGCGCGGCGACACGGTGGAAATCTGTCCCGCCGGCCGCGAAGATGCGCTGCGCGTCGAGTTTTTCGGCGAAGACATCGAACGCCTCACGCGCTTCGAGCCGTTGACGGGCAGGAAGCTTGAATCGCTCGCGGGCGTGACCATTTTCCCCGCCAAACAATTCGTCACCACCGGCGACAAATTGAAAAGCGCCATCCTCAACATCCGCGAGGAACTCCGCGAGCGCCTCGTGTTCTTCGAGAAGCACGGCAAGCTCCTCGAAGCGCAACGCATCAAAATGCGGACAGAATACGACCTGGAGATGATGGAAGAGATGGGCTTCTGTTCCGGCATCGAAAATTATTCGCGCCACATCGCCGCGCGCAAGCCCGGGTCGCAGCCCAACACGCTGTTTGATTTTTTCCCGAAGGATTATCTCCTCGTCGTGGACGAATCGCACGTCACCGTCTCGCAGATCGGCGGCATGTATGAAGGTGATAAGTCGCGCAAGACCGTTTTGGTGGATCACGGTTTCCGGTTGCCGAGCGCGCTCGATAATCGCCCGATGAATTTTCTGGAATTTCAATCCATGCAAAACCAGACGATCTATGTCAGCGCCACGCCGTCGCCGCGCGAGATCGAATGGTCGCGGCAAAGTGCAAAAACAGATCGTAGCGGCTTTCGGGAGAAAGCCGGTGAAATCAGCGGCGCTCTACCGAACGCCGCTACGCAACCTGGAGTTGTCGAACTCGTCGTGCGCCCAACCGGATTGATTGATCCGAAAGTCACCATCAAGCCCCTCAAAGGCCAGATTGACGATCTGATGGAAGAAGTCCGCAAACGCGGCGACAAGAAGGAGCGGACGCTGGTCACGACCTTGACCAAGCGCACGGCGGAGGAACTCACGGATTACCTGCGTGAGATCGGCATCCGCGTCCAATATCTCCACAGCGAAATCGACGCCATTGAACGCGTGGAAATTCTGCGCTCACTCCGCAAAGGTGAGTTCGACGTGCTCGTCGGCATCAATCTCTTGCGCGAAGGCCTGGACTTGCCGGAAGTTTCACTCGTGGCGATCCTCGATGCGGACAAGGAAGGCTTTCTCCGCAGCGAAACGAGTTTGATCCAGACTGCCGGTCGCGCCGCGCGCCACCTAAACGGCGAGGTGATTCTCTACGCCGACGTGATGACGGACAGCATTAAAAAATTTCTCGCCGTCAGCGAATATCGCCGCGCGCGCCAGATCGCCTACAACACCGAGCACAACATCACGCCGCGCAGTGTCGTCCGCGCGGTCGAGGAAAGCCTGGCGGTTTACAAAATGACCCACGCCGAGGCCGACGCCGTGCTGCGCGACGCCAGAATGGACGTGGACGTGACCGAGACCATCCGCGAACTCGAAGGCGACATGCTCAAGGCCGCCGAGGATTTGCAGTTTGAGAAAGCCGCCCTGCTCCGCGACCAGATCAAGGAACTGAAACGAATCGTTGACGGCGGCAAGCCGGAAGCGAAACCAGTGAGCTATCGGAAATCAAAACGCGCGCGGAAATAATTTTGGCGATTTATTTCTCGCCAAATAATTCTTTAATTCGTTGCTTTGCCCATTTTGAACGCTCAATTTCCACGGCAGACGGATACTTGCTGTAGCGAACAATCCATCCATCGTCGCCAAAAATCTCGCCGTGCATACCATCGGAAAGTTTTGCTACTTCTTGGCCGTCAACCAGAACTTTAATTGCACCGTTGGCATCAGCCTCTTCTTGAATTGCAAAAAGTAAATCATGCATCCCTGAAGTGATAATCTCTTCTGCCATTTCACGGACAATCCCTTTTTGCGCTTCGTTGAAATTGGAAATCTTGTTTTGCAGTTCTTGTATTTTGGGTGCTTTTGAACCACCGCGAAGAAGCATTTCCAAATCATCAAGCATTTTGTCACGCAAGTTCTGGACGAAAAACTTCCCAAATTTTTCAAGTGGCTTTTTCATATTGGCAAGCGCCGTCGCCGCGACATCTCTTAAGAAACTGCGTGTGAAATCGGCTTGGAAATGAGTTCAAATCCCATTGCTTTTGCGGTTTTTTGGAGGGCGTTCAATTTCCTTGCTTGGAACTTCTTTTCGTAGTCTTCCAATCCTTGGCGGACATAGGCTTCTC
>DATLVR010000005.1:0-4861 GCA_035577265.1 Verrucomicrobiia bacterium | reverse complement strand
CGGAACGATTCGGTAGAAAAAAGTTTTAACCACGGATGGACACGGATAAACACGGATTGGAAACGGCTTTCTGAAACGAAAATGCGTTCACCGATCGGTGCCTCCCGCCAAGTTTGCTGAAGTGGTCTTTGCTCCGGTCTTCATCCGTGTCCATCCGTGTCCATCCGTGTCCATCCGTGGTTTAAAAGAATTCTTCCGGCTAAGACCCTCCCCGAGTTCCGGACAAAACCATCTTTCAGCCTCGCAACCCCAGCCAGCCACGCCAGGCCATGTAGGAAGCGAGCACGACCAGCAGGACGCACGAGACATAGGGTGCGCGACGCATCACCTCACCAAAACCCTTGAAACGCTTCTCGGCATGACGCACGCTCCATGCGGCGAGCGCGCCCGTCGCCACCATTGTGAGCGCAAGGCCAAAGCTGAACGCGCCGACCATCGCAAAGCCGAGCGTCACTTTTTTCAATTGCAGGCAGACAAGCAGCACCGTGAACGCTGCCGGGCACGGCATCAATCCGCCGGTAACACCGAAGAGAATGATCTGCGGCGTGGTGACGGTGCGTCCGGCGAAACGCTTGGCGATGTCCTGAGCGTGCGCCCGTTCGTGTGCGTCCTGAAACTCCTTGCTGCCGTCGTCTTCGTCGTGGTGATGGTGATGATGCGCGCCTTCGCGAAACTCCACGTGGCAGGTGTGGCTGTGGCCGCCGTGGCCGACGGTGACCGTCGCGTCAAATTCGTGCGGCTCCGGAATGTCCACGGTGGATTCGAGAAACTCTTTTTTGACGGCGAATTGAAACATCTGGCGTTTGCCGTCGGGACGAACGGTTTCCAGCGTCACGTCCTTGGCGGCGGGCAGCCGCTCGCCTTTCGGAGCCCGCAATTGAAAGACGGGCGGCACGCCCGCTTCAAACACGCTCAATTCCAGTTTGCCGTGGCCCAGGTCGAGAACGAACAACTCGCTGTGCGCGTGGCCATGGCCGTGATCGTTGTGATGTTGAGCCGAGTGCAATTCGCGGCGTGTCCGCAGAAACATCCAGACGGCCAGACCAAGAATCATCACGGCCGAGCCGAGCTGCAGATAGGGCTCGACCGTTTCCGCGTTCAACTGATTGCCATAATGCAACGCGGCGGCGGCGAGAAGCCAGATGAGGAGCGAGTGCGAGATGGCCGCCGATAATCCAAGCAGCACCGCCTGCCCGATGGTTCCGCGAATGGCGACGATGAAGGCCGCCATCATCGTTTTGGAATGACCCGGTTCCAGTCCGTGCAGCGCGCCGAGCAGGATCGCGGCGGGGATGAACAGCCAGAGATTGGCCGAGCCGTTTTGAACCGCATGCAGGAAATCTTGCATGGCGTGGACTATACCCCCACCCCCCATATAGGGTCAACGCTATTCCTGCTGGCGAATGCCGGGCCGTCATGTTATAAGCCACGCATGAAACACGTTCACAACCCGGACGAAAGAAGGGCGCTGGTGGTGCGCTTGAAGAAGATTCGCGGCCAGCTTCTGGCGATTGAAAGGATGGTGGAAGCCGACACCGACTGCGCGGAAGTATTGACCCAGGTGGTTTCCGCCCGCCGCGCCCTCAAATCATTTGGCGACACGCTGATCCACTCGCACATGCACGATTGCATCGAACACGCCGGCACCCAGGCTGAATCCCGCAGGAAATTGCGCGCCTTTCTCACGGTGCTCGAACGCTACGTCGCTTGACCCGGCCAGATCCAGCCCGCCATCGGAATCCAGGCCGTGAGGAATGCCTTCAAGGCGGCTTCGCATTCGCGGAGGGTTTTCGAAGGTTGGGATGATTTCATCCGGCTTGCCAACCGCCTCCGCGTTTTGTTCAATCTCCACGTGCTCAATCAGCAGACTCTCAACCGTCCAGCGGCTTTCTCCGGCATCGGCTTGCACAGCGGCAACCGGGTGAACATGACCATCCTGCCCGCACCCGCCAACAGCGGCGTGCGCTTCCGCCGCGTGGATCTCGACGGCAAACCGGAAATCGAGGCGCGCGTGGAAAATGTCGGCGAGACGAACCGCTCCACCACGCTCGCCAAGGGCAACGTGAAAGTGCACACGGTCGAGCACGTCCTCGCCGCCCTCGCCGGTTACGGCGTGGACAACGCGATCATCGAGTTGGACGCGAACGAACCGCCGATCGGCGACGGCAGCTCGCGCGAATTCGGCAAGATCATCCAGGAGGCCGGCATCGTGCCGCAGGCGGAAAAGCGTGACCCCTTCACACCCACCGAACCGATCGAGATGCAGTCCGGCGAGACGGTCATGACGCTGTTTCCCTACGACGGTTTCAAACTCACCTGCACGAGCGCCGACAAGCAGGGACGCTTCACGCAATTCTACAGCATCGACATCACGCCGCAGACGTGGGAGAAGGAATTGTCACACGCGCGGACATTTTGTTTCTACGAGGAGATCGAGTATCTGTTCAAGAACGGGCTCATTAAGGGCGGCAGTCTGGAGAACGCCATCGTCATCCGCGACGACGCGGTGCTGACCACGGAGCCGCTGCGTTACAACGAGGAGTTTGTGCGGCACAAGATGCTCGACATCGTGGGCGACCTCTCATTGACCGGCCGGCCGATTCGCGGCCATTTGATCGCCGTCAAGCCGAGCCACGCGGCGAACTGCGAATTCGCCAAGCTCGTGCAGACGCAGATGAACAAGCCGTTGCGCGCGGCGCAGACCTTCGCCCCGCCGCCGGCCAAAAATGCGCCCGAGCCGATGCCCTCCGCGGACGGCGCCATGGCCATCGAAGAAGTGATGAAGATGCTGCCGCACCGTCCGCCGTTCCTGCTGGTGGACCGGATTCTGAAGATCGAGGGCAATACCATTGTCGGGGTGAAAAACATCACGATGAACGAGGATTATTTTCGCGGCCATTTTCCGGGTCATCCCATCATGCCGGGCGTGCTGCAGCTCGAGGCCATGGCGCAGATCGCCGGCATCCTGCTGCTCAAGCGCATCGAGGCGGCCAACCAGATCGCCTATTTCATGTCGGCCGAGGAAGTGAAGTGGCGCAAACCGGTGGTGCCGGGCGACGTGCTGGTGATCGAGGTGGAGCTGACCAAGATCCGCGGAAAAATCGGCAAGGCCAAGGGCGTCTGCAAAGTGGACGGCGAAGTCGTCAGCGAAGCCGCCGTCACGTTCATGCTCCGCGACGCGCTCTAAGCCATGATTCACGCTTCAGCTATCATCCACCCCAAAGCACGAATCGGAACCGGTTGCGAAATCGGCCCGTTTTGCGTCATCGGCGAACACGTCACGCTCGGCGACAATTGCCAATTGCATTCCCACGTCGTCATTGACGGCCATACGACCCTCGGCAGGGAGAACCAGGTTTTTCCATTCGCCAGCCTCGGACTGAAGACGCAGGATTTAAAATGGAAAGGCGGCATCACCCGGCTGGAGATCGCCGACCGCAATGTCTTCCGCGAAGGCGTCAATATTCACAGCGCCACCGATGACGGAAATGCCACCGTCATTGGTTCAGATAATCTGTTCCTTAGCTATGTCCACGTCGCGCATGACTGCGTGCTCGGCAATCACATCATCATGTCCGGCTATGCCGCGCTGGCGGGGCACGTCGTGGTGGAAGATCACGCGATCCTGGGCGGCTTCACGGCGGTGCATCAATTCTGCCGCATCGGAAAATTTTCCATGACCGGCGGCTGCTCGCGCATCCCGCAGGACGTGGCGCCATTCATGATCGTGGAAGGCAACCCCGCCGTAACACGCATCATCAACAAGGTCGGCCTGGAACGAAACGGCTTTTCCGAGGAAGCCCAGACGGCACTGCGACAGGCTTTTAAAATTTTCTACCGCGAAGAACTTTCCATCCCCAACGCGCTGGCGAAAATTGAAAAGGAACTGCCGCCGCTGCCGGAAATCCAGCACCTGGTTCAATTCATCCGCACCAGCGAACGGGGCGTGACGAAATAATTTGTTGTAGGAGACGAGGTGACGAGTCTCTGATTTTTGTTGTTGGAGTTGGGAATTTGGTTAGAGCCTATCCAGCCGCCGGAGCGCCGAGCACCGTCTCCCCATGTGGGCCTGAGACAGGCCGAGACGGTGCTCGGCGCTCCAGTCGCGTTATGCCGACGAGGCCCGGCACCAAGCCGTGGTATTCTCCTCACGTCGTCTCCTACCAAATTTTTATACGCTCACCGCAGATTCCATTCGTTGATCAAATTTTTCGGAATCTCGGAAAGGAATCGCGAGGGCGACTGAAATGAATCCATGCCAGTGTTGCCATAGCCGGCGCGAATGAGCGGGTAAGAAATATAGAGTTCGTTTTTCGCGCGCGTGATGGCGACGTAGAACAACCGCCGCTCCTCCTCCTCGCCCTCGTTGCTTTCCATCGAGCGTGCGGACGGAAACATCCCGTCGCAGAGCATGATCACGAACACGGCGTCGAACTCCAGGCCCTTCGCCTGATGAATGGTGGACAGCTTGAGTTTTTCCATGTCGTCCCGCGTGGTGTTGTCGTCCTCGGCCTCGACGTTGGTGAGCAGCGCGAGCTGCGTGAGAAATTCCTCCACGCTGCCGAACTGAAACGCGAACTCGGCAAGCTGTTGCAATTCCTCCACCCGCCGCTCGTAGTTGTCGAACGTCTCCTTCAGATAATCGTCATAGCCCGCATCCATCACCAACCGCAGCATCTTCGCCGCGCTCTTGCGAACAGCCAGGTCTTCGAGTTGCGAAATCGTGGCGACAAACTGCGCCCACGCTATCGCCGCCTTTGCCGGGACAGATTTGGAACAAGATTGGAGCAAAGCGGCGAGGGTCTGGGGCGGGATTGGGGTCTGGGGTCTGGGGTCTGGGGTCTGGGGTCTGGGGTCTGGG
>DATLVR010000004.1:0-25758 GCA_035577265.1 Verrucomicrobiia bacterium | reverse complement strand
CGCATGCCACGAATGTCTTTCCGGTGACCAGCACCTGTGCGCCACTGCCCAGGGGACCATTGTTGGGCGCCATGGCGGCTTTGCGGATCGCGTTCGAGCCCAGTGGCCATGGGTTCGCCCTTTGCCTGATGCGCTGGATCTGGCAAAAGTGGGGCCGCTCCTCTGCGGCGGCATCACGGTATTTGCGCCATTCCTGATTCATCAAGTGCCCTCCACCGCCCGTGTCGGGATCATTGGCATTGGGGGATTGGGACACATGGCGCTCCAATTCGCCAACAAATGGGGCTGTGAAGTCCATGCCTTCACCACCAGTGACAGCAAGGAAACGGAAGCCCGGCAACTGGGCGCTCATTACGTCCACAACAGCAGGAAGGATGGTGAGTTGAAAAAACTCGGCCGAAGTCTTGACCTCATCATTTCCACCATCAACGCGCCGCAGGACGTGTCTGCCTTCCTCGACACCCTCGCGCCCAAGGGCAGCTTCCATAATGTGGGAGCCGTTCTCAAGCCGCTCGAAGTGCCCGCGTTCGGTTTAATCTTGGGACAGAAATCTGTGGCCGGCTCGCCTACCGGCAGCCCAACAGCAATTGATCACATGCTCGAATTCAGCGCCCGTCACTCGGTCGCGCCCGTCGTGGAATATTTTCCAATGTCCAACGTGAACGAGGCGCTGGAGCGCCTTCGCTCAGGCAAAGCCCGCTATCGCATCGTCCTCGTTAATGACTTGGACAAGTCTCCGTCCATGGCTGAGTCGCGCGCGAAGGAACGACCCAAGACTGCGCTTACGGCATGAAACTGGTCTGCAAAATCGCCTGTCTGGCATTGCTTATGAACACACTTCCCGGGATCGGCCAGGAACGCGTCTTTTACAAAACCGTCCAGGTGAATGGTCTCAACATCTTTTATCGCGAAGCCGGGCCTGCAAACGGCCCGGTCCTTCTTCTGCTTCACGGCGTTCCAACATCATCCCGGATGTATCAACCGATGTTGGAATCGTCGTTAAGCCGCACATATCGTCTCATTGCGCCTGACTTTCCGGGCTTCGGACATTCTTCCTGGCCAAGCCCGAAAGAGTTCAGCTACACATTCGATCACCTTGCTCAAGTCACGGAAGACTTTGCCGCGCTTTTGAAATTGGATCATTATACGCTGTTTTTGCATGACTATGGCGGCCCCGTAGGGATGCGAATGGCTGTCGCTCATCCCAAAAACGTTGATGCGATAATCATTCAAAACGCGGTTTCTCATGAAGCAGGTTTGTCTCCGCTCTGGGCGGCGCGCCGGGCGTTCTGGCAGGATCGCGCGTCGCATGAAGCTGCGTTCCGCAAAAGTTTTCTTTCGCTGGAAACAACCCGCAACCGCCATGTGGGCACGTCTCCACATCCTGAGCGTCTGGATCCGGACACATGGACGGACGAGTTTTACTTCTTGAATCAGCCCGGCCAGGCGGACATTCAGACGGATTTGTTTTTTGATTATCAGAATAATCTGAAGGCGTATCCCATTTGGCAAAAATGGCTGCGCGATAATCAACCTCCCCTTCTTGTAATTTGGGGGAAATATGATGCTTCGTTCACCGTCGCCGGTGCGCAGGCATACCAGCGAGACGTGCCGGGGGCCGAAGTCCACATCCTTGAGGCCGGGCACTTTGGTCTCGATGAAAAAGCCGCCGAAATCATTGCTTTAACCGACGATTTCCTGACGAGACAGGCCAAAAAATAAAGTCTTCGCGCGAACGCCAATTTTGGATGGACGTTCTGAAGCCAAAAATGTGAAGCCAAAAGGTCAAACCGTGGCTGTTCATTGGAATGCCCAATTCAGTTTCGCGTGCCCCAAACGTCGCAAACCGTTGATTGAACTGATTGACGTTGGTTTCGATGAAGGTGAAAGGCGCGGAGCTGGTGGCGAGGCAAATCGAGAATTGTTGAATTTTAATATGAATACGCCTTCCGATTTACTTCCCAAAAGAGATGCCGGCGGCTTGTCGCCGTAATCCTTGATTCACGGAGTTCACTGAAAAATCAGCCCCTCTCGTTCAATCAACTAACAACAGCGAGAATGAATAGAATGCACTACGCCTACTTATGAGTGATATGATCTTCCATTGCCAGGCAGTCACGACATACTACCTATCTGTGATTGGGTATTGGCAGCATATAGAATGAGCGCACAAAGCTGGCCAGTGCCTTGCGG
Organism: Verrucomicrobiia bacterium; assembly: GCA_035577265.1. Taxonomy (GTDB): domain Bacteria; phylum Verrucomicrobiota; class Verrucomicrobiia; order Limisphaerales; family UBA11358; genus UBA11358. The sequence continues at coordinate 23,565 of DATLVR010000004.1, read as the reverse complement.
TCCGATTCGGAAAGTTGACTTTTCAATGCAGGCATGGCGGTGCCGGGTATTCCATCGCGTAATACGTCTAAGACATAGTCGGTGTCTGGCCGTTCCAGTCTGAAATTGGTGGGCGCAGGCGCCAGAACCGCAGCGGCGGCAGCCTTTCCGTCACCGTTGACTCCGTGACAAGCCGCGCAAGCTTGCTGAAACAAGATCTGTCCGTGGACCAGAACTTCGGAGGCTGGTTGCTCAGGAGTGGTGACGGGATGAAGCGTTTGCACATAAGCTGCCAACGCGCTTAAGTCATCCTGGGGGAGGTTCCGCCAGGAAGGCATTGACGTGCCGGGAACTCCATTCCACAGCACCTGGCTCAACAATTCGGTGGAAAATTGTGCCGCACCTAGATTTGCGGGTTTGGGCAACAATACTTTGCTGACGAAGCCATCACTCCGGCCAGCCACCCCGTGGCAACCGGAACAGTCTTGCATAAAGAGCGCCCCGCCCCGCCTCACCTTGGCGGCATGTTCTTCGGCATTGGTGGCGACTGACAGCACCAGAACGGGTTCGGGATCTGGCGGCATAACGCTGCTGGACACGAAATCAGAATCATCACCACCCGAACCGGACGTTTCCTTGGTTGCCTGAGATTCAGTTCCATCAATGGCCTCGAGGTAATCAACAATCGCATTGACTTGTTTTTCGTCTGCCGGCGCACCGTAAGCCTTGACCATTTTGGCCACCGTTTCCTCCCACTGCTGCCGCGGGAACGGCGGTTGCATGGTTACATAGCGGGGAGAATGACAACTGACACAGACCGCCAGGAATTCCCGGCGCCCCGGCCCGACAGGGAGCCCCGGCTCGAAATGCGGCATGGTGATGGACCGGACGGTATCGACGGCCATGACTTCCGCGGGTGGTTGGTTGGTGGTATTTGACTGCGGAGCATCCGCCAAACACCGGCCACCACCCATCCAGAAGACCGTGCTGCATAAGACCCCGAGCATCGAGAAAAACCTGGCGGCCAAGATTTTCATGTCAGATCACGTTCACCTCGGTGGGTTCAATTACATTTCGCATAAAGCCACTACGGTTCCATAGACTGGTCGTCTGATGCTCCCCCGCCCGATTGAAGGCGCGCACGTTTAGACGATATTTGCCCGCTGCCGGAGGCAGCCACTGCAAACGCCAGCGGCGCCAGGAATATTTCCCAAGTTCCGGGTCAAGCTGCGCCGTTTGCCAGGAGGCGCCGGCATCGGTGGAAACTTCCACGCGCTGAATGCCAGAGCCGGCATCAAATGCCAGGCCCTGCATCTCGAAAGGCGCCTGCCGGGTCAATTGTTCGCCGGGTTCGGGCCGCACAAAAATGGAGCGCAGGCTGAAACGATTGATCGGCACGGTTACGGTGGCGAGATGGTCCGGCGATTCATTTGCATCCGGCGTGGCCGGAATCCGATAGGCCTTCTCCATCCAAAATCCCCGGAATTTTTCGGGCAACACTGTAATCTCGTGCAACGATTTGACCCAATAAGTCGCATACCAACCGGGAACTACCAGCCTGAGCGGGAAACCGTTGAGCATTGGCAGATTCGAGCCGTTCATCTCGTAGGCCACCATCACCTCACTGTCACGGGCATGATCAATTTCCAACGCCTTGGCAAACCCCGGGGTTGCGTCGAGCGGCGCATGGTCAAGCCCGGCAAAACTTGCATCCACCGCACCCGCCTTGATCTTGGCGCGATCCAGCAGATCGCGCAAACGCACGCCCGTCCAGCGTGCATTGCCCATGGCGCCGTGTTTCCATTGCCCGCCGGGAACAGGCGGTTCAAAAAAGCTGCGTGAGTTGCCGGAACATTGGTTCACGGCAATGATGGAAAACGGTTCAAACCGGTTTCGCAGATCGTCCAGCGAAAGTGACAGCGGCTTCTCAACATGACCGCCGATTTGCAACCGGAACGTAGCAATATCAATTGAAGTCGGGATGCCTTCCATATGCCAGCGTACATAAAAGGCTTTGTTCGGCGTGAAATCCTGTTGAAAATAACTCAGCGGTGTTTCCAATTGTGGCGGACGATCCGTCCTCAAAATCAGGTCGGTCTTTTCGGGGAAGCGGACCAATTGACCGTCTCCCAGGTTCAAGTTTATGGCGCGGGCCAGCTGTGGAGAAAACAAAACCCCTGCGCCCGCCGTTCCCATCAGACGCACAAACGCACGGCGATTAAATGCAGGTGGCCTCAAGGTTTGCATTTCTTTTGTTACTATTTATTTTTACCTAACCTCAGATCGGGTGCCACAACTGTCAAATGGCAGATCTAACCTTCAGCCCGGCATCTGCCGTGCCAGCTCGTGACCGCGGAGCGCAGGCTCTCATGTGATGGGCAGATGACACCGGCGACATCCTAGGCCGGTGGCTGGTGGTTGTCAGATTTTTCATGGGGCAAATTCCTTCCAAAAGCTTCGAGCAGGGAATTCACCAGGACCAACCCTCTGCGAAAATCTTTGTGCCCAAACTGCACCATGATGCCCCAAAAACCAGGTGGTTTTGCCTCATGAGCTTTCGTGTAGGCGATGGCTTCGGGGAGTGACTTGGCAAAACCCTCGACCAGTTCCGGCTCGATGCTTCCCAGAATTTTCGTCAGGGTTATGACGTTCCGAAGACCGCGAATGGACTCGGGCGTCTTCGCCGCTTCGACGAGAATCTCAAGCACCTTGTCACTTGACCCGAGGGCGCCGCGCAACAGTTCAAAGACTCCGCGATCATGGAGTCCCTGCAGCACTTCATAAGCGGCCAGCAAGGCCTCGGCGTGCTGCTGCGGCGCGTTCTGCAACCGGGCCTGCAATTCGGCGCGCGGATCGCGAGCCGGCAAATTCAAGGGGATGGGTTGAGCCATGGTTGGTTGGGGGTTGAGAGTTGAGGGTCAAAGCCGGTTCTTCAATTTCCATTTCCCCTTTTTTTGGTCATGTGAAATTTGGTGGGGGGCTGGCTGCCGGGCAGAGAATAATCCGGACGCTGCCATTTCCGTTCCACTTCGACACCGTTTTGCGGTGTCGGATGACCGAAGCGGTGATTGATCCGGGGCAGTGGGTTCTCACCCGTTTCGGCCAGCACCTGAAGTCGCACGGAGGTTTCCTTGTAGGCTGGCGTGTGGGTTATCTTATCCGTGTGACTGCTGGTCAGACGGTTCACCGGGCTTTCGGCGGAGTTCATGGGCATATACAATTCCCTGCCTTGGACGCGGTCGGTCACCACGGCACGCACCTTGACCTGGCCATAGCGCGAAACGAGCTGCACCCAGGTTCCGTTTTGAATGCCGCGCTCCGTGGCGAGGGCGGGTGAAACTTCGACGAACGTGTCCGGCGTTTTTTTACGAATCCCATCGCTGCGATAGGTCAAATTGCCCTCATGGAAATGTTCCAGCAGGCGGCCGTTGTTGAGGTGCAGATCAAATTCTTCATTCGGCGGGTCCGTTGGCCGGGAGTGGGCAACGGGGAACAACCTGGCTTTGCCGTCCGGGAAGTGGAAGCGTTTCGTATAAAGCAGCGGCTCATCGGTCCCGTCGGCGGCGACCGGCCATTGGAGCGTTTTGTATCCTTCCAGCCGCTCGTAGGTCGCGCCGGCGAACAGCGGAGTCAGCGACGCCATCTCGTGATAGATTTCAGAAGGGTTTTGATAATTCCAGCTGGCGCCCAGACGGTTGGCAACGTCCTGGATGATCCGCCAGTCGGGCTGACTTTCGCCCATGGGTTCAAAGACTTGATAGAGCCGCTGGATGCGCCGCTCGGTGCTCGTGAAGGTTCCTTCTTTTTCGAGGCTGGGGCTGGCGGGCAATACAACATCCGCAAAACGGCACGTGTCGCTGAAGAAAATATCCTGCGCGACGAAGAACTCGAGCTTGGACAGGCCATCCGTGACAAAGTTTGCATTTGAATCCACAAGGCTGATTTCCTCGCCGAACAAATACATTCCCTTGAGCTTGCCGTGGTGAATCGCCTCAATCATTTCGTGATTATCGAGCCCCTTCGTGGACGGCAGCTTGACGTTCCAGCCGGCTTCAAACCGCGCCCGCACTTCCGGATCATCGACCGATTGATAGCCGGGGAGGAAATTTGGCATCGCCCCGTGGTCGCTTGCTCCCTGGACGTTGTTGTGTCCGCGCAACGGGTAGGCGCCCGTGCCGGTCCGCATGTAGTTTCCCGTGACCAGCAGCAGATTCGAGATGGCGGTGGAGCTGTCCGAACCCATGCTGTGCTGGGTGACGCCCATCGCCCAAAGAATGCAGACCCCTTCCGCTTCGGCGATCATCTGCGCCACTTTCTTCAACGTCTCGATGGGCAGGCCGGTGGTTTCGGCGGCAAACGCCATCGTGAAAGGTTCAAGGCTCTGCTTGTATTCTTCCAAACCATTCACCCACTGGTCGAGAAACGCCGTCCTGGCCAGGCCATTTTCCAAAATGTAGCGGGTGATCGCGGAAAGCCACACGAGGTCGGAGCCGGGTTTGGGCCGCAGGAAGAGGTCGGCGCGTTTGGCCATTTCGTTTTCTCGCAAATCAGAAACGATAAGCTTCTGGCCGCGCAGTTTGTGGGCGCGTTTGACGCGCGTGGCGAGAACCGGGTGACTCTCCGCGGTATTACTGCCGATAATCATCACCAGGCTCGCGTTCTCGATGTCCTTGATGGATCCGGAATCGCCGCCGTAACCGACCGTGCGAAAGAGGCCCATGGTGGCGGGTGACTGGCAGTAGCGGGAACAGTTATCCATGTTGTTCGTGCCGATCACGGCGCGCGCCAGTTTCTGCATGAGATAACTTTCTTCATTGGTGCACTTCGACGACGAGATGAATGCCAGTGAGTCGGGCCCGCTGCGGGCTTTGATCTCAGCGAACCGGCGGGCAACCAGATCAAGCGCCTCTTCCCAGCTTGCTTCTCGAAACTTGCCGCCCTCGCGAATGAGCGGCTTGGTCAGCCGGTCGCCGCTGTTCACAAAATCCCACGCGAACTTTCCTTTGATGCAGGTGGAGATGCCGTTGGCTGCGCCTTCGGATGGCTCAACCTTCAAGATGTGCCGGTCCTTGGTCCAAATATCAAAGCTGCAACCCACGCCGCAATAGGTGCAAACCGTTTTGGTTTTGCGGATGCGGGAGTCGCGCATGGCCGATTCGGTTTCGGATACTTTCAGGATCGCGCCATAGCCGGTGTCCGGCTCAACCCCTTTGACCAGATCAATCATTCCATCCAAGGCCGTCTTCGGAAGGTTGGTCATAAAACCAGCATGACCGAGCATGGATTTTTCCATCAGCGCATTGCAGGGACAAACGGTGATGCAATGACCGCAGGAAACGCAGCTGGATTCGCCAATCGTCGAACCGCCGTCCCACAACACGCGCGGGTGCGGGTCTTCCCAGCGAATGGACAATGTCTCGTTCACCTGAACCGACTGGCAAGCCTCGACGCAACGGCCGCAGAGAATACATTGGTTGGGATCATAACGATAAAACGGATTCGTCATGTCCACCTCATAAGGTTTCTCCTTGAAGGGAATTTTTTGATGTTCGATGGCGAGCAGCTTGGTGGTGTTATGAACCGTGCAATTGCCGTTGTTGTTGTCGCACACGGTGCAATAGAGCATGTGGTTGCCCAGAATCCGGTCGAAGGCTTCTTTCTGGGCAGCCGATGCGCGGGGCGATTTCGTTGAAACTTCCATGCCATCCTCGGCGAGAGTCGCGCAAGCCCGCACCAGTTTTCCACCGACCTCAACCATGCAGGTGTCGCAGGTCTGAATCGGACCCATCTGGGGATGATAACAAACCTGGGGAATTTTATTCTCAATGCGGTTGAGGAGATCCACCAAACGCTCATCGGGCTTTGCCTCCGTGACCACGCCGTCAATGGTTATGCTAGTCTTCATATCTTTTCTGTGAATCTGTCTGGCCGGCTTATTTTTAAAAACTGGCTCCGCCACATTTCAAAAAAAGGAATAGCAACCCCGGTTGGGAGAAACTTGCGTTCGCAAATTAATATATGCACGTCATCGCTAATTGCAAATTTGATGCCATCTACATAACCCAACAATTCTGCATAAATGAATCGCGTTCGCGTTGAGGTGCGACGTTCTGCCGACTCGCTGTCGAAAGAGCGACGTTCCTGCGATGGCTGGCGCAGCTTGATCCGTTTCGGAATCCCTTTTTGAGCCCCCAATAACCCCTTGTCAAAGCGGCTATCCGCCGACCACAGTCGCGCAACAGCCGGAGTGAAATTGAAGTTCCTCCTCTTCGCCCGGCTCCTTTCGCGAATTCAGTTTGTTGAGCAACGCCACTGCTCCTGTTTCGATAATCCGATTACACAGAGCGAGGTCTTGCTCGCGATTATGCACATTCGCACACACTATTTCTTTCAGGTCGTCGATGTTATAGAGATACACGTTGTCGAAGTGCTGCACCTCCGCATCAATATTTCGCGGAACGGAGATATCGATGAGGATCAATGGACGATTCCGCCGTTTGACCATTACCTCGTGCACGTCCTCACAGTTCAGCAACGTATCCGGACAGCCCGTCGAAGCCACGACGATATCCGCCCTGGCCATCGCGGTGAGGCAATCTTCAAATCGCACAGCTTGGCCGCCGAACTCACCGGCCAGTTCGACAGCTCGGTCAAATGAACGATTGGAAACCAGAATTGAGCGGGCACCTTTCTTCGCCAGATGACGAACACAGGCCTCGCCCATTTGGCCGGCACCGATGATCATGACCGGTTGACTTGAGAGGTCATGGGGAAAGATCCTTTCGGCGAGTTCCACCGCCACACCGCCGACAGAAGTGGCTCCGCGCCCAATGAAAGTGCGCGTGCGAATCTCCTTCGCAACCCGAAACGCCTTTTGGAACACACGGTTTAAGGTGCCACCCGTGAGCCGCGACGCGCGCGCCATCTCATACGATTTTTTAACCTGGCCTGTGATTTCCGTCTCGCCAAGTACCATTGAGTCCAGGCCAGCGGTTACACGGAACAGGTGGCGCGCAGCGTCGAGGTCCTCATAGATATAGGTGGGGGGCCGTAAATCCGCCGAGCCGTCGCAAAGTGATTGGAGAAGTGAACTGACGCGACCGGTCCCGTGGTGGGAGGTTGCGTAGATCTCAACGCGGTTGCACGTCGACAAGAGAAGGATTTCATCGAGGTCCTCTCGAAACCTCAAGCGAGTTGCGCGCGCAACGAGGTTCGATGCATTCACCGCAAATTGCTCCCGCAATCCGACGGAAGCTGTTTTGTGACTCAATCCGATCACGAAAAAAGTCATGCAGCTCCCCCCTGCTTGTCGAGACTTGGGCTGCTGCAAAGCACGACCCTAATGGCGCATGTCTTGTTCATACATGTAAGGCCATACGGTTTCGTTTTCTTTGCAGCTTGCTGCGCCTGGGTACGCAGCCATGCCGTCGTGGCGCGCTCGGAACGGAGATTCGCAAGGGTCTCACCGCCTCCCGATGTCCGCGGGAGGCGGCTCATCGGCGGCGGCTGCCCACTCCTTCTGCCGTTGTTGACCGGTCAGGAGGACGTGGATGCAGTCGCCGTGATGTGGACACCCTTACGGATTAGAAGGCACATACCCGTCCGTTAAAGTTTTCATGAAGAGAACGATTTGCTCCTCTTCCTTGGCACTCAAGCCGAGGTGACCGATCGTCTGATCGACGTTCATGTTCACTTCTGGCGGGGGCCAGTAAAGACCGCCCTCAAATTCTCCGCCCGCCGGCAAATGCACGCCTCCGTTCAGTGTGTCGCGCGTGTTATAAAAGTGCACGACGGACTCCAGAGTTTTGAAGTAGCCGTTATGCATGTAAGCCTTTACGAAATCGGGACGCGGCCGCAGGTCCACGTTGCGCAAAGTTGGGACCTGTACTTTGCCATTGAATTGGGGTGCCAATGCCGCCCAGTCCGGGTTTGGGTTCCCGGCGCTGGCGAGGAAACCGCCTACTCCCAAGTCAACATAGTTAATTCCTGCGGGATTGGCGACGAAGCCAAACTGATCCGGCATATTCTCGTACAAGAACGGGAGCGCAAAGTTCTGCGGTGTACCGATGTTAGCCGAGGTGAAGTCGGTAAACAAAGGCGCTACACTTGCCGCATCCGCCGGTGTGATCTTGCCCTTTTTAATATTTTCGGTTCCGTCCAAGTGGCACGTGTTACATTGGGCTTTACCACGGAACAGATTCCAACCTTCCAACTCGTCCTTGGTCAACACCGATTGAGTAGGGTTGGCGAGGGCGTAATCGAATTTCGATGTGAACGGACTGACCTCCGGTCCCGCCTCGTATGCCGCTATCGACATTGCGGCATGATCATAGGCGGACATTACCAGATTTTGGTCTGCCTGACTCAGCTGAGCTAAGAGTGGGTCTGGAGAAGGAGCTGGCCCGGGTGTCGCCGCGAATGTCTCGATGTTGGGCGGCCAATTAATAGAACTCAGGGATCCCTTACCCCAGTACTCTTCAAAAAATGACGCATAGTCACTCTTCGATAGTTTGTACACATACGTGGGAATATCAAACAGTGCATGCTCCAGTGGATTAACCGGAGGCCCTTGCGCTTGCTCGGCAGCAGGATTTCCTAAGCGGATTCCTGTCGCCCGCATATCCCAGAAGTTGCCACCGTAGAAATCCTGCTGGGCCACATTAAAGTGCAGGACACCAGAAAAAGGTGCGTAAGCGTAAGTTTGGGGTTTTCGAGAACTTATTCGATAGTTCGGCCCTCTGCCGCCGGCGTTGGTGATCGGAACTGATCCTGGGTCAGCCGAGGTGGTTCCATTAAAGAAACTCGAGGCTCCAGTGAAGCCCGAGTAGTCAATGTGGCAGGTTGCACAAGCTACGTTGTTGTTAACCGAGAGTTTTTGGTCGTAGATGAGGACTTTACCAAGGGCTTGTGTGAATTTAGAAGAGCCAGGAGGCGCAGCGGCCAACTGTTCCAACGCATTAGTGTAATTCTCCTGAATGCGTTGGATGAGGAAAACCACGTCCGGATCCTCATTGGTTCCACCGGGGAGGTACTGTGCCATATTAAGCACCGGCACCGGTATGGCCACACCGAACCCGTTAACACCTGGCGGCGGATTGGGGTTAGGTGTCGGATTTGGGTTGCCCCCATTTCCGTTTCCATTGTTACCATTATTTCCGTTTCCGTTTCCATTTCCATTTCCATTGTTGCCGCCTTTTCCGTTTTGAGCTAAAACAGTTGAACAGACGAGCGATGCCCCTAGGATCGTTGCGCAAATACATCTAGTAGATAGTTCGATCGATGTGATAGATTTCATATTTTTACACTATGTATTGTTTGTATTTCGTTTGTATTTCTTCTGCGCGAATCATCCGCACTTTAGCAGAGGACCGGATTAACTACTCGCAATCTGTCGGCCTACAATGAGTGGGGAGCAAGGTGCGCCCCATAGCGCCACCGCGAACACCATGCGCGGGCGATTAACGTCATTAGGCGGGTTCTGTGGCTTCTCGGGTTCAAATTGTCATAATTACCTGCTTCTTTCTTTATTTTTGTTAATAGATAGCAGATGGCTAAGTCTGGCATTCGGTTCGGCGACGCCACCTTCCTGTTCGCGCCGACCACTCCTCAACGCTTAACGCATTTGGAATCTGCCCAGATCGTGTGTTCGCTCTCGTCCTTATACGGCATCCAAGCGCGAATTTTATGCAGCCATTTTTAAACTATTTCTGCGTGTGCTGCGGCTCGCTTTCGGGCGGCTCGCCGTTTGAACTGCCGCCCGTTCTACAAAAATACTTCCTCAAATTGTCCAAGCCCGCGCGTTTCAGCCTATTCACTGCCGGTTGACCCAAATGGAGCTTTTGAGCGGCGAGGGCTTCGGTTAGGTCCTCAAAGAAGAGGAGCACAATCGCGCGGCGTTGAGGCTCGGGAAGCTGCAAGATGGCTTGTTGCAAATCGTCGAACGAATGGTCCGGACCGACCACCAAGTCGACTCGGGTGGCGGCATTCTGCGAGTGTTCGTCCGCACCGAGGTGGCTTTCGGAGACCATGGGTTGAAAGCGGCGACCGAATGCCCATTCACGGCGCTGCCGGTTGCGAACATCACTGTCCACGCGACGAAAAACAAAACGCTCGGGGTCCTCGCCTCGGACCAGATGGAAATCATTTAGCGCTCGCATTATCGCGAGAGCAACGACCTGCTCAATTTCCTGCTGCCAGTCAAGGCTGGACCAGCTAGGTGGAATGGAACGGCGCGGCAAGCGCTGCAGGCAGCTTTGAAGCAGCCGCTCGACCAAGTCCTGGAAAACTGTGCTGTTGAGCGCGAGAACTCCGGAACCTGCAGCCCAACGCGGATCATGATTATTGGCCTTCATGGCGCTTCCTAATCGTTAACCTTGTGCAAATGGGAATTCACCTGAGTGCGGTGTGCACCACGCACACGCGATGCCAAATGGATGGCAAGCCGCGCGAATTGTGAATGCCATTCGCTCAATCAGGAACTTGGGAACGAGAGCATTCGTTGAGTCGGTGTTCGTCCACGCTCTCACCAGTTTTCCACCGCTCTCAACCCTGCCGGTGTCGCAGGTTTGAATCGGACACATCTGCGGATGATAACATACTTGGGGGATTTTATTCCCGATGCGGTTGAGGAGATCCACCAAGCGCTCATCGCGCTTGGCCTCCGTGATCCCGCCATCAATTGTTATGCTAGTCTTCATGTCTTTTCTGTGAATCTGTCCGGCCGGTTTATTTTTTTAAACTGGCTCCGCACACTACAAAAAAGGAATAGCAACCCCGATTGGGAGAATCTTGCGTTCGGAATTTAATTATATGCACGTCATCACTAATTGCAAATTCGATGTCATCTGCATCACCCGAAAATTCCGCGCAAATGGATCGCCTCCGAGCCGGGGCGCGACGCTCTGCCGACTCGCTGTCGAAAGAGCGACTTTACCGCCATGGCTGCGCACTTAATCGAGTTTCGGCAAGCCCTTTGAATTCGCGACAACTCCTTGTTAAAGCGGCAATTCGAGAAGAGGGCAGGGGCGTCTGTGCCACTTGGCATGGGCCGTGCAATGCTTCTCTGTGTATATGGAAATTAAACTCCGGCGGAACCAGATGCCCGACCGGATTCACATGAGATGCAAATCAACGGAACGGATAAAATATGTTAAAAATGCTGGTTAAGACAGAAACAGATTACCTGCTCACCCTCGCGCGACTCGTGCTGGGGTTTCTCTTCTTCGCTCATGGCAGTCAATTGATGCTGGGCTGGTTCGGCGGGTTCGGACTGGGCGGCTCGATGCAGTTTTTCAGCCAACAACTGGGCATTCCGGCCGCCTTCGCCTTTCTGGGCATCGCCGGGCAGTTTTTTGGAGGCATCTTTCTGATCGCTGGACTGGCGGGCCGCATCGCCGCACTCGCCATCATCGGCAACATGGTGGTGGCCGTGGTTAAAGTGCACTGGCAGTTTGGTCTGTTCATGAATTGGTTCGGGACGCAGAAAGGCGAAGGGTTCGAATATCATCTGCTGGCCGTCACCCTCGGTCTGCTGATTGTGGTTCGTGGCTCGGGAGCCCTGTCACTGGACCGGCTGCTGGCCCGCGTCCCGACCGAAGTGGACGATCGGGAGCGAATCGCTGTGCCGGATGTAAAGTTCCAATCTTGACGTCCCACCATGCTGAAGCAAACGCTCAACGACCATCGCGCAAGTCTGATCAGTGGCCAAATCCCGATCATCAGGTCCGCCGCCGGTCCAGCTTCAGTTTTACCTTCGGAGCCGAATCCTGCTGAACCACAGAAAAATCACCCTCCATACCGCCGGAAGCGGCAACGGCTCCTGCCGCACCGGTGGCTTCATTCTCAGTTGAAACCAGGACATAACCTATGTGGATCGTTCATTTAGCTCTCCGTCGTCCTTATACGTTTGTGGTGGCGGCTTTGCTGCTGCTGTTGTTGACGCCGTTTGTTCTGCTGCGCACGCCCACCGACATCTTTCCGGCCATCAATATTCCCGTGGTCAGCATTGTTTGGCAATATACCGGCCTTTCGGCAAAGGATATTGAACAGCGCCTGGTTTTTAGCGAAGAGCGCGCCCTGACCACGACAGTGAATAATATCCAGCACATCGAATCGCAATCATACGATGGTCAGGGTGTCATCAAGGTATTCTTTCAACCGGGTGTCTCTCCCGAAGCGGGCGTGGCCCAGATCACCGCGGTATCGCAAACCATCCTGAAACAACTTCCGCCCGGCACCACCCCGCCGCTGATCATTCAATACAACGCCTCCACGGTTCCGATTTTGCAGTATGGCATCAGCAGCCAGACGCTTTCCGAGCAGCAAATTTTTGATGTCGCCTTGAACACGATCCGCGTGGGCCTCATCAGCGTTCCCGGCGTGGGAATTCCATTCCCCTACGGCGGCAAGCAACGCGTGATCGCTGTGGACCTGAATCCCGCCGCGTTGAAGGCGCAAAACCTTTCCCAATCGGACGTGGTTACCGCGCTCACCACCCAGAATCTGGTTTTTCCCAGCGGCACGGCCAAAATCGGCGCCAACGAATATCCCATCGACCTCAACACCAGCCCGAGCCTGATCAACCGGCTGAACGATCTGCCGATTAAAACAACCTCGGATGGCGCGGTCATTCGCATTCACGACGTCGCCCAGGTGCATGACGGAGCCTTGCCCCAGCAGAACATCGTCCGGCAGGATGGAGTTCGCAGCGCCCTCTTGAGCGTTTTCAAAAACGGCAGTGTTTCCACGCTCCAGGTCGCCAGCGGCGTCAAAGCCTCCATGGTGAACGTGCTGAAAACGGTCACGGAAAATCTGCAGGTAAAACAATTTGCCGATCAATCCATTTTCGTGAAGGCGGCCATCAGCGGGGTCGTGCGGGAAGGCGTGATTGCGGCAGCCTTGACGGCATTGATGATTCTGCTGTTTCTCGGCTCGTGGCGGAGCACGCTCATCATCGCCATTTCCATTCCGCTTTCCGTTCTGGCGTCCCTGGCCGCGCTCAGCGCGACCGGGGACACCTTCAATCTGATGACCCTCGGCGGACTCGCCCTGGCGGTCGGCATTCTGGTGGATGATGCGACCGTGACCATCGAGAACATCGAACGCCATTTGAGCGCTGGCGAAACTCTGGAAAACGGCATTCTGGTTGGCGCCGGCGAAATTGCCTTGCCGGCCCTGGTCTCGACCCTGTGCATTTGCATCGTTTTCGTTCCCATGTTTTTTCTTTCCGGCGTGGCCGGATTCCTGTTTGCGCCGCTCGCGAAGGCGGTGGTGTTCGCGGTGCTGGCTTCCTACGCCTTGTCCCGCACGCTGGTGCCGACGCTCGTGATGTGGTTCGAGCGCGGGGTTCACCATCACAGCGGCGGCACCCCGCCGGTCTCCGGCCGTTCCAACTGGTTGCAGCCATTGATCCGTTTTCAACAGGGCTTTGAACATGGTTTTGATCGTTTCCGGAAAAACTACCAAAATTTGCTTGAATGGATATTGGCTCACCGGCTGGCGTTCGGAGCGGCGTTCCTGGCTTTTTGTGCGGCCTCGTTCCTGTTGGTTCCGTTTCTGGGGCAGGACTTCTTTCCGAGCGTTGATGCCGGGATTTTCCGGTTCCATGTGCGCGCCCATACCGGCACCCGGGTTGAGGAAACCGCGGCCTTGGTGGATCGCGTCGAAACCGCAACTCGCCGGGAAATTCCTGGCGGAGAAATCCAGGGCATCCTTGACAACATCGGCCTGCCGATTTCCGGGATCAACTTGAGCTACAATGACAGCGGAACGGCCGGGCCGGCGGACGCGGACATTCTGGTCTCGTTGAAAACCGGACACAAGCCGACGCCCGATTACGTCCGGAGTCTGCGCCTCGCGCTCAATCGCGAGTTTCCCGGCACGACGTTTTATTTTCTGCCGGCGGACGTCGTCAGCCAGACCATTAACTTTGGGCTGCCGGCTCCCTTCGACGTTCAGATCCTGGGCCGTGACCTGGCCGGCAATCAACTGGTCGCGTCGGCGATTGCGGACAAAATCCGCCATGTGCGTGGAGTCGTGGACGCGCGGGTGCAGCAGCCATCGGATTTGCCGCGGTTCGAGTTTGCCATTGACCGGACCAAGGCTTCCGAGCTTGGCCTGACCGAAAGCGGGATTGCTGGTTCAGTGCTGCTTAATTTGAGCGGCAGCACCCAGGTCCAGCCGACCTTCTGGCTCGATTCGCGCATCGGCGTCCAGTATCTCCTGAACATCCGGGTGCCGGAGTATCAGATGACTTCCCTGTCGGATCTCAATTCCATGCCGGTGACGGCGGGCACGCCCGGAACCGGCAATGAGCAGTTGCTGGCGAACTTGGCCACGTTCTCACGCACCAACAGCCAGCCGATTTACTCGCACTACAATGTTGTTCCCGTCGTGGATGTCTTCGGCGGAGTCGGCGGGCGCGACCTCGGCGGTGTGCTCGCGGATATTAAACCGATTCTCGCCGCGGCACAAAAATCATTGCCGAAGGGCAGTTCGCTCATGCTACGCGGTCAGGCGGAAACGATGCGCACCAGTTTTCTGGACTTGAGCGTCGGCCTGGTGATGGCGATTGCGCTGATCTATTTGCTGCTGGTGGTCAATTTTCAAAGCTGGCTTGATCCGTTCATTATCATCACCGCTTTGACCGGCGCACTGGCTGGCGTTATCTGGGGACTTTATCTCACTGCGACCACGTTGAGTGTCCCGGCCATGATGGGCGCCATCATGTGCCTCGGCGTGGCCACGGCCAATTCCGTGCTCGTCGTCACCTTCGCGCGGCAGAACCTCCACCAAGGCATGACGCCGCTGAAGGCCGCCTGGGCCGCCGGCACCGGGCGCCTGCGCCCGGTCCTCATGACGGCGACGGCGATGATTATCGGAATGGTGCCGATGGCTCTGGGATTGGGCGAAGGCGGCGAGCAGAACGCGCCCTTGGGCCGGGCGGTGATTGGCGGCCTGCTCATGGCCACCGTCGCCACCTTGTTTTTCGTCCCCTTGGTGTTCAGCGTCCTGCAACGATCGGTGCCCGCGCCGGAACCACGCGAGGCGGAACGGACCGCACCCATACCAGGCATCATCCCGACTCCAACCAATGCGTAAGGAAATTTCATGAAAACAAATGAACCGCAACACAACAGCGCAACCGAAGGGGTTGGCGAACAACCGGCCGCGTTTCACGCGCGTGAGCCCAAGGCAGATGTTGCGTCTGCCCACGAAACTGCCGGTGCCCCGGTTTCGGCGGCGCTGCCACCAACACCTTCTGCCAAACGCATGCGCATCGTCGGAACCATCATCACGTTGATTGTCATCGGCGCCCTCGTGCTCGGTTTTCTCCCGCGCTGGCATCAACGTCAAACGGCCATGGCCGATATGAATGAGCTGGCGATTCCGACGGTTTCCGTCGTTTCGCCCACGCTGGAAAAACCGGAGAATGGACTGGTCTTGCCCGCGGAGATCAAGCCGTGGCGGGAAGCCTCCATCTTTGCCCGGGCCAACGGCTACCTCAAAGACTGGGTGGCGGATATCGGCGCGCATGTTCAGACCGACCAACTGCTGGCGGAGATTGAGACGCCGGATTTGGACCAGCAACTCGAACAGGCCAAGGCGCAACTTCAGTTATCCCAAGCCAACCTGCACCTCGCCGAGACGACCGATGCGCGGTGGAAGGTGTTGGTGAAAACCGCGTCGGTGACCGAGCAGGAAGCCGCCGAAAAAGCGGCTGGACGCGAAACAGCCGCCGCCAGTGTTGCTGCCGACCACGCCAACGTGCGACGGTTGGAAGAATTGGTCGCCTTCCAACGCGTCACCGCTCCCTTCGACGGCACCATCACCATCCGCTCGGTGGATAATGGCGACCTGATCGTTGCGGGCAGCGGGGGTCAGGAATTATTTCATATTGCGCAAACCGATAAACTGCGTGTCTATGTGCGCGTGCCGGAACCCAACGCGGCCGGCATTGTGCGCGGCCAGACGGCCACGCTGACGACTCCGGCCAGCCCGGGTCGGTCGTTCACCGCCACGGTGACGACCACCTCGGAAGCCATCTCCACCATTTCCCGGACACTGTTGACCGAACTGGAGGTGGACAACTCGCAACATCAAGTCCTGCCTTACAGCTATGGCGAAGTCAGGTTCCAGTCGGACAATTCCACACCGCAACTGGTCTTGCCGTCCAACACCTTGATATTCCGCGCGCAAGGTTTGCAAGTCGGGGTGGTTCGCGCGGACGGCATGGTGGAATTGCGCCCGGTTCAGGTCGGCCGCGACTTCGGACAAACCATCGAAATCCGAAGCGGTGTGACTCCGGCTGACCGGGTCATCACCAATCCCACCGACTCGCTGGTCAATGGCGCCAAGGTGCAAATCCTGACTGCTCCTGAGTCCGTGGCGAAAAAATGATGATGAAGCCATTGGCCATAAATCTGAGGGAGCGCTGGAAACGATTACCGGCCTTCCCGGGACTTTCACTCGCGGCCATGGTGCTGCTCGCAGGATGCGCGGTCGGTCCCGATTACAAACGCCCGGAAGCGACGACCATTCCTGCCGCCTACGCTGGCGTAACGAACACTGTTGCGACCAACGGCTGGAAAGTTGCCCAGCCACAGGGACAATTGCCCAAGGGCAACTGGTGGGAAATTTTTGGCGATCCTGAACTCGATGCCCTGGAGGTTCAGGCTTCCGCCGCGAATCAACAACTCAAAGTGGCCGTCGCCCGCTTTGCCGAGGCGCGCGCCCAGATGGATGTCACCCGGGCCGGATTATTCCCGAACGTGGCCCTTTCTGGTTCGGCCACCCGGCAGCGCACCTCACCCAACGCCCCTTCGGTGACGACCGGCCAGGCCATCGGCCAGTCGAGCACCTACAATAATTTTACGGTGCCCCTGGATCTCAGCTACGAAATTGATCTCTGGGGGGGCGTCCGCCGCAGCGTTGAATCTTCCCGGGCACAGATGCAGGCCACCGCCGACAACCTGGCAACGATTCAACTGGAAATTCAAGCCGAGGTCGCCGTTGATTATTTTACCTTGCGGGCATTGGACTCTGAACTGGCGGTGCTTCGTTCCAGTGTCGAGGTCTTCAGCAAATCTCTTGATCTGACCATGAACCGCCGGGCTGGCGGCGTCGCCACCGATCTGGACGTTGCTCAGGCAGAAACGCTGCTAAAAACCACGCAAGCCCAACTGCCGGCCGTGGCATTGCAGCGCGCGCAATTCGAGCATGCTTTGGCTTTATTGGTCGGTCAGCCCGCCTCTTTGTTCCAGATCCCAGAGCACGTGCTTTCCACCGAGCCGCCCTTGATCCCAGCGGGGTTGCCTTCGGAATTGCTGGAACGAAGGCCCGACATTTCCGCTGCCGAACGCCTCATGGCTGCGGCGAACGCCAACGTCGGCGTGGCCAAGGCCGCCTTTTTCCCGACCATTCAGTTGAACGGGTTGGCGGGCTTCGAGAGCGTCAACGCCGGCACCGTCTTCAATGGGTCCAGCCGGGTATGGGCGGTCGGCCCGTCGTTGACCATGCCGATTTTTGAAGGTGGCAAACTGCGGGCCGGTCTGCGCCTCGCCAAAGCCAGCTACGACGAGATGGTTGCCAGCTACCGCCAGACCGTGCTGGCCGCTTTCTCGGAGGTGGAAGATAATCTCGCGGCCGAGAATCTTCTGGCCAGCCAACACGAAGCGGAAATCGGAGCCTTGGTGGCCGCGCGCCTGCAACTCCAGGTGGCCAACAACCGTTACCGCGACGGGCTCACCACGTTCCTCGATGTGGCGACGGCGGAGAGCACCGAGTTGAACGTCGAGTTCAGCACGGTGCAACTGCGCGGCCAGCAACTCGTCGCCGCCGTCTCGCTGGTGAAATCGCTCGGCGGCGGCTGGCAAGCGGAGTGAGTTTCTTTTTCCCGGGACTGATCTAAGCCGGAACGATTCAGTCCGAGTGCAACTGGTCTCACGCCAAGACCGCCAAGGACGCAAAGAAAACTGAATGCTTGAGGGCAAAGGCAACGCACTCAATAGGGATTCAGAATTCTTGTGAAAAAATCACCGCCTGCCCCTTCCTTTGCGGCCTTGGCGGCCTTGGCGTGAGGTTCTTCTGCATCGTTCCGGCTAAGCGAAATTCGCTTTCGTGTGTTTGGTGTAGTTCGTGGTCAATCCGACTGCATGGATCCGGCCAGGCTGCTATTCTTCAATCAGGCTGCCCAAGTTGCCCTCGTGTGCATGCACCCGGCCTCTCGTGTCCATCAGCCACTTGAGCCATTTGCGTTTGGCGACCTTGAAATCTTTGGTCTTGAGATTGTCGCGCGCGCTTGCCGTGCACGTTGCATCGCCCATGGCAAGTTCCACCGGCCCGGGTTTTCCCAGATTGGGAAGGTTGGTCTTGACGAAGCGGGGCGAAGTCCCATTAACTATGGCATTGTTTTTGTTGGTATCCACGCTGGCATCTGCGCCGGGCGCTGTGGTGTCGAGCTGTGCTTGCACGCACGCGACGGCAACCATCGCAAGGGATGCGGCAAGTGACACAGGTCGTTGACAGCCAGTTTAGCTCAGTGGTAGAGCAACGGTTTTGTAAACCGTCGGTCGTCGGTTCAAATCCGACAACTGGCTCCACTTCTATCCGTGAGTGCGGAAAGAAGTTATGAAAGTGGTGAGGAAAAGTGCCAGCAGAAGTGCCAGCAAAATTATATCCCGGCAGATTCTGCGAAACTCACACTAGCTCCCTGCCGGAGTCGAAATCAATTGTTCTAAATTCATCGCTGTGAATAACAGCCATGAAAACACGATTCCGACTTTACCGTCGCCGTAGAGGTGGACGGTATTACATTCACGATGCTTTGACCGGCAAGCAGGAGAGTTTGCAGACCAGTGACCGGCTTGCGGCCATTAGACTTCTCCACGCCAAAAACGAAGCCGTGCTTCAATCGGCGATGAATTTGAAAATCGCGCAGGTGTATTTGCAGCACAGTGATTCCGCGTTGTCCAGCCGCACCTGGCAGCACGTCATGGAGCAAATCATTTCAACCAAGAACGGCCCGACGCGCGAGCGTTGGGATTATGTCATCAAAGACAAAGCGTTTGATTCGATTCGTAACCGCGAACTGATCAAAACTTCGTCTGAACACTTTTTGGATGTTCTCAATAAAGGCTCTGTTTCCACCAACGTCTTTTTACGACGGGCACACAATTACGCCATCGGGATGCACTGGCTCCCGTGGCTGGTGCTGCCAAAACTTCACTGGCCACCGTTGAAATTCAAAGAAAAACGGGCCATCACTCTTGAGGAACATCAAAAAATCATCGATCGAGAACACAATCCAGCGACGCGTGCGTATTATCAATTGCTCTGGCACTTGGGCGGATCACAGACGGACATTGCAACGCTCACCGCCGAGGACATTGATTGGAATGACCGCACCATCGCCTGCCAAAGGCATAAGACTGGTGTCACTTCGTTCATTTCATTCGGCGAAACGGTCTCGGCAATTTTGGAAATCTTGCCTCAATCGGGATATTTATTTCCGGCAGTTGCCCGGATCCATGAACGCCATCGTTCCAAGCTTTCCATCAAACGGCTGGCAGACATGAAGCAGTCCGCGTGGTGTCCAACTTGGCGTCTGGGCAACATCCGACGAATCATCCACCCAATCTCCGCGCAACTTCCGGGCGGCGTCCGAGCAATTCCGCATGATAGCCCCGCGTTAATCTGCGCAGAGGTCAGGAACTTTCCACGCTCTGTCCATGTTCTTTCCACAATCACGATTTGTCCACGAGTTTTCCGTTGCCATGAACATTCCACGGCCACGAGCAATCAGCGTCCAGTCCGTGACCAAAAATTCGCCACGGCAAATCCATGTCCGAGGACAGGCATTGGATCCAAATCATCCACAGCCTGGCCACAAGCAGAACACATCCTGGATATTTCCACATTCTGAATACGCCAAACAACAAACTGCGCGATATATTTGGTTGCGCGCATACTTCATTCTCAAGGTTGGCGTGTGTTATGGATTTGCGGGCACGAACTTTGGCGAAAAAATACAGTGAAACTTGGTCGGAGTTTTTTGTGCGCCTTGAATAATTAACACTTGGAACAACTAAACCGAGCGTGCCGCGCGTTTCAATTATATGGCTCGCTCGCGCCGTCAAGGTCGAACGCTCCTCTACCCCGCGTTTCCACCTTTGACTGCGCTCCCTTCGCCAAAACGGGAGTGCGCTTGGGAAACACGCTCGGAGTCTGCATGTCTGGTTTCATAAACTTTTGCGATGATTATCGGCAAGAAGGTGTGAATTGCAGGCCACGCACACCACAAGTCGGGTTTGCGTTTGTTTAATTGACCATCCGCCCGACCCGCCTTGAATTTGAATGTCACACGTCGATCACCTTATGCAATTTCACATCAGATGGAAAATCACACCCTATCCACGTCTGAGAAACATGCGATATTCTGATAACTCTCCAGCAGGAGCCTTTAAGTCTTGCTCCTCATCAGCAAGCGGGCGGGGTGTTGACAGGTTTGGCGATGTTTTCCGGCGGTCATGTGTTGTGTTAATTCCGTATGTGTAATTTGCAATGTGATAGTGGCTTATTGTCTCATCTGGGTTCAGAATCATTGCATCATCCAATAAAGAAAACGGCACCGGTGCTTTTGCCCCTGGAAGTTAAAATGCCCAACATGAATGCAGAGAAATACCAGCTTGTGCTTATGATGTTCACCACAGCCTTTGCTGTTTGCACCGTTGCCATTGATGGCGCAAGGAATGCGATGTCATTGGTGGCTTCAGATGAATCTGCCGAACTCAACCCAAACAAAGTCTCCAACCAATTATGAACATACGAATACTAATCTGCATGGCTTCCATGATACTGGTCATCATGGCCAGGAGGGAAGCCGCAGCTCAAACCTATTCCAATACCGTGATAGGATTGAATCCGGTAGCGTATTGGCCGCTCGCTGAAACAACCCAGCCGCCGTTCGGCGCTTATATTGCGACGAACATTGGCACCGCCGGTGCCGCCGGCCAAGGCTTTTACCAAACTTGGTTTCAGCCATTGAACACTGGCACCAACACACTTTATTACCAGACCAACAACATTCAGCACGTCGCTGGTTCGATTGGTGACGGCGACACCGCGTTGAATTGCACGCGCAGCGCGGCGGGCGCTGGCGGATATGTGGTTTTCCCGCGTGCAACCAACGGTGTTGCCAATTCGGCCGTAACGATCCAGCCGCCTTTTTCAATCGAATTTTGGGTGAAACCCAGTTCGGTCACAGCCGCAGTGATGCCGATCATAAACGAGGGGCGCAATCCAGTCCAATTGGACGCCAGCTACGGTTACGCGACAACCAACTGGACGGGATTCGGCATCGGGCAATTCGGGACGATTATCTTTTTAGCGACCTACAATGGTCGCGGCGCGGACGCGACCAAACAGGAACTGGACGTCACGCTTACGCAGAATGTGTGGCAGCACCTGGTCATCAATTTCGACGGCACGACCCAGACATGGTTCAAGAACGGTGTTCAAGCCGCGACGAGGACGATTCCGGGCTCGGCCGCGAACGCCTTTGGCCAGCTCTTTGTGCCTGACCTGACGTCGCCTTTGCTCATCGGCACGGGCAGCATCATTGGTGCTGGCAACGGCGGCAGCGAATTTTCGGGTTCGATTGACGAGGTCGCAATTTATACCAATGTGCTCAACGCAACGACGATTGCGAACCATTACGCCGCTGCAACCAACACCGACAGCACTTATAAGAATACGGTGCTCGCCGACAACCCGGCGATTTATGTTCGCCTGGACGAACCGGCCTTCCCGAGCAGCAGCTACCCGAGTCCGAACACTTATCCGGTGGCGAATAACTACGGTTTGATTGGGGCTGCGGGCAATGGTTATTACCAGCCCGGCACTGTTCCGGGAGTTTCCGGACCGCCCTTCAGCGGCTTTGGCGGATCGAGCCGCGCAGTGGCAATCAATGGTTACAGCGGCGCCGTGGACGTAGGCGCGGGCAGCTTGCCAGCGGAACTCAACCCGACAAACAAGATGTCATTGACGGTAGCAGGCTGGTTTCAGGCAAATCCTGCGGATGCCCCGGCGCGCTTTCAGGAAATGGTCGGTCACGGCAACAGTTCGTGGCGCATCGCGATGGATGGCACCGCTGCTGGTGCCCGGTTTAATCCAGGCAACAACCCCGAGCTTCAGTTCACCAACACGGCGGATATCGTGACCAATGGTTTTCTGGTGAACGACGGCAAATGGCACTTCGTCGCCGGTGTTTCCGATGGCACGAACGATTTTCTTTATATCGATGGTGTTCTCGCAAGGAGCGCCACGGGCGTTGGCAGTCTCGCCGGTTCAACCCTGGACGTGCTGCTGGGCGGCGATCCTAATTTTCTTGTGCCGGTTTTCAACGGCGCCTTCAATACGCAACCCCGCTATTTTGACGGCCAGATCGCGCAGTTCGCCTTCTTCACGAATGCACTTTCGGCGGCCCAGATTCAACAAATGTATTCGGCCGCAGGTGTTCCGCCTTATCTCTGGCTTGCCCCTAAATCTACCACCAACAACGCCGGCGCGAACGTCACCATTTCCGCCGGAGCCCACGGGAGCAATCCGCTCAGCTATCAATGGTATCAAAACGGTTCGCCGGTTTCGGGCCAGACGAACGCCAGCCTCGCCTATGCGCCCTCCGTCGTTGGCAACGCCGGCGACTATCTGCTGATCGTGACCAATAACTATGGCGCGGTCACCAGCTCGGTGGTCACTCTCTTTCTCTTCGGCGCACCCGTGATTCAACAGCAAACGTTGACCGACGTTCAGGTCTTCGCCGGCACCAGCCCCAAGCTGCAGGTCACCGCTTCCGGTGCGCAGCCGATTTTGTATCAGTGGAAGAGCAATGGCGTGCCGATTCTTAATGCGACCAACTCTGCCTACGTCGTAACCAACGTCCAGGCCAGCGCCACCTATACCTGCGCCATTTCCAACTTTGTTGGTGTTGCTTCGCCAGCCTTCACCCCCGTGGCGGTTACGGTCCTTTCAGATCCAACCGCGCCTTACCCGCTGGCAGAGCTGGCCGACAAACCGGCGGCTTATTTCCGACTGGATGAGGCGGGTGGCACCACGGCTTATGATTATGCCGGCGGCAACAACGCTGTTTACACGAATGTCTCGCTGGGCCAGCCGGGTTACACTTCGGGCAACACTGTGAATAGCGATCCGACCCAAACGGCGGCTGGATTTGGCTTCAACAGCCCGCCCAATAATTACGCCGGCAATGGGCCGACCTATCTCAACTTCGGCACGACCAATGGCGCCAATGCCAACTTTTCTGTGGAAGCATGGGTCACCCAATACCTTTACAGCGGTGGCGGCGACGGCATTGTTGCCATCGGTTACGGCAATGGCGGCGAGCAGTTCGTGCTCGATACGGGGGCCACTGCGTCCGGTTTCCTCCGCTTTTTAGTCCGGAACGCCGCCGGCACCGGCTTCAGTGCCAATAGCACGAAAAGCATCGCAAACGACGGGTTGTGGCATCATGTCGTCGGCGTTTGTGACGAGGCGAATGGACACATATATCTCTATATGGATGGTGCCTTG
>DATLVR010000003.1:0-27678 GCA_035577265.1 Verrucomicrobiia bacterium | reverse complement strand
GATTTGCCCGCCCCTTTGACTTCAAATTCCTCGGCCACCGTTTGGTGAACCGGGCGTGTGCCCGACGATTGTGTTGTTTTCATCTACCACCAATCAATTCCCATTCGGTGGCATCTTTTCAACTACATTGATCCGGCTAAGTCGCCGGAGGCAACCGCCGTTGGCGCTTTTCGTTCCGCTGTCGCGGTTCATGCCACGAGTCGGCGGTGGGTCAGCTTTCATCGTTAGGCATCATGACCAAGCGCACTAAGATTACGCTCGGGAGTTTGGCCATTGCAGGCGTTATTTTTGGAATTCTTGTTATCGTGTCTACCGTTCAGACCATCAAGGGTATTGACGCGAGCAAGGAAGATCCTCAGAAGCTCTTCATGTTTTATGTGCAGAGAGTGATGCCACCGGACATTTCAGTGCAGAGCGCAGTGGGCCACGCGAATTTTGGAGGCACTGACATCACGTTTCGACTCAAGATTACTGACAAAGGTTTGGATGGCTTGATTGCATCGAAAGGATTGCGGAAGGAGGACTCTCTGCAGGAACATCTTTTTCCCGACAAGGATTTGGCGGCGATGAGACAGCCGGAGTTTTACGCGACTGACAATGACATGACGTGGTCAAAACTTGGGACGACAGTCAGGATGGTTGCTGACAGAGATACTGGCATAGCTTTTTACATGGTATTTTGTCCGTGATATGCAAAGACTGATGCCAATCACCAAAGCCAAGCTCGATTGGCGCTGTCGCTTATGTGAGAACGCCCGTTGCGCATCTCGTCACCGATCCGGGTTGGCTCAGCATTGAGCACTTATGGACTACATAGCTATCGCTATTCGAGCTGCGTGTTTCGTGGTTTCACTGCCGTTTATATTGATGTCCTATTGTTTCTTTGAGCACGCAGTGCAATTTCGCACCAAGTGGAGAACAGCTGCGAGCGGAAAAAGACGCACTCCGCCAGGCCAAAGCGTTTTTATTGGTTTTGTCTTTCTGGCATTAGCCATATTGCCATTGCTGGGTTGTTTTTGGGATTGCGGTCTTTGGACGAGAGTTGCGCCTTTCGTTTTAGTCGCAACATTGTTTTTTATACTTTTTTTGTGTCGGTGGGTTGTGTTTACAAAATGAGTTTTTACTGGAACCAGTCACCGGAGCCAACGCCGGTTGGTGCTGGCAGTTCCGCTGCGCGGGCTTTTTAACGGCCAGCTGGCAGCTCATGCATAACTTCGGATAACCTATATTGGTCGTTAGGCCACAACCTTTTCTCGAAGCCGGTGTTTTAGTAGCGTATGAAAAAATCTGCGATAATCGTCGGTTCGTTGCTTGTGATTGGCTTGATTGTCTCTGTGTTCATCCGCGCCAAACCAGGGCAACCACAAAACCATAATAATGACGGTTCGTGGGTTGAAGTTATCAGTCCGACAAACAGTCTATCCACGAACGGTGCGCCACCCGGCCAAAGATTGGCCGCTATCGTTCACCGTGGCACAAACGTCCAGCAGAATACAAACGAGAGTCACTAATGTCTGCGACGACGATGCGACCTAACATCAGCATAGGCTGCAAACTTCAGCAACCGATTTTGTCCGCCTGATTCTTCCACGCCTTGAAAACTTCCAGCGCTTCGGGACGGGGCCATTGCAGGAATGACATAAACATTTCCCGCCCGGCATCAATCAAATCCACAGCCCTGCGTTAAGCCAGTCATCCCGCCGCCAAACCCGCCGGAACAAAATTCAAACAACTGTTTGACAAACCCGGTTCCGCTCCATACCGTTCGGTAAGTTTTTATGGCCAAGGCGGTGAACAATTCGGGAACCCGGCAGCAGCTTCTACGGGCGGCGCTCAAACACTTCGCCCATTCGGGCTACGCCGCGTCGTCGGTGCAGGACATCGTGGATGACGCCAAACTTTCGAAGCCAGCGCTCTATTATCATTTCAAGGACAAGGCCGGCCTGTTCCAGGCGCTCGTGTCCGAGGCGCACGACGAACGTTACCGGCTGTTGTGCGAGGCGGCGGAACAATCCCGGGATATCCGCGGCCAGCTCGAAGGCATCCTCACCGTGCTGTTCGATTATTTCCTCAAGAACCGAGAGCTGATGCGGATCTCGTTCGCCACCATGTTCGCCGCGCCGGGCGAGGTGCCGGCCGGGCTGCGCTATGCGGACAAATGCGAGCGTAATTTTGAATTCGTCCATTCGCTCATCAAGCGCGCGCAGAAGAACAACAATCTGGACAGGCGTTTCAACAGCCGGGAGCTGGCGTTCGGTTTCTACGGGCAGGTGAATTCCT
This sequence comes from Verrucomicrobiia bacterium, assembly GCA_035577265.1. Taxonomy (GTDB): domain Bacteria; phylum Verrucomicrobiota; class Verrucomicrobiia; order Limisphaerales; family UBA11358; genus UBA11358. The sequence continues at coordinate 25,398 of DATLVR010000003.1, read as the reverse complement.
ACCTTGTCTCCCACCTCGTGATGCGCGATTGTCAGCCGGATAAAAAAACCGCCCGGCGCATCGTGGACTTGTTCCTCACCGGCGCGGGGCCGAAGAAAGGGAAAAGCAAATGAAGCACCAACATCCAAGCTCCAAGCTCCAGAGAAGCTCCAAATCTCAAACACCAAGCCTGCCGCTGCGCGGTGTTGCCTGGAGTTTGGTGCTTGGAATTTCTCTGGAGCTTGGAAGTTGGGGTTTGGAGCTTTTTTAATTTTTTATGAAAACGAAAATATTCATCGCCATTGTCCTGGTCGTGGCCATTGTGGCCGCCCTGGCCGGCGTGAGGGCGTTGCAGGTCGTCAAGATGATCGGCGCCGGCAAGGCGTTCACGGTTCCGCCGGAAACCATCTCCTCCGCCGTGGCGCAGGAGCAAAAATGGCAGGACACGCTCACCGCCGTCGGCTCGATCAGCGCGGCGCAGGGCGTGACGGTCGCCTCGGAAGTCGCGGGCACGGTGACGGAAATCGCCTTTGAGTCTGGCGCGGTCGTCGCCAAGGGTGATCTGCTGGTGCGGCTCGACACGTCGTCGGAGGCGGCGCAGTTGCGCGCGTCGGAGGCGGAAGTGGACCTGGCCAAAATCAATCTGGACCGGCTGCTGAAATTGCGGGAAAGCAATGTGGTGTCGCAATCCGAAGTGGACACGGCGCAGGCGGCGTTGAAACAGAACCAGGCCAACGCCGACGCCATCAGCGCCATCATCGAAAAGAAAACCATCCGCGCGCCCTTCGCGGGGCGGCTCGGCATCCGGCTGGTGAACCTCGGCGAATCGCTCGAAGAGCGCAAGCCCATCGTCTCGCTGCAATCGCTCGTGCCGGTCTATGGCGATTTTTCATTGCCGCAGCAGACGTTGTCCGTGCTGGCGACCGGCCTCATGGTGCAGGTCACCAGCGACGCCTATCCCGGCCAGAAATTTGTCGGGGCGGTGACCGCGATCAATCCGGAGCTGGATTCGACCACGCGCGCGGTGCGGTTGCAGGCGACCTTTGCCAACACGAATCAACTCTTGCGGCCGGGCATGTTCGCGCGAATGGAAGTGGTTTTGCCAGGCACACAAACCGTGCTGGCGGTGCCGGCGACGGCAATATTAAGCGCGCCGTTTGGCGATTCGGTGTATGTAATCGAAACGCAGGCCGGTTCCACGAATCTGGTGGTGCGGCAGCAATTCGTCCGCACCGGCCGGCCGCTCGGTGATTTTGTGAGCATCGTGACCGGGCTGAAACCCGGCGAACGCGTCGTGAGTTCCGGGCTGTTCAAGCTGCGCAACGGCGCGGGCGTGGTGATCAACAACGAGATCGCGCCCGAATCCAGCACGACGCCGAACCCGCCGAACGGCTGAACAGTTCCAAATTTTAAAAAGTTATGCCTTCGACATACATGGTTGGCAGTTGCGTCCGGAGTGCGCCCGTCCCCGGGCGCTGCCAGGTGGAACGTGGCGGGGGCTTGGGACAATTTCAGGGTGCCCGTCAGTCCGAAGGTTGCAGCGCCCGGGGACGGGCGCACTCCGCGCCGAACCCGCCGAACGGGTGAATTTTGTGAACATTCAACGACCAACATTCAACATCGAACAGCCAATGCCGGATTCAGGCGTTGGAAATAGATTGGATGTTGGGCGTTCAATGTTGAATGTTCGATGTTTTCCAATTGAGAAATGAAATCCTTCACTGATCTGTTTATCCGCCGGCCGGTGCTGGCGATCGTGGTGAACCTCGTGATTTTGATCGCGGGCTTTTCCGCCATCCGCTCGCTCAACGTGCGGCAGTATCCGCGCAGTGAAAACGCCACCGTCACCGTCACCACGGTTTACGTGGGCGCGAGCGCGGAACTGGTGCGCGGCTTCGTCACGCAGCCGCTCGAACGCGCCATCGCCGCCGCCGACGGCATTGAATATCTCAAATCCAGCAGCGCGCTCGGCGTCTCGACCATCACGGCGCGGCTGAAACTGAACTACGACGCGAACAAGGCGCTTTCCGAAATCAACTCGAAGGTGAACCAGGTCCGCAACGACCTGCCGCCGGAGGCCGAGGTGCCGGTCATCAACATCGAGTCCGCCGATTCGCAATTTGCCTCGGGCTATCTGAGCTTTACGTCGGACATCCTGGAGCCGAACCAGATCACCGATTACCTCGTGCGCATCGTGCAACCACGCCTGACCGCGCTCGAAGGCGTGCAGCGCGCGGACATTCTCGGCGGACGCACCTTCGCCATGCGCATCTGGCTGAAGCCCGACCGGCTGGCGGCGTTCAACATCAGCCCGAACCAGATCCGCGAAGCGCTGACGAAGAATAATTTCCTCGCCGCCGCCGGGCACACCAAGGGCTCGCTCGTGCAGATCAACCTCACGGCAAACACCGATTTGCGCTCGATCAAGGAATTTCAAGACCTGGTCATCCGCCAGTCGGGCGACCAACTCGTGCGCTTGAGCGACGTGGCCGACGTTTCGCTCGGCGCGGAAGACTACGACACCGAGGTTCGCTTCAGCGGCGAACACGCGGTCTTCATGGGCATCTGGGCCTTGCCGAACGCCAATTCGCTTGACGTCATCAAGCGTGTGCGCAAAGAGATGGCCTCCATCCAAAAGGATTTGCCCACCGGCCTCCAGGCCAGCATCGCCTACGACGCCACCAAATACATCAACGACGCCATCCACGAAGTGATCCGCACGCTCACCGTGACGCTGATCATCGTTTCCATCGTCATTTTTTTATTCCTTGGCTCGCTGCGCTCGGTGCTGATCCCGCTGCTGGCGATTCCCATTTCGCTCATCGGCGCGGTGTTCCTGATGCAGGTGTTGGGCTTCACGCTGAACCTGCTCACGCTGCTGGCGATTGTGCTGGCCGTCGGGCTGGTGGTGGACGACGCGATTGTCATTGTTGAAAACGTGGAGCGCCACATCCGCGAGGGGCTGACGCCTTTGAACGCGGCACTGCTCGGCGCGCGGGAACTGGTCGGGCCGATCATCGCCATGACCATTACGCTGGCAGCCGTGTATGCGCCCATCGCGTTTCAAGGCGGGCTGACCGGCTCGCTGTTCCGCGAATTTGCGCTGACGCTCGCGGGTGCGGTCTTCATCTCCGGCATCGTCGCCCTGACGCTGTCGCCGTGGTTGTCGTCGCGGCTGCTCGACGCCGGGCGCGAAGACCACGGGTTCACCGGCCATATCAACCGCCAGTTCGACCGCGCGAAAAATTTTTACGCGCGCGTGCTGGACCTCACGCTCTCGGCGCGCCCGGCAGTTTACGTCATCTGGATCGCGTTAAGCGCGCTGGCGCTGGTGTTATACTGGCAGGCGCCCGGCGAACTCGCGCCGGCGGAAGACCAGGGCGTCGTTTTCGGCATTGTGGAAGCCAGCGCGGATTCAACGATTGACCAGACTTCATTTTATGCCGATGCCGTGGGCGCGGCGTTTAAAACCATTCCCGAAACGGACAAGTCATTTCAACTCACCCAGCCCAGCAGCGGCTTCGGCGGCATGGTGCTCAAGCCGTGGGGCGAACGCAAACGCACCGCGGCCCAGATCGTGCCCGAGGCGCAGGCGCTGGTGAGCAAAATCCCCGGCATCCGCCTGTTCATGGTCACGCCGTCGCCGATTCCCGGCGGCGACAATTTTCCGGTGAATTTTGTGGTGTCCTCCACCGCCGAGCCGGAGCAGATATTGCAGTTCGCGCAGCAGTTGCAACAGAAGGCCGCGATCAACGGGATGTTTGCGTTCCCGCCAGTCATTGACACGAAGATTGACCAGCCGGAAATGGAACTGGTGATTGACCGCGACAAAGTGGCCGCGCTCGGCCTTGATCTCGCCTCGGTCGGCTCGGATCTGGCCGCGCTCGTCGGCGGCAATTTTGTGAACCGTTTCAGCCTCGCCGGCCGGAGCTACAAAGTGATTCCGCAGTTGAAACGCATTGAACGCCTGAACCCGGACCAGTTGGGAAATAATTACGTCAAAGGCCCGAACGGAAAACTAATCCCCGTCAGCACGTTCGCCACGCTGGTGAAACACGTCACGCCGCGCACATTGAACCGTTTCCAGCAGCTCAACGCGGTCGTGCTGAGCGGCGTCGCCATCCGCCCGCTGGACGAGGCGTTGAAATTTCTGGAGACCGAGGCGGCGAAAATTTTGCCGGAAGGCTACAAGATTGATTACACCGGCGAGTCACGCCAGTTGCGGACGGAAGGCAACAAGTTCCTGCCCGCGTTCACGCTGGCGATCGTCCTGATTTTTCTCGTGCTGGCCGCGCAGTTCAACAGCTTCCGCGATCCCCTCATCATCCTCCTCGGCTCGATGCCGCTGGCGATGTTCGGCGCGCTGGTCTTTTGTTTCCTGAAAATGCCGAATGCCAACATGCCCTTCTGGACGAACGGCTGGACGACGACGTTGAACATCTATTCGCAGGTCGGCCTCGTCACGCTGATCGGCCTGGTGACCAAGAACGGAATCTTGATCGTGCAGTTTGCCAACGAACTCCAGCGGCAGGGCCGCACCAAACTTCAGGCGGTGCGCGAGGCGGCGCTGCTGCGGCTGCGCCCGATCCTGATGACCAGCGTCGCCACCGTGGCTGGCAACATTCCGCTCATCCTCGTCACCGGCGCGGGCGCGGCGGCGCGCAACTCCATCGGCATCGTGCTCGTCGCGGGCATGACCTTTGGCACGTTCTTCACGCTGCTGGTGATTCCGTCCATCTATATGCTGATCGCCAAGGACCACGGCGGTGAAAACAAGGCTCCGGCCGTGGAGAACTGATTTTCCATGAGCGAGGCCGCACCTGACACCAATCCTCCCGCACCGTCCGCCGCCAAAAGCTCGCCGCGGGCGAAAATAAAATCGCCATGGTTCATCTGGCCGGCGGCGCTGGCAATCGCGGCGCTTTTGTTTTTCGCGCTGGATTTTGGCATAGGCACGCTGACGCACGAATCCACCGACGACGCGTTCATCGCCGGGCACGTCGTTTCCATCGCGCCCCGGGTTGACGGCCAGGTTGCCGCCATTCGCGTTTTGGACAACCAATTGGTTCGCTCGAATGATCTGCTCATCGAGATTGATCCAGCGGATTACGCCATCACGGTCGCGCAAAAAGAGGCCGCCGCCACGTCGCAGGATGCCAATTTTCGCACCGTGGTCGCGGCGTATGAATTGATGGACGCCAAGGTCGCCACCGCCGGAGCCTCCGAGCGCAAGGCCGAGGCCGATGTGACCGCCGCCGAGGCCACCGCCAAAAAAGCGCAGGCCGATTTCGAGCGGGCGCAGGACCTGGTGAAACAGAAGACGATCTCGCAGCAGGAGTTTGACACCCAGTTCGCGGCGAACAGCAAGGCGCAGGCGGATTTGCGGTCAGCCCGGGAAAATGTGGACGAGGAGCTCTCCAAGGTGAATGAGGCGAAAAAGCAGCTCATCGCCGTGCTCGCGGAAAAGGACATGGCATTCTCACAGCTCAGCGAATCCCAGACCAACATCGCAGGGGCGAAATTAAACCTGTCTTACACGAAACTGTTTGCGCCCTGCGACGGACGGGTGACGCGCAAGCAGGTCGAGGCCGGCGATTACCTCCAGGCCGGGCAGCAGATCATGTCCATCGTGCCGCTGGACGTCTGGGTCGTCGCCAATTTCAAGGAATCGCAATTGAAGAAAATGTCGCCCGGCCAGACGGCGACGGTGGAGATTGACGCGCTCGGCGGGAAAAAATTCCGCGCCCACGTGGACAGCATCCAGGCGGGCAGCGGCGCGGCCTTCAGCCTGCTGCCGCCGGAGAATGCGACGGGGAATTTTGTGAAGGTCATCCAGCGCGTGCCGGTGAAAATCCTTTTCGACGAACCGTTGCCCGACGGCAAAACCCTCGGACCGGGGCTTTCCGTGACGCCCAGCGTGCAGACCAGTTCATTCCATGTGCCGGATCTGGTCACGGCCATCATCGCCATCCTCCTCGCCATCGTAGCGGCGGCTGGCTTTCAGTTCATTTTAAACCGGAAGACAAACGGCAAATAATTTTCCCATGCCCGACGGCGCACCTCAACCGGTCTGGCATCCGCGCCATAATCCGTGGCTCATCACCATCAGCGTGATGCTCGCGGTCTTCATGGAGGTGTTGGACACATCCATCGCCAACATCGCGCTGCCGCACATCGCGGGCAGCTTGTCGGCGACGCCGGAAGAAGCGACGTGGGTGCTCACCAGCTACCTCGTGTCGAACGCGATCGTTTTGCCGATGACGGGCTGGCTGGGAAATTATTTTGGCCGGCGACGCGTTTTGCTTTCGTGCATCGTGATGTTCACCTTCGCCTCGGCGCTGTGCGGGATGGCGTGGAGTCTGCCAACGCTGGTCATCGCGCGGATTCTGCAGGGGTTCGGCGGCGGCGCGATGGTGCCGATCGCGCAGGCGATCATGCTGGAAAGTTTTCCGCCGCAGAAACGCGGCGCGGCGATGGCGGTGTTCGCGCAGGGCGTGGTCGTGGCGCCGATCCTGGGCCCGGTGATCGGCGGCTGGATCACGGACAGCTATTCCTGGCGCTGGATTTTTTACATCAACCTGCCGGTGGGCATTCTGGCGGCGCTGATGGCGAAATGGGTCGTCGAAGACCCGCCCTACATCAAACGCAATCAAAAGGCGGACATTGATTTCGTCGGTCTCGGCCTGCTGGCGGTCTGGCTGGCGACGATGCAGATCGTTTTGGACAAGGGACAGGAAGCGGACTGGTTCGGCGCGGAATGGATCCGCTGGCTGACGCTGGTCTCCATCGCGGCATTCGCCGGTTTCATCGCGTGGGAATTTCACGTGGAGCATCCGCTGGTGGATCTGCGCGTTTTCAAAAACCGGAATTTCACCGTCGGTCTGATTTTGATGACCTCGCTCGCAGCGATCCTTTATGGCACGACGGCGCAGCTGCCGCTGTTCCTGCAGACATTGATGGGTTATCCCGCCCTGCAATCGGGTTACGCACTGGCGCCGCGCGGCGTGGCGGCCTTTTTCACGACCATGATCGTCGGACGGCTGGTGGGAAAAATCCCGATGCGCTGGATGCTGATCTTTGGTTTCTCCATGCTGGCCTGGTCCTCGTTCATCTTGAGCGACATCAATCTGCAAGTGAGCAATCTGAGCGTCATCTGGCCGAGCGTCATCAACGGCATGGCCATCAGTTTTATTTTCGTGCCGCTCACGACCACGACGATGAGCCAGCTCAGCCAGCAGCAGATCGGCAACGCCAGCGGCCTCTACAATCTCATGCGCAATCTCGGCGGCAGCCTCGGCATCGCGTTCGTGACGACGATGCTGGCGCGCGGAGCACAAACGCATCAGGCCTTGATGGTCGGCCATCTGACGGCGACCGATCCAGCCTTCGCACGACAACTCGCCGCCGCAAAAAGCGTGCTGGGACATCAAACCGATCCGGTGACGGCGACGAAGCAGGCTTACACCGCCGTGTATTCGCTGCTCGACCAGCAGGCGCACCTGTGGGCGTTCGTGGATAATTTCAACCTGTTCGGCCTGCTCGCACTCGGCGGCATCCCGCTGGTTTTTTTCTTCAAACGTGTTCAAACCGCCAAGAAGCCCGCGACGACCGGACCTTAAAAAAGCACACGCAGCGGATGGCTCATGTGTTTTGTGATTTTTCCCCTTCCAATTCCGCCAGCCGGATCCGTTCAATTAACCGCGCTCCACAGTTGCGGTCTCTGCCCGTCAGGATAAAGTTTCCCGCAGAATTCACCCATGACTTTATGAAGCCACTGTTGCATCGCGCTCTGTACCCTGTCAGTTTGCTGCTGGCGACCATCTTCTCCAGTGTCGCCGCCATGACGGCCGGCGACCTGCGCTGCGAACATCTGGAAAATCCGCAGGGCATTGACGCCGCGCAGCCGCGCCTGAGCTGGATGTTGCAATCGAATGAACGCGGCGTGAAGCAGACGGCCTATCAGATTCTCGTCGCCTCAAGTGCCGCGAAGTTGAAATCCGGCCAGGGCGATTTGTGGGACAGCGGCAAAGTCTCCTCTGACGAATCGGTTCTCGTCCACTACGCGGGCAAACCGCTCGCTTCGCGCACAGAATGCTTCTGGAAAGTCCGCGTGTGGGGCACCGACGGCAAACCGGGCAAATGGAGCCAACCGGCGAAGTGGACGATGGGGATTCTTGACCCCGGCGAATGGCACGCACAATGGATTGGCCAGGATGGCATTGACCTGACCAACGAATTCACCGGCACCTCCTGGATCTGGTATCCCGAAGGCGAACCGCAGGTCACCGCGCCGATCGAGACGAATTATTTCCGGCGCGTCGTGACGATTCCCGCCGGACGCAGGATCAAGCGCGCCATTTTTGAATACACCGGCGACAACGAATGCCGCGGCTGGATTGACCAGTTCGATGTCGGGGCGCGGAATAATTTCAAGACGGTCAAGTGGAACAACATCACCACGCGGTTGGAACCGGGCAAAACCTATCTGTTCGGCCTGACCGGCCGCAACGAAGGCACGGAACCGAACCCGGCCGGCGTCGTCGGCAAGCTCACGATCGAATTCACCGAAGGCGAACCGCTCATCATTCCGACGGATGAAAAATGGAAGGTCTCCAAAAATCCCGAACCCGGCTGGAACACCGTGAGCTTCGACGATTCCAAATGGGTCGCGGCGAAAGTCCTCGGCCCGGCTGGCATGAAACCGTGGGACGAAACCCGCGTGCCGGAAAATCGCCGCCAGCCGGCGCGCTACCTGCGGAAGGATTTTGCGGTCGAAAAGAAAATCGCCCGCGCGACGGTTTCGTTCTCCGGCCTCGGCCTGTCGGAGCTTTATCTGAACGGTAAAAAAATTGGCGACGCCGTGTTGTCGCCGGCCTTCGCGCAATACGACAAGCGCGAGTTTTATGTCACTTATGATGTCACGAAGGATTTGCAGCGCGGCGCGAACGCCCTCGGCGTGATTCTCGGCAACGGCCGGTTTTACGCCGACCGCAGCAAAGTTTACGCGGGCACGGTGAGTTTCGGCTGGCCGAAATTGCTGCTGAACCTGCGCATCGAATATGCCGACGGCTCGACGGCGGAAATTGTCAGCGATGCGTCGTGGCAGCTCACGACGGACGGCCCGATCCTCGCCAACAACGATTTTGACGGCGAGGAATACGATGCACAGAGGGAATTGAACGGCTGGAGTGAACCGGGATACAGCCTCGCGGCTTCACCCTCGCCCCTCCCAGGGGAGAGGGCCGGGGTGAGGGGTGAGAGCGCGTCTGCGACATCAAATGCCAGTGGTGAGCCGCCGGCTCAAGCTCACCCCTCACCCTTGATCCCTCTCCCCTCCGAGGGGAGAGGGAAACCGCAATGGACGAACGCGCAGATTGTGTCAGCGCCCGGCGGCATTCTCTCCGCGCAAATGATCGAACCCATCCGCGTCACGGAAACGCTCAAGCCGGTTTCGATGAAGGAAATCAATCCCGGCGTGTTTATTTACGACCTGGGGCAGAACATGGTTGGCTGGTGCCGGCTGCACGTTTCCGGTCCCGCCGGAGCGCAGGTCAGGTTGCGCCACGCCGAAACCTTGAAACCGGACGGCTCGCTCTATATGGCGAACCTGCGCGGTGCGGAAGTGACGGATATTTACACGCTCAAAGGTGGCGGCAATGAAACCTGGGAGCCGAAGTTCATCACGCACGGTTTTCGTTTCGTTGAAGTCACAGGCTATCCGGGCAAGCCGGATCTGAATTCCATCGAAGGCTGCGTGGTGAATGATGATCTGCCGGTGGCCGGATCGTTTTCCTGTTCAAACGAATTAATCAACCGCATCTACACGAACATCGTCTGGGGCACACGCGGAAATTACCGTTCGCTGCCGACGGACTGTCCGCAGCGCGACGAGCGCCAGGGCTGGCTTGGCGACCGTTCCGAGGAGTGCAAAGGCGAAGCGTATCTCTTCAACATCGCGGCACTTTATACGAAATGGCGGCAGGACATGGGTGATGCGCAGCGCACCAACGGCGTGATTCCCGACGTCGCTCCCGCCTACTGGCCGATCTATTCGGACAACGTGACGTGGCCGAGCAGCGCCATCATCATCCCCAGCGCGCTGGAACGTCAGTTCGGCGACACGCTCTGCGTCAGCCGCGATTACGACAGCGCGAAATTGTGGATGGACCACATGCTCACGCTCGCAACTAATAACATCCTCTCCAAGGACAGCTACGGTGACTGGTGCGTGCCGCCGGAGGAAGCTTCGTTGATCCATTCAAAAGATCCCGCGCGGCAGACCGACAAGGCGCTGCTGGCCACCTCCTATTTCTATTACGACCTCTGCTTGATGGAAAAATACGCGAAGCAGCTGGGGAAAACCGAAGATGCCGCGCGCTGGGGAAAATTGGCGGAAGATTTCGCAGCTGCTTTCAACGCGAAATTCCTCGACCGCGAAAAAGGTCAATACTCCAACGGCACCCAGACCTCCTGCGTGCTGCCGCTCGCCTTCGGCCTCGTGCCGGAGGACATGAAGGAAAAAATCTTCGCGCACCTGGTGGACAAGATTGAAAACGACACCCACGGACACATCGGCACCGGCCTGATCGGCGGGCAGTATCTCAATCGCGTTCTCTCCGACAACGGCCGCGCGGACCTGTGCTACACCATCGCCTCACAGAAGGATTATCCGAGCTGGGGCTACATGGTGGAACAGGGCGCGACAACCATCTGGGAACTCTGGAACGGCAACACCGCCGAACCCTCGATGAACTCCGGCAATCACGTCATGCTCATCGGCGACCTCGTGGTGTGGTTTTACGAATACCTTGCCGGCATCGCACCCGGATCGCCCGGCTTCAAGACCATCGTGATGAAACCCACCCCGGTTGGCGACCTGACGTTTGTGAAAGCCACGCACAACTCGCCCTACGGTTTGATCGCCAGCGAGTGGCACAAAGACGGCAAAAAATTCGACTGGCAGATTGAAATCCCGGCCAATACAAAAGCGACCGTATATCTGCCCGGAAGCAGCATTGATAAAATTACAGAAAACGGGAAACCATTCAGCGCCGGCTGGCAGGGTGTTGAATTGTGGCGGCAAAGAAGAACCAACCACCAGTTCATCATCATGACGGTTGACAGTGGCAAATATCATTTCATCAGCGAATGAAAATGATCTTCCCGCTTTGCCTGGCATTGCTCACGGCCACACCGGTCGCGATCGCAGCGATAGAACCATGGCAAAGTCCCGCCACGATCCCGCTTTTCCTGACCATCAACTACACCGAAGCGCCGGACGCCTTGCACCAGATGACCGTGCTGCGCAAACGCCTCGCCGAACTCGGCAGCGATGAAATCTTCATGATGGACCGTGAACCGCGCGGCCACAAAGTCACGCTCGTTCCCGAAATTCTCGACGCCATGAACCTTTATTTGAAGCAACGACTGCATTGATCTGCATGAAAACATTTCTCCTCGGCGTGACCAGCTTGATCCTGGCGGCAGCGATTGCGTTCGCCGGTGAATCCAATTCCATCGCTCCATCCACCAATGTCGCCGTCCATCCCCGTTACCAGATTGCCGTTTGTGATTGGATGATTCTCAAGCGGCAAAAGCTCGGCGCGTTTCAACTCGCCAAAGACATCGGCGCGGACGGCGTGGAAGTGGACATGGGCAGTCTGGGTCAGTGCGACACATTTGAAAACCAGCTCACGAATGCCGTGCTGCGGCAGCAGTTCCTCGACAAGGCGCACGACCTGGGTCTCGGCATTCCGTCGCTCGTCATGTCCGGGTTTTATGGCCAGTCCTTCGCGGAGCGCCCCACCGCGCCGCGCATGGTGCAGGACTGCGTGGACCTGATGAAACAAATGAACGTGAAGATCGCCTTCCTGCCGTTGGGCGTGAAATGTGATTTAACGAAGTTTCCGGAGCTTCGTCCCGTCATTGTGGAACGTCTCAAAGCCGCCGGCAAACAGGCTGAGGCGGCGGGCGTCGTCATCGGCATCGAAACCTCCCTGTCCGCCGCAGTGGAAGTGAAGCTGCTCGACGACATCGGTTCGCCCGCCATCAAAAGTTATTTCAACTTCGCCAACGCGATCCAGAACGGGCGCGACCTGACGGCCGAACTCCGCACGCTCGGCAAGGACCGCCTCTGCCAGATCCATTGTACGGACGGAGACGAAGCGTGGCTGTAGAACGATCCAAAGACAAACCTGCCCAAGATAAAACAGACGCTCGACGAAATGGGCTGGAGCGGCTGGCTGGTGATTGAGCGTTCGCGCGACTCAAAGGATCCGCGGAATGTGAAATGGAATTTCAGCGCGAACGCCGCCTACCTGAAATCCGTGTTCCAGCCGAAGTGAAGGACCGATTTCGAACCGTTAATCTGCGCTCATCGACGCTGATGACGAAAACCTGCCTGCGCCCCGCGCAAAAATTGACGCTCCGTATCCATCCGATCCAAGTTTCCTGAATTAGCGATGATGAGCGCAGATTAGCGGTTTCCCCATCCAACTCAGTTTTGGAGTCGCGCCACGCCACCGCAGCGCACGCCGTCAAAATTCTCAAACTCGCCGCCGACCATGATTTTCCCGTCCGGCTGCAGCGCCACGCGCCAGACCAGATACGACGCGCCCAGGCCGACGTTGAATTTCTTATCCAGGTTGCCATCCGGGTTCAGCCGGGCAACCCGGCAGCAGTTTTCCCCCTGAAGGCTGCTGAATCCACCGCCGATGAGGATCTTCCCATCAGGCTGGAGCGCCATGGTCCGGATTTCGCCATTTGGATTCAGGCCGGAATAAAAACCGGAATCCACGCTGCCGTCCGCATTCAAACGGACGAGGCGCGGTCGCAGCAGCCCGTTCAACTTCTGAAAATCACCGGCGATCAAAATTTTCCCGTCGCCTTGAACGGTCATCGCAAAAATTTCTTTGCCGTCGGTCTCCACGTTGAAACTGGAATCCAGACTGCCGTTGGGATTGAGGCGAATGATGCGTCCCGCCTTTGCGCCGTTGAACTGGTCGAAGCCGCCACCGGCCAAAATCCTTCCATCCGGCTGGATGGCCAGAGCCCAGACCGTGCCCGCTGTGCCGCCATTCAGTGCAAACGACCGGTCAAGCGTGCCGTCGGCGTTCAAGCGCACCACCCCGCCCTGCCGCTGGTCGAGGATCATCGAAAAGCTGCCGCCGACCAGAATTTTCCCGTCGGGCTGGGCCAGGAAGGTGCGGATCTCGCCGTTATAATTCACATGGAAGCCAAAACTTTTGTCCAGAGTGCCGTTCTCATTTAATCGCACCACCCGCCGGCGCGGATGCCCCGCCTGCATGCGTTCGCCACCCACAAGAATCCTCCCGTCCACTTGCACCGTCACCGCACCGATCGAGCCCTTCACGTCCGGCTTGAATGTGGCATCGAGTTTTCCGTCGCCGGCCAATCGGGTGAGGATTTTGACGGGCGCGTCGTTGAACGAGGTGAAGCGCCCGCCGACCAGAATTTTCCCGTCCGGCTGGATGACCAGCGCGCGAATCTCGCCGTTCGCGCCGGTGCCGGGATCAAAACTTTTATCCAGCGCGCCCGGCCTGCCGGACTGCGCTGTCGCCGCGGAACCAGCGCCGCCTGACGTTGCGGCTTTCCACTTCATCACTGCCAGACTCGCAGCCAGAATTAAAATCACGACCGCCGCAACCGCAATCACCAGCACCGGCTTTTTCACGGATGATGACACCGGCGTATCCGGTTCGAATTCGACGTCGAACGGATTTTCCGCATCGGCAAACGTCTCGTCTGCTTCCACCGCCACGATTTCTTCAGGCGATTCAATATCCGTTCCGGCGGCGACCGTTTCCGCTTGCGCTGCGGCTTGCGGCGCGGCCAGCTTCGGCACTTCCGAACGCTCCAGCAATTGCAGAACTTCCTTCACGCTTTGCGGACGGTCGGCCGGATTTTTGGCCAGACACGCCGCCACGGTATCTTCCCAAACCGGCGAAATGGAATCGTCCGCAATGCCCAGTTCCTGCAAACGCTGCTTCATGCCGGGCGCTTTCAAACCGCAAATCTGCGCGATGACTTCGCCCTTGTAAAACGGCGGCGTGCTGGTGAGCAGATCAAAGATCGTCGCCCCGAAGGAATAGATGTCGTCCAGCTTGGAAGGCTCCGCGCCCATCACCTGTTGAGGACTCAGGAAACCGAGGCCGCCGGAACCGGCCAGGCCGCGCCGCGCACTTTCACTGCGCACGCTGGCGGCAATCCCGAAATCCGTGACCTTGAGTTCGTCCTGCGCGTTGACGAGCAGGTTCGCCGGTTTCAAATCGCGGTGAACGATGCCGAATTCGTGGTGCGCAAAATCCAGCGCCGCGCCCAACTGCCGGATCCACCACTCGATCTCCTCAACACGATAACGCTGCTGCGGTTTGTCGATCTTGAACGTCGCAAGCGACCAGCCCTCCACATATTCCGAGACGATCGCCGCCGAGGAATAATTCCGCACGAACTCATACGTGGCGGCGATGTGCGGGTGCACGAGCAAACAGGTCCTCTGCGCCTCCTGCTTGAAACGTTCCACGACATTTGCGTCCGACAACAACGCCGCCGGCAGGAATTTCAGCGCCACTTCCCGGCCCGCCTTCACGTCCTGGGCCAGCCAGACCTCGGAATTTTCGCCCCGACCCAGCAGACGCTTCAGGATGAACGTTGCGCCGCCCACGCGCAGGCCCGGAGACAATTCCTCACCGAAACCAGTGCCCGGGGAAAAACTTGATTTGGCCATGACAATCCGCTTCAGTGCCTCCACTAAATAAAACCAGGAGGCGATGAGCGATGCCGAAGAAAGTAGAGGTGAATACGGGCAAAACAAGTTCAAATCAAATCATCCCCGCAACCGGTGCGCATCTTGAGGCACTGCCCCGCAGCGGTCGCGCCGGCAACCCAGCGTCCGGATTTTCCCACCCGTTCTGTGCTTTCCACCCGCTGCGACCGGGGACCGGTCGCGCTCCGTCAGGGGCGGTGTGCGGCCCCCACCCTTGCTGGCATTACGGAGCGCCGATCTCCGATCCGGCGTGTTCCCGGGCGAAATCCAATGCCTGCCGGGTCGGAGACCGGCGCTCCGGGGGCTGGGTCAAGATGCGCCGCCGCAACCGGTGCCTGGCCCTCAGCCGGTGGCCTGAAACGATTGCAGATTCGCCAGCCGGGAGAAATGACCATTCTTCGCCATGAGTTCCTGCTGCGTGCCGGCCTCGACAATTTTCCCGCCTTGCAGCACCACAATGCGATGGGCATGACGGATGGTGGAGAACCGATGCGCCACAATCAACGTGGTGCGGCCTTTGGTCAATCGTATCAAAGCTTCCTGAACCAGCCGCTCGGACTCGGTGTCGAGCGCGGAAGTGGCTTCGTCGAGCAGGATGACGCGCGGATTGCGCACCAGGGCGCGCGCGATGGCGAGACGTTGACGCTGGCCGCCGGAGAGCCGCGTGCCGCTTTCGCCCAATGGCGTGTCGAGCTGCTGCGGCAGACTCCGGACAAAGTCGGCGAGATTCGCCTCCGCCAGCACCTGCCACAGCGTCGCATCACTCACGTTTTCCAGACCGTAAGTGACATTCTCGCGCAGGCTGCCGTTGAAGAGGATCGTCGTCTGTGGCACGACGCCGATCTGCCGCCGGTAAGTCCGCAAATCCAAATCCCGCAGATCATGACCGTCGAGCAGCACGCGTCCGGTGCCCGGCGGACGAAAGCCGATGGCCATGTTGACCAGCGTGGATTTGCCCGCGCCGGATTCGCCGACGAAGGCGACCGTCTCGCCCGGCGCGATGCGCAGTGACACATCATGCAACGCCACTTCGCGTCCGCCGGGATACTGGAAGCTGACGTTTTCAAACGTGATTTCGCCCTGCAACGGCACGGGCGCGGACGGTTTGCCTTCGTGATTCTCGACCTGCGTCGCCTCCAAAATTTCGCCGATGGAGCGGATGGCGTCGCGGCCCTGGGCCAGCGCCGGGAACACGCCGAGCGTTTGCTGCACCGCGCCAATGAGCATGCCAAAGTAGGTGTTGAACATGACCGCGTCGCCCACGCTGATCCGGTGGCGCGTGACCAGCCAGGCGGAAAAGACCAGGCACGCGAGTTGAAACGCAATGAACGTGAACCACGAACTGGACGCGAACAATTCCGTCAGCGTGTCCACCTGCAACCCGCGTTCGCGGAGCCGCTGGAAGACCGACCGCACGCTGCGCGTCTCCTGTTCCTCCAGGCCGTGCGCGCGCGTGACCGGCAGCATCATCAACATTTCGGTGACGCGGGCGTTCATCTGCTCGGTCTCGATGCGCAAGGCTTTGTATTGTTCGCGGAAACGGCGGTCGAAAAGTTTCAGCAAAGCGATGCCTGTCGGCACGGTTAGCAAAAAATAAAGCGCCAGCAGCGGCTGCGTCGCCAACGCGATGACCGTGACGTAAACGATCACGAGCAGTCCGTTCATGCCATTCAACATCAGGTAACGGCACAACGAATCAATGGCATCCACGTCGCGGAGGATTTTCGTCTGCAACGCGCTGGACTGTTTCTCCTCGTGAAACGTGAGCGCGAGCTGTTGCAACCGTTCGACCAGCGCACTGCGGAGATTGAATTGCATGTGCCGCAACAGTCCGCTCATCATCCGGGCAAACGCCGTGTGGAACAACGGATTCAATGCGAGCAACAGGAGATAAGCACCCGCAATCCACAACACGCGATGAAATGAATCGTCGCGGAGCGGCGTCAGCGCATCAATGATCAAGCCGACCGCCAGCGGCATCAGGGACGCCGGCGATTGTTTGATGATGAACAAGACGACCGCGCCAAAGACCTTGCCGCGCTGGTCGGCGAACAAGCGCCACAGCGTGCGGCCCGGCTGTGCCGAATCAAACCGGCCATCCAGCAAGGCATCCCAGGGAGACGAACTCCTCTTTATCTTCATCGGGAAAAATCATGCCGCGCCCGGCGATATGAATACAGCGCGAAAAGCGCACTGGACGGAAGGGGAGCGGGCAAATACAGTCGTAAGGATGAAAAGGATTGCCGGCCGGGAGCCGATGGACGCAACATCTCTTTGACGAATATGAAGATAGTTTTACTGCTTGGCGCCGTTGCCGCTTTAATTTTCGCCGGCTGCGCTCATGAACCCGTTACCGCCGCCAACCCCGCGCCTCCGCTTGCCGTTGTGCCCGCGCCGGCGGTCACGGTTGTCACCGCGCCCGTCACCACCAACTCCATTTCGCCGCGTGAGAAAGATCCGGGCCAGCGCCGGTCCACTTACACGCCGCGGGTTTATCCGGTGGACGAACGCGGGTTCTCGCCCGTGGACAAGGCGCTCGCCAAAGCCTACGCCCGCGAGGAGATCGTCACGAACGACGACGAAGGCTCGCTGAATCCCTACGTCCTCAAAGTCATCACCGGCTATCCGCTTGACGGCTCATATCAATATCATTGCAGTTGGAAGCCGTGGGAATACGACATCTACAACGGCGTCACGCAGGATCAGTGGTATCGCGGCATGGTCGTGGCCAAGGCGTATCCCGACGGCTCGCGTTGCAGTTATTGCTGCGGCTTCACGTTTGAAGTCTTCATTCGCGCGATGAAGCTGCGCAACATCCAGAACGGCCTCGAACCGGATGATTTCAACGGGATGACGTTCAACGACCTCTTCAACGCGCTTCAACTCTGGTATATCGAAGGCAAAGGCGATTCCGAGGCGCGCGCCATCACTTGTTACGGACTCGGCACGACGGTGACGAATTTCGCGGATGCGCGGCCCGGCGATTTTGTGAGCTACAGCACCACGCCGTCCGGCGGACACTCGGTGATTTTCCTCGGCTGGCTGCGCGATGACCAAAATGACACGAACAAGATCACCGGCTTCAAATATTTTTCCTCCAACCTCTCCGGCAATGGTCTCGGCTACGCGCAGACGCACTTCAGCGATTCGACGAAGAACGGCCACGGCGTGTTGCGCAACTACGTCAACATCGGCCACGTCGGGGCCATCAAGGATTACAAGCCGTTCAACCGCGCCGAAATTCCCCAACGCAACGCCTACGCACCGACGCAGCCGACGCATGTCATTTACCTGCCAGAGCCGGTGAAATAAATACGTCAATGCAATCCATTCCATGACAAATCTCATCACTCCATTTCTGGCTTTCACACAGGATGTCTCGGTTTCGGCGGGATTGATTGCACTCATATGCTTGGTTGGCTTCATCATTTTCCGTCGCAAATTCGGCCCAAGATAAAATTGTTTCATTGAACCGCAAGTATCCGGCGAAATACAATCGTTCCCGTCTCCATGAACAAACGCGCCATCATCAAGAAAATCACCGCCAAGCTCGTGAGCGAGCTGGGGATCTATTTCCGCGCCGCGCAGTTCTCCCGCGCGGAGGCCACCCACGAGTCCAGCAAGGCCGAGAGCAAATACGACACGCGCGGCCTCGAAGCCTCCTACCTCGCGCGCGGCCAGTCCCGGCAGGCGGCGGAACTCGAGGCGTCCATCGCCGAGTTTGAAAAGCTGCCCGTTAAAAAGTTTGGTGCGGACGATGCCATCGGTCTCGGTGCGCTGGTGGAACTGGAAAACGGCGGGGAAAATTTCTTTTACTTCATCGGCCCGCGCGCCGGCGGCACAGAGGTGTTGCACGACAAAAAAGAGATTCTCGTCATCACGCCGCAATCGCCGCTGGGCGAACAGCTCCTCGGCAAGAAATCGGGCGACCGCCCACAGCTCACCCTCGGCGGCACGAAGCAGGCAACGAAGATCATCAGCGTGGAATAATCCCTCCCGTCGTAGCGGCGCGTCGGAAGACCGCCGCATCTTTTTTGGCAATTGAACTTCCGGCTTTCTGCCGAAAGCTGCTACTACGGTTTTGGCGCGTCCTGCGTCAGCGAATGATCCTTGAGCCAGCCGGCGTAACGTTCGAGCGCACGTTGGGGCGCGTCCCCGAACCACGCGTAACCTTTGCGTCGTTCCAGGGAGATTTCCTCCACGTTGTCATGGATGCTCTTGTCCCGGTCGCCAAAAATCGGATGGTCGGTGCCGAGTTCATAATAGCGCGCCCAAATCGGACCGGCACCCGGCGCGGCGACCAACTTGCGTCCTTCGGGACCGGCGCTCTTGAAGGCGACATCCATCAATTTGGTTTTGTCGAACCATGCGACCGCAGCGCGCACGGCGGCGACGACGTTGGTGTCGGGTTTCGGCAGTTCCATCAGGAACAGGACAATCGCCCCGCTTTCACCGCTGGATTGACAGGGCATTTCGTAATTGCGCGCCGAGTCCGGCTGAAGGGTGAGGGCGTCATGCTGCTGGCACCACACCGTGCGCCGGCCAGCCACGACAAGCTGCGACGCGAGCAGGCAATCCATGCCGCGCTTCAAACCGGCGGCAGCCCGGGCGCGACCGGCGGCCGGCATGAAGGCGAATTCGTTTTTGCCGTCCGCAACGTCGCGCAATAAGGTCAATATGTTGACGATCGCATTGTCGTTGTAAGTGATGGCGTCATGGTAACCGCCCGCCAACGGCCAGACCTGCGGCCAGCCGCCGTTGGGATATTGCGCGGCAAAAACATAATCAAGTCCGCGCAAAAACGCGGCGCGATACGCCGCGGTCGCGTTGGTGCCGGAGGCCGCGATCACGCTTGCGAGAAAGCGTAGCTGCGTGATCGTCGCGCCGTTGTCGAACGTGCCGACATAGCTCCACTTTAGGTCGTGCGGTGTGTCGTTGTCGTCCGGGCCGAGAAACAGCGAGCCGTTGTCGGCCACGAAATGTTCGCCGGGCGCGCGCGGATGCAGGGTGAAGTTCAAGTTCTTGCCCCAGCCGCCCGATGGAGTTTGAAAGGACACGATGATGTCCGCAATCCGGCGGGCTTCGGTCCGGCCATACCAATCGCTTGATTCCATCAGGGACATCCCGCTCGCACCTCTGGCGGCTGGCGGCACGGTGGTATTCGTGAGGCCGTGGGCTTTCATTTCCGCCCGGAGAAAATCCTTGTCGATCTGCATCTGGCGCCCGGAGCGCTCCAGATATTCCTTCCAAGCCGGTTGCTCCGCCGCGGGCAGCGTGGCGATGCGCGCCGGCGTGACTGGCAACGACGGCGAATTGGTGCCGATGACCGCCGCCCGCAGCAACGGCGTGGCGAACAGCAGCAAAACCATGAACAATTTAAGAACGCGGCACGGATGTGAGTTCGACTTCATGGCGTGAATAGCCTGATTGTCTCTGACCAAATGTTTCTGGCAAGGCGGAAACTTGTCGGAGCGCGGCTGTGTCGCGGAAACCAGCCGCAGCAGCTTCGCATTACCGGGCGCGTAACGAAGGTTCAACACCTCGACATTCGGACAGGCTGCGGCTGGTCTTCGACACAGCCGCGCTCCTTAAGAATTCTTTGACTACCGAACAAGTCTGGCATCCATGACCTTTTCCCGCGATAGTGAGGCGTGCCCGTCATTGATCATCTGTTCTCCATCGGCCGGATTCGCAAGGCCATCTGGCAGCTTTGGTATCCGTTTCTCACGCGAAGGCTGCGCGGCGAGGCTGTTCTGTTCCTCAACTACGCCTATGAAGAAGATCCGCCGATGGGCATCCCGCTCACATCCGGCGACGAACCGAATCGCGCCTGTATCCAGCTCTATCATCATGTCGCCACGCAGGTGGAGTTGCGTGGAAAGAAAGTCCTCGAAGTGAGCTGCGGTCACGGCGGCGGCGCGAGCTACCTGACGCGCAAGCTTAAACCGGAACGTTACACCGCGCTCGATTTGAATCCCGCTGGCATCCGCTTTTGCCAGCAAAAACATCGCGTGGACGGATTGAATTTTGTCCAAGGTGACGCGGAACATCTGCCGTTTGAATCGAACACCTTTGACGCGGTCATCAATGTCGAGGCGTCCCACTGTTATCCCAGCCTGCCGCGCTTTCTGGCAGAGGTGGCGCGGGTGTTGCGATCGGGCGGACACTTTCTCTACGCCGACTTCCGTTTTGCCGATAGCCTGGCGGAATGGGAAAAAGCCATTGCCGCTGCTCCGCTGAAAATGCTGCATACCCGGGAAATCAACGCCGAGGTCCTGCGCGGCATGAACCGGAACTCCGCGCGTTCGCAAGAATTGATCGCGAAGCACCTGCCGGGGTTTTTGCACTCGCTGGGCGCTGATTTTGCCGGCATCAAAGACTCGCGGATCCACAAGGCGCTCAACAGCGGCGAGCTTTCGTATCGCTCGTATTGTTTTGAGAAACCGACCGCCAAAGGCCTGTCTCCGGGTTGACAGGGGATTTATTCCGGTTAATCCTATCCCCATGAAAACATTTATCTCTTTGGTTGCGTTTATTCTTATGAGCACATTGCTTCAGGCCGGTTCCATCTACGACATCGCCGTCAAAGACATTGATGGCAAGGACACCACGCTCGCCGCCTATAAAGGCAAGGTGATCCTCATCGTGAACGTCGCCTCCAAATGCGGCTTCACACCGCAATATAAAAATCTCGAAGCCGTTTATCTGAAATACAAGAACCAGGGCTTCGTCATCCTCGGGTTCCCCTGCAACCAGTTCGGTGCACAGGAGCCCGGCACGAACGAAGAGATCAAACAATTCTGCTCCTCCAAATATGATGTGACCTTTCCGCTCTTCGACAAAATTGAAGTGAACGGCGCGAACCGCAACCCGCTTTATGTCGTGCTCGCAGGCGAGGCATCGCCATTTCCCGGCAACATCAAGTGGAATTTCACCAAGTTTCTCATCGGCAAAGACGGAAAAATCTTGAACCGCTTCGATTCCAAGGTCACGCCTGATTCACCGGAAGCGACGGCGGCCATCGAAGCGGCATTGGCGGCAAAATGACGGCCTTGCTTGGAACGCCGAGCACCGCCTCTGCCCGAACGGGAAATCTGATACAAACTTGCCGAGACGGTGCGCGGCGCTCCGTTTGAGCAGCGAACGATCACACTGCTGATTCCCCCGCATCTTGACGCTGGCCGGTAAAAGCGACAGACTTGCCACGCATTTCTGAATCAAAACAAATCATCTCATGGCGACTAAAACCATCATCAAACCCGCAAAATCACCCACAGCCGTCGGCCCATATAACCACGCGGTCCGCGTTGGCGACCTGTTGTTCTGCGCCGGGCAGATTCCCATCAGTCCCGCCGACGGCAACTTGATCACCGGCGACGTCAAGGCCCAGACCGAACGCGTGCTGGAAAACGTGAAGGCGATTCTCGACGACCAGAAACTCACGTTCGCCAATGTTGTGAAAAGCACGGTGTTCCTGACCGACCTCGCGAACTTCGCCGGCATGAATGAAGTTTACGCGAATTATTTCACGGAAAATTTCCCGGCGCGTTCCACGATCCAAGTCGCCGGCCTGCCCAAAGGCGCGAGCGTGGAGATCGAAGTCGTCGCACATTTTTAATTTGCGTAGCGACGTCTCGGCAGAGCGCCGCCAATAAGTTCATTCAGCGGCACTCTGCCGAGTCGCCGCTACGGCTGGCTATGAAACCGAAAAAAACCTGGCGCGAAAAACTCGCTGACGACAAGGGTCTTCCCAAAGTCTGCAAGGTTC
The DNA here is from genome assembly GCA_035577265.1 of Verrucomicrobiia bacterium. Classification (GTDB taxonomy): domain Bacteria; phylum Verrucomicrobiota; class Verrucomicrobiia; order Limisphaerales; family UBA11358; genus UBA11358. The sequence goes on along the minus strand of DATLVR010000003.1, from coordinate 2,866 downwards.
GCTCCGGACGCGGCATCCGCTCCGGCGAAGGCCGGATGGTCATCGCCGCGCCGCGCGAAGTGGATGCGTTGATGAAGCAGGTGCCGCGTGGCCGCGTGGGGGCCATCAACGAACTGCGCGCCGCGCTCGCCAAAAAGCACCAGGCGGATTTCGCGTGTCCCATTACCACGGGAATTTTTTCGTGGATTGCCGCCCACGCCGCCGCCGAGAATGAGGCTGAAGGAAAGAAGCGCATCACCCCGTTCTGGCGCACGCTGAAAATGGGCGGCGAAGTGAATCCCAAATATCCCGGCGGTGTTGTCGCAGTTGCCAAACGTCTGCGCGCCGAGGGGCACAAGATTATTTCCAAAGGCAAGCGGACGCTGGTGGCGGATTACGAGAAACAACTTTTTACCAACCTGCGCTGAAATGAAAATCATCGGCTACCGGCCCCTTACCCTGACCCTCTCCCGTGAGGAGAGGGGACAGCTTCGGTGTGGCGGGGATTTTCCGAGCGACCGCTCGGTGAATCCAGCGCTGGGTGATTCAAAGACGCCGGGAACGTTTCCCCCTACCCTTGAATCTCGTAGCAGCCGACGTGAGGAGGCTCCATCTGAACGCCGTCGAGTTAGAGCCTCCTCACGTCGGCTGCTACGGTTCCGGGGCGGCCATCGCGGTTTTTCACGGGACGTGGAATCTCTCCCCGGGGGAGAGGGCCGGGGTGAGGGCGGTCCTAAAACACAAATTTGACATGTCAGCCGGCACTTATCTTTTAATCGGTCTCGTCATTGGCGGCGGGTCGGGCCTCCTCATCGGCTGGCTGCTCGGTCGTGGTCGTGCGGCGGCGCCGGCGGATTCACGATTGGAAAACGACTTGAGCCAGCGGCTCGCGCAGCGTGAAACAGAGCTGACCCAGATGCGCGAACAACTTTCCAAAACCAATACGTCGCTCGCCACGGCGCTGGCGAATGAGGACGCGGCAAAGAAATTCCTCGCGGAGCAAAAATCACTGCAAGAACAAACCTTGCGCGACGCCAAAGCCGCGCAGGAAAAGGCGCTGGCCGATTTGCGCGATACGTTCAAGGCATTGAGCGCCGACGCGTTGAAACAATCTGCGCCGGAATTTTTACGGCTGGCCGAACAAAGCTTCGGAAAATTTCAGGAGACCGCGAAAGGTGATCTGGCGCAACGGCAGGAGGCCATCAAAGGATTGGTGGAACCGCTCAAGCAACAGCTGGAGACATATCAAAAGAATTTACAATCAAACAGCGCGGCACAGTCGTCCACGCTCGGCGAGGTGAAGAAACAGTTGGAACTGCTCTCGCAGCAGAGCACGACGCTCGCGAACGAGACGCAGCAGTTCCGGCTGGTGCTGCACTCGAACCAGGCGCGCGGCAAATGGGGCGAGGAAACACTGCGGCGCGTTGTCGAGGCGGCGGGCATGAGCGCACATTGTGATTTCACGGAGCAGACATCGTCGGGCGAAAACCGCCCTGACCTCGTGGTAAAATTACCGGGCGACCGCTTAATCATCGTGGACGCGAAGGTTCCTGACTTCGATTTTCTCAATGCGCTGGAATCCGCCGAGCCGGCAAAGCGTGCGGAAGCACTCGTGGCGCACGCCACGAAGCTGAAGGCGACGATTCGCGCCCTCGCCGACCGCGATTATCCGTCGCAATTCCCGAATTCGCTGGATTATGTCGTGCTGTTTGTGCCGGCGGAATCCCTGTTTAGTGCAGCTTTGGAGGGGGATCATGATTTGATCGTATGGGCCGCCGAGAAACGAATCTTGCTGGCGACGCCCGCATCGCTCATCGCGCTGCTGCGTTCGGTGAGCGTGAGCTGGCAGCAGCACGCGCAGACGGAGAACGCGCAGAAAATTTCCGAGGCGGCGCAGGAGCTGTTTGTGCGGATCGTCACGTTCACGGAACATCTGGAAAAGATCCGGAGCGGACTGGAGACGGCGAACCGGGCATTCAACCAGGCTGTGGGCAGCTACGAATCACGCATCAAACCTTCGGGCGAAAAACTGCAAAAGCTCGGCGGCGGCACGGGCGGGAAAGATCTGGCTGAGTTGCCGCCGCTGGACGCCACGCTGCGTTTGCCGCCGGGTTAATCAAATCTTCAAACTTCAATTGGAAATGGAAAAAGCCGGAGAAATAAAATTCTCCGGCTTTTTTTGAAAGACTGGCGGCAACCTACTCTCGCGGAAGCTATACAACCACTACCATTGGCAAGACTGTGTTTGACGGCCGTGTTCGGAATGGGAACGGGTCGGACCACAGCTTTATGGCCACCAAATTGTTTAGCACGGATTCAACCGTGCAAAATTTATAAAGATCATATCCGAAGCGGTTCGGTGATTCCCTGAAAACTACACATAAGGACAATTTCGAGCTCCTACAATTCGCGAGTTAAAAACGCTTTTTATCTGGCAGCCACAAACCGGAGTTTGAGACTGGTTTAATAAAAAAGCGATCAAGCCGCACGACCGATTAGTATTAGTCAGCTAAATGCTTCACAGCACTTACACCTCTAACCTATCAAACGGGTGGTCTGCCCGTGGTCTTTAGGGACTTGCGTCCGGGAAACATTATCTTGGGATGAGCTTGGCACTTAGATGCTTTCAGCGCTTATCTCTTCCGCACATGGCTACGCAGCGATGCCCCTGACGGAACAACTGCCACACCAGAAGTGCGTCTAACCCGGTCCTCTCGTACTAAGGTTAGAACCCCTCAAGTTTCCTGCGCCCACAGTGGATAAGGACCGAACTGTCTCACGACGTTCTGAACCCAGCTCGCGTACCGCTTTAACCGGCGAACAGCCGGACCCTTGGGACCTTCTCCAGCCCCAGGATGCGATGAGCCGACATCGAGGTGCCAAACCG
>DATLVR010000002.1:0-50637 GCA_035577265.1 Verrucomicrobiia bacterium | reverse complement strand
AGGAAATGGTGTTGCCGGCGGTTTCCATCGGATTATGGATCTGCACCGGCGTGGAATAAACCCCTTCGATCACCGCCGCGCACTCGCCGAAGGCCGTGTTCACATCGCCGTGATCGCGGGCATTCGGCTCCGTGTAATTGGGACTGTTTTCCCAGACGCGTGGCGCGTCCGCTTTTTTGGCATCGGCCTCGTTGACGACAAACGGCAGCGGTTGCGCCGTCACTTCGATGGCGCGCAGCGCATCGAGGCACGCCTGTTTGCTGGTGCCGGCCACCGCCGCGAGTTCTTCGCCGTAATAGCGCACGGTAAATTCCTTGCTGCGCGCCAGCACGGCGGCCTTGATGCCGGGCACTTGCAGCGCCTTGTCGAGATTGATGTCGGTGATTTTTGCCGCCGGCCATTTGGAGCGCAGGATCATGCCGTAAAGCCAGCCGGTCGCCTGGATGTCCGACGAATAGCGCGCTTTGCCCGTCACCTTCGCCGCGCCGTCAATGCGCGTCGTGGAATGACTGATGTATTTGGTTTCCGCTGGCCAGCTAGGCATAATTCACAATCTCCGTTTTGGAAGCGTGCGCAACTCCGGCTGCCTTGAGCGCGGCCTGAACAATGTGCGGATGGCAGCCGCAGCGGCAAAGGTTCCCGGCGCAGGCATGTTTCACATCAGCGGCGGTCGGATGGGAATTCTTCTTCAACAACGCCGTCACGCTCATCACGAAACCGGGCGTGCAATAGCCGCATTGCAGCGCGTCTTTTTCAATGAACGCCTGTTGCACCATGGTCAGCTTGCCGTCCCTGGCCAGTCCTTCGATGGTCGTGATTTCGACGCCCTGCGCCTCGATCGCGAGTTTCTGGCAGGAATAAACCGGGGCATCATTGATCAACACCGTGCAGGCCCCGCAGCTCGCCCGGTCGCAGCCTTCCTTGGCGCCGGTGAGGCTGGAATAGTTCCGCAGCGCGTCGAGGAGGGTGACTCGTGGCTCGAGCATGAGTTTGAGTTTCTCGCCGTTCACTTTCAGCGTCACGGGGACGGCGTCGGGGCCGATGACTTTTTCGGAGTTGACCTTTTCGAGTTCGGCGGCGACCGAATTGACCTGCGCCGTGGCGGCCGTGGCGGCCACCGTGCCCAGGCTCTTGAGAAACGTGCGCCGCGAGTGCGCGCCAAAATTTTCCGGCTCAGGTGCTTTCATACGGGCTGATGAGAAATGGTCAGACGTTTGTAATCCTCCGGCGTGTCCAAGTCAAGCGACAGTCCGGCGTCGGCCACGGAACATTGGACGCGTGGCAGGGTCGTAAGGTTCAAAAAATCTTTCATGGTCGCCGCGCCGGTCTTTTTTAATTCCAGAAACGCCTGTCGCGGCAAAATTACCGGATGCCGCGTGTGTCCGCCAAACGCCGGTTGGCAAATGGCTTCCCGATTTTGTGCGGCCGACGCCACCAGCAATTCCAAGGTTTCCGGCCGTAAATGCGGCTGGTCGCCCAGAACGACGGCCCAACTTGAGATTTCCCGCCGCCAGCCGCTCCAGTGGGCCGCGCAGACGATGGAACTGAACATCCCGCGCTCCGGTTGGGGGTTTTCAATCCGGTCCGCCCGGGGAAAATTCAGTCGATCCAGCTCAGCGGCGAGGTCCGCATCGTTCGCCCGCAGCACGATGGCGATTTGAGCCGCGCCGAGCTCCCGCCATTGTGCCAGCAACTGGCCGATGACCGTCGTGTCGTGCCACGGCAGCAGCAGTTTGGGGCGGCCCATCCGCGCCGACGCCCCCGCGCCGAGGAGAACGACGCCCAGTTGGGGAAAACCGTTTGCCATGCGTGGCTTTTGCGGCAAACCGGCGTTTACGTCAAGCGCGAATCAATTTGCAAATCAGTGGCGGCGGTTCCCTCGTTGCGAATACTCCATCGCCAGCCGCATCGTCAGGACGGGATCTTTCAGGAGTCAGGACGCGGGAAGCAATTCTCCCTCTCCGCTCCATCGGATGGAGGGGATACCAATGCCCAATAAGAAACGGTGGAATATCCAAACGCCCCCTCACCCTGCCCTCTCCCCCGGTGGGGGAGAGGGGACAGCCGCTGACCACTGCCGGTCGGGCGAACGCTGGTCGGGCGGAATTCAGTTGTCGTTCCGAATCGGAAGTTGCGAATTGTTTTGCACTTTTGGCGGCCCCTCGTTTTCATGGGCAGGATTTTTCCTGGATGAAGAAAGCTATCGCCTCGATTTTCTGGCTGCTGTTCGCGTTCCTTGGCGCGTGGGCCTATGCCGTGATCGCGTTCAAACGCGGGGAACCGGTCAATTCGGCATATCTCCTGATCGCCGCCGTCTGCACCTACGCCATCGGCTACCGGTTTTATTCCAAGTGGATCGCGCTGCGCGTGCTGGTCCTGGACAATCGCCGCGCAACGCCGTGCGAGGTTCACGACGACGGCAAGGATTTCGTCCGCACAAACAAATGGATTCTCTTCGGCCACCACTTCGCGGCCATCGCCGGACCGGGACCACTCGTCGGGCCGGTGCTGGCGGCGCAATTCGGTTATCTGCCCGGCGCGCTGTGGGTTCTCATCGGCGTGGTGCTAGGCGGCGCGGTGCAGGATTTCGTGATCCTGTTCGCCTCCATGCGGCGCGGCGGCAAATCGCTCGCGCAGATTTTGAAGGAGGAGTTGAACTCGCCCGCCGGTGCCATCGCCGTGCTGGCGATACTCGCGATTCTGGTCATCTTGCTGGCGGTGCTTGCGCTCGTCGTTGTCCGCGCGCTGGCTGAAAGTCCGTGGGGCGTTTTCACCGTCGGTACGACGATTCCCATCGCGCTGTTCATGGGCGGTTACATGCGGTTCGTGCGCACGGGGAAAATTCTGGAGGCCACCGCCATCGGCATCACCCTGCTGCTGCTCGCGGTCTGGGGCGGGAAACTCGTTTATGAAAACGCCCACTGGTCGCAGGTGTTCGGTCTGCGTGACATTTCGCTCGCGTGGATCATCATCGGCTACGGCGTCATCTCCAGCAGCCTGCCGGTGTGGCTGATGCTCGCGCCGCGTGATTATCTGAGCACCTTCATGAAGCTCGGCACGATCCTGTTGCTGGCGCTGGGAATTCTCTTCACGCTGCCACATTTGCAAATGCCCGCGCTGACGCAGTTCACCGATGGCTCCGGCCTGGTCGTGGCAGGGAAATTATTTCCATTTTGTTTCATCACCATCGCGTGCGGGGCGATCTCCGGCTTTCATTCACTCATCGCCAGCGGCACCACGCCCAAGCTCATCACGCGGGAAAACTACGCGCGGCCCATCGGCTACGGCGCGATGTGTTTTGAATCCTTCGTCGCAATCATGGCGCTCATCGCCGCCTGCACGCTCGACCCGGGCGTTTATTTTTCCATGAACGTGAAGGGTGATCCCGCTGCCACCGTCGCCAAGATCAACGCACTGAATTTTCCCGTGACCGTGGACCAGATGAACTCCCTCGCGCACGATCTCGGCGAGAAGACGTTGTTCGGTCGCACCGGCGGTGCGGCGACGCTGGCGGTCGGCATGGCGCACATTTTTTCCAAGGCCGTCAACGGCCGCTGGCTGGATCTCTGGTATCACTTCGCGGTGATGTTCGAGGCGCTGTTCATTCTGACGACGCTCGACGCCGGCACGCGCGTCGGCCGGTATCTGCTGCAAGGCGTGCTGGGCCGCGCCTGGCAGCCGCTGGGCAATCCAAAAAATTTCTTCGCCGCGCCCGTCGCCGCCACACTGATGGTCAGCGCGTGGGGTTATTTTCTGATTCAAGGCGTGCGCGATCCGCTCGGCGGCATCAACTCGCTCTGGCCGCTGTTCGGCATCGCCAACCAGATGCTCGCTGCCATCGCGCTGTGTCTCGCTACGACGATTATTTTGAAGATGCAATTGCCAGGAGCGCCGGGCACCGTCCCGGCCCGAAAGGCACCGGACAAACTTGCCGGGACGGTGCCCGGCGTTCCGAAACGCCGGCCGGCATTCGCATTCATCACACTGATTCCTCTGGTGTGGCTGCTATCCGTGACGTTCACGGCGGGCGTGGAGAAAATTTTTCATCCGGATCCGAGGATAGGATTTTTGGCGCAGGCACGTGTGTTGAAAGTAAAAATTGTTGAAACAGAAAGCAAATTGGCACCACTACAAGAATTACACAGCGGCCCACCTCGTGCATCTCTAACGAAAGAAGAAAGTGAAAAATTGATTCTTGATGCGAAAGAACTGCCGAAGAACCGTGTTCTATATTTTAACAACCTCCTCGACGCCGCCGTCGCCGGAACTTTCCTTTTGCTCGTCACGATGATTGTGGTCATGAGCGTGCGCGAATGGATTTTCCTTTTGTCCCGCCGCAAACCGGCGGTGCTGCACGAGACCGAGCCGGTTTATCTGCCGGATTATGCCGTGATCGAGGGTGGCAAGCCCATGAGCGCTTTGGGCGCGGCGACCATCGCCTTCACGCTGGCCAAGGAACTCTCCGGCGAATCGCAGCTCGAACGCGCGCGGCAGCAGGCCATTGTTTGTGAGTGCAACTCGCCCGCTCACTCCATCGCAAAATCCGAAGATCAGATTTACCTGGAGACGACCGAACAACGCTTCAACGGCGTGCGGCGCTGCTGTTGATGTCGTGTCGGGCCTCCGGCCTGACGTAGAGGGCGGCATCCTGCCGCCCGGAAACTCCCAAAAGCAATGGAACAACCAAGTAACAAAGCTGAGCCCATTTGCCTTCGTTACTTGGTTCCATTGTTGTTCAAATAGCTTTTTCCGCCGGTGGGACGTCACGGCTCGACGGCAGGCGCGGACGCCCGCCGCTATTGTCGCCAAAGAAAGGTTTGTTTTGAAACCGGACACCGTGGATAATTTTTCCCGATGACGCCGCCACAGAATCAAAAGCTTTTCTCCATCGGGCGCCGCTGCGGACGTCTGGCGAACCGGCTCATCATCTTCGCCAATTTCATCGCGCTGGCGGAGGAGCAAGGGGATCGGGTCATCAATTACACCTTTCATAGCTACTCCGATCTGTTTGAAGCCACGCGCGAGAACGTCCACTGCGCCTATCCGGTGCCGCAGCGGAAAAGCTGGCTGGACCTCATTCCCGGCGCCGGCGCAGTCATCCGCAAGACGCGTATTTTATACCACTTCACCCGCTACGCCAGCGTGCTGGTTGATCGCTTTCCGGTTTTTGGCCGGAAGATTGTCACGCTGTGTGAAACCAAAGGACAATTCATCACTTATCTGGACAGCCCGGAAGTGCAGGAGAAAATCCGCTCGGCCAAAATGGTTTTCGTTTATGACTGGCGGTTTCGCGCGCCGAATCTGGTGCAAAAGCATGGCGATAAAATTCGCGCCTATTTCCGGCCATTGGCGGAATTCGAGACGGCCAGTCGCGAAGCCGTGGAACCGTTGCGGCGCAATGCCGACATCGTCATCGGGGTCCACGTCCGTCATGGCGATTATCGCGGATGGAAGGGCGGCAAATATTTTTATCCGGTGGAAACCTACGCCGCGTGGATGCGCGAACTCGTGACGCATTTTCCCGGGCGTAAAGTTTCCTTTCTGGTCTGCAGCGACGAACGGCGTAGCGCCGAGGAGTTTTCCGGATTGTCCGTCGGCTTTGGCTCCAAATCGCCCGTGAGCGATCTGTTTGCTCTTGCCCGCTGCGACTATATCATCGGCACCAAGAGCACGTTTCCGCAATGGGCCTCGTTTTATGGCGGGAAGCCGTTGTTGCAAATGTTGGACAAGAACGTTTCGGCGAAAGTGGAAAATTTCCGCGTCTGTTATCTGGATTGGGACTAAATGAAACTTGGAATCTATGGCGGTTCGTTCGACCCGGTTCATCTCGGGCATCTGCTCGTCGCTCAGGCGGCGATTGAGGAACTCGGCCTGAACCGGCTGTTTTTCATCCCCGCCGCGCAATCGCCGTTCAAGCCGGAGAATAAACCCGCGCCGGATGCCGTCCGCCTGCAACTACTCCGACTCGCGCTCGTCGGCAAAATGAATTGTGAAGTGGACGATCAGGAAATCCGGCGCGGCGGAACTTCTTACACGATTGAAACCCTGCGCGGTTACGCCAGACGATTTCCCGGAGCGGAGCTGTTTTATCTGATCGGTGCGGACAACGCGGCGAAACTGAACGAATGGCGTGAAGCTGGCGAATTGGCAAAACTCGCAGAATTTGTCGCTGTGCCGCGCCCGGGCGGAGCGGCGCCAAACTTTCCGCCGCCTTTTCGAGGACGGACATTGAAAGGCTTTCCGCTGGGGGTATCGTCCTCGCAAATCCGCGCGCGGGTGAAGGCCTGTCTGCCGGTTGACCACCTGGTGCCGCCATTCGTGGCCGAGGCAATTCGTGATGCGAAAATATATCTTTGAATGGTTGGATTGATGGATGAATGGAGTGTTGGATACGGGCAGCGCGACACCAATCTAGCAATCCAATCATCCAATAATCCCTCAGAAATCCGTGTCCATCCGCGTCCATCTGTGGTTAAATCCTGCCCGCAACTATGGATTCTAAAAAACTGGCCGAGCTTTGCCGCGAGTATGCGGACAACAAAAAGGCGGAGAACATCGTCATTCTCGACGTGCGCGATTTGTCGTCGGTGACGGATTTTTTCGTGATCGCGTCGGGCACCAGCGAGCCGCATCTGCGCGCCATCGTGGGTGAACTCACCGACCGCCTGCGCGAGGAACACGACCTGCGTCCGATGCGCACCGACGGCTCGATGCAGGGCGCGTGGGTGATCCTGGATTTCTTCGACGTGATCGTCCACGTCATGCGGCAGGACGCGCGCGAACGCTACGACCTGGAAGGTCTCTGGGGCGATGCCGCGCGCGTGAAGTCGAAGAGCAAGCCGGCCAAGGTGAAATTGACCGCCCGTCAGGCTTCCAAGAAGCGCGTTAGGAAAGCGGGGAAATAGGAATCAGAAACCGAAACTTGGCCCGCTAATTTTCAGGGATGGGATACTCCTTGATAACACGGTCGTCGGCACCCGTCAGCCATGCTCTTTGCAACTTCCATGTGCTGTCTTTGGAGGTTTTCACAACAATATAATTATATTTGGAAGCGTCGTCGTTTTTCGTGATATGGAACGTCCTAGAAACAGGATAAACTTCGGAACTATTTTCACTCGAATTCCAATCCGAAATATGTCCAGGGTCGTTTTGCAACAACCCTGGTATCCGGCCTTCCCCTCTTAGATTCGACATGAATTGAAGTGCCTCGATTGAAAGGTCATCAGCAACCACGAAAAAATCAGGCCAGCGTTGGAGATACATCTTTCGTTTGGGAAAGTTGAGTGTGACCAACCGATTCCGCGCCATGAATCGAAGGCCTAGCAAATTCTCGCCTGAAGCACGACCGGCCAGTATAAAATCGTTATAGAACTCATGATTAAATTCAATTTTTGAAAATAAAGCGACTTGCTCTGTCTCGCCTGAAGGTAATTTAATTTGATTTGTCGAATAGGGAGTTTGTTCCTGTAGCACTTGGTGGAATAGCTCCATGCTTAATTCGGCATCATTAGGGCAGCCGGTGTCGATGGAAAACCATGCGTTATTTGACCTGGAAAAGTTTGCATAAGTAAGGACGGTGGGGTTTATGAAAAAGTTACCCGTCATGATAATCGAGAATGTCTTTCCCCAATCACCGGGATTCGCGTCGGGATTAAAGAAACGCATTTTCTGAGCGGCAAAATCCAGTTGGATACAGTAATATCGGAGGCAGTCCATTCCCAAAATCCCCATGACCGGCTGTCCTAAATCCATGCGTTTAAAATCATCCGTGAAAACTCGATTGCCGGTCAACAATTGCATGTTTTCCAAATAAAGTTTCGGCATGCCGTAAACATTCAGATTGGTTTTCGCATACCATATATGTCCGGTTTCTGTCGCGAGAACTTTCCCCAAAAGCGGCTCCAAGGATTTATCCAGCATTGTTACAGGTGCCCCCGTGTCCACAAGAAACAGCAACTCCTGTCCGTTTTCCAAATGCAGTTTTATAAATAGATGGCCTCCACGCCCTGCTTCCTTATTGAAATAAGTTTCAGCAGGAAGTGGCGGCCGAAGGGATTTATCAACAGAGGAATCGTCCAATGCCCAATTCATTACTGTCGAGCAGGAACACAAGAGCATCGCGCAAGCAGATAAAGCCAGCGCTCTGACAAGATTCATATCACAAAATATTCGCCGCCAGCTCCGCCAGTTCCGAGCGTTCGCCCTTCTGCAATTCAATGTGCGCGGCGATGGGCTGGTCGCGGAAACGGCTGACGATGTAATTGAATCCGTTCGAGGACGAGTCCACGTAGGGATTGTCAATCTGATACGGGTCGCCGGTGAAGATGATCTTCGTGCCGTGGCCGACGCGCGTGATGATGGTCTTGGCTTCGAGTGGTGTGAGGTTCTGCGCCTCGTCAATGACCATGAACTGCCCGGCGATGCTGCGTCCGCGGATGTAGCTCAAGGCCTCCACGACGATGCTGCCGGAACGCATCAGGTCGGCGGCGCGGCGATGGTCGTGGCCCATGTTGAGGTCGCTCAACATTTCGAGCGCGTCATGGATGGGCTGCATCCAGGGCGCGAGTTTTTCTTCGAGCGAACCGGGCAGGAAGCCGAGTTCCTTGCCCATGGAAATGGTCGGGCGCGCGACAACGAGCCGGCGGAATTCACGGTCCAGCACGGTGCGTTTCAATCCGGCGGCCATCGCCATCAGGGTTTTTCCCGTGCCGGCCTTGCCCATGAGCGTGACGAGTTTGATGCGGTCGTCGAGCAGCGCGTCGAAGGCGTAATGCTGTTCGCGGTTGCGCGGCTTGATGCCCCAGATGCCTTCGCGGCAGTCAATGATGGGGACGAGCTTCGTGCCGGTCGCGTCCACCTTGGTGAGCGCGGCTTTCTTGGGATTGGCCTCGTCCACCAACGTGCAGAATTCGTTTGGCGAATATTTCTTGCCCGTCTCCAGCGCCAATTCACCGTCGGCACGAAAGGCGGCGATCTTGTCAGCCCCAACGGTCATTTCGATCATGCCGGTGTAGAGATCGGTGAGAAACACGCGGTCGGTCTCGTAATCCTCGGCTTGCAAGCCCAGGGCATCGGCCTTGATGCGGAGATTGATGTCCTTGCTGACCAGGATCGCGGCGTTTTTCGGCTGATGTTTCTGGACGCTGGCGGCGAGCAGCAGGATGCGGTTGTCCACGCTGTTGCCGTTCACGATGTGGCTGTCGCTGCCGGTGTGGCCATTGCCGTTGCCGTTTTTGTAAAAGGCGATCTGGAGCTGGCCGCCGTTGGGCAGTTTCACGCCTTCGCTCAAGCTGCCTTCACCGCGAAAACCGTCGAGCATCCGCGACACCTGCCGCGCGTTCTGGCCGAGCTCGGAAGACTCGCGCTTGAACCGGTCAATCTCCTCGATGACTTCGATGGGAATCACCACGTGATTGTCCGCGAAGTTGAGCAGGGAGTTGGGGTCGTGAAGGAGAACGTTGGTGTCGAGGATGTAGTTTTTCACAATTTTTTTTAACCACGGATTAACACGGATGCACACGGATAAAACATTTCGGCAGGGCGTGCAGTCCTCTGCCCGCCACAAACGGCGCACACTGAGTGACGCGCCCTGCCTTCAAACAATCTGACCCATCCGCGTTGATCCGTGTTCATCCGTGGTTGAAATCTTTGATTTTTGTTTTAGCCATCCGCGAATGCCACTCGCGGATTTGTTTGTGGCGCGCGGGCAGTTGGTAATGGCCGGAGTAGAGAAAGTTTTCAAGCATCCCGAACAGGTCGAAATCCGCGAAACGCGGGCGTTCGTCCAGCAGGAACGGCTGGTGCAGCAGCATCTGCTCGAGCGGAATCAAAAGCTGCTCCAGTTGTTTCAGCAGGTTTTTCTGCTGCGCGCGCCACTGGTCAATGCAGCCGCGCCCGAACTTGCGCTCCTTGAACCGCAGATATTGCAAGTGGTCGGCGGCGGCGGCGTTCTCCTGGTAATAAATGTCATTCAGCCGGAACGTCGCGCCCTCGATTTCATTTTCGATGTAGCGCCAGAGGATGGCCTGCACGCCGCGGAATTCCGACGGGAACAGACCCAGTTCCATTTCTTCGTCGAGGTATTTGGCGATGACCTGCGAATCGTCGTTGACCTCAAACACGACCGTCTTGCCGTCCTTGATGACCGGCACGCCGTAGTAACGCTGCCGGGTCAGTTTCCAGACCAGCGCGCGATCCTGCGGCGGGATGTTGGTGATTTTGAAAGGCGCGCCGGAAAATTCAAGAATGCGCCGTTGCGGAAGGCAGAACGGACTCCACGGAAATTGGATCAATTCAATCATGTCAAAAATTTCCTCACGCTCGAATAAATGCACTTTAGGAGCCTCTCCGGTCGCTGACAAGTGCAAACACCGCTTTACACCAATTTGTAACGGGGCTAAATTCGCCGCATGGCTGCTGATTACGATTCTACCGAGTTTGTGGACACCGACTTCCAATCGCACAAGTCCCCCTTCGCCGCGCCCGCGTCCGCCAGCGACCTGCTGCGCGCGCCGACGCGCGACGAGGTGGACCGCAAGGTCGTGGAAGCCCAGCAGAAACTCGCCGAGTTGAAGCGCGCCCAGGACAGTCTGGAACGCGAACGTTCCTCGCTCGAGGAATTGCGCCGCCGCCAGAGCGAATTCCAGACCGGCCGCCAGGAGATGATCCACAACCTCACGCGCGGCCTGGGCCTGCTGGAGGAAGCCGAGTTCAACACGCGCCGGGAAGCCGAGCAGATGCTCAAGACCATCGCCGATTTCCGGGACGCGCTCCTCAAGATCGAGACGGTTCGCGACGAAACGTGGACGAAGGAAAATTTCAACGTCGAACTCACGCGCGCCCTGACCGCCATTGAAAACGCCCGAATGGAATGGAACACCGCGCGCCTGAAGCTGCCCGCGCTGTCGCCCGAGGCGTTGAAGAAGGCCGAAGTTGAAACCACGCCGCAACCCGCCGCGTCGCCGCTCGCGAGCCTGGGCTTCGGCCAGCTCTGCAAGGTCGGGTTCGCGATGACCTGGCCGCTGGTGCTGGTCGCCTTGGGCGCGCTCGGCGTGCTCATCGCGGTGCTGCTGCGGCATTGAGGTTCCGCGTATGGCGTTCCCGAAGAAAAAAGCCGACCCGATTTCCGACCGCGCCCGGACGCTCAACGAACAGATTGCCGCGCTCGAATCCGAGATCAAAAAGCTTGATTCCCAGATCCAGCGCGCCCCCGTGCCCAAGCTGCGTTCCACCGCCCTGCCGCATGGCGCCAGCGTGCCGCACGGCGCTGAACCGCCGCCCCCGCCCAAGCCCGTCGCGCACGAGCCGGTGTTTGAGCGGGTCAACCAGGAGCCGCTGCAATCACGTCCGGACAGTGAATCGCCGGACCACTTCAACGAACTGGGTGTGCGCAAATACGACCTGCCCGCGCTGTGGGGCCGGCTGAAGAATCATTTCCGCAGCCCCACCTCCAACAATCCGCGCCTGGTGAATTATCTCGCCCACGGCGGCGTGCATGGCCTGCGCCCGATGCGTTACGAAAAGCGCGTGGCCCGCAACCGCTTCATCGCGCTGGTCGTCTTTCTCTTTCTGATTTTGCTCGGCGTCATCTCGGTCTACGTGAAGCATCATTGAATGAAGACAACAAACCTGCTCGTCGAACTTCCGGTGGCCACGGCGGATGGTGAATTCATTGCGCATTATTCGGAAAAAGGATTGGCCGGATTGAGTTTTCCCAAGCAATCCAGTCGTAGGAGACGAGGTGACGAGTCTCAAATTAATTCAGTTTCTGGGGCTTTAGTCAGAGACTCCTCACGTCGTCTCCTACAAACAAAGATTCTCCGCTGGCACAACACGACGACCAAGGCGTTGAAAGCCGTCCTTGCCGGCCGCGAACCAAAAACGTTTCCGCCGCTGGACGTGTCGGGAACGGAATTTCAGAAAAGCGTCTGGCGCTCGATGCAAAAAATCTCCTTGGGCAAAACCAAAAGCTACGGGGAGATCGCGGTGGCAATCGGCAAGCCCAAAGCCGTCCGTGCCGTGGGCGGCGCGTGTGGCGCGAACCCGATTCCGGTTTTGGTTCCGTGTCATCGCGTTTTGGCCGCGAACAACAAACTCGGCGGCTTCGGCGGTGGCCTGGATTGGAAACGGAGTTTGCTCAAGCGTGAAGGAATTAAATTTGATGTTTGAAAGTGCGGTGGGCAGAAACTTGAACGCAAAACACAGGCAAGGCCATGAAATTGTTCACCAGAATGCATATCATTTTCGCGGTGTTCTTTGTCATAGCTAATGTGTCTGCCATTTGTCTGATCACGTGGCTTGGCCATCTTCACGAGTTGTCGGATTCTTCGCACACACAGTTTTATCTTTGGCAACCGAGAATTGAGGCGATTTGGTTTTGTCTGAAGTATGGTGCAACGATCCCGTGGCTTTTATTCGCCATTTATCATTTGATTGTGATAGTCAGGAAGAAATTTCAGCCAAAAGGATGACCATTGAAATGTGTTAACCAAACACCTAGGCAGGCTGCAAATTTTCTTCTCGCCAAAAATTTAACCGGCCGTGAGCCGGATGATTTCGCGCAGCGGTGTCTGCGGTTTGAACTTCACGAAGCGTTCCAATTTTTCCACCCGCGGCTTTCGGCGGCGCATGTCGTCAAAGCCCGGCGCATAGGCCTGGTCGTAGGGAATCAGTTCAATCTTCGATTGCGAGCCGAGCGCGGTCACAACAAGTTGGGCGAGTTCGAGAATGGAAACTTCCTCCGTGCCGCCAATGTTGAAGATTTCCCCGCGCGCGGGCTCACATTTCTGCAAACGGACGAGCGCCTCCACCACGTCATGGACAAATCCGAAGCAGCGCGATTGCGCGCCGTCGCCAAAAACTTTCAGCGGCTCGCCGCTCCTGGCCGCCGCAATGAAGCGCGGCAGCACCATGCCGTAGCGTCCGGTCTGGCGCGGGCCGACGGTGTTGAACAGCCGCGCGATGGTGACGGGCAGGTTCTTTTCACGGGCGTAGGCCAGTGCGAGAAATTCGTCCGTGAGCTTGGAGCAGGCGTAGCTCCAGCGCGATTGGCCGGGCGGCCCGATGAGCAAATCGTCGTCCTCGCTGAACTCCGGCTTGGCGCTCTTGCCATACACTTCCGAGGTGGAAGTCAGCAACATCGGTGTGGAATTTTTCGCCGCCGCGCGCAGCAAAATCTGCGTCTCGTTGAAGCTCGCCTCCAGAACGTGCAGCGCGGATTTCACGACCAGATCCACACCGACGGTCGCCGCCAGGTGGAAAATAAATTCGGCCTGCGCCGCCAGTTCCGGTAATTCCGCACAATCGCAAATCTTCGACTGGATGATTCGCAGGCGCGGATTCGATTTCACCGCGCTCAAATTGTCCAAGCTGCCCGTCGATAAGTCGTCAATCACCACAACGGTTTTGCCATCGTTCAACAGCCGTTCGACCAGGTGCGAGCCGATGAAGCCGGCACCGCCGGTGACCAGGATGTGAGCCCCGTGTTTGCCTGGCTTTGGCGCCGTTGGCGGGTTCGGGGTGGCGGCGGGCGGATTCATGGTATGGATGGATGATTGGTGCCCACCGCTGACACGGCATTTTCCGGCTTCGGGGTTGTGACGTCTGGATTCAGGCGCAGGGCGGCGGCGACGGCTTCCGCCAGTTTCTGTCGGAACTCCGGATCGGCAATCCGCCTGGCCTCGCGCGGATTGGAGAGATAGCCGCCTTCGATCAGAACGGCCGGATGATCATGCCCGTGCAACACATCCATGAACCGGGCGCGGCGCACGCCCCGGTCTTCCTCGCCGGTCGCGCGCAGCAGGCTGGCCTGCAGGCGGACGGCGAGCAGCAGGTTGGCTGCGTCGAAGTTGTTGTTCGAAAAATGGTCTGACCACAGATCGTTATAATTGCGTTTGAGTGTCGAGGGCATGCCGGTGGGCGTGAGCACATACGTTTCCAGCCCGGCCTGTTTGGTGTCGGGCGCGGCGGAATTGAAATGCAGGCTGATAAAGAGGTCGGCGCGATGCGCATCGGCGAACACGGCGCGATCGGTATTGGTCACGTAGCTGTCGCCGGTGCGCGTCAGGTAAACCGTCCAGCCATTCGTCTCGAGCAGGGGTTTGAGCCTTCTGGCCCAATCCAGCGTGAACTCCTTTTCATAGCGCCCGTCCACGACACTGTGCGTCCCGACATTGCTGCCGCCGTGCCCGGGGTCGATGACGATGACCCGGTTGGTGCCCAGTGTCAGCGGCGGTGCGCATAGAAGCGGTTCAAAGGTTTTTTGCAAATCGAGGCCGTGCACAAAAACCTGGTTGTCGATGAGCTGCGGCTCGAAGCCGAGATGGATTTCAATCCCGTTCCAGATCGCCTCGCGGCTGCCGAGGGCCAGCATCAAGACGCCATTGTCCGAATTGACCCGATACGTCGTCAGCGGACTTTTGCTCACCAGGACAGGCGGGGCGAGTTTGTGGTCCACCGCCCAGCGGGGGAGCGACGTCCAGGTGGTCACCGGTGCCGGAGCGGGTTTAGCCATTGCCATCATCGGGCGGTTCGAGATGACGGCCGGGGGCGGATTCTGGGGCGGATTTGGTTTGACGACTGGCGGTGTGCGCGGGATCGGCGGGGCGTTGGGGTCAACCCAGTTCAATGCCGACGCCCCCGCCGAGGGCTCCGGCGAAGAGATGGTTTCCTCCGGCATCGTCGGCGTGGAGGCGCAGCCCGCCAGAAAAAGCAGCGCGCCCAGAAAAATGATTCCCGTGAATTTGAACACGCCGCAATTGTGCGGAACACGAAAGCGGACTCAAGCTGATTTAAATTTTTCTTGATCGTCCTCGTCGTCCTCGTTCTCGTAATCGAACCATTGCATCCGGGGACCAGCCCGAGAACGAGGACGAACGGGATTGGTTGCCCGTTTAAGATGGCTCGGCCATAATCCGGCCAGTGAAAATTCTCGTTGCCATCACCGGAGCCACCGGCGCGCTGTATGCGCAGCGGCTGCTCGATAATTTGAATCCGCAGGAGCACGAAATCCACGTCGTGCTGAGCAACTACGCGCAACAGGTCATCGCCGTGGAGCTGCCCGACGGGCTGAAACTTCCGGCGGGCGTGCAAACGCACAATCTCAAAAGCATGAACGCGCCGTTCGCCAGCGGCTCGAATCCGCCCGACGTCATGGTCGTGATCCCCTGCACGATGGGCACGATGGGTCGCATCGCGCACGGTTACAGCGAGGACGTGCTGCTGCGTGCGGCGGACGTGACCTTGAAGGAGAAGCGGAAACTGATCCTCGTTCCGCGCGAAACGCCGTTGAGCCTCATCCACGTCAAGAACATGGAACTGCTGCTGCTCGCGGGCGCGATCATCCTGCCGGCGAACCCGAGTTATTATTCCGGCGCGGATTCCGTGGTGCAGATCGTGGACACCGTTGTGGCGCGCGTGCTGGATCACATGGGCATTCCCAACAAACTGGCGCCGCGCTGGGCGGAGGAAAAGGAATGAAAAAGGGGAAACATTCAACATTCAACATTCAACATTCAACGCCCAAGGATGAGGCGGCGGGAGTTTGGGAGTTCAATGAAGGTGAAGGCGCGAATCGAAAATTCGATCTTGAAGACCGGCTGCTTGAATTCGCCTCCGCTGTGATTGACTTGTCCGAAAGTTTGCCCGCCACGCGATCAGGCAATCACATCGCCGGACAAGTTCTGCGTTCGGGCACCTCGCCTTATCCAAACCACGGTGAAGCCGAAGCGGCGGAGTCGCGCGATGACTTCATCCACAAGCTCAAGATTTGCCTGAAGGAATTGCGCGAGACCCGCCGCTGGGCGCGACTCATCAAGCGTAAAGGCTGGGTGAAAAATGAAACCACGCTCTTGTTTGTTCTGGGCGAGTCGGAAGAACGGATCCGGATTTTTCATTCCAGCATCCAGACCGCAAAACGCCATGCGATGATGGAAACCAGCAAGCCAATAAATCCCGCCCGCCACCCTGCCGGCAAAGCCGGCTGACCCTTCGATGTCGGGCGTTGAATGTTAAATGTTGAATGTTTTCGATAATTAAAAAATGGGCTTCGTTCGTGCGGTTCTCGCACACCGTCTTTGCGCTGCCGTTCGCGCTGGCGGCGATGGTCGTGGCGGCGCGGGACAATCGCGGCTGGCCGGGTTGGAAAACCTTTGGGCTGATTCTCGTCGCAATGGTCGGCGCGCGGACATGCGCGATGGCGTTCAACCGCATCGTGGACCGCAAGTTTGATGCGTTGAATCCGCGCACGGCCAACCGTCACCTGCCGAGCGGACAAATTTCCCTGGCCAGCGCCATCGCGTTGTGCGCCTTGTCTGCGGCGGGCTTGCTGGCGGCCAGCTGGTTTTTGAACCCGCTGTGCTTTTATCTTTCGCCCGTTGCGCTGGTGCTGGTTTGCTTTTATTCGCTCACCAAGCGGTTCACGGATTACACACACGTCTTTCTCGGCATCGCGCTCGCGCTCGCGCCGATTGGCGCATGGCTGGCGGTGAAGGGCGCGAATGTTTCCGTCTGGGAGCTGCTCCAGATGACCACACTCGCCCTGGCGGTCGTGCTGTGGCTGGTGGGCTTCGATATCATTTACGCGCTGCAGGATTACGAGTTCGACAAGTCGCACGGACTGCGTTCGCTCGTCGTGGCGTGGGGGCCGCAAAACGCGCTGGGCGCCGCGTTCCTCGCGCACATGGTGATGTGCGGACTGCTGCTCACGTTTGGAATGCTCTGCCATTTCCGTTTCACCTATCTCATCGGCTGGGCGATCATCGTCGGCTGCCTGGCGATGGAACATTGGATCGCGCGGCGTCGCAGCTTGAACTGGATCAACCTCGCCTTCTTCCGGCTGAACGCCCTGGTCGGCGCAGTGTTCCTGGTCGTCGTCGTGGCGGAGGTGGTTTTCCAGGGCGGGTTCAAGCTGCGGTGAACTTTGGGGGAAACATTCAACATTGAACATCCAATGAAGTGGGGCATGACTCCCTTCAGCGTTCGGCGTTGAATGTTCTTTTTTCCACGGAGACAACTTTCCAACTTTGTTTCTGAAGCGGGCATGAAGGATTCGCCGGTTGACTCGCCCGCCGTTTCCGTTTTAATGCGCGCATGAACCTCCGGCTGCTCGTGCTGCTGGTCTGTCTGGCAGGCAATGTCCTGCTGGCGAAAGCGGTTCTGCGGCACGGTTCGAGCCATCCGCGCGCGGAAAATTCCACGCCGACAACTGCCACGGCCCCCGATCCGCTTCCAACTGATGGCTCGCAAGCCGGCACGCCTGGCGTGGTTGACACTCCTGCGGTGCCGGAGTTTCAGTGGTCGCAGATTTATGCGCCGGACTTTGCAATCTACCTCGAACAGTTGCGCGGGTTTGGCACGCCGGAACCGAAGGTCCGCGAAATCATTTTTGGCGCGATCGAGTCCATGTATCGCCCGAAGCGAGGCGCGCTGCGTCCGCCGGTGAAGAAAGTGGACGACACAAAATTCTGGGCGCATCGGAATTTTTTCAGGTCCGGGCAGCAACCCACAAAAGAGCAGCAGGCGCAGTTGCGCGCGTTGCAGAGAGAAGAGACGGATCTGCTCAAATCGCTGTTCGGCCCGGACATCCAGGAGCAGATGCTGAAAGATTCCGGCGGGATCGATTGGATGGAAAAGCAATACGGTTTCATCCCCAAGGAACTGCGCGAGCAGGTGCGGGACATCGATCAGCAGATGAACGAGGAAAAACAGGGCATCTATGCCGCGAACGACGGTTACATGGATCAATACGGGCAGGAGGATTTGCGGAAGGTGGAGAAGAAATATCACGACGAGCTGGCGAAGATTCTCGCGCCGGAACCGTTGCTCGAATGGGATCTGCGCCATTCGGACGGCGCGAACCAGTTGAAGAACGACCTGTCCGCGTTCGACCCGAACGAGGACGAATTCCGCGCGCTGTTCAAATACAAGCAGGCGCTGGCAGATTTGGATCCGCCACACGATCCCGATGACGAGACATCTCCGACCGCTGAGCAGCGCAAGGTGCTTCAGGATAAACAAAAGGCCCTTGACGCCGAACTCGCGCAGACGGTTGGCACAAACCGCGTGTCGGAATACAAGCTGGAACAGGATTATGGCTACCGGAACCTGATCGAGTCCGGGGTGCCGAAGGCGTCGGTCTTCGCGCTCGAGGACATGAAGAAACAGGCGCAGGACGCCGCGGACAAAATCCGCAAGGACAAGTCGCTGACGTCCGACCAGCGCGATGCCGCCCTTGCCGCCATCCGGGCGGAGACGCAGACCGGCATCAACGGGCTGTTGACCGGGAAACAGGTCAAACAGTATGTCAACCAGGGCGGCTGGTGGTTGAACAACCTCGCGCCCGCCCCCAAGCCGCAATGAAAATCTCCGTCCTCATCGCCCTCTCGCTCGCGGCCAACCTGGTTCTCGCGGCGATCCTGTTCCGCTCCAGCCATGACCGGGCGGCGGCAGCGGCGGACATGGCGGTGGAAACTTCGTCCGGTAAAACCGGGGAAAATTCCTCTGCCGCGCAGAATGAAAATACCGCGCCGACGGCGGGCGGGAAAATTTCCTGGCGCGATTTGCAGGCGGCGGAGTTGAAGGCATTCGTCGCCCGCCTGCGCGCGGTGAACTGTCCGGAAGAGACCATCAAGGACCTGGTGCTCGCGGAGTTGAACCGGCGTTATTCGAAACAGCAACGTTCGCTCTGGAGTGAACTGCAGAACCAGGATTACTGGAAACCTTACCAGCACAAAATTGTTCCGGCGGAATACAAGAAGAACCGGGACCGCTCCAAGCAGATGCAGGCGATGCAGAAAGAAAAGACCGCCTTGATTGTGGAACTATTTGGCGTGGACGTGGAGAAGCAGCGGATGAAGGAGGAGGGCTACGACACCGAAAACATGGGCTGGAATCCGGCCGGCAATCTCTCCTTCCTGCCGGAGGCGAAGCGTGAGGCGGTGCAAAAATATTTGGATGACTTTCAGGAGAAGGAGCAGGAATTCTACGCCAGCGTCTCGGGTAGTTGGGACGCCGATGCGCGGGCCAAACAGAAAAAACTGGAGCAGGAAAAGCTCGCCGGGCTGGCGCAGTTCCTCACGCCGGAGGAATTGCGCGAATACAAACTGCGCAGCTCGCAGATGGCCCAACAGATTTCTTCCGACCTCCACGGCGTTGACCTCACGCGCCAGCAATACGAAGCGCTGTTCGACATCCGCAGCCAATACGGCGATAGCATTTATAACTACGACTCCGGAAACGACGCCGAGACGATCAAAAAAATCGAGCAAAACAAAAAGGACATGCAGGCGGAGATTGCCGCCGGGCTCGGAGTGGACAAGTCCGCCGAACTGGAGCGAGCGCAGGATTATCAGTATCAGCAGCTCGCGAGCCTCGCCCGGCACAACGACCTGCCGCCGGAGACCGCGCCGAAGATTTACGACTTCAAACAGGCGGCGGAAGCCACGGCGGCGGCATTGAAGGCCAGCCAGGATTTGACTCCCGAAGAACGGCAGGCCGCCCTGGCCCAAATCCGCGCCGAAACCGAGGCGTCCGTCAAGGCCGCGCTCGGCGACAAGCTGTTTAAGCGCTACCTGAGCAACGGCGGCTGGTGGCTGAACAACATCGCGTCCCCGGCCAGGAAGTGACTTTACCCTGGGGCAAAGAAAACATTCAACGCTCAACATTCAACCTCCAGTAGCACATGCGCAACGCCCTTCGATGTTGGGCGTTGAATGTTGAATGTTCGATGTTTTCCAATTTATCCGGTAACGTCTGCACGGTTTTGCTTCTGTAGTGCGTAGAATGAAGATTATAGTTGAACCCATGTTCGGCGCGTTCCTCGGGGGCTGGGAAATCGTGGTCATCCTCCTGACCCTGGTTTTTTTGGTCGGGGTGGTCGGCGGGATCATCGCTTTGGTGCTGGTGTTGCCCAGGAGCCGGAACCAAAAGCACCCTCCGATTGCGCCGCCGGTCGGGAAGCCGTCCGTTGTTCCGCCTACGGAGATCATTCCTCTAAAATGTCCGCAATGTGGCACGTCCCTGCCGACCGGCGCGCTCGCCGGACTCTGTCCTGCCTGTCTGCTCAAAATGGGCGCGGCGGCGGACACCGTCACGGATGCGAAACAATCCGGGTTCCATCCGCCGACCGTGGCGGAACTCGCGCCGCTGTTTCCGCAACTGGAAATCCTTGGACTCATTGGCAAAGGCGGGATGGGCGCGGTTTACAAGGCGCGGCAGAAGCAACTCGACCGTGTCGTGGCGCTGAAAATTCTCCCGCCCGGCATCGGAAATGATCCCGCATTTGCCGAGCGTTTCGCCCGCGAAGCCCGGGCGCTGGCCAAGCTGAATCATCCCGGCATCGTAACGCTGTATGAGTTTGGTTCGACCGCCGGCCATCAACCATCAGCTCTCAACTCTCAACTGTTTTATTTCCTCATGGAATTCGTGGACGGCGTGAACCTGCGCCAGTTGCTCCATGCCGGCCGCATTTCCGCGCGCGAGGCGCTGGCCATCGTGCCGCAGATCTGCGACGCGCTGCAATTCGCCCATGACCAGGGCATCGTCCACCGCGACATCAAGCCGGAGAACATTCTCATGGACCGCCGCGGCCGCGTGAAAGTCGCGGATTTCGGGCTGGCGAAGATTGTGGGTGACCCCCTCACCCGTCCTGCGCACACCCTCTCCCCCGCCGGGGGAGAGGACCGGGGTGAGGGGGCGGCGCCCGCGCTCACCGACGCCGGCAAAGTGATGGGCACGCCGCAATACATGTCGCCGGAGCAGACCGCCGCGCCGGGTGAGGTGGATCATCGCGCGGACATTTACGCGCTGGGCGTGGTGTTTTACCAGATGCTCACCGGCGAACTGCCCGGCAAAAAAATCGAAGCCCCGTCGAAGAAAGTTCAAATAGACGTGCGGCTGGATGAAATTGTTTTGCGCGCATTGGAGAAGAACCCCGAACTCCGCTACCAGCAGGTCAGCGAAGTGAAGACAATGGTGGAAACCATCGTTGCGGAAGGCGGAAATCCAGAAATCGGAAAGCGGAAAACAGAAATTGAGCCGCGCTTCTCGCGCACAGCCATCGTGGGCGCATGCTGGGTATCATTTTTGTTCCTTCTGTTTTTCATCATGTTCATGCCGTGGACCGGAGCCATTACTGAAAATCGCGGACCAGCTTGGTGGCGGGAATTCTGCACCTTTTTATTTGCCCACGGATGGCCCATGTTCAATCCTGAATCTCCCAGGTGGCAAAGGTTCACGCTGTTGCCGTTGGGCCTTACCGCGCCGTTTGGCACCACCATTCTCGGTTGGGTGGCCGTCGCGCAAATCCGCCGCTCGGCGGGAAAACTTTACGGCATGGGCCTGGCGGTGTTCGACGGGTTGTTGTTCCCGCTGTTGACACTGGATTTTGTTATTTGGTTCGTCTGCAATGTCAGTTTGCATCAGCTTTTAAGGGGCTCGGCTGAACCAGCCACCCGCGCACTGGTTGCAATTCCCGCCCTGGGCGTGGCAGCAATCATTGCCATTTTGTTTGATGTAATCATCGCCGGGCTGGTCTGGCGCGTGGTGAACAAGCCGGTGGCTGCGCTCGTGCCCACGGCTCAGAGGCCGGACCGCTTCTGGCGCTGGTTTGCCGTGGCGGTGTTCGCTTTTATTTCGATTCCTATTGTGATTGCCGTCATCGGATTAGTGGCGGCGATCGCCATCCCGAATTTTGTGAAAGCCCGGAGCACGGCGCTTGCTCATCAAAAAGAATTGGCCGCCGCCAAATCCGACTACGTCGGCCAGACCAGCTTTCCCAAGGGCGATGACATTGAAATTACCTCCGTAGAGCGCACCGAAAATCAGATGACGGTTAGAGGCCATTACAACCTAATCAGTCATGATCAGGCATCGCTCGCGTTGTATATCACCACTTCGACAAACATACCCGGTGTTCACGAAGGCCCAAAACAAACGCTGCAGATTTCCAAAGGGCAGGGCGATTTTGAATTGACGGATCCCAACCTTGTTCCGGGTCTGCCACACGTTTCGATGTATGCTGATGGCGAATCATTCGCCGCAATCTATTTCGGCACCAAGGCCGAAGCGCTGGAAGAAGGCAAAGCGAAGTGGATTTCGGCGACCAACCAGAACCCCCAGCAACTGACGCAAACAGGTTGGTGGTTGTGGCAGGCGCATAAATTTGACAAGGCGGCGGCAAAATTCCAACAGGCCATCCAACTCGCGCCGGATGATGCCAACGCGTGGAACGGACTCGGCTGGGCGACTTTCAATTCCGGCAACAGCGACACGGCGGAAAAGGCGTTTCAGAAGGCCGTTTCAATTGAGCCGAATCATCCGGCGGCATTGAACGGGCTGGGCCAGATTTATTTGTCGCAGCGCAAATACGGCGATGCGGAGAAATTTTTACTTCAGGCCGCGCCGCAGGCACCGGCGGCGTGGTCCGGCCTCGCGCGACTTTATTTGCTCGAAGGAAAATTTGACCAGGCCGAAAAATGGGCACAGAACATTGTGGATTCCGGCCAAGCCGACGAGGTCGCCAAAAAAATGCTCGAGGCCGCGACGGCAAAACATTTGAGCGAAGGTTTGCGGCTGATGATTGAACCGCCGCCGCCTAGACAATCCAGCCAGGTCCCGGTTTCACACGATTCCTTAAATTTCGGTCCGGAGATTGAGCGGGTGGTGCCTGATCCAAAACCTGGCGTGGCAAGTGTTTTGGATTTCGAGACCGGATCACTGCTGATCCCGCTGTCGGATGTTTCCATGCATATGCTGGCTGATGGGGTGGCGACTGACACGCCGCCGATGAACTGGGCGCGGAAATACGGCGGCGACCTGTTGGCGATGCCGGATGGTGGCGTGCGTTTCATTGGGGGCGTGGTGGCTCGGCAAACCGATGAAAACCATTTGATGACGTGGGATGAATTCACTCCGGA
Source organism: Verrucomicrobiia bacterium (assembly GCA_035577265.1). GTDB lineage: Bacteria > Verrucomicrobiota > Verrucomicrobiia > Limisphaerales > UBA11358 > UBA11358. The sequence continues at coordinate 27,724 of DATLVR010000002.1, read as the reverse complement.
GCAAGTTGTTGCCGACGTGAATCGCCTCCTCACAAACCCGATGGTCAAGATGGATGGTGGCTGGCCCCAATTTTACACGGCTTCAGATCGTGCGCCGCTGGCGATGGCGTTTATTACACGCGAGCATTCCAAGGGCGTGATCCAAATTCTAGGAAATTCAGAGAATCCGCCCGGCGTGAAGATTCGTTACAAGCTGGTGCAATCGGAACAACCGAAACCTGCCGCCACTCAAAATCTTTCCTTTGGTCCGGTAACTGAACAAACGGTCGTTGACCAAATGAGCGTTGATTTTGATTCGGCCAAGCTGGTTCCAGACTTGTATAAACACGCCGAGCAAGAAGGATATCCCGCGGATAATGTTGCTTACATGAAACACGCAGGCTTGGACGCACTTGTTATTATGGGCCAGGACTTGATTGGTTTTACCAACGATCAGCCACGGCATGCCGACCCAAAACCGAGATTATTCTTCATTTCGGGTATGAAGGTGAAAAAATTAAATGACGATGCGTGGAATTCAATGAATCCTTTGGGTTTGGAACAATCTCTTGCAGCGGTTGAAACCAATTCACTGCCGCTGTGCCCTTTTCGAAGCACCCGCGATGATACCAACCTGCCAGCCATTTATGGGTTTCAAACCCCGCAAGGCAGAATGGGTATTTTGGAAATTACCGGTTTTACCGCTGAGATTCCGCCACGCTTGAAACTTCGCTACAAGCTGGTGCAAAATTCGACAACTCAAATTGCGCCCGTCGCCGTCGTGCCCAATCTTTCCTTCGGGCCGGTGATGGAGCGGGTGATTGAACCCGGCAACCCGTCGCATCGTGCGCTCAACCTTGCGTTTGGAAATTTTGTCGAGCCGGGGCCGGGACGCGCGCTGGATTTTTCGGAAGCGGGGACGAACTCCCTGCGCGCCGCCGGTGTGGATGTGTATGCGCAAAATAATTCTCCCGCCGGCGTTCTCGCCACGCTGGACATGCGGTTGTGCGTCGGCCTTTATCCCCAACACGAGGGTGAAACAAATTTGAGCTTCGATACGATCACCGGCGACCAGGTGCGGACGGTGTTGTCAAATGCGGAACACTGGCGTTCAAACATGAAACCTCCCATGCCTAGTTTTGATTTGTGGCGTGCGACCGGCAACATCACCGGGACAAATCTTTATTTGTTCATCACGCGCAACGACGTGCAAGGCGTGCTGCAAATCACCGGCTTTACGGAGCGCGCTGTGCAGCTCCGATACAAGCTGGTGCCAAATGAAAGCGATCCAAACCAGGCCGAAATGGAAGCCGTTCAAAGCTGGCTCGCGCTGATGGACGCGGGCGATTTCGGCCAAAGTTGGGAACAAGCATCCGGAGTTTTTCACAGCGCTGTTTCCAAAGGCGGCTGGATTGCGAAATTTGAAAAAGTCCGCCAGCCGCTCGGCAATTTGACTTCACGCAAGCTTAAAACAAGTCAACAATCAAAAACCTTGCCGGGAATGCCCGACGGCGATTATTTTGTCGCGACGTTTGAAACGGAATTCGCGCGGCTCAGCCCGACCACGGAGACGGTGATTTTCTTGTGGGAAAACAACCAATGGAAGGCCGCCGGCTATGTGATTCGCGATTTGCCGAAATGGTCGGAAGCATCCGACGCGGACAAGCCGGTGATTTCTGCCGCGCAACAATGGCTGGCTGGCATTGATGCGGAAAATTATTCGCAAAGCTGGGAAAGCGCATCCGCCTGGTTTCGTTCCGTCATCACGCGCGAGCAATGGATTTCAACAAATGAATCTGTGCGCAAACCGCTCGGCAGATTGTTGTCGCGCAGATTTCAATCGTCGCGGCAAATGACCAAAGTGCCCGCCATGCCGGACGGCCAATACCTTTTGATGCGATTCGAGACGTCGTTTGCCGAAAAAGCATCTGCGACGGAAGATGTCTTGTTCGTGCAGGAAAAGGACGGGCAATGGAAATCCGTCGGTTATAGCATCAAGTGAAGCGCCCTGACGGATTGGTTTAATCTGTGTTTATCTGTGTCCATCCGTGGTTAAAATGATTTTGCTTTGACCTCCGAACATTCAACACCCGCTTCGAGCGCACCGGGCGGCATCTTCGCCACGACGCACTGGACGGTCGTGCTCGCGGCGGGCCAGCGGCACACGCCGCAGTCGGATGGCGCGCTGGAAGAGCTGTGCCGCACCTACTGGTTTCCGCTTTACGCCTACGTCCGGCGGCGCGGCCACAGCAAGCAGGACGCGGAGGATTTGACGCAGGCGTTCTTCGCGCGGTTTCTGGAGAAGAATTATCTCTCCGGCTTGAGCGCCGAACGCGGACGGTTTCGCGCGTTTCTGCTGGCGTCCTTGAAACACTTCCTGGCGAACGAATGGGACAAGGCGCAGGCACAAAAGCGAGGAGGCAGCGCGGCGCATCTTTCGCTCGACTGGCAGACGGCGGACACGAAGTTTCAGGTCGCCGGCACGAACGAGCCGAGCCCGGACAAGGCGTTCGACCGCGAATGGGCGCTGGCGTTGCTCGCAAAAGTCATTGAGCGGCTGCAAAAGGAATGCGCGGCGGACGGCAAAGCAAAATTATTCGAACAGTTGAAATCGTTTTTGATGGCGGGAAAAGGCGAAGCGGCGCAAGGCGAAGTGGCGAAGGCCTTGGGCATGGAGGAAGGCGCGGTGCGGGTGGCGATCCACCGGCTGCGGAAGCGTTATCGCGTGTTGCTGCGCGATGAGATTTCTCAGACGCTGACGGACGAATCACAAGTGGACGAGGAGATGCGGGCGTTGTTCGGCGCGTTTGCGACCTGACATGCTCCCGGCATCCTGCCGGAAGTTCCAGTTTTCTTTGTGCCCTCGTCGCGGGGCGTTTTCTGGTTCTGCCGGCAGGAGGTTGCGCATCCGGGCACTGCCCCGGAACGCGGGCGGTCCCCCGCCCGCAGCGGTCGCGCCGGCAAGCCAGCGTCCTGATTTTCCAACCCGTTCGGTGCTTTCCACCCGCTGCGACCGGTGACCGGTCGCGCTCCGTTGGGGGCGGTGTGCGGATGTGCCCGCAGGAGGCTGGCGTCAATGTTAAGTGTTTGCGATATCCGGGCGTTTCAGTAGGCTGAAACAGATTTCGTGGAACCATGCCAACGTTGACCATCCAGCTGCCCGGCCTGCCATCGGTGGAGCACATTGTGCGGGAGGATGCGATCACCCTCGGACGCATGAAGGGAAATTCCATCGCCCTCAACGATTCCTCGGTTTCACTTTCCCACGCCAAGATCACGCGGGTCGGCAACGATTTTTTCCTGAAGGATCTCAATTCCACGAACGGCACCATGCTCAACGGGCAGTCCATCACCGAGGCCCGTGTTCGCGACGGTGACCAGTTGAAGTTCGGTGAAGTCATCGCGTATTTCCGGCTGGAGCCCTTGTCCCCGCCGGCAGCTGCGCCGGTGACTGCCGAGCCTGCCCCTTTGCCGAAATTCATTGCGCAATCCGTTCCCACACCGCTGGCGGCTCCGGCTGCCGTTCCGCTGGTGAGTTCGCCGCCTGCGCCCGCGCTTCGATCTTCTGTCCCGGTGCTGCCCAAGCCGCCATCGCCCGCAACGCGTCGGACTTCGCTCCGGCTGCCGCTGCTGATTGTTTGCGGGATTGCGGTCCTGGCGGTCGCCGCTGTGCTCGTCTGGAAATATCAGACTGGTTCGTCGGCCCCAGCCGCCGCCGCCCCGCCGGTCGCGGCGGTTGCCGCAAAGTCCGCTCCCGCGATAACCTCAAATCTTGCATCCGCGCCAGCCAAGCCCGCCGCCACGCCGCCGCACGACCCCAATCTTGACAACCTGGTAAAGGGCTTGAAATCGCCGGACCCCGCAGTGCGCCGGCGGGCCGCTTCCGCGATTTATAATCTCGGCCCCGGCGCGAAGCCGATCCTGCCCTCCCTGCCCGGCTCGCTGGCCGATACCGACCCGGATGTCCGCATGTGGGTGGCGCTGGCGCTGGTGCACAACAATGTTTTTGAGAAGGCCAGCATTCCGATCCTGGTCCAGACCTTGCACAACGCAAACCCGACCCTCCGGCAGGTCGCCTGTCTTTCGCTGGCGATGATCCCCTACACCGGAGCGGACAAGGAGCCGGTGATTGCCGCGCTCGTGGATACCGCAACCAAGGATGAAAGCCCGGACGTTTCCAATGACGCGATGACGGCATTGAAAATCATCGCGCCGGACCTGATGCCGGGGAAATGAGGGGCGGGTTAAATGTAGTGTCGGGCCTCCGGCCTGACGTGGAGGGCGGGCGTCTCGCCGCCCGGAAAAAAGCTCGCGGCCGGGTCCGTTGTGGATTCGTCCTGCATTCCAGTGGGCGCTTTTGCCGCCGGGCCGGATGCCACAGCTTTATACCGATTCATTTTCAATATGACACGAAATCCCCCTCACCCGGCCCGAGGGCTGGGGGTGAGGGGGCGTTCGTTGTAGATTAAACGCAATTTGGTATTAGGCAGGCGCGGACGCCCGCCGCTGCTGCACAAACTCACTTTCCCAATCCCGCGATTGCTGTTAACTTGTCGCCTGTGAATTTTTTCATTCAGCACAGCGAACTGCGCGACCTCTACGACAAGGTCGTTGCCGGCGAACGCATTTCCGAGGCCGATGCGTTGCGGCTATTTGAGACGAAGGATTTGAACGCGCTCGGGGCCATCGCCGATTTCGTCCGCGCGAAAAAGAATGGCAACCGCGCCAGCTTCATCATCAACCGCTACATCAACTATTCGAACTACTGCATCCTCTCGTGCCAGTTCTGCTCCTTCGCGAAAAAGAAACGCGACGCCGACGGCTTTCAGCTTTCCGTCGGGGAGATCGTGGAGAAGGCGCGCGAAGCGTTGAAGATCGGGATCACGGAACTGCACATTGTCGGCGGCCTGCACCCGTCGCTGCCGTTCAGCCATTACACCGACATGCTGAAGGCGTTGAAGGCGCTGGATACTGGTAGCAGCCGACGTGAGGAGGCTCAAACTGAATCTTCTCAACCCTCAACCCTCAACTCTCAACCAGAAAGTCAGAGCCTCTTGACGTCGGCTGCTACGCCGAGGCTGCATCTGAAGTGCTTCACCGCCATTGAAATTCTCCACCTCGCCTGGCTTGCCAAAAAATCCGTCGAGCAGACGCTGGTGGAATTGAAAGCCGCCGGCCTCGATTCGCTCACGGGCGGCGGCGCGGAAATTTTCCGCAAGGAAGTCCGCAGCGCCATCGCCAAGGGCAAGGAATCCGCCGAGGAATATCTGGACGTGCACCGCACGTGGCACAAGCTCGGCGGACGCAGCACTTGCACGATGCTCTACGGCCACGTCGAGAGCCTGGCCGACCGCGTGGATCATCTGCGGCAATTGCGCGCGTTGCAGGACGAGACGCAGGGCTTCACCGGATTCATCCCGCTCGCGTATCAGCCGGAGAACAACGACATCCCCGTCAAGACGCCGCCGACGGGGTTTGATTCACTGCGCACCATCGCCGTCAGCCGCATCTATCTGGACAACTTCCCGCACGTCACCGCGTATTGGGTCGGACTCGGCATGAAGCTCGCGCAGGTGGCGTTGAGCTACGGCGCGGACGACATCCACGGCACGATCATCGAGGAACACATCTTCCACATGGCCGGCGCGACCTCGCCGCAGTTGCAGACCGAGTCGGACATGATCAAGGCCATCCGCGAAACCGGCCGGACGCCGGTGCAACGGAACACGTTTTACGAGCCGATCAAAGTCCTGGCAGAGTCTTTGCAGACGGCCACCGAGCCGCCGGAAAATCCGGCACACTCGAAAGTATTGGAAGACAATCTGGCGACGGCGTGATTAAAGATCCAAGTCGTGTGGAATTTTAGGTTCCCCGTGCGCTGCGTGCCAGAAACGGATGACCTCAATGCTATGAGTTTCATCTTTGACCCGGTAGAAAATTCGATAGGGTTTAAAAACAATTTCCCGGATATCGGGATCGTTTTGTTCGGGAACGGCGCGGCCGATTCTTGGAAACGTTGCCAGGTGGCGAACGCTCTCGATCAATTTCCCGCCGAACTTTGCCGCCGCCGGCTGGTCATCTCTGGCAATGAAGCGAACAATGTTTTGGAGGTCGTCAATGGCCGGTTCGGAAAAGATTATTTTGTAGTCCATGACGCCACCAGTTTTTCAACGTCGTCGATGGATTTGCCCTCACCGCGGTCCAAAGAATCCAGCCCTTTCTGGAGGGCGGCGACCACTTCGAGGCGTGCGGCGATCTCGTCGAAACTGGCGTCGTCCGGCAGTTGCTCCACGGTTTCCAGCACGATTCTTTTGGCTGTCATACGCGGCCAATATGCGTCAAAATTTGCCGGGTGCAAAACACAATTTTCAAGCCGGTCAAAGCCCTTGCCGCCGCCTGCCAGTCCACCGGCGTCCCGCTGGAAAATTCCGACCAGTCGCACGTGTTGGAATAAACTCGGGCGACGGCGTGAAGAGTGGTTATGTAACGTGAATTCATACACTCGCAAAATTTTGCGGATCAAATTTCACGGATTAGAAGAATAACACCTGGGTATATTCGACGATTTGGTTTCCATTCCATGCGGCACGCCTTGTCAGGAAAACACCAAGCGATAGCGTCAAATTTGAGCTTCAGGATATTGGATAAATAAATTTCCAAGCAATCGTCGAATGGTTTTTGCGATTGAGGAAAACGCGGCGTAACAAAACAAATGCCGAGTCGCCGGTCTAACTTCTTGCTTAAATCTTTGGCATCGTTACAGGCCAAATCAAATTGTTCTTCAACATCGGATGTATTATCGGCGCTCCCTTTGCTGAGTCTTGGAAAAATCTGTTTGGCTTCGCACGCAAATCTGTCTTTTCCAGTATTGATGTATAAATCGCATCGGCCTGTTCGCTTCTTTTTCTTTTTCACTTTTGGAGTTGTGTATTCCTCAAGTGCAACACCACCAAGAGTCCATACCGCAGCAGCAAGAACGCCGATCGAGGCTCTTTCATTTGACCACCATGCGCAATCCTCCCAAGACTCCGTTTTACAATAAAGAAGGTTGAGTCGAATCCATTCTTTTAGAACGGGGTGAAGGCTTTTCAATGTGCCGCAGTTTACATGATTGGAGTTCATATCCTGGAATCGAGTTTATTCCCTAAGCAACACTTCCACGAATTGTTTCGCATCGAAGAGTTTCAACTCCTCCCGCCGGGACAACCGGAAATTAGCCAGCCCCAACCTGGCTGGAAACCGCGCTCACAAACCATCGCATCCTGCCGCCGTCGTTACATTTGTTGGAGTCGAGGTGACGAGACTCATTTCAATTTTTGTTTTTAAGTTAGAGCCTCCTCACGTCGTCTCCTACAATCGCTGAAATTCGGGTCACCGATTTCCCGTATGCAGCGCGTTGACGCGCCCGTGTTGTTGACGCATTATTTCCCCATGAGTTCGCTGGCAGAAATCGAGCGGGCGGCAGATGCCTTGCCGCCGGAGCAGAAGCAGGAGTTGTTGCTGTTGCTTGGGGCGCAATTACGAGCCGAACGATTGAAAGAATGGGCTGCCAGTCACGAAGGTGGACCAAACTTGCCAGATTTTTCCATTGGCCGCGACGCCATCTACGAATGATGGCCGCTCAACTCGATGAACCCAAAAAATTCCGCATAGGCCCGGCATCTGGCCTGGCGTTGCTCCTGCCTTTGCTTTTCCTGCTTTCCGGTTGCGGCACGACCAAAACCTACACGCCGGTCATGGCTGCCGGACCGGCCAAGCCGGCGGGTTATCCCATCCCGGTTTATCCGGTGGCCATGCCGCTTCCCCGGCCCTGTGAGGTCATCGGCCGGGTCGAGATCGGCGACACAGAATTGACCATGCACGGTGGTTCGCTCACCGGGGTGACCAAAACGCTCCTGGACCTGGCGCGCGAAAAAGGCGCGGATGCGGTTCAGTTGCTGGTCGTGGAAAAGCCGGATTTCAACAGCTCTCATTATCGTCTCTCAGCCAACTTGCTTCGCTACGCCGCGCCTTGGGAGACGGAGACCTTGTCGTTCAACGAATTTCTGGCCTACCTCCAACGGCATCGCTCGACCATGGATCCCATCGAGGGGATTTGGGACGATGGGTCACCGGAGCGGCTCGGCATCATCAAGGACACCGCCAGACCGGGCCGGGATTTTATCGCGTTCACCTTGGATCCGCTGATGGCGTCGTGGCATTACGGTTACAAGAAAATGGACATCGCGCACTTGAGCCGGCCTGGAGCTTACCGGCTGAGATATTATCGCGATGACTTTGTCGGGGTGAACACCGGCCTGTTGTTGGAGGATCACGGTCACATCCTGACGTTCAACCTGCCGGCTGGCGACGGGGAAAACAAGGTGAGTTTCGGTAAAATTCCCGTTCCTGTGCCCGCTCATTGAGCCCACTGGAAAAGTGCGGGTCCATCTCGAGAATGAAATGCTGCGCAAGCAGATCGAATTGCTGAAGAAATCCCAGGAATACCGGTGCTGTCCGGTCAGATGCGAGGAAGACCCAGCGCCGCGTATTTTCGCCGGCGGCAACCGCCGCCCGGTTCGCCGCAGCCGTCGGAGAAGTCTTGAGCCGCCGGAAATTTCAAAAAATTCACCAGCGCGTTCCTCGAATTGTTCTTTGCGCCTTTGCGCCTCTGCGCCTTTGCGTTAAAATCCGCGCGCATGTCTGATGAAATCAAAAAATTCCGCATCGGTTCGGTGCCTTATTTGAACGCCGCGCCGCTCACGCGCGATCTCGGCAATGAACTCGTCCTCGCCACGCCCGCCAAGCTGGCCGAGATGCTCCGGCGCGATGAACTCGACGCCGCGCTCGTCAGCATCACCGAAGTGCTGCTCAACGACCGCTACGACATTCTCGACGGCATCGCCATCGCGTCCCTCGGCGAGGTTTACAGCGTCTTTCTCGCGCACAAAAAACCACTGGCGGAAATGCAGGAGGTTTTCTGTGACACCGCGTCGCTGACGAGCGTGAACCTGCTGAAAGTCCTGCTGGCCGAACGCGGATTGAAGCCGGAGTTCAAGCCGCTGGAAAATTACGCGGCGGCGGCGGAAAAGGATTTCGTCCTGCTCATCGGCGACCGGGCGATTGAATTTCAAAGAGCGCCGCACGCACACGGAATTTTCGACCTGGGTGGTGCATGGACGGAGCTGACGAATCTCCCCTTTGTTTATGCGGTCTGGGCGTTGCGGCGCGGCATCGACTCCAGGGATCTCCGCTACGAATTGAAGGAATCCAAACATTCCGGCATGGAACAGCTGGAGCAGATCATCCAGACGCGCGAGGAGTTTGACGAGGCGTTTCGCCGGGATTATTTCGAGTGGCATATCCAATATCGGCTGGCGGACGATGAGAAGCGCGGCATCGCCCGGTTCATCCAATTGCTGCGGAAGCACGGTCTCGGCCCGGTGTTTGAACCGAAGTTTATTGCCTGATTTTGAACAGGATCAAACAGAGGAAACGGAGGGGGGAAATAAATCAAAATCGGCGAGAGGATAGGGATAGTGGGACAGGCATCCTGCCTGTCCAGCTCTGTGCTCGGAGGCGTGGGAGATTTACCATGGCGATCACCATTGCCGACAGGCTGGAAGCCTGTCCCACTATCCGAGACCATTACAACTTCGAGATTCGGGCAAATCAATTTCTCCGTTGCCTCTGTTTGCTTCTGTTCAATTCCCGCTTTCCAGCTTCGCCAGCGTTTCGGGATCGCGCACGTCCACCCAGCGGCCCTGGATTTCCAGGCCGGCCAGTTGTTGTCCGCTGGCGACGATTGCGCTGATGGCATCCGTCAGCTCGTATTCGCCGCGCGGCGATTTTTGCAGGCGCGCCGTGAAGTCGAACAACGCCGGGCGGAAGATGTAGATGCCCGCGTTATACCACGCCGGTGCGCCGGGCTTGAGCCAGCCCTCGCGCCGCAATTGCTCGACCTGCTCCAGTGACGGTTTTTCCACGAGCCGTTTCAGGCAGAATTGTTCGTCAAAGAAATTCAGGCCGCCCTTGGTCACGTCCTCGCCGGGCGTGACGGTGATGACGCCCGCAAAATCACCTTCACCGAAACGCTGGATCATCTGCGGATACGTTTCCGGCGTGACGAGGATGTCGCCGTAAGTCAGCAGAAACGGCGATTGGCCGATGAAAGCCTTCGCCAGTTCCGGCGCCTTGCCCGTGCCGTCCTGCACGACTTGCCGGCCGAACGCGATGCGCGCGCCGAATTTTGAGCCGTTGCCGAAATGATTCTCAATGACCTCGGCGCGCCAGCCGGTGACGATGAAAATCTCGCGGACGCCCGCCGCGACGACGCCCGTGACGATGTGTTCGAGGATCGGTTTGCCCTGCACGCGGAGCATGGGTTTGGGCAACTCGTTGGTGAGTTCCCTCATGCGCGTGCCTTTGCCGGCGGCGAGAATGACAGCTTTCATGTGAAAATATTTTAACCACGGATGGACACGGATGAACACGGATTTTTGCAAAATTATCCGTGTTAATCCGCGAAAGTTACGGCCGGAACTTCGGCAGCATTTCCAGTTCCTTCACGCGCTGTTCGATGCCGGCTCGACCTGCTGTTTGCGATTCGTCAACTTCCAACCCAAAATCAGCAGCGCAATTCCGGCCACGATCAGGCTGATGCTCGACCAAAGGAAAAAATGTTGAAGCTCCTCCACGCTTGAAAAATGCCGCAAAACAAAATGTTCCCATCCGACGCGGGCTGTCGGGGCCATTCTTGAAGTTTCGTCCGGATGACGAAGGCCGCCCCCAAGCGCAACTCCAAGCAAGGGGACGCCATGCAGCAACAAATACAGTCCGCCTAGGTTAAGCGACAGTTCGAGATACGTGGAAGATTTGGCCGGCACCGGTGTCACTGGTTTTTCCAAAACTCTAATTTCAAAATTCGCCTTCGCCGCCGCTTTTTTGGTTTCGAGGCACTGAATAATTTCGCGGACTTGTGAGGGCTGTTCAACAATCATTACCCAGCGTTGGCGTTCTGTTCGCGGCCAGTTAGAAACCAAGCCATACACGTGCAATTTGGTCAAACCCGGCTTATTGGTGACTGGCTCAAACTGAAACTTCGTGATGAACTTCCATCGCATGAACTGATTCTTGCCGGGGCGGACGACAATCCGTTTGTCTTCAATCCGCAAGACGCGTTTGGACCGATGCTCAAAAAAGATCTGAAGTTCAATGATTCCCCAAATGAACAAGAAGGAAAAGGTGATGGCTGCAATCATGGTCCCAACAGAATCAAGGGTCAGCCTGTCCGCGAGCCAGCAGTTGATAACCATCATCTCGCACATGCACAGCCAGATGAAAACCCAAAGCGGCAGCGTCATCTTGATCTGCCGCCACCGCCATCCCCAGGTCAATGGAATGGACGGGTCAACAAACCGATTGAGTTTCGGTTTTTGCTCGATGACCATGGTCAAGGGTTTCAGAACTTCGCCGGCTTTTCCAGTTCCCTCATGCGCCGTCCGACCAAAGCCCGGTGAGTCTGCCGCTTATCAGAATCGCGTCAACTTTTCCAGTGCCTCCACGCGCTCTTCGATGTCGGCGCGCTTGGTCTCAAAAAATCACTCGTGCAAATTCAGCAGCCGGATTAACGTTTGTTTCAACCGTTCGAATTCTTCCGGCGTCAGCGCGCCGAGTTTCGCATCGAGCCGCGCGAGCGAGACGGGCTGGACTTGTTGCAGATGAAATGCGCCCGGTTTCAAAAATGGTTTCGCAATGGGAAGTTCCCAGCGGCTGCCACGGACGGCGGTCGTGTGCGGAATGATCAGGAGCAAAGCCAGTTCGTTGTCGGCGGGATAATCGCTCAAGACCAGCACGGGACGGACTTTGGCGGCCATGCCCAAATCCACGCGCCAGATTTCACCGGGCAGCGTCCTTTTCATCCCTGGCTTCCATCGCGTCGAGCATCTGGAAATTTGCCAACGCCGCGCGGTCGCAGTCCGCGAGTGTTTCGGCGTCTTCTTCGGCCTCAATGATGCAGCGGATAATTTCCCGCCTCTGCTCGTGCGACAGCTTCGGGATTTCGGAAATGATTTCCGCCTGACTCATGGTTGCAATCTAAATTTGCCGCAGCGACTTGGCAAGTCCAACTTGGGCGCGTTCCGCGTTGGCTAAAACTTCGTCAGCTTCTCCAGTTCCTTCACGCGCTTTTCGATGTCGGCACGCTTGGTCTTCGTCGTGCGGTTCAGGCCGAAGCCTTCGCAACAGAACGACGCGGTGACGCTGCCATAGACCATCGCGCGACGGATGTTCGCATCAATCGAACCCCTGGCCGTGGCGAGATAACCCATCACGCCGCCCACGAACGAATCGCCCGCGCCGGTCGGGTCTTCCACGGCGGACAGCGGATACGCCGGGCAGATGAAGAAACCTTTCGGGCTGGAGAGGATGGAGCCGTGCGAACCTTTCTTGATGATGACGTATTTCGGGCCGAGCTTGTGGATTTTCTTGAGCGCGTTGAAGACGTTGTCTTCCTTGGTGAGCTGATGCGCCTCGCTGTCGTTCAACACAAAGCCGTCAATGCGCGGCAGCAGCCGGAGCAGGTCCGGCAGCGCGATGTTCAGCCAGAGATCCATGGAGTCGGCCACCACGAATTTCGGCTGCTTCATCTGGTCGAGCACGCGGTGCTGGAGGGCGGGCGCGATGTTGCCGAGCAGCACGAACGGCGAGGTTTGATACGCCTTGGGCAGCACGGGTGAGAACGTTTCAATCACGCCCAGCTCGGTCAGGAGCGTGCGCCGATTGTTCATGTTCACCTCGTATTCGCCTGACCAGTGAAACGTTTTGCCGGGCAGCATCTGGAGGCCCGCGAGATCAATGCCGTGCTTGCGATAAAGCGTGAGGTATTTCTTCGGAAAATCTTCACCCACGCCGCCGACGAGGTTCACGGGGGAAAAGAAGCTGGCCGCGACGGCGGCATGGCTGGCCGAGCCGCCGAGCAGGCGCGGATTTTCCTTGGTGGAGGTTTTGATGGAATCGAGTGCGGTGGTGCCGGCGACGAGAACGCTCATGTGTGATTAGGGTCTGGGTTCTGGGGTTTTGGTTCTGGGGAAAATCGTGCGCGGCTATTTTTTCTGGATCAGTTCAATCTCGTAACCTTCGGGTGCGTCAATGAAGGCGATGGTGCCGCTGCCGCTGGGCGTCGGGCCATCGGAAAACTTCAGGCCGTGCGCAGCGAGGTGTTTGGCGAATTCTTCCAGGCTGTCCACCGCGAACGCGAGATGCGTGAGGTCGGGCTGGACTTGCACGGGTTCGCTGCCAGGCAGATAGCAGATTTCAATCTCCTCCGCGCTGCCCGGAGTTTTGAGGAAGACGAGTTCCGAGCCGCGCGGTGATTTATGACGCCGCACCTCTTCCAAGCCGAGGATCTCGCGGTAAAATTTCACCGTGCGTTCCAGATCGTTCACCCGATAGCGTGTGTGCAATAGTTTGCCGACTTTCATGCAGGGAGTTTAGCGGGAATTTGCACAGGAGCAAACGGAGAAAACGGAGGGCGCAACCGTTGGTAGCGCCGACTGGCAGCCGGCTGTGTCGCGGATTGGCAATCCGCAGGGGTTCGTTCAACCCGGATACCCTTGGCGTGGCCGTCGCCGCCGATTGCCAATCGGCGATACGGCAGGTTGCCAACCTGCGCCACGCCGGCGGGAACGGATACGCCCGCAAAACGGTTGTCCGCAGTTTTTAATTTCCCGCCGCCGTTTTTTGCGGCATGATGTGATCCATGGGCAAACGACGCGAAGCGCGGGAACGCGCAGTGCAATTTTTATTTCAGCACGACCTGAATCCGCCGGAAAATCTCGAACTCGAGCTGGCGCAGTTCTGGAGTTCCCAGCGCACCGCCGCCATTGACGAAGAAAAGGGGCCGGCCACCTGGGGCGAGAAGGTCGAACTGCCGCCGCCCACCGTCGAGGAGGCCGAAACGCGGCTCTTCGCCGAACCCCTGATCAAAGGCGCGCTGGAACATCGCGATGCGATTGACGAAAAGATCAAGAGTTACGCCAAGAACTGGGACTTTCACCGCATCGCCGCCGTGGACCGCAACATCATGCGGCTGGCGATCTACGAGATGCTCTATCGCGAGGACATTCCCCCCGTCGTCAGCATCAACGAGGCGGTGGACATCGCGAAGAAATTCTCCACGCAGGACAGCGGCAAATTTGTGAACGGCATCCTCGACAAGATCCGGGGCGAGCTCATGCGGCCGGCCAGAATCGTAAAATGAAGTTTGCCGACCTCCATCTGCACACGTTTTTCTCCGATGGCACGTTCACGCCGGAGGAGCTGGTGGGGCGCGCCAGCAAGCTGGGTTTCGCCGCCATCGCCGTGACGGATCACGATACGGTCGAGGGCTGTGACCGCGCGGCGGCGGCCTGCACGGCGGCGAACATGGAGTTCATCACCGGCACCGAACTCACCGCGGAACATGCGGACACCGAGGTTCACATTCTCGCCTACTTCGTGGACACCCGGAACCAGCATTTGCTCACGCGCATTGCTGAATTTCAAACCGTCCGTCAAAGCCGCATCCATGAAATGGTGGCCGCATTGAACAAGCTGGGCATCCCGCTCAAGGCCGAATCCGTCTTCGCCCTCGCCAACTGCAAGTCGCCTGGACGCCCGCACGTCGCCCGCGCGCTGGTGAAGGAAAAACTCATCGGCAATCTCGATGAAGCCTTCGAGCGCTATCTTAAAAAAGGCCGGCCCGCGTGGGTTCCCAAGACCAAGATGTCCGCGCTGGAAGGCGTCGAGTTGATCCATCAGGCCGGCGGCCTGGCGGTCATGGCGCATCCGGGCTTGAACCGAACGGATGAAATCATCCCCGACCTGGTGGACGCCGGGCTGGACGGCATTGAATGTTTTCACACGAAACACTCGACCGCGATGGCCGAGCGTTATCTGGAGATCGCGGAGAAGTATCATCTGCTCGTCACCGGCGGCTCCGATTGCCACGGCTTCAGCAAGGTCAAGCCGCTGATCGGCACCGTGAAACTGCCCTATGACCACGTCGAGAAGCTCAAGGGCAAAGTGGCCGAACGAAAAGCTGGAACCACGAATGGACCCAAATAAACACGGATGGGGCGAAACGCAGAGGCGCAGAGGACACGGAGAAACGCGGAGTAAAAAAATCTCTGCGCCTCTTTGCGGCCTCTGCGCCTCTGCGTTTGGTTTTGTTATCCGTGTCCATCCGTGTTAATCCGTGGTTGAAAATCTCATGGGATTATTTGCCAAATTCAAGGCCGGCCTCGCCAAGACGCACGCCAAGCTCACGCACGAAATCAAACGCATCGTCACGCGCTCGCCCAAGCTGACCGCCGAGTCGCTGGAAGAAATCGAGCATGCCCTCATCGCCGCCGATCTCGGCATGGCCATGACCACGCAGATCGTGGCGGCAGTGAAGAAAGCCTACGAGAGCCAGGGCACCGCCGGGCTCGACTATCTCGCCATCGCGCGGGCCGAAATCGAGAAAAGCCTTTCCGCCAACAACCCCAGCCTGCGCGCAATCCCCGGCAGCACCTGCGTCGTTTCCATTGTCGGCGTGAACGGCACGGGCAAGACCACGACCAGCGCCAAGCTCGCGCATTATTTTCAGGCGCAGAAAAAATCCGTGCTGCTCGCCGCCTGCGACACGTTCCGCGCGGCGGCGATCGAGCAGATCAAATTGTGGGGAGCGCGACTCAAGGTGGAAGTCATCGCCGGCAGTTACGGCGCGGACGCGGCATCCGTGGCGCACGACGCTGTAACCGCCGCGCAGGCGCGCAAGGCGGATTACCTGTTCATCGACACGGCCGGCCGTTTGCACACGAAGTCAAACTTGATGCAGGAATTGCAGAAGCTGCATCGCGTCATCGGCAAGCAACTCGCGGGCGCGCCGCATGAAGTGTTGCTGGTGCTCGACGCGACGACTGGCATGAACGCGTTGAACCAGGCGCGCGAATTCCACAAGGCCGTGCCGCTGACCGGTCTCATCGTGACCAAGCTGGACGGCACGAGCAAAGGCGGCATGGTGGTGGCGATCCAGAAGGAACTCGGCCTGCCCATCAAATTCATCGGCCTCGGCGAGCAACCGGACGACTTGCAGCCCTTCGACGCCAAGCAATTCGCGCAGGCGTTGTTTGAGGAATAGACGGCGGTTTGGCTGATTCCCCTGGGATTTTCCGCCACCGTCTCCAGGCAAATTTGGGCAGGGGCGTGGCGGGTGTGCTTTGTTACATTCGTGTGAACCGGGAATTCCGAGTGGACATCAGATGGTCAAAGCGGTGAAATTCATCCGCTAAAATGGTGAGACCCAGCAGAGCTTGGAACTTTTCCAGCGTCCTTACAACCGGTTCCGCAGCTTTTGTAACTGCGGCATTTACCGTGATTGCCTGTGGTTCGTTCGCGTCCCTGATTTTTTCCGGCCCGCTAACCCCGTATGTTCCCCAGGGAATTTGGATCGGTTTATTGACGGCCTTGGGGGTCGGCCTGATTGTCTCGCTGACCAGTTCGTTCGCCGGGGCGATCGCCATTCCGCAGGATCGCGTGGCGCCCATCCTCGCGCTCCTGGCGGCGAGCCTCGGTGCCCGCATGAACGATGCGCCGGCCCACGAAAAATGCCTCAGCGTGCTGGCTGCCATCGCGCTGGTTTCGCTGATCACCGGCGCGTTTCTTTTCCTGCTGGGACGGTTTCGGCTCGGCAATCTGATCCGCTACATCCCTTATCCGGTCATCGGCGGCTTTCTGGCCGGGTCCGGCTGGCTGCTGGTGCGGGGGGCTTTGCGGGTGATGACCGGGGAGGCCTTGGGTTTTCAGACCGCCCGCGTTTTTCTCCGCCCTGAAGTGCTGGCGCATTGGCTTCCGGGAGTCGTATTTGGCGGACTGCTTTTCTTCATCTTGCGACGCCTGCGCCATTCACTCACCGTTCCGTTGATGCTCTTCGGGGCCGTGGGCTTGTTTTATCTCCTGCTCTTTGTGGCGGGGGGTTCCATGGCCGAAGCCCGATCGCACGGGTGGTTGGCGAGTTTTCCGGCGAACCAGAATAGCAGCGAGCTCTCGCCGCTTTCCATCCTCAAGCTGGTCCCGTCGCGCCTGCTCGGAATGGATTGGGCCATCCTCGCCACGATTTTGCTGACCAGCGTCGTCTCCATTCTGCTGACGGCCAGTTCGCTGGAACTCGCCTCCGACGAGGAGATCGACCTGAATCGCGAACTGCGCGCCGCCGGTCTGGCCACGTTTGTCGTGGGCCTGGGCGGCGGCATGGTCGGTTTCCATTCTTTGAGCCTGTCGCGGCTCGCGATCAGCATGGGCGCGCGCAGCCGCTGGGTGGGGGTGGGCTCGGCGCTGATTTGCGGCGCGGTGCTTTTCTTTGGCGTCTCGGTGGTGTCGCTGGTGCCACAATTTGTCTGCGGCGGGTTGCTGTTTTTTCTGGGGCTGACCTTTCTGTGGGAATGGATCTATGAAGCGCGGCGCACTTTGACCGCCGTGGATTACGCGGTCGTCCTGTTGATCGTCGCGGTGGTGGGCGCAGTCGGCTATCCGGAAGGCGTGGGCGTGGGCATCATCGCCGCCGTCGTGATCTTCATCCACAATTACAGCCGCGTGCAGGTGGTGACCCACACGCATTCCGGCACGGAAGTGCGCAGCCATGTGGAACGCCCGTTGCGCGAACTGCGGTTTCTGCGCGATCACGGAACGCAGATTTACGTCCTGCGGCTCCAGGGTTTCATCTTTTTCGGCACGGCCAATCATCTGTTTCACGAAGTCCGCCTGCGCGCCAGCGACACCCGGCAGCCGCTCCGGTTCGTCGTCCTGAACCTGCAGCGGGTCTCCGGACTGGACTCCTCCGCCGTTTTCAGCCTGAACAAAATCCTGCATCTCGGGCACAAGCAGGGCTTTTTCCTGCTCATGACCCACGTCTCGCCGCAAATCGTCTCCCAGCTCGAG
The DNA here is from genome assembly GCA_035577265.1 of Verrucomicrobiia bacterium. Taxonomy (GTDB): domain Bacteria; phylum Verrucomicrobiota; class Verrucomicrobiia; order Limisphaerales; family UBA11358; genus UBA11358. Next base: position 9,808 of record DATLVR010000002.1, on the reverse strand, counting down.
CATGGCGGCGTGAGCACGAAGCTCAACGACCACTTTCACCTGATGCCCGACCTGGATCGCGCGCTGGAATGGTGTGAAGAACAGCTGCTGGCCGGGGCGAACGGGAGCATCCACGGCCATGCGTCCCAACTGGCCGACCAATTGAAGGACTCCTGGCCGGCGGCCGTCGAACCGCGCCGCCTCATGCCCTATCTGGAGCGCTTCGACGTGCCCGCCGCCACGCACCTCATTCGCCAGTCCGAAAAATCCGAATCGCTTTACTTCATCGAATCCGGGCGGGTGACGGCGCTGCTGGAATTTGCCGATGGCCGCACTTTGCGCCTGCGCACCATGGGGCCGGGCACGGTCGTGGGCGAGGTCGGGCTTTTTCTGGGCGGCACCCGCGCCGCCTCCGTGGTTTCGGAACAATTCTGCATCACCTACCGTTTGACGGCGGAATCGCTGGAACGCATGAGCCGCGAGAACCCGACCTCTCCCTGGCCCTGCATCGTTACCTGATCTGCCAGCTGGGCGAACGCATGGCCAGCAACAGCAAACGCCTGCTCGAGGGCCAGGAATGATGCCGCTTCCATGACACCCGCGCTGCCCTGCTTGCGCCAATTCTCGACCCAGCGCCGGGCCGTCAGGCTGTCGCCGCATGACGCGCACCGGAAAACTTCCGGCCGAACTCAGCGCGCTGCCCGGCGTGAATCCCGCCTTCACGATTCGCGCTTTGGCGAAAAGAACGTGGCGGATTTTCTGATGCCGGTGGCCGGCCTCATTCATCGTGACCAAGCTGGACGGCACGAGCAAAGGCGGCATGGTGGTGGCGATCCAGAAGGAACTCGGCCTGCCCATCAAGTTCATCGGCCTCGGCGAGCAACCGGACGACTTGCAGCCCTTCGACGCCAGGCAATTCGCGCAGCCGCTGTTTGAGGAATAAAATCAGGTAGCCGCAATCACAGCGCGTCACCGCTTGGCTGAATGGAAAATCCATTTTTGGATTTTCATGTCGGCGGCAGCGTGAGCATCTTAATAATTCGTCAACACGCCCACCCGGAAAAATTCCTGATCCAGCGCATTGTTCAGCGCAAAATTGGTCTGACCGGGACTGCCGTTCGTCAGCAGGCTCCAAACCGGGTTGGCTGAAAGCGCGGGTATCCGGTAAATCTGGTAGGTCAGCACGTTCAGCGTGTTGCTGATGCTCAATTGAAACGTGTCGACGGTGTCGGGGCGCAGGGTGATGGCTGGCTGCGGCGGTTGCAGGATAAAAGGCAGGATGCAAACCGGCTTGAAGACGGACAGGCTCTGGCCGGTGGCCGTCAGCAATCCCGTCTGTGGATTGATGGCGTAGAGCGCAACGTTGGTGGAATCCTGGCTCGCCACGATGCAGAACGCGCCGGTCGGATCGATGGCGAAATTGCGCGGTGTCCTGCCGGTGGGTTGTTGCTGAACCTGGGTCAGATTGCCGTCCGCCGCGTTCACGGTGAACACCACGATGCTGTTGGATCCCCGATTGGAACCATAAACAAATTTCCCGGAAGGATGCACCGCGATTTCCGCCGTCGTGTTGCCGCTGAAGGCCGATCCCAGGGTGCTGTTGGTCTGAAACGGGATCAGGGTTCCGTTCGTGGCGTTGTAATTGAATCCGATGATGGTGGAATTGAGTTCGCAGATGACGTAGGCCCGTTTGCAGTCAGGGTCAAAGATCATGTGCCGGGGACCGGAACCCGCCGGGGTGGAAGTGATCAACGTCGTATTGGTGGTCAGGGTGCCCAGTGCCGCATCCAGCACATAACATCGGATTTGATTCAAGCCCTTGTCGCAGACGAAAGCAAAATGGTTGCTGGCATCGATCGTCGTGCAATGGGCCAGCGAGTTCACCGGATGCTGAAAGTGGGCGTTGGCGACGCCCAGCTGGCCGCCGGCTTGAATGGGGAACATGGTGATGCTGCCGCCGCTGTAATTGGCCACGATGACCTGGGTGCCGGTGCGGTCCACCACCACGTGGGCCGGTGCACCGCCATCCGAGGGGCGCGAATTCAAAAAGGTCAGGCTGCCGTTGGTGGCATTCACGGAAAATGCGCTCACAGTGTTCGCCGATTCATTGACCGCATACAGAAACTTCCGATTGGGAGTCAGCGCCACGAAGGAGGGATCGGTTGTGGTGGCCGCCAGATTGGTCACGCCAAACGTGCCCGTGCCCAAATTTAAACTGGAATGGTAAATGCCCACGCTCCCGCCCGAAGTGTAAGTCCCGATATAGAATCGCTCCAATCCGGGACTGGGCGCGGCGGCCGGCGCGCAAATCTGCATTCCGTAAAGAGCCAGTAACAGGGCGGCGATTTTTCCGGGTTGAAAATGGCGGAACATATTGGCGATGGACCGCACGATGTGACCATGTCCTAAAAATGTTTCAAGCGATTTCAATGATGTGCTGCCCGGGGCTTTTCCATTCGAAGCTTTCCCGACCGGCATGGCATGCGTTAAAGTCGCGTGCATTTCTCTCCCCGCAATCGGGGATGTTTCAAAACGAATGCGCTTGGGAACATCTGCTTTCGATTCACCGTCAAAGAAAACCAAACTCATGTTCAAACACTTAAACCGTCGCGGACTGATCACCTTGGTGGCGTCCGCATCCTTCGCCACCGGCTGCTTTGCGGCGAATCCGTTCATCACCAGCATTTACACGGCGGATCCCTCGGCGCATGTCTGGTCGGATGGCCGACTTTATGTGTATCCGTCCCGCGACATCGATCCGCCCCGCGGCTGCGATCTGATGGACCAGTATCATGTTTTTTCCACGGCTGACATGGTGAACTGGCGCGACGAAGGCGAGATCCTTCGGGCCAGCCAGGTGCCGTGGGGGCGCAAGGAAGGCGGCTTCATGTGGGCGCCTGATTGCGCGTTCAAGGATGGCACCTACTATTATTATTTTCCGCACCCCAGCGAAACCAAATGGAATGACTCCTGGAAGATCGGCGTGGCGACGAGCACCAAGCCCGCCAGCGATTTCAAGGTGGCCGGGTATATCGAAGGCACGGGCGGCTTTGCGATGATTGATCCGGCCGTGTTCATGGACGACGACGGTCAGGCGTATATTTATTTCGGCGGCGGCGGCAAATGCAGCGGCGGCAAGCTCAAGGCCGGCATGACGGAATTGGAGGGACCGGTGCAACCGATGACGGGGTTGAAGGATTTTCACGAGGCTACCTGGGTGTTCAAGCGGAAGGGAATTTATTACCTGACCTATGCCGACAACAATCCCCGCGTGAACCGGCTGCAATACGCCACGAGTTCAAACCCGCTGGGGCCGTGGACGGCCAAGGGCGTCTATCTGGAGCCGACGGATTGCGATACAAGCCACGGCTCCGTGGTGGAATACAAGGGGCAGTGGTATGCGTTTTATCATAACAAATCGCTTTCCGGCAAAGGCAACTTGCGATCCATTTGCGTGGACAAATTGAACTTCAACGACGACGGAACCCTCCAGACGGTGGTGCAGACCAAAACCGGTGTGCCGTCCGTCGGCCCGGCGCCGGCGCCCAGCCCCGACCTGGTCAAATATGAAGTCAGGAACGCCAGTCTGGGCGGAAGCGCGACCATTGAGGATGACAACGCGGCATCCGGCGGCAAGAGCGGCCAAAATCTACACCTGAAGGATTCCTATCTCCAATGGAACAATGTCAGTGGCGGCAAGAGTGGAGGCCGGGCCACGATTGATATCCATTATGCCGCTGAAGGAAACGCGAAGCTGAAACTGTTTGTGAACAACGCAGATTATTCGTTTGTGAACACGCCGTCCACTGGCGGCTGGGGTCAATACACGGGCCACTCGTTGTTAACAGTGCCGCTGGGCGCGGGCAAAACCAACCTCATCAAACTTGTCGGCGGCAATGGCGGGGTCAATGTGGATTACATCACGGTCAGTCCGCTCCCTTGAGAGCTGTCGCGTTCGATTTAATTTTTCATGCCGGACTACCCGCGCGGTCCGGGATGAATCATTTCCAATTGATGGTGAAATCGGCGGAATTGTTTTTATTTTCAGCGATGGCTGAATTGGTGACGGTCACGCTGCCCTGGGCGTCCTTGCGGATCCACAGACCATGGCGAAGAGTTTCGCCGATTCCGTATTTGGCGATGTCCACATTGGTGATCGTGGCGTTGGTCAGCGTGCCCTCGCCGTGTTTGCTGCCCGGAGCCACGACGCTCAAGCCGTCGGAAATGCTGTCCCGGATATTCAGATCGTGGATATCCACGCCGGAAATGCTGCGGCGATCCAGGCAGATTTGCAGCGCCGCCCGCCACGCCCAGTCGTGATCGTAGCCGCCGCTGCGGATGAGATCGCAGTTCTGCACGACGGTGGTGCCGCTGAAATTGTTGTCTATGTTTTTGTTCGCATCGGATGTCGGGAAGGTTGTGCTAATGAGGATGGCGCAGCCGGGAGAGATGTCCGTGAACCGGCAGTCCTCGATGCGGTTGCTCTCGCCGCCGTAGATGGCTGCGCCGTTCGCGAGGAAGGGAAGCTGGCCGGTGCAATGGCTGATGACGTTGAAGCCGGGCGCATATTCCTGCGGCACGTGGGTCGCCGGCCACAGCGCGAAACAATCGTCGCCCGTGCCGCGCGTGGTGCAGTTGCGGATCGTGGAACTGCGCATGCCGACGCAGAAATTCACGCCGTCGGCGATGGTGTCTCGAAAGCGGCAGCCTTCGACGACGAGATTGCTGGAGTTGTTGACCCAGATGCCGGTCTTGGTGTGCTCCACCCAGACCTGCGCGACGGTCGAGTTTGTGCCGAATGATTCGCCGAAGCTGTCGTTGGGTTCGCTGTCGCTGCGGTAATTCAATTTTCCGATGATGGCGAAATCCGAGATGTGGATGTTGCTGCCTTTGCCTTTGAACCGGATGCGCCGGTTCGCATTCGTGTATTGGTTTTCATCGCCGACCAGCGTGGTGTGCCACATGCCTGCGCCTTGAATCGTCACAGCGGAAGGCACATCAATATCGCCGGCGATCTTGAAAGTTCCGGCCGGCAACCAGACGGTTTTCCCCTCGATCTTCGCCGCGGAAATGCACTTCCGCAGCGCAGCGGTATCGTCCGATTTGCCCGTGTTGTCCGCACCAAAGCGGGAGTCGGTGATGGATAGGGAATTCGGCGGCGCGGTGAGCGGCGGAGAAATATTTTCCAAATCAACCAGGTCAATGATGCAATAGGTCGCCGCATCTTTGTCGTCGCGTTGCAAGCGCACCACGTCGCCCGGGCCAAGGTTTAAATCCTTGAGGCGAACTTCATCGTAAAAATTGCGCGGCCGTCCAGCCTTGGGATCGTTGGTGAACGGATATTTGCCGTAGAGCCATGAATATCGGGACGTGACCGGAAGTTTTTGCACGAGCTTGCCGTTCAGATAGAGACTCAGCGTCGAATCGATTCCGCCACCGCCCGGCGCGTCCGGCAGGCTGTAGCGCACCACGAGGGCATTGGCGGCGGCCTTGGCCGTGAACTCCACGTATTGCCCGGGGGCGGCAAGCTGCACGCATTTCTGTCCGGAAGATTCGGTCTCGACCAGATATGGACCGTATTTCGGCCCCAGTTTTTCGCCGGAGGTCTTCATGTCTTCCGCTTCGTAAGTCGTCCAGGGAATGTCCGCACCCCGAAACGACTGGGCCGGACACAGCGAGCCGCTGAGGCATGTCAAGACCGCAAGCAGGAGTCCCGGATGGGAAAGAATCGGCGCTGCGGATTGCTTGCGGGCGTCCGGTTTCGGGCAGCCTGGAATGCGTGCTCGAAAGTTGCAATGGAGGCGGGCCCGGTTCATTTTGGCCACCGTGTAGCCGCCTGCCACATCGCGCAAGGAAATAACGGGAAGGCAAATTTGGCGCAGCCTTCCAGGGTTCCCGGTGAAAACGCATAAAGGCCTTTAAAATTCAGGCTTTAAGCCGCACCGGCCCGGATGCGTGGTGGCGCTGCGTCACCACTTCATGCGACACGCTGCGCAAGCCGTTTTTCCCGGGGCGCGTTTTCAAATTCCGGAGTGCGGCCGTCCCGGCCGCTGCCATTCCCGCCAGCCTGACGGCGGTGAACTTACCCGGCCGCCTCGAAGCTCGCAGGTTGCTGCGCCCGGGGACGGGGTGAATCCATCGCCTCGGCGCGCCGCTGACATTGGCTTTTTGAATTTGAAAACACGCCCGAAACTCGACACGCCCGCGCCCAGCCGCTAGGCTGTCGCCGCATGACGCGCACCGAAAAACTTCTGGCCGAACTGATCGCGCTGCCCAGTGTGAATCCCGCCTTCGTTCCGTCGGACGGAACTTCGGCGTGGCAAATCCCCGCCGGTCAATCGCGCTTCGGTGAAAAGAACGTGGCCGATTTTGTGATGTCGGTGGCCGGGCGTGCCGGGCTGGAAGTGGAGTTTCAAAAAGTGGTCCTTGCGGACGGCCAGCCTAAATCGCCTGGCCGTTCCAATGTCATCGCCCGCCTGCTGCCGCGTGGAAAGATCAGGCAGACCATCCTGCTCGCGCCGCATCTCGATACGGTCAACGCGGAGGATTCCCAATTCATTCCCCGCCGGAAAAATGGCCGGCTGCACGGTCGCGGCGCGTGCGACACGAAAGGTTCCGTCGCCGCCATGCTCATGGCGCTGTGCGAACTGGCCAATGCCAGATCCCGTCCGCGCGAAACGGAGATCGTGTTTGCCGGCCTGATTGACGAAGAGCACGCGCAGGCGGGTTCGCGTGCGCTGGCGGCCAGCGGATTCATGGCCGATCTGGCCATCGTGGGCGAACCGACGCGTCTGCAGGTCGTCACCGCGCACAAGGGCAGCCTGTGGCTGGGGCTGGAGACCCGCGGACGCGCGGCGCACGGCGCGACGCCCCAGCTGGGCAGGAATGCCGTTCACGAGATGGCGCGCATCGTGGACATTTTGGAAACAGATTACGCCGCCCGGTTGCGGCGCCGGAAACACCAGCTGCTCGGCACGGCAACGGTGAATGTCGGTTCCATCTGCGGCGGCACGCAGCCCAACATCGTTCCCGATGGCTGCGCGATTCAGATCGACCGGCGCACGTTGCCGGGGGAGACGGAGACGGGTGTCCGGCGGGAAATCACCGCGCTGCTGCGTGCGAAAAAATTGTCCGCGCATATTTCCACCCGGAAACTCGGCCCGGCGCCGGCGCTGGAAACGAATCCGAAATTACCGCTGGTGCAAAGTTTTTTGCGGAGCATCGGCCAGACGAAGCCCGCCGGCGTGAATTATTTCTGCGACGCGGCAGTGCTGTCGGCGGCGGGGATTCCGAGCGTGGTGTTCGGGCCGGGCGACATCGCGCAGGCGCACACGGTGGACGAATGGATTTCGCTGGCTTCGCTGGAGCGCGGAAAAAACCTGCTCTTCCGTTTTCTAAATTCGCTTTCCTGAAACGAACCGTCCGCTTATTGTCCAGCGCCCATGGCCACTGAAACCACTGAAACGATTCCAACGGTTGACCACAAGCCGCACGCGGCCTTTTTCCGGCAAAGCGGCTGGCTGATGATCGCGGCCGTCGGCGGCGGGGCGCTGACCTGGGGCGTGCATTTTCTGGCCAAGTCCATCCCCGAATCGCAATACGCCGTGTTCGGAACGCTGCTGATGGTGGTGGCGTGCCTGCCGACGATGCCGTTGCAGATGGTGTTTGCGCAGCAGACGGCGCAGGCGCTGGCCACGGGCCGGGAACGGCAACTCGGCGGCATGATCCGGCTGGCCTGGTTGTGGACGTTCATCGCGTGGGCGCTGGCGGCGCTGCTGATCCTGGTGTTCCAGAAACAAATCGTGGCGGGCTGGCATCTGCCGGACGCGACGGCGCTGTGGGTGACGCTGCCGTTGCTGCTGGTGTCGTTGTGGCTGCCGATGTTTTCCGGCGTGGTGCAGGGGCGGCAGGATTTTTTCTGGCTGGGCTGGGCGACCATCATGGGCGGGGCCGGACGCGTGATTGCGGCCGCGCTCCTGGTGCTGGCGCTGGCTTGGGGCGCGGCGGGCATGATGGCGGGCGCGTTGATCGGCGTCGGATTGGGCGCGGGGATTGTCATCTGGCGGTCGCGGGATTTGTGGACGTTGCGGGCGGAGCCGTTTGACGGAAAAAGCCTGAGGAAGCAGGTGGTGCCGCTGCTGTTTGGGTTTGGCGCGTGTCAGTTCATGTTCACTTCGGACACGATGTTTGCGAAGGCCTATTTCACCGGCGATCAGATGGCGCCGTATGTGGCGGCGGGCACGTTGTCGCGGGCGCTGCTCTGGCTGGTGCTGCCGCTGGCGCAGGTGATGTTTCCGAAAATCGTCCATGCGGCGGCAAAATCCGAGAAGAGCAACCTGTTCAATCTGGTGGTGCTGGGCACGGCCGTGCTGGCGATCTGCGGGGCGCTGGGCTTGTGGCTGGTCGGGCCGATTGTGGTGAAGATTGTTTACAAGACCAGCTATGTGGCGGCGACATGCGCGTTGCTGCCGTGGTATGCGGGTGCGATGGTGCCGCTGGCGCTGGCCAACGTGATGGTGAACGACCTGCTGGCGCGGGCCCGTTTCGGCGTGGTGCCGTTCATGGTCGTGCTGGCGCTGGGCTACGGCTTCACGCTGCCGTTCATGCTGAACCATTTTCCGGGACGGCTGGAAGTGGTGCTGCAAACGCTCGGCGCGTTCAACCTGCTGCTGTTCCTCATCTGCGCGTGGTTCACCTGGGGCGTGAAGGACAATGCGAAGAGGGCGGATGGAAGCTAGCCGCTGGCGGGAAGTTTTCTCCCGTCCGCCATCCTCAATCCTCCACCTTCGTTTTGTCGTCCGGGGAACGCCGCAGCGGCGTGGGCGCGCGCAATTTTTTGTAAACCCAGGTTTCCAACGGCCGCAACGGCCGCAATAATTTATAAATCCACGGCCAGTAGATCAGCCGCACGCGCACGACCGACAAAAACATCGTCAGCGACGTCCGCGCCACGGTGACTTTGGAGCCGGCCTGGTCCGTCCATTCCGTCGGCACCTCCAGGATCTTGAAGCCCGCGCGCTTCAGGGCCACGAGCAGGTTGATGTCGAACGCCATGTCGGCGATGAGCAGGTTGGGATGGATTTTTTCCGCCGCGGCGCGCCGCATCACCTTCGCGCCGCATTGCGTGTCGCGGATGTTCATCCAGAACAGCGATTGCACGATGAAATGGAACACGCGGCTGGCGAACCGCCGCTGGTTGCTTTGCGATTGGTGGATGACCGCGCCCGGCAGCCAGCGCGAGCCGATGACGCAGTCCGCCGTGCCGATTTTGTTCACCAGATCCAGATAGGCGCTCGGCGGCGTCGCGCCGTCCGCGTCCACGTAGCCGATCAAGTCCGCGTGGCCCGCGAGCTTGAGGCCCTCGATGAGCGCGCCGCCCTTGCCGATGGGCGCGGGGAAATCCAGCCAGCCGACGGACGGAAAATCCTGCGCCACGCGCTGCACCACGCCGAGCGTGTTGTCGCGGCAGCCGTTGAGGACGACGACGAGTTGGAACGCGCCGGAATAGTTCCGTCCGAAAAAATCCGCGTAGCGGCGCAGCACCGGTTCGATGCGCGCTTCTTCGTTGTAGGCCGGGACAAGGAGCAGGAGGCTTGGTTCGGGCACGCGGATTCAGTAACAGAAAATTTTCACGACGGCAATCTTGGGAAATTCAGCGGGTGGAGGTGCGCGCTAAATCAGGACGCGGCTAAACCGGTTGCTCGCAGGTCGTGAACGAAATTTGCAGCCTATCCTGATGTTAGCCTTCTTTAGAGTCATACTCAGGGCGGATAGCACGAATGATCTCTGGCTGACGAACAGCGCGCTGATAACTCACCCATGCAACCGG
>DATLVR010000001.1:0-21137 GCA_035577265.1 Verrucomicrobiia bacterium | reverse complement strand
CGAAGTCAGCTGCAATGGCGGTGGGATGGCGTGGGCCAAGGGATGGGAGCCGCCCACCACCGCTGGCCGAATGAATGGTTTGCCCACCGTGGGCGGTTGAGCTTGAAAACGGAACACGAATGGACGCGGACAATCGTAGGATTACGAACCCACGGACTGGAGAGCCGGATGCGGGAAATCCGCCCGTCCGGTTCGGAGGGAGGGGCAAGCTTCAATCCCTTGTCCCTACCCCTATCGTATTTTGAAAACACGCCCTAGTCGAAAATCACCGTGCGGTTGCCGCAGAGGAACACGCGGTCCTCGAACACCAGGCGAAGCGCTCGCGCGAGCACCATCTGCTCCACGTCGCGGCCGGCCTGCGAAAGATCGTGCGCCGTGTGCGTGTGATCCACCGGGATGACCTGCTGCACGATGATCGGCCCCTCGTCCAGTTTGTCGGTGACGAAATGGGCGGAGGCGCCAATCACCTTCACGCCGCGATCGAACGCCTGTTGATACGGTCGCGCACCGACGAACGCCGGGAGGAAGGAGTGGTGGATGTTCACGATGCGCGCGGGAAAGCGGCGGACGAACTCCGGCGTCAGCACGCGCATGTATTTTGCGAGCACCAGATAATCGGGTTGCAGGCGCTCGATCACTTTCAGCATCTCCGCCTCGTGCGCCTCGCGGGTGAGCCCCTCGTGGCTGACGAAACGAAACGGCAGGTCGAACTTGGTGACGAGCGGCTGGAGCACCGGATGATTGGCGAGCACGGCCAGCACCTGCGCGTTGATTTCGCCGAACGCATGACGGATCAGAATGTCGCCGAGACAATGGTGCTCTTTGGAGGCAAGCACGACGATGCGCTTCGGTTTCAGATTGGACAACCGCACGCTCGCATTGGCCGGCAGCGCCGTGCGGACTTCCGCTTCGAGCTGGCCGGCGTCCGTCGCGCCATCAAACTCCGTGCGCATGAAGAAACGCGCGGAGCCGCGTTCCACAAACTCCTGGTTGCCCACCACGTTCAGGCCGTGTTTCAGCAGCACACCGGTGATCGCATGAACGAGACCGCGCCGGTCATCGCATTCGACAAGCAGAACCTGCGTGCTCATTTAACCCCTCCACGCGCGAGGAGCTTTGTGGTGGCGGCATCCCCGCAGTGGCGCGGTCGCGGAACAATTTTCTGGTGCTGGGTGAGGCGTTGCATGTGCATCTGATTTTTAACCCCCGGCGTGTTGGGTGGCAATCTCCAATCAGCGGGAAGCGTGTAAACACCAAAGATGCGCACCGGATCACAAGCCGCCACCAGCGCGCTTTGCAACCGGCACTCGCCCGGAGAGGCGCTGAATCAACCGCCGGACGCACCCATCCAGTCCATTCACTTCGGTGCCGGACACCGGGCGGCAGGCAACCACGAGCCAGTTCGCGAACGGCTCATGGACCGCTCAATACGTCTTGCTCGCTGTCTGGTGCCAGACTGGCGGATTGGATGTGTGTGACACAGTCGGTGCAAAATTCATGCATCAAGGTCGCCTCCGAATTATTTCGCAAATAAACTTCCAGCGGGTGCCAGTGGCCTTTGTAGTCGCGGATTTTTTTGCAGGAGGCGCAGATGGGCAGAAGACCGCTCAGGATTTTGACATTGTCCAGCGTCGCCTTGAGGTCTTCAAACAACCGCGCTTGCACGGTGGCGGCCTCCTTGCGGGCCGTGATGTCACAGACCACCAGGGCAAAGCCCTGCGAATGTTCCGGCACACCTTCCAAGCGTGTGAGAATCACATCGGCCCAGAAGGGCGTTCCACCCTTGCGCACCAACACGGTTTCCGCCTGGAAACGGCCTTCGGTTTTCGCCTCGATGAGTGCGCGGGCCGGCAGGCCGTCCGTCACGGCCTGGGCCGGGAAAAACTCGGCCAAATGTTTCCCCATCATTTCATCCGCCTCATAGCCTTTGATCCATTGTGCGCCGGCGTTCCAGCTGCTCACGCGCCCGTTCCCATCGAGCCGGAAAATGGCGTAATCCCTGACGCTGTCCAGCAATGCCCGGTAATATTCCTCGTCTTGTTGCCACCGCTGCTGGCGGTTCCGGCGTTCCCGCTGTTTTTCGATGTCCGAAAAGACCCGTTGAACGGCGGGCACGAGCCGCGATAACCGGCTTTTAAGCACGTAGCCAATGGACTCGCGTTCGAAGGTCTCGATGTCCTGCTCGGTTCCCGCCAGCCCGGTGACAAAGATAAACGGAAGCTCGGGACATCGGTGCCGGGCCACGGCCAGCGCTTCAAACCCGTTGAAGCTCGGCAGGCCGTGATCCGACAGAATCAGATCAGGCGGTTCGTGAACCAGCATGTCCACAAACTCCTTTTGGGTTTCAACGCGATGGACGAGAACGGACAGGCCGCCTTTGCGCAATTCAGCCCGGATCAGTTCGGCATCGCGAACATCATCTTCCAGCAGTAAAATTTTCAGTGTTATTTTCATAAGCGAACTCTTAGAGCGCCGGAAGCTTGCGACGTTCAAGATTGCCGCGCGCTTCCGGCCGCCGCCGCAGCGTTCCGGCGCGACCTCCAGTCAGTCGGCTTTCGGTTACTCTGTGCTCCTTGAGTGGTTTCCAGAATGGAAACGGCCTTTTAAATTCAATTAAAACTGACGGACGGCCCGGAAAAATCTGGCGCCGGGCTCGCCCGTGTTGGTTTCCTCGTAGGAAAACGGGACCCGGTTTGTGCTCACGGCGAACCACTCCACCAAATTGGTGGAGGCTACGAGGATATATTTGGCGCGGGCCCGGCCCCCAACCGTGAGGCGGATCTGTTTGCCAAAGTCATTGGCCGGAATCAGCGTGCCCGCCGCCGAGGTAACGATCGGACAGGTATAGGCGGCTTCATTGGAAAAATCACTTTCGTCGCCGGACGCATTGTAGGCGGTGACGGCGAAATAATAGGTGATTCCCGGCTGAAATCGCGAAAGGCTCCTGGTCGTGACTTTCCCGGCGCTCACGCGGTGCGTGTATTGGTGACTGGCCGTGCCGTAATAAACCCAATAGCCCGCGACCCCCGGAGTAACGCTCGGATTCCAAGCGAGTGTCACGCCGGAGTTCACCGATCGTGCCGCCGCCAGCCCCAGCAACCCACTCAAGAAATAAATGCCCACGACCCAATACTTCAACGAGGCAAAGACGGAACGAATACGTTTCATGCACGCAATCTTTCACATCAAGCTTCGATAGCTCTTGGAGTTGCTCATTCGAGTTTTTGCTTTTTATTTTTTAGCGGAAAGCGTGCCAAGCGCCACCACGCACAAAAAGGGCCATAAAAACGAATCGCGGGCAGGCCGGATCACGGCGCGGAGGTCGGGGTGACAATTGTTTTTCCAAGGCTGGCAATTTTCTGGCCACTCAAGATTCGCCGGCAGCCTCGCGCCGCGGACCGTCGTTCCGGACGGCAATTTTTTTTGTCCGGCCTTCAGTTGAACTTTGAACGATAAGTGATTTATCACCGTCCAAAAAATCGCCGTAAAAACTCAAGGCCAATCCATGAAGCTTCGCTGGCTGTTTTTTTTGATTTGCGTCATTCTCGGAGTGACGCTGCTGGCTGGCGGCCTGCTGGTGCCGGCACACTTGCGGGCGCTGGATGCCGCCGTGCTCCAGGGCGCCGGCCGGGACGGTTTCACCTTGCTGGCCCGGGGCCAGTCGCTGGCAGACGGGAAAAAGCTGGGAGCGGCGCAATTTGTTTTGCAGGCGGCGCGGATCGGAAAAATTCCCGACAGCGAAAAATTTGCCGCAACCTGGACCAATCTTGCCGCCCAAAATCCCGATGCGCAGTTTTGGGGCGATGATTCCCACGTGAAACATCTTTTCGGAAGCCATTTCACCGCGCCGGACCAAACTGCGCCACTGACGGATTTCATGGTCCGGCAGGAAAATCGTGACGCGGCCCTGGCATACTTGGGCGGTTCACGAAACGGCGCGGCACAGGCATTGATGCGCAGCCGTTCGTTCAGCAAGACCGTGATTTTTCCGCCGTCACGGTCGGCGGCCGGCCAGGCCTTCGACATGGCGGTTTCGATCTGCGGACTGATGCTGGATGACGGCCGGTTGACCGGGAATTTGAACGACGAAATTCTAAACCTCGCGTCACAGGCCAACCAGGGCAACAGTTCTGAGCCGCTGGAGCGGGTGTTGATGGACTTCACTTCGTTGGGCGGGCGTTTTAATTGGGATCAGCTCACCGCTTTTGTCGCGCAAATCCAGACGGTCAAAACGCTGCACCAGCTGGCTGAGGAGGCGCGGGGCGCGGGCGAACAGCTGCCGGTGCTGTTCGCCGCGGTTCAATTGTCCGGCCAGCCCGCCGGCGTGGCGGATTACCTTGCAACGTTCAAGGAAACCGGCTGGCAGGATCTCGGCACTAGCCTGGGCTACGGTGCCGGCGGCGTCCGGGAACTGGTGCAACGCCAGCAGCGGCTTTACATTTCCAACTGGGAACGGCGCGTGACGGCGTTCGATCCGTTCGGCCGCTTCGTTTCCTCGGCGGCAAAACTGTCCGTTCAAACGCCGTGGCTGGCCCTGGCGGCAAAATTTGTTTCCTATATGCTGGCCGGCTTTTTTCTGGCGGCGGCCTTGCACTTTGCGCGGCCCGAAGCGCCCACGCTGGAACGTCCGCTTCAGGTGCGCGGATTTCATCTGTTCCGTGAACTTTTGTTTTCGGTTGGTTTTCTGCTTGTGGTCCTGCTCTTGAGCGAGCCGTTTCTCGCCCAGGAACACCAGAAGGGGGATTTTTCCCTTCGACTGTTTCCGTCCATGGTGGGCGGCGCAGTCCCCGCGGGAATCGCCGGCATCCAACAAACCATTATGAACCCGATCATTCTACTGACACTGCTGGTCTTCTTCGTGTTGCAATTCCTGATCTACATTTCGTGTCTCGTGAAACTGGCGGAGATCCGCCGTCAAAATATTCCGCCCGGCATGAAGCTCAAGCTGCTCGAAAATGAAGACCATTTGTTCGACGCCGGGCTGTATCTCGGTTTCTTCGGCACGATTGTCTCGCTCATTGTCGCGTCGCTCGGACTGGTTAAATTCAGCCTGATGGCGGCGTATTCGTCCACGTCGTTCGGCATCATCTTCGTGGTCATCTTCAAGATTTTCCACCTGCGCCCGGCGCGACGGAAATTGCTGCTGGAGGCGGAGGCGCAAAATCCCCCCGGCGAACGCTACGCTCCCGCCGCGGAACCGGCCACCGTCATGCCGTCATGAACCGCAGCATCCTCATCGTCATCTGCGATTTTCTGCTGTTGAGCCTGCTGACGTTCTCGACGGACATCACCCGCATGGCCGACGAGAACACGCAGCCGCCGACAAAAGTGGTCCTCGCGACGAACGCCGTTGTGAACGCCGGCGCCGATCTGGCCGCCGTGATGAAACGCGCGCTGGAAGACGAGCGCAGCCGCCGGGAACAATTGCAGCAGCAGCTCGCGCAGGTCCGCACTACGACGGAGCAGCAGCAAACGCAACTGGGCGAGCACGAACAGAAAACCCTGCGGTTGCAGGAGCAGTTTGCGGCATCGCAGACGAACCTTGACACCTTGAACCGCCAGCTGGAGTCCATGTCCCTGCGCGCGCAGGAATCGCAGCAGAAACTCGCGGCGACGCAAGCCGAGGCGCAGCGGGAATCGGCAATGGCCGCCACCCTGCAGCAGCAGCTCGATCTGCTGGCCAAAAGCAACCAGCTTGCGCAGACGGAACGGCAGCGGCTGGCCAGCCAGCTCCAGCTGGCCGAAGTGGAAAAAAAGGCCGCGGCCGAGCGTGCCGCGTTCATGCAGCAGGAAGTGCAGGCCGCGCATGCCGAAACTGCAAAGCTGGCCGAAGGATTCAAGACGCTGGCGACCAATTCCAGCGCGCTGGCGCAGGAAATCCGGGAAAACCGCCCGCTCGCGCCGAACACGGTTTTCAGCGAGTTCGTTTCCAACCGGGTCGAGGCCAGAATTTTTGGCGCCCGCTCGGGCCTGTTCGGCATGGATTTGAGCCGGGACAAAAAAATCATCACGGTCCTGGCGACCGACGGCACCAATTATTTTGCGTTGTGCCACGTGCAGGACACGCCGCTGACGCTGTGGAGTCCCGGCACGGACTGGGACAAATTCTCCGGCACGCTCTTTCGGCAGACGACGCAGGTGCCGGTTCATTCCCTGTCGTTTCACGAGCAGGATCCGCGGGTGGTGATGATTCCGGTCACACCGGCGGATGCGCGCCTGCTGGGCTGCAAAATTTACCGCGTATCATCCGACCCCTATAAATTTCAAGACGCCGTGCTGGTCGGCGCGAACGACGGCTACTACGGTGAGTGCAATTTTCAGATGGAATTGAAGATGCCGCAATATGTCCGGCTGGACCGCAATCTGTTGAAAGGGCTGTTTGGAAAATTCAACCCGTCGCGCGGAGACCTGGTGTTCAGCCGCACGGGGGAACTGCTGGGCATCATGGTCAACGGCAGCTATTGCCTGACCATCCACACCTTTGCCACGACCGACACGATTCCGTTCGATGAAGATTTGCGCAAGCGGCCCACCGGCGGAATGCTGGCTGAACTTTACGGCTATGTATTCAACATGCCGCCGCGATTGCAGTGAGCGGGCCAAAACAAAATGGCGGAAGCCGGGGCTGCCGGCCCCACCAACGGCCGGGTGAAATAACCGGATGAACCGGATGACAGAACCCTGCCAAGGGTGTGTCCAGCCATCGGGTCAGGTCACCGGTATTCAACTTTATGGGTGGTCGGGGACACTATCGCGACAACCGGGTATCCCACTTTATTGTCTCGATACCGGCAGAAGCGCAAAGACGGCAGCTTCATTCCACCGTCACGCTTTTGGCCAGATTCCTCGGCTTGTCCACGTCGCAACCGCGCGCGACGGCGATGTGATAGGCGAACAGTTGCAGCGGCACGGTCGCCAGGATCGGATAGATCGGTTCCAGCGCCTTGGGCAGATAGATCACATCATCGGCGACCTTCTTGATCTGTTTGTCGCCTTCGGTGGCCAGCGCGATGATCGGGCCTTTGCGCGCGCGGATCATGGCCAGGTTCGCCATCGTCTTGTCATACATCGCATCCTGCGGCACGAGGAAAACCGTCGGGGTGTTTTTGTCGATCAAGGCGATCGGCCCGTGCTTCATTTCCGCCGCGGAATACCCTTCGGCGTGGATGTAGGAAATCTCCTTCAATTTGAGCGCGCCTTCGAGTGCGATCGGGAAGGTGTAGCCGCGGCCGAGGAAGAAAAAGTCGTCCGCCTTGGAATATTTCTTCGCGATCTTTTTCAGGGCTTCGTTTTGTCTCAAGATGGATTCGATCTGCTTCGGCACCGCTTCCAGCGCGTGCAGGATTTCCAGCGCCCGCCGGGCGGCGAGATTCCGCATCCGTCCCAGATGCACGGCCAGCAACGATAAAACCGTGAGCGTGGAGACGAAGGCTTTGGTGGAGGCGACGCCGATCTCCGGTCCGGCGTGCATGTAGATGCCGCCGTCGGATTCGCGCGCGATGGTGCTGCCGACGACGTTGACGATGGTCAGCGCGCGATGGCCGCGGCGCTTGGCCTCGCGCAACGCGGCGAGCGTGTCGGCGGTTTCGCCGGATTGCGAGAGCACGAGCAGGACGGTGTCGCGTTCGAGCGGGGCGTTGCGGTAACAGAATTCATGCGCGAATTCCACCTCGACGGGGATCTGCGCGAGTTCCTCGATCAGATATTCGCCGACGAGCGCCGCGTGCCAGCTCGTCCCGCTGGCGGCGATCACGATCCGCTCAATGCTGCGCAACTCGGCGATGCTCATGTTCAGGCCGCCGAACCGGGCGGTCGCGCCTTCAAAATCCAGGCGTCCGCGCACGGCGTTGGCGATGGTCTGCGGCTGCTCAAAAATCTCCTTGAGCATGAAGTGCGCGTGTTTGCCGCGCTGCGCGTCTTCGGCGTCGAACTCCAGCTTGCTGATCTGGACGTTGGCGGTGTCGGTGCCGAGGTTCAAGACGTCGAAGCGTTCGGGCGTGATGGTCGCCACGTCGTAGTCATTCAGGTAAACCACCTTCTTGGTGTGGGCGACGATGGCGTTGGCGTCGCTGGCAATGAAGTTTTCGCCGTTGCCGATGCCGATGATGAGCGGGGAGCCGCGCCGCGCCGCGACGATGGTGCCGGGCTGTTCTGCGCAAATGACCGCCAGGCCGTAGGTGCCGATGACTTCCCGTAGCGCGTCGCAGACCGCCTGGGCCAGCGGATTTTCACCGTTGTTTTTAGCATTCTGGCCGCGCCGCTTTTCGTAATGCTCGCCGATCAAATGGGCGAGCACTTCGGTGTCGGTGTCGGATTTAAACGTGTGTCCGGCCTGGAGCAGCTTTTGTTTGATGCCGTCGTAATTCTCGATGACGCCGTTGTGCACGACCGAGATTTTGCCGGACTGATCCAGGTGCGGATGGGAGTTTTTGTCCGAAGGCGCGCCGTGCGTGGCCCAGCGGGTGTGGCCGATGCCCAGGCTGCCCTTGACGGGCTCGGATTTCAGCACGCGGGCCAGGCCGTCGTTGATCTTCCCTTTTTTCTTGCGGACGAGCAGGCTGCCTTCGTGCAGCAGCACCACGCCGGCGCTGTCGTAGCCGCGATATTCCAGACGCCGCAGGCCCTCAAGGAGGATGGGCGAGGCCGATTTTTTTCCGACAAATCCAATGATGCCGCACATAAGTTAATTTTTGAATTTTGAATTTTGAATTTTGAATTCCTGTTTCAAAATCCATTCCGCCGCTGCTGACAAGCCGTCCACAATCACCGCGCGTTTCAACTGTGCTGCCGCTTCCGCTTCCGCCTTCGCGCCGTAGCCGGTGCGGACGAGGATGCTCTTTTTCACGCCGGCGTTCCAGCCGCATTCCAGGTCGATCAACTTGTCGCCGATCATGAAACTTTCCGCGAGGTCCAGATCAAATTCAGCCCGCGCGTCGAACAGAAACTGCGGCGACGGCTTGCGGCCGCGGCTTGGCTGGTCGGGCGCCTCGGGTGCGACGTAGATTTTCTCAAAGCGGACGCCTTCGCGCGCGAGTTCACGGGCCAGATGTTCGTTGACGCGCTCCACCTCGGCAAGCGTGAAGTAGCCGCGCCCCACGCCGGACTGGTTGGAGACGATGAACAGCGGCAGGCCGGCGTCGGACAACCGTTTCAACGCGGCGGCCGCGCCGGGAAAAATCACGACGTCTTCGGGGCGGGACAGGTAATTTTTTTCCGCGATCAATGTGCCGTCGCGGTCGAGAAATACAGCCGGTTTCATTCCGGCAAAGTGTGGTTGGATTCCGGCAAGAATGGAATTGAATTGTTTCCCAAAGTCACGCATGCTCGCGCTTTCGCAGTTTCAACCAAAAAACAACGCATACTTCGCATGAGCAAAGGCAGACTGGGAATTTTGGTCGGTGGCGGTCCGGCTCCGGGGCTGAACGGCGTCATTTCCGCGGCCACGATCGAGGGCATCAATCAAGGCTACGAGGTCATCGGCTTTCGTGACGGCTTCAAGCACATCGCCGCCGGTGACACCACGCAGATCAAGCCTTTGTCCATCCGCGACGTCAAAGATATTCATCTCAAGGGCGGCTCCATCCTGGGCACGGCGCGCACGAATCCGACCAAGTCCGAGGAGCAGATGAAGAATATTTTCACCGTGTTCGACAAGCTCGGCATCACCGCGCTGGTGAGCATCGGCGGCGATGACACGGCGTTCTCCGCCAGCCATGTCGCCAAGCGCAGCGGCGGCAAGATCAAGGTCGCGCATGTGCCCAAGACGATCGACAACGATCTGCCGTTGCCCGGCACCGCGCCGACGTTCGGCTATGAGACCGCCCGCCACTACGGCGTGCAGATCGTCCGCAATTTGATTGAAGACGCCCGCACGACGTCGCGCTGGTATCTGATCATCAGCATGGGCCGCGCGGCGGGACATCTCGCGCTCGGCATCGCCAAGGCCTCGGCGGCCACGCTCGCGATCATCTCGGAGGAATTTCGCGGGCGCTCCGTCACGGTGGACGAAGTCTGCGACATCATCATCGGCTCCATCATCAAGCGCAAAGCGGAAGGCTCCCAATACGGCCTCGTCGTTCTGGCGGAAGGTCTGATTGAATCGCTCGGGGAACGGGGTCTGATTGCGGCGCTGCCCGGCGGCCAGCTCGAACGTTTTGGTAAAGTCATCCGTGACGATCACGGCCATCTGCGCCTGGGCGAAATCGAATTCGGCCGCCTGATGAAAGAATTGTTGACCGTGCGCCTCGAAAAGCTCGGCATCAAGATGACCTTCATTGACAAGGATCTCGGCTACGAGCTGCGCTGCGCCGATCCGATCCCGTTCGATGCCGAATACACCCGCGACCTCGGTTACGCGGCGGTGAAGTTCCTCCGTTCGCCCGAGGCTGAAGAATACGGCGCCATCATCAGCTTCGTGGACGGCAAGATGAACCCGCTGCCGTTCGAAAAAATGCTCGACCCCAAGACCGGCCGCATGCAGAACCGCAAGGTCAACGTGGATGGTGAGGCCTACGAATGCGCCTGTGCCTACATGATCCGTCTCGAATGCGAGGATTTCGAGGACGCCAGGCAGCTGGGCAAGCTCGCTGCCGTCATCAATGTGACGCCGGAGCAGTTCCGCGCCCGCTTTGGCTATCTGGCCGGTTTGAAATAGCAAATCGAGACCGCTGCAAACCACGTGGCGGCGACGCCTTCGTCGCCGGGAACCTGTTTTTTTCAACGATCTCAACCCGCCGCGCAAGCGACGAGGCGTCGCTTCAACTCTTTTGCCGGGACCTCAAATCCATCTGGAAACGCGCGGCGGCGGAAGAAATTCCGCCGCCGTTTTCATGGTAAAAAGTGGCGTGCTCCGACATTGTGCGTTAAAGTCCGCCATGTTTATCATCGGTCTCGGCACCGCAGTTCCTCCGCACCGCTACCCCCAGCGCGACGCGTGGGCGGCGGTGCAAAACCTGCCGCAGATTGCGCAACTGAAGCCCCGTTCCCAGGCCATTCTGAGGAAAGTCCTCTGCGGCGACAACGGCGTTGAAGCGCGCCATCTGGCGCTCGACCCGTTCCTGGAAATCTTCGACCAGACGCCCGACGCGTTGCAGGCCCGCTTCGCCCGACACGCGCCGGCGCTCTGCACTGAGGCCGCGCGCCGGGCGCTGAAGGAGGCGGAGTGTTCGCCGGAGGAAATTGACAACGTCATCATCAGCACCTGCACCGGCTATTTGTGTCCCGGCCTGACGAGTTATGTCTGCGAGCCGCTGGGGTTGCGTTCCGATGTTTTCGCGCTCGACCTTGTCGGCCAGGGCTGCGGCGCGGCCCTGCCGAATCTGCGAGCGGGAGAATCCATCCTTGCCGCCGGCCGCGCCAAAAAAGTTCTCTCCATCTGCGTCGAGGTTTGCAGCGCGGCCTTTTATCTCGACGACGATGCCGGCGTTTTGATCAGTGCCTGTCTGTTCGCCGACGGCGCGGCCGCGGCCGTTCTGGCCGGCGAACCTTTGCCGGGCCGCCGCAGCGTGGAATGGAAATTCGCCGCTTCGTCCCTCGTGACGGCCGAGCGCGACACGCTCCGGTTCAGCCACAAAAATGGAATGTTGCGGAACATTTTGCTGCCGCAGGTGCCGCAGGTCGCCAGTGACGCGGCCGCAAGGTTGCTGGCCGACTCGCTCGCGGCTGCCGGCGTGAAACGCGAACAGATCGCCGGCTGGATTTTGCACACGGGCGGGCGCGAGGTGATTCTCGCCCTGCGCGACAAGTTAAAACTGAGCGCGGACGACGTGCGCCACAGTTCTGCCGTGCTGCGCGAATTCGGCAACATCAGCAGCCCGACCGTTTATTTCGTCCTCGAACGCGCGTTGCGCGAACCCGCGCCCGGTGGCCTCTGGTGGATGTCCGCGTTCGGCGCCGGCTTCAGTTGCCACGGCGCCTTGCTGGAAGTGAAACAAAATTAATTCGGTGGGGCGAGCGTCCCCGCGAGCCGCAATCAAATGAATCGCATCGTCCAACCGGAACTCCTCGACACGCTGCCGCCGGCCGATCCGCGCGCCGCGCGCTCGCGCCGCGATTTGCGCCGCGTCAATGCCTGGATGCGGAACCACGCGATCATGTCTCGGGCGCTGGAAAAGAACTGGAACGGTCCCGCGTCCAGCCAAATCACCGAACTCGGCGCGGGTGATGGAAATTTTCTGCTCCGTGTCGCGGAAGCAATCTCGCCACGCTGGCCGGGCGTGAACGCGACCCTGCTGGACCTGCAAAAAAATATTTCCGCCGAAACGCTCGCCGCCTTTGCGAATCTCGGCTGGCAGGTCGAGCCGGTCGTGGCCGATGTTTTTGAATGGTCACCACCTGCGGGTGATGGTGAAGTCACCATCGCCAATCTGTTTCTGCATCACTTTGAAGATGCCCGCCTCGCGGAACTGCTGGAGAAGATTTCCCGGCACGCAAAATTATTCATCGCCGTCGAGCCGCACCGGTTTCGTCGTGCGTTTGCCTGCGCGCAACTGCTCCGGTTGATCGGCTGCAATGATGTCACGTTGCATGACGCCGCCGTGAGCATCCGGGCCGGCTTCATTGACCAGGAAATTTCCGCGCTCTGGCCGGACAAGCAAAACTGGCGGCTCACCGAGCATCGCACCGGATTCTTCAGCCATTTATTCGTTGCGCAGCGGATCAACTAAAATGTCCGCGCCCAAACCAATCCAGATTGTCGGCGGCGGACTGGCCGGCTTGACGCTGGGCATCGCGCTGCGACAGAAGGAAATTCCCGTGGCGATTCATGAGGCGGGCCATTATCCGCGTCACCGCGTCTGCGGCGAATTCATCAGCGGCCGCGGTCAGGCCACGCTCGCGCGGCTGGGATTGGCTGAATTGCTCGAGCAGGCCGGGGCCGTCTCCGCGCGGAGCACGGCTTTTTATTCCACGACCAAATCAACCGCGCCACAATCGCTGCCTGCACCTGCGATTTGTCTTTCCCGCTTCACACTGGACGCCACGCTGGTAAACCGATTTCGAGAACTCGGGGGCGAATTGCGTGAAGGCACACGCTTCGCCGGAAATTTTGGCGAAGGCATTGTCCGCGCCACGGGCCGGCGGGCACAGGCGGAGCCGGGCGGGGCACGCTGGTTCGGCCTGAAGATTCACGCCCGGAACGTCGCGCTCGCCGCCGATCTGGAGATGCACGTCTCGCCACGCGGCTACGTCGGCCTGTGTAAAATCAATGACGGCACAGTGAACCTCTGCGGGCTTTTTCGCAAACAAGCGGATGAAAATGGGGATGACAGAAACGGCCGGGAACTGTTGCGCGGCCCGGCGGATTCGCTGTTACGCAAGCGACTCGCCAATGCGGAGTTTGCGGAGGATTCTTATTGCGCCATTGCCGGGCTTTCGTTGCGACCGCAGCAGGCCGCCGGTCGCGCGGAGATTTGCGTGGGTGACGCCATCACCATGATTCCGCCCGTCGCCGGCAACGGCATGTCCATGGCGTTCGAATCGGCGGAACTGGCCATCGCGCCGCTGGTCGCGTGGAACCGGGGCGAAGTTTCGTGGCGTGAAGCCCGCCAAAAAATCGCGCGCGATTGCGACCTTGCCTTTGCCCGCCGCCTGGCCTGGGCGAAATGGCTGCAACACCTCATCCTCATGCCGTCGCTGCAAAATCCACTCGTTGCGCTCGCTGCTCGCAGCGACTGGTTCCGGCGGTTGGCGTTTGAAAAGACACGCTGAATTTTGTTTGAACAGGAGCAAACAGAGTCAACAGAGAACTGGTTTAGAATGGCTCGGTGATTTAAGCTAAGGAAATTAAATCTCCGACTCCGTTTCCTCTGTTATCTCCTGTAAAATGAATTAATCTTTTCGTGTGAAACCGCTCGGCGATTGCAAACTTTATACCTTCGTGGACACGGCCTATCTGCATGGCCGGGCGCCCGAACTCGTCGCTCAACAGCTCTGTGACGGCGGCAGTGACCTGATTCAGCTGCGCGCCAAAAATTCCCCGCCTGACGATATCCGGCGCATGGCGGAAAAGATTTTGCCCGTCACGCGCCGCGCCAACGTGGGCTTTGTCATCAACGATCATCTGGACATCGCCCGCGAAGTCGGCGCGGATATCTGCCACCTGGGCCAGGAAGATTTTTTCGACGCCGGCTTCACGCACGTCTCTCAACTCTCAACTCTCAACTCTCAACTGAAAATCGGTTTGAGCACCCACGCTCCCGCACAGGCGCAACGCGCGCTCGACGCCGGTGCGGATTACATCGCCATCGGTCCGATTTACGCCACCGGCACCAAGCCGACGGCCAAGCCGGTGACGCTGGACTACGTCCGTTGGGCGGCGGCGAATGCGACCGTCCCGTGGTTCGCGATCGGTGGGATCAATTTGCAAACAATTGACGATGTTCTCACGGCCGGCGCGAAACGAATTTGTGTCGTCTCGGCGATTCTCAACGCGCCGGGCATCGCAAAAGCCTGCGCGGAATTCCGGCAACGGCTGGGATAACTGCCGTATGGAGCGCGGGTCTGCGACCCGCAGCACTTTCGAGCCTAAGCGGTCACAGTTGTTTGAGCGCATTCTGTTTCGCCAAGCTGCTGCGGGTCGCAGACCCGCGCTCCGCTTTAATTGTCCAGCGGGACGGCTGAAAATAGATCGGCGTTTCGACTGTTTTGATTTTTGAACAGGAGAAGTTTTAGAACCGAAGATGCTTCACGGTCAGACCGCGGTTGATGAGTTGCTTCAGCGAGTCGATGCCGATGTGCAGATGCTTGTCGAGGAACGCCTGGGTCACCTTCGCGTCGCTCGCCGCAGTCTTCACGCCCTCGGGGGTCATCGGCTGGTCGGACACCAGCAGCAACGCGCCCGTCGTGATTTCGTTGTAGAAGCCGGTGATGAAAATCGTCGCGGTTTCCATGTCAATGCCGATGCAGCGGATCTTCTTCAAATACTTTTTGAATGCTTCGTCATGCTCCCACACGCGGCGGTTCGTGGTATAAACCGTTCCCGTCCAATAATCGCGTTTGTGATCGCGGATGGTGGTGGAGATGGCTTTCTGCAGACTGAACGCCGGCAGCGCGGGCACTTCCGGCGGATAATAATCATTCGACGCGCCCTCACCCCGGATGGCCGCGATGGGCAGCACCAGAGAACCCAGCTCGGCCACATGCTTCAAGCCGCCGCATTTGCCGAGGAACAGCACCGCCTCCGGATGGATGGACGACAGCAGATCCATGATCGTCGCCGCGCTCGCGCTGCCCATGCCGAAATTGATGATGGTGATGCCGTCGGCCGTGGCGTTGGGCATCGGCTTGTCCGCGCCGCGAATGGGCACCTTGTGCCACTTGGCGAACATCTCCACGTAGTTGTTGAAATTGACGAGCAGGATGTGCTTGCCGAAGTCCTTGAGCGGGGTGCCGGTGTAACGCGGGAGCCAGTTGGCGACGATGTCAGCCTTGGTTTTCATTCGTTGCCATTGTGTTTTCACATAGAACGCCCAAGACGGCAAGCGCAAATCCCAAACCGATTTTGTCTGGTCATGGCAAATTCCGGCGCCTGGCGGCGTCCCGCGCAATCATCTGATCCGAAGGCTGTTTCTGTTTGACTCGCAATAATTCTCCGCGCTTAATTGCCGCAATCAGAAGGGCGTGAATACATTTTACGAAATTGATTCCACGAAAGTCAGCCATTTGGAATATTGGTGGGGCACGAAATCTCCTCTCGTCTTCATCGGCTGGCTCGTCAAATGGCTACACATCCGCATCCCGAGTTCCACAGACGATCCGAACAGCGCATCCACGCTGCCATTCATTGTTGAATCGTTGCCTGTGGAAATCGCCACCGGTTTTGAGCCCGTGACAAAGGAACTCACGGGGCTCGGTTTTTTGGATCCAGTCTATCATCTCATCCATGATCCCGGCACACGGACGACCGTTTACTGGGCGACGTTCCGGCATGAATCGGGAAATTATTTCGCGCGCATCCACCAGCGCTTCTGGCAACAGTCCCAGAAACCGGATCGTGGGTTGTTCCTGATGTTTTTCACGCCGTTCGCAGATGGATCTTTTTTCGTCTCCTCTTCCGGCAAGCCCGACATGGCCGCGCCTGATAATGTGCAGATGAACCGGATGTTCCGTGCGCCCTCCACCCGGCTCTGGGCCAGGCACCAGCAACTCGTCGCACAATTGTCGGGCGGCAAAATGGTCCAGCCGGTGCGGTCGCATGAAGATCTGGTGGCGCTGACCGAGCAGCATCATGTGCTCGTTCGCGACTTTCATCTGACCCGAAAAGTTTTCCGCTTGCGCACGACGGAAGAACAGGGGAAGGCCGACGCCTTTGCCGCCAACGTGGCGGCAGCGCAGGCGGGCGGACTCGAAAATCCCGAGGTCATGGCGGAGTTGAAAAAATTGCAGGAGAAAAAATCCGGCTGGGCCGCCGCCGGCTGGATGCTGGTTATTTCTCTCGTGCTGTTCCTGGCGCTTGGTGCGGCGCGCTGGAACTGGCGGTTCACCCTGTTGATCATTCCCGTGCTGCTGTTTCATGAATGCGGACACTGGGCGGCCATGCGTATTTTTCGCTACCGCAACCTGCGCATGTTTTTCATCCCGTTGTTCGGCGCGGCGGTGACCGGCAGTCATTGGAATATCCCCGGTTGGAAGAAAGCTATCGTCTCTCTGGCCGGACCGCTGCCGGGAATCGCCCTTGGTATTTTTCTGGGCATCATCGGGCTGATTTTGAAGAAGCCCTTGCTGAACGAGGTGGCGCTGCTGCTGGTGTTCATCAACGGCCTGAACTTGCTCCCCGTTCTGCCGCTGGACGGCGGTCACGTGTTGCAGACCATCCTGTTCTGCCGGAACCGCTGGCTCAACGTCGCCTTTCAAGTTCTCGCCATTGCCGGATTGTTTTTGATGAGCGTTGCCGGTTTGGGGAAGGTGTTCATGTATCTCGCCATCTTCATGACCATTTCGCTGCCGGTGATCATCAAGCTTGGCATGGTGACGGACAAGCTGCGTCAGACCGGCCTGCCGCCCTCACCTCCCGGTGACGACGATATACCCGCGCCAGCGGCACAGGCCATCATTAATGAGGTGAAGGCGGCATTTCCCAAGAACGCCAGCAACAAGGTTATCGCGCAGCACACGCTGAACGTCTTTGAAACTCTCAACGCCCGACCGCCAAACGCGCTCGCGACCATCGGACTGATGATTCTTCACGGCGGCGCATTTTTCATCGCCATTCTTTTCAGCCTGTTGTTGTTCATCGGCAAAGTCGGTGGTGGACTTGGCGACTTTACGCGCGCAGCCATGCACCAGCCCACGCATTCGTTCCGTTGCGGCGACAGCCAGCAATGGCGGGGCACGGAGGCGGGCGGCAACCCGTCAGCGTCCCACAACCTGCTCGTCGCGAACTTCAAGAAGCACGACCAGGCCGCGGCCGAATTCAAGCAACTGACCGGCCAGTTGCCATCAAACGCCCGGCTCACCGTCTTCGGTGATTCCTTGCTGCTTTCCTTGCCCGTCACTGACGATGCGGCGCGGGACAAATGGTTCGACCAGCTCCAGACCGCCACCACGAATGTCTTTGTCGCGATTAGCAACCAGCCCGTCATGGTGAATCTGGATTTCATCGCCCCGACCCAGACCGCTGCCACAAATCTACTGCGTGATCTCAGGGATTATTTGCAGGCCGGCTCGGACATGCACCTTGCGGCCCCGTGGTCGTCCGAAGCCCGGAAACCGGGCTTTGAGGCGAGCCGATACGCGCGGCATGAATGGGAGCACATCAATTCTGTCGCGACGGATATCGGTGAAAATCCCGAGATCAATGATTACTCCAGGAAAATCGCCGCGGCTGAAAAACGCGGTGCCCAATCGGAAGTGGACCGGCTTGAAAAAGAATTGAACCAGTTCGAACAGAAACTCCAGAACGACGCGCGCGAAAAGCTCCGGAGCGCCGCCACCAATTCCGTGGACACCATCCTGATTGATTTGAATGCCGAGCAGTCCCGGCTGAATTATACCAATCGCACGGAGCACGCCGTCCTGGCACGAAAGATTGCCGCCTGTCTGGGTGAGGTCAGTTACAACGGTGATAAACCGGACCCGGCCGCCGATGCTCCGGGTGCGGCTATGGGCGTGGTCTCACAGCACGGGTTGTTGGTGCAAATGATGTGGGTCCAGATGAACGACGCCTCGGTCGGTCTGCCCGAACTCGCTGCCTGGCTATGCGACCATGGCTGCGTCGGCATCAAATATGATCTGGTCAGCGGCTTTGGCAGCTTCGGTGGCGATTAAGAGAGTTGCCCTGGTCGGATGCGAAAGCAACTGTATCCCGCGAAAGGTGCTGGATGAAAGCGTGAAAATCCGCCGTTCCGTCAGGATGGATTATTTTTCGGGACGTGATCCCGGCAGTTCGTCCCAACTGGCGAACATCTCCACGTAGTTGTTGAAATTGACGAGCAGGATGTGCTTGCCGAAGTCCTTGAGCGGGGTGCCGGTGTAACGCGGGAGCCAGTTGGCGACGATGTCAGCTTTCGTTTTCATTCCTTGCCAGGGTGTTGTCACATAGAACACCCAAGACGGCAAGCGCAAATCCTCAACGGGTTTTTATCAATTAAATCCCGTCGCAAGCAATTTCAAAGGCGCCGAATTTGTTTCTCCCTCTCCGCAGCGAGAAGGCCGGGGCGGGGAAAGACCTGGCCAATTTTAATTGTTCGGAATGGAAGTTGTCCGTCCTGTATCGGGCAAATTCGGGACTAAATTTCGGAGATAACAGTATCATTTAGCGCTTGTCGTGCTTAGGATAGCCGCCATTTCACATGGGCATCACGGCAAGTTTTAAAAGCGGACAGATTCCATCACTCAATGGGTGGCGTGCCATGGCTATTCTTTTGGTGATTTTAGATCATTCAGTTTATACGGTGGGTTTTCCAGAAAGCAAAATTCCCATGTGGGGATGGGTTGTCCTCCAGCAAGGCAATTTGGGGGTAAGGATTTTTTTTGTTTTAAGTGGGTTTTTAATTACCCATCTATTGTTGCAAGAGGCTGAAGAGCGGGATGCCATTTCAATCAGGAACTTTTTCCTCCGTCGTTGCCTCCGCATTTTTCCAGTTTACTTTGTCTATCTCGGAGTTCTGGCGATGCTACTTTGGTTGGGAGTATATTATGGCGAAAGCAGTTCTTCCTGGATTGGCGCGCTTACATTTACCCGGAACATGGTTGGTCCGGTCGCCAGTTATACTGGTCATTTTTGGAGTCTGGCCGTGGAGGAACAATTTTATTTAGTCTGGCCACTTTGCCTTGCCGCCTTTGCTCTCTGGCGGCGCCTTCGTCTTGCTCATTTGTTGCTCCTGCTTCCAATCGTTCTTTGTCCGATAATGCGATTAAGCAACATTAACGTTGTAAACTCAGGAGAATTTTACGGGCGGGTTTTTGGAAGTAATTCAATTCTGGTTTATGCAGATTCTCTGGCGGTGGGTTGTCTTGGAGCATTTTGGGTCCGACGCGCCATGCCGGTATTATCTTCAGCAGCATCTTCCCTGGTATTGATTGCAGCATTGATCACCCTTGCGGCTGGTGCGGTTTTGGGACTGCTTGGCAGCATGAAAGGAAACATGATCCTCGCATTTATTCCCAGCATTCAGGCGTTTGCTGTCTTGATAGCGATGTGGATTTCAGTTCAACGCCCGAACAGCCTCACGTTTCGATTCTTGAATTGGCAGCCGATAAATCAATTGGGAATTCTGTCGTATTCGCTCTATATCTGGCATGTGTTGTTTCTATGCAACATTACTTCACCACCATTGCGCGCGCTGCTTTACGATTGGCGGACATGGTGGGTTGCGGCAATTACGGTGGCGACCCTTTCCTACTACGGGGTGGAACGCCCAATGTTGCGGCTTAAGAAAAAAAAGAGCCTTCGCTGGCGCTCTCAATGATACTTGTGCTGGTTTAGTGTTAAGGCAGTTTTAAAAACTCCGCCTCGTCCAGAATCTTCACTCCCGGTTCCTGCGCAGGCTGTCCCCGCGCACCCAGCCGGAATTGCTGGTCGCCGCCGGTGTGGCATTTGACACCATTTCACCCGCGGATTGCCTCGGCTTCTTTTTGCATGCCCATTACGCTACGTGAATTATGGAAACGCTCTAAATCCATTCGCGAGTGTTGCCAAAGACGCTGAAACCTTTTCTCCCTCTCCAGGGGATGCTGAGCGCATCGAACGTAACAAAAGCCTGCTCGAAATTCCGGTGTCGGTTGGGATAATTTTATTTTATCAATTGCAGTCCGCCCGGCTGGCCAAATCCAAGCTGTCAGTGCCAGTTGCATGCATTGCTCTCATCACCAGTTTGAACCAGAAATGGCACCAGTTGACGGCTTGATTTGAGTCGAATCGGCATCTTCGTGATAGGGCTGGTGGGCGCGATATAAAACCAAGCGTTCCTGGTTTGCCTCGAGCACTTTCGGCGTGCCCGATTTGGAGGCCAGTTCGCAGGCCTTCTGAGCTGCCACAATCGCCGGTTCAAATTGTCCCGCCTCCGCGTAGGCCGCCGCCAAAGTGCCGACATAAACGGGCTCTTTGAAATCAGTGAGCTGGCAGGCGCGTTCTGCGAGTTGCACGGCGCGCGGGCCGTCACGGAGACCGGCTTCGGAGCTGGTCGCCAGCAACCAGGCCAGTTGATTGTCAATTTCCGGATGACTGGCATCAAGGGCCACAGCTTTGTGTAAATACGCCCGGGCCTCGCGGCTTCGTCCTGTCTGGAGCAGATCATCGGCGGATTGCTTGAGAAAGCCGGGGTTCACATCCGTCAGGGTGAGCGCAAACGGTTCCTGGTTGGTTGAAAGCCGCGCGGCAAGTGCGCTGTCTCGGCGGACGTAAACTGTGAAAAGTTCGGAGAATCTCGCTTTTGGTGACGGGACATAGTGATGATTTATCCATTGGCCTACGGGATGATCCGACGGCAGTAGCGAACCCTCCTCTATCAGCACGAGCGATGGTTGGTTTTTGTTGAGATCATCAAGAACCTTGAGCGTGGCCAGTTTTTTCGATGGTCCCCAAATGAGCCGGTTCGCCCAGAATATGCCGCTGGCCGGACGACGGTGGCTGTAATAGTAAATCCCGGGATCCTCTCCCCAAACGTATACAGATTCCTCAGCCAGGAGCATCCGGTCAA